>CAYXRG010000009.1:3370-27874 GCA_964467575.1 uncultured Caldilineaceae bacterium | reverse complement strand
CCCATCCTCTTGGCGCTGCTCGCCCTCTTCGGCCTCATCGACCTCGGCCTGTAGATCGGCCTGTAGAACGGACGGGCGCGACCATGAGCCGCGCATAAACAGAAGGGCGAAGCGCATACCCGCGCCTCGCCCCGCATACCCATTCGACAGCCCGTTGCGCTACACAGCGCCCTCTTCCTCTTGGCTGCCCGCGTCATGCGCTCCGCCGCGGGCCGCCACCGCCGCGGCCATGAGCATCTGGATGCGCTCTACCATCTCCACCGGGTTGGCGTGCAGCCCCTCCAGCAGCAGCGCATTGTCGAACAGCTGCTCGATAGCCGCGTCGATCAGCGGGTCATCCGGGCTGGCTTCGACCATGTGCGCCAGGTCGACCAGCATGGGGTGGCGCGGGTTCAGTTCGAGCAGCTTCTTGGGCGCCTCGTAGCTGTCCTCCATCAGCCGCCGCAGCCGCTCCAGATCGCGGTCGAAGTCGTCTTCCGGCGAAACCAGCCGGCAGGGGCTGGTCACCAACTGCTTGGATGCCTGCACGCCCAACACGCGATCGCCGAGCGTCGCCTTGAAGCGCTCCGCCAGCGCGTCGAAGGCCTCGCCTTCCACCTGGGCGGCGCTTTCCTCCTCAGCCGGCGGCGTTTCGGGCAGCTTCAGACCGGCGTCGTCCACGTTCTGCAGCCGCTTGCCCTCCGCCTCATGCAGCATCGCCGTCATGTAGCCGTCCACGGGGTCCGCCAGGTAAAGCACCTCGATGTCATGCGCGCGGAAGTAGTCCAGGTGCGGGCTGCGCGCTACCGAGGCATAGTCCTCGCCCAACACATAGTAGATCACCTCCTGATCGGGCCGCATCCGACTGATATAGTCCGCCGGCGAAGTCAGTTCGTCGCCGCTGTGCGTCGAGCGGAAACGCAGCAAGGGGACCAGCGCCTCGCGGCTGCCGGGGTCGACCGCCGCGCCCTCCTTGATAAACACGCCGAACTCGTTCCAGAACTGCACATAAAGCTCCGGCTTCTCATCGGCCAACGTCTTCAGCTCGCGGTTCACCCGCCCCGTCAACGCCCGGCGTATCTGGCGCAGCAGCGGGCTGCTTTGCACCGTCTCGCGCGAGACGTTGAGCGGCAAGTCCTCCGAATCGACCACCCCGTCGACGAAGCGGTAGTAGTCGGGCAGCAGGTCCTTATTGGCCTCCTGGATCAGTATCTTGCGCGAGTAGAGGCGCAGACCGTGCTCTGGGCGCAGGTGCAGCGCGCCCCGCTCCCGCTTGGCGGGAATGAACAGCACGGCGCGCAAGTTCACCGGCGCATCCGTCACCATGTGCATGTGCGCCAGCGGATCGGCCGTGTCATAGGTCAACTGGCGGTAAAACTCGGCGTACTCCTCGTCCGACACGCTGCCCGGCGACTGTCGCCACAGCGCGGTGCGCCGGTTGATCACCTTCTCCTCGCCGTCCTCGCCCGCCAGGTAGATGGGGAAGGACACGTAGTCCGAGTGCTTCTTGACGATCTGCTCCAGCCGCCAGGCATTGGCAAACTCAGCCGCATCCTCCTTCAGCTTGATCATCACCGTCGTGCCGCGGTCGGCCTTGTCCGCCGGCTCCAGCGTATAGCGGCTGTCGCCCTGCGAGCGCCAGGTCCACGCCTGGTCGCCGGGCCGGTATGAGCGCGACGTCACCGTCACTTCAGAGGCGACCATGAACGCCGAGTAGAAGCCCACGCCGAATTGACCGATGATTTCCTCCAGCGCGTTTTTTCCCGCGCCCACATTTTGTATAAAGGTGCGCGCGCCGGAATGCGCGATCGTGCCCAGGTTCTCCGTCAGCTCCTCGCGGTTCATGCCGATGCCGCTGTCCGCAATCGTGATCGTCCGCGCCTCGGCGTCGGCAGACAGACGAATCGCCAACTCCCGTTCCGGGTCGACCACATCCTGCGTCGTCAGCATCTCGAACTGCACGCGATTGAGCGCGTCCGATGCGTTGGAAATCAGCTCTCGCAAAAAGATCTCCCGGTCCGTGTAGAGCGAATGGGCCAGGATATCCAAGAGTTGTTTGACTTCGGTGCGGTATTCCAGAGTCTCCGCGCCGCCGCTTGGTTCGGGCATAGGTGCATCCCTCCGCTAAACATGGTCCGCATGATGTCTGCCGTGCCGGTTGATTAACTCGATGTGACGCGTTAAGCCCAGCGCACCGCCACGGGCGCCGGGAACGTCTTCCGGCAATCAATGTTAGGCAAGCGCGCCCTAGCTGTCAAACCTGCGGCCCTTACGTGATAGGCGCGCCCGCGGCCACGGCCCCGTTTTGACAGCGCCGCCCATTCCCATTATACTGTCACCAGAATTTGCGCCACGCCCCTGTGGTGGAATTGGTATACACAGCAGGTTGAGGGCCTGTGCCCATTAGGGCATCCCCGTTCGAGTCGGGGCAGGGGCACACAAAAAGGGCGGGAACTGGAAACCAGGCCCGCCCTTTGTTTTACGCCCCTCTTGCCTTATGCTGCCTTATGCCGGCAATACCGCCCGCCCCTAGTGCATATGCGGGAAGGCCTTCAGGCCGGCGTAGACCGCGGTATCGCCCAACTGCTCCTCGATGCGCAGCAGTTGGTTGTACTTGGCCACGCGATCACTGCGCGCCGGCGCGCCCGTCTTGATCTGCCCGGTGTTGAACGCCACGACCAGGTCCGCAATGGTGGCGTCCTCGGTCTCGCCCGAGCGGTGGCTCACCACAGCCGACCAGCCGGCGCGGTGGCTCATCTCAATGGCGGCGATGCTCTCGGTGAGCGTGCCGATCTGGTTCACCTTGCACAGCAGCGAGTTGCACGCCTTCTCGGCGATGGCGCGCTCGATGCGCTCGACATTGGTCACCAGCAGGTCGTCGCCGACCAACTGCATGCGGTCGCCGATCTTGGCGTAGAGCTTCTTCCAGCCGTCCCAGTCATCTTCGGCCATGCCGTCCTCGATGCTGATGATCGGGAAGCGGCTGCTCCAGTCCGCCCACAGATCGGCCAACTGATCGCTGTTCAGTTCGACGCCCTCGATGGGCAGCTTATAGAGGCCGCTTTCGGCGTCGTACAGCTCGCTCATGGCCGGGTCCAGCGCGATGTAGATGTCCTCGCCGGGCTTGTAGCCGGCCTTCTCGATGGCAGCCAGGATGACCTCGACGGCCTTGACATTGCCGCCCAGGCTCGGCGCAAAGCCGCCCTCGTCGCCGACGTTCGTGCTGTAACCGCCGTCGTGCAACACCTTCTTCAGGCTCTGATAAACCTCCGAACCCCAGCGCAGCCCCTCGGCAAAGGTCGGTGCGCCCACCGGCATCACCATGAACTCCTGGAAGTCGGTGCTATTGGTTGCGTGCTTGCCGCCGTTGAGAATGTTCATCATCGGCACAGGCAGCGTGCGCGCCCCTACTCCGCCCAGATAGCGATACAGCGGGATGCCCAGCGCTTCAGCCGCTGCCCTGGCGATGGCCAGGCTCACGCCGAGGATGGCGTTGGCGCCCAGATTGCCCTTGTTCGGCGTCGCATCCAGCGATACCATGTACTCGTCGATGGCAACCTGATCCAGCGCGTCATAGCCAAGCAGTTCGTCGGCCAACCGGTTATTGACGTTCTCGACCGCATCCAGCACGCCCTTGCCGCCGTAGCGCTTCTTGTCGCCGTCGCGCAGTTCCACGGCTTCGTGCACGCCGGTGCTGGCGCCGCTCGGCACAATGGCGCGGCCGACCGCGCCGCTTGCCAGTTCAACCTCCACCTCTACCGTCGGGTTGCCGCGACTGTCGAGCACCTCTCGACCGATAATGTTAACAATGTCTGTCATCATAATCCTCCGCAAAGACAAGATATCTTTAGGTTTTCGTTCAGATTTCTCCGCATATCGCGTACTGCTCAACATTTGTTGTATCACGGATGGCCTGAAATGGCGAATTCGCCCCCTTCTCTGCTGCCCTGCATATATCGGACGTGCAACCTTTCGCCAATCCTCACGTAGTGCTTTGCAGAGAGGATTGACCTACTTGCAGTGGCCGGACGGAGGCTTGCACCATGCAATATGAGATGCAGAACCATTCAGCACCCGAACGTCGCGACGATGGCGTCACGATCATCGCGCTCTACCATTTCTTGGTGAGCTTGCTCTTTCTGGCGGGAACCGTCGCGCTCGCCATACCCGGCATGATTCTAGCTATTGTCGCCGCCACAGAAGCGCCGCCCGCGTTCATCGGCATGGCTGTGATCGGCCTGATCGCCTGCGTGACGATGGCCTTCACCTTGTTCTATCTCGTCGTCGGCTATGGCCTTTGGACGCTGCGCCAATGGGCGCGTGTCACCGCCCTCGCTCTCTCCATGCTCACCCTCCTGCTCTTTCCGCTCGGAACCATAATCGGCGGGCTGATCATCTGGCATCTGCTCAAACCGGAAGTCGCCGCACGCTTCGCTTAGCGCTCTAGGGCGCCTCACATTTCGCAGATTCAGACACAGGACGCCGGCTCACAAACGCCGGCGTCCCACGCGTCACTAGCCGCCATCTCCTATCCGGCTCATTCCCGACATATGCGCGCCGGAGATAGGACAAACGTCCTGTGCCGTGATGCGCGACGCTATGTATAATGATGTCTGTCGACAGATATTCGTGCTTGCCCTGATACCAGTTGGGTCGATTCCTCTAGCTGCGGAAAAGCGATGCGCCTCCTCAACATCTTCAGCATCTTTGCGTTGTCCATATCCCTGACGGCCTGCGTCATTGAAGCGCAGCCGACACCCCCGCAGCCAACGATTATTCTCTACAACTGGGCCGGCTACATTCCGCAAAGCATTCTAGACGCTTTCGCCGCGGAGACCGGCATCCACGTCGAGTATGAAGTCTACGCCGATCAAGAGGAGGCTATGGAGCAGTTGCGGGCCGGCAAGCAGGTCGATATAGCCGTCCTCGACAACACTTACGTCCCCATCGCGGTCGCCGAGGGTCTGCTAGCCGAACTGAACTACGCCAACATCCCTAACTTTCACTTTGTCTCGCCGGGTTTTCGCGACCTCGCCTTCGACCCAGGCAACCGCTACTCGATCACGCTCCAATGGGGCACAACCGGGCTGATCGTGCGCACGGATCGCGTCGACGAGCCGGTGACGAGTTGGAGCGACCTCTGGGACCCTCGTTATGCCGGCAAGATCGGCATCTGGCCGTATGGTCGCGAAATGATCGGCATCGCTCTCAAGTCTCTAAATTATTCGCTCAATTCGGAAGACCCGGACGAACTGGCCGAGGCCGAAAAGAAGCTGCTCGCGCTGCGCTCGAACGTCTTCCTGATCGATCCGAACCTGCCAACGGGCGCGCCTCACCTGATTGACGGCTCGGCCGTGATGATCTACGGTTGGGGCTACGATGCTCGCGAAGCCCAGGCGCAACTTGACGCCGCGACCTACGTCCTTCCCCAAGAAGGAACCATCATCTGGTCGGACAACATCACCATTTCGGCCGGCAGCAGACATAAGGCCGCAGCCGAGAAGTTCATCAACTTCCTATTTCGCCCCGAGATCAGCGCGCTCATGGTTAATGAGCTATGGGTCGCCGTTCCCAACGACGCTGCGCTTCCTTTCATCAGACCCGAAATCCGCGACAACCTCACCGTTTTTCCGCCGTTCGAGGCGCTCGCGCAGGCCGAGTACTATACGGCAATTAGCCCCGAGGCCGAACAACGTTATGCACAGATTTGGCAACGGTTTCTAGATGAGAATGAATAGTCTTGCCGCCGCGCTGCGACGCCGCCTGGAACGTATCACCGCCGGCGTCGCCAATGCCGGCTTGAAGAACATCCTGCTCGTCACGTTGACCGGCGTCTTTCTCTCCTGCTTCATCGCCGCGGCTGCCGGCATCTCCATCACGGCCTATCGCCTGGAGCTTGAGTCCTGGCGCGAGCGCCACGCTCAGACGGCTCGCGCCGGAGCGCGAATCCTGACCAATTACCTGGATCAGGCGCGCTATGTCCTTCAGGAAGATGCCAGTATCCTAGGCAGCATTCATGACCACGATCCTGCGCCCGCGCTCCGGCATCTTCTCGAGCGAGATGGATTATCCTTCCTACTTGAAGTGATCATTTTGGATGAACAGGGGAAGATACTCGCCAGCGCTCACCATGACTCCCCGGTCTTGGCAAACGTCTTTACCATCTCCCAATCGGCATGGTTTCAGACCGCACGACTAGGCGAGACCTACCTGAGCACGCTCCAGATTGCGGCGGACGGTACGCCCTATGCAGTCATGGCCGTTCCCGGCGCGAACCAGGGCGTCAACGCCGCGCGCCTGGACATGAACGTCCTCTGGCAGTACGTGCAAGACATGAACTTCGGCGGAACGGGCCGCACCTATATCGTCACCGATAGAGGGCGCATCATCGCCCACCCGGAAGCGGATTTGGTGCTGGCGAACGCCTCGCTCGCCGGGCGACCGGAATTCGCGGCTTTCCTCGCATCCTCTGACGACCAGTGGAACGGGACCTATACCAATTTCCAGGGGGACGGCGTGATCGGCTCCATGACGCGCCTGCCCGGCACGCGCTGGATCGCAGTGACCGAGATCCCAACCTCAGAGGCGGCGAGCGTGTTCCGCCAGGTCACGCTGCTGGCAGTCGCTGTCACGCTGGCATTTACCCTCCTCACCAGAGTCAGCACCGCATCGATCTTGGATCGGCTGCTCTTTCGCCCGCTAGAGCAAATCCGCGCCGGCGTCGAGCGCATCGGCCAAGGCCAATTGGACTATCGAATACACTTTGAGGGCAGGCGTGAACTGCGGGACGTCGCCACGGCGTTCAACAACATGGCCGAGCGCCTGGCTGAGCGCGACGCTCAAATTGCAGCCCGCACCGCCGCCCTCTCCGCCGAGGTGGCCGAGCGCAAGCGCGCCGAAACGGCGCTGGTCGCAGCGCAAGCGCGCCTCCAGCACCTTGTCACCGAAAGCCCCGTCACCATCTTCTGCGTCGGGACCGAACCGCCCTTTGCGCCGACGTATTACTCGCCCAACAGCGAGAACATCTACGGCCATTCCGCCAAGACGATGATCTCCACGCCGGACTTCTGGTGGAATCACGTCCATCCGGAAGATCGTCACAAGATTGAGCAAGAGACGCAAGAGGCTCTGCGCAGCGGCTCCGCCATGACGGAATACCGTTTCCTGCACGGCAGCGGCTCCTATCGCTGGATGCACGAGGAACTGCGGCTGGTGCGCGGACGAGACGGCAACCCGCTCGAATTTGTCGGCTCGTGCATCAACATCGACGATCGCAAGCAGATGGAAGTCGAACTGGCGAACGCCCATCAGGAGGCGCTGCGCGCTTCGCAGCTTAAGTCCGATTTCCTCGCCACCATCAGCCACGAAATCCGCACCCCCATGAACGGCATCGTGGGGATGACCGAATTACTCGCCGCCACACCGCTCAACGAAGACCAACGCGAATCCCTAGAGATCATCGGCAAAAGCGCCGACGCCCTGCTCACGATCATCAACGACATTCTAGACCTGTCCAAGATCGAAGCAGGCATGGTCGATCTGAACGAAGAGGTATTCTCCGTCAGAACCGTGGTGGATGATGTTGTCAACCTGCTTGCCCTAGGGGTGCAGGAAAAAGGTCTGGTCCTTCAAACGAACGTCTTCCCGGCAGTCCCGCACTTCTGTCGCGGCGACCCGTTCCGCCTTCGCCAGGTGCTCATCAACCTGGTGGGCAACGCCATCAAGTTCACCGAACGTGGCTCGGTTTCGCTTACAGTCAACCTCACGGATCGACCGGAGCAGACGGACGCAGACGCGGCGCTGCGCTTCGAGGTCACAGATACGGGCCGAGGCATCTCGTCGGTCGAGATCGGCCGCCTCTTCAAGCCGTTTACCCAGCTGGACGCTTCGGCGACGCGCAAGCACGGAGGAACCGGTCTGGGCCTCGCCATCTCTCGCAGCCTGATCGAATTGATGGGCGGAGAGATCGGCGTCACAAGCCAACTTGGACAAGGCTCCACCTTCTGGTTCTGGACGCCGCTGAAGCCGGTTGCGAGCGAAACCGCCCACGACGAACAACCTGGCGCAGAGTCCACGGACGATCAGCGCCAGACGAAGCGGACGTCAACATCGCATGTCACCGCCAAGCCCAATCAGCCGGCAGCCATTGTCAGCGGACGGCCAACGGTTCTATTGGTAGAAGACAACCTGGTCAACCAGAAGGTGGCCCTGCGCCAGTTGCAAAAGCTAGGCTATACGGCAGATGTCGCTTCCAACGGACGCGAGGCGGTGGAAGCCGTCCTGCACGAGAATTATGCGGTGGTTCTCATGGACTGCCAGATGCCCGAGGTGGACGGCTTCGAGGCCACGCGTATGATCCGCACCGCCGAACGCCACAACCGCCGCCACACCCCGATCGTGGCGATGACGGCCAACGCCATGGAAGGCGATCGCGAGGCCTGCCTGGCCGCCGGGATGGATGATTACCTGCCCAAACCGATCCGCATGGAGGAACTGGATAATATCCTGCGCCGCTGGAACGCCGGCGTCTGCCCTTCCGCCGGAGCGTCTCCCTGTCGAGAATCCAAACGCGTCCCTGTGCAGAACAGAAACCGATCCAAAGAACACTCGACCCCCGGCTAGGTCTGCACCGGGGGTCGCTATCGAAAATCTGTTTACTCTCCTCGCGAACCGGAGACCTGCTTCTTCGGCTCTGGCGCCGTCGCTTCATGGTCCCCAGACGCCGCCTCTTCCGGGTCCGCCGGCCACACGTCATACATCCAGCGCACCGCCCGCCGCCACATGCTGCGCGCTGCAGCCGCCTGGTAACCGGCTTGGCGGCGCGTACTGCGCCACCAGCCCACCTCCGGCGCGGCAGTGGGCACGCCCCATTTCACGGCGCAAGCGGCCCACGTCAACCCGCCGCCGAAACCGACAAAGACCAAATTGTCGCCCGGCTTAACCTTCTTGGCCTCGATCGCCTCACACAAGGCGATTGGAATGCTGGCCGTGCTCGTATTGCCGTAACGCTGCAAATTGACGAACACCCTATCTTCCGGAATCTTCAATTGGCGCAGCACGCTGTTCTGCACGATGCGCAGATTGGCCTGATGCGGAATCACCAAGTCCACGTCATCCGGCGTCAACCCTGCCCGGTCGAGCGCTTTGGTGGTTGCTTCTGCCATCACGCGCACTGCGAAACGGAATACGGCCTTGCCCTCCATCTTGATGAAGTGGCTGCCGTTGCTCACGGTCTCTAGGCTGGCCGGGTGAGCGCTGCCGCCCGCGGGCACAATCAGCATGTCTGCGCCCGATCCGTCGCTCCCCAGTTCCGTCGCCATGATGCCGCCGGGCACGTCGCTGGCGGCCACCAGCACCGCGCCTGCACCGTCGCCGAAGAGCACGCAGGTATTGCGGTCCGTCCAGTCGACGATGCGGCTCAACGTCTCTGCGCCGATCACGAGCACATATTCGGCGTCGCCCGCCAAGATGTGGCCGCGGGCCATCGCCAGCCCATAGACAAAGCCGGAACAAGCCGCGCTCAGGTCGAAGGCGCCGGCATTGACCGCGCCGATGGCATCCTGCACTACGCTCGCCGTGGCGGGGAAAATGTATTCCGGCGAACTAGTCGAGCAAATGATCAGATCGACCTTGCTGGGATGAACATCGGCCACATCCAACGCTTTGCGCGCTGCGGCCGCAGCCAGGCTGGCTGTCGTCTCATTCGGGTCCGCGGCCACGCGCCGCTCCTCGATGCCGGTGCGTGTGCGAATCCACTCGTCGCTGGTGTCGACGATCTGCTCCAGATCGTGGTTCGTGATCACCTTCGAGGGCACATGATAGCCCCAACCCACAATCTGCGCATAGCGTCCGCCGCCAGGCTGCGGCAGCGGCGGCGCGACCTGTTGGGCGGGCGCCTCGTCCTTGACCGGCGCGGGGCCGTCGCCGTTGCGCCCCGCTGCGTGATCAAGATCGGAACGCTCATTCTCCGCCATGATAATTCCTTCCTTTTCCGCCGCTCACGTCGTCGGGTATCCGCGCAAAACGACGCAGGCATTGTGGCCGCCGAAGCCAAAGCTGTTGCTCAACGCCACGCGCACCTGCCCCTCTTGCGCAGCCAGCGGCGTATAGTTCAGATCACACTCCGGATCAGGATCGTCCAGGTTAATGGTGGGCGGGATCTTGCCCTCTGCGATCACCTTCATACAGACGACGGCTTCCAGTGCGCCGGCCGCGCCCAACATATGGCCGGTCATGCTTTTCGTGCTGCTGATGCGCGTCTTGTACGCGTGCTCTTGGAGCACCTGCTTAATTGCCAGCGTTTCGGTGGCGTCGTTGAGGCGCGTCCCTGTGCCGTGAGCATTGATGTAGTCGATGTCCTCCGGAAGCACGCCATAGGCTGCGGCCTTGCGCAGCGCCATCTTCATGGCGTTGATGGCCCCCCGACCCTGCTCATGCGGCGCAGCCATGTTCCACGCATCGGCGCTGCTGCCATAGCCGACCACCTCGCCATAGATGCGCGCCCCGCGCGCCGCGGCGTGCGCCTCGGTCTCCAAGACCATAATCGCCGCGCCCTCGCTCATCACAAAGCCGTCGCGGGCGTTGTCGAACGGGCGGCAGGCCCCCTTGGGGTCATCGTTGCGTTGGCTCAATGCGCCCATCACGTCGAAGCCCGAAACGACCAGCGGCGCCAGCGTTGACTCGGCTCCGCCCGCCAAGATCACCTCGGCATCGCCGCGGCGCAGCAACTCAAAGGCTTCACCCACCGCGGCCGTGCCGCTGGCGCACGCGCTCACCACCGCATGATTCGGGCCGTGCATGCCGAACTCAATTGCGATCTTGCCCGCTGCGCTGTCGACCAGCGTGTTGGTGATCATAAAGGGGCTGACTCGCCGCGCGCCGCGCTCGATCATCACCACATGGTTGTCGAGCGTCGTCGTGATCCCGCCGATGCCGCTGCCGACTACAACGCCCATCGCCTCCGGCTCTTCATCGGAAAGGGCCAGACCGGAATCGGCAATGGCTTCTTGAGCCGCGACCAACCCGTACTGGATATACGGGTCCAGTCGTCTGGCCTCTTTGCGATCCATATAATTGGCCGGATCAAAGTCGCGCACTTCGCCGGCGATCTTGGTGCGCAGGTCGCCGGTATCAAAACGGGTAATGAAGTCGATTCCGGACCGGCCGGCCAGCAACGCTTCCCATGTGGCGGCCACATCCAGGCCGAGGGGGGTGACTGCGCCCAGCCCGGTGATGACGACGCGAGGCGGCTGCACGCCGTCTCCGCCGTCTGTACGATTCTGTGCAGGCATAAACGGTTCCTATGATTGAGCGGGCCTTGCCTCCCCGCTGCGCCGATCGATACACTACTGATAACACCGCCCCGCCCGCGAAGTTGCGCCGGGCTGACAGGCTCAAAACGGTGATTATACCGGCATTCTCCCCTATAAACCAAGCGCCGCAGGCGTCGCCTTCATCCACGCGACGGCCTGCGGCGTCAAGTGCGCATTACTGCGGTCTTATCTTAGCCCAACTTCCGGCGGCGCGGGGAACCACCACACTTGCAGTTCCGCCCGGCCGGTGCGCTCATAATACTCCACCACCACTGAATGCAGGCCCTGTCCGACGCCGATGAAACGGTTTGTCACGTTATTATAGCCGTCGCGCCACTGGTCGATCACGCGTAGCCCGTCGATCGACACGCGCACGCCGTCATCCGCGATCGCCCGGAAGATATAGTCGCCCGTGTCGAACACGAAATTCCCGCTCCAACGCGCCGACCATAGATCCGCCGGAACACCGGACGCAGGCGAACCGTAGCCCCAGTCATACGCCAGCGGAATCGCCGAGGGCGGTTCCTGTTGAACCGTCACGGGCGACCCTGCCAACGCCGTGTTAGAGAAGTACTCCGCCTGCCATGCAGGCGCCTGGTTATAGCCCGCGATCTCGAACCAGAGGCTCGCCAGACCGGACGCTTCATAATATTCGACGCGCAGATCATGCCGGCCTGACAGGTTGCGCGTGGCAGTATAGGTCCTGCCGCTCGGCCCGCGCCACTCGTCGATCACCAGTTGATCGTCGAGCCAGACACGCACGCCGTCATCCGCCCGCGCCCGGAACTGATAGACGCCCGGGGCGAAATTCTGCGTCGCATCGAAACGCATGGAAAACCCGTCCGCCGGCAGCAACGGGTTGGGGCTGCCGGCGCCCCAGTCGAAATCAATCGTATCGACAAACGCTTGGGCAACAGGCGGATCGAGCAGGCGCATATTGTTGAACAGCGTCACGCGCCACTTGGCCTGGGGCGTAGGCGTGGGCGAAGGCAGCGGCGTGGGCGTAGAGGCAGGTCGCGGCGTCGGCATCTGCGCGAAGAGCGGCACGGAGCTTAGGTCGCCCTCCACCGCCGCCAACCGGCTGTCGATCCACCCGCGCGTCCCATCGCCGCAGTCGATCTCAAGCCATGTCCCCGCGGTATAGCGCCCCACAATTGCGCAGCGTTGGTTATACACCACGCTGCCCGCTGCAGCCGTCGATTGGCTGGGGCCAGAGCGCAACGTGACCAGGCTGAAGCGGACCACAGCGACCGGCGGCCCTCCGGGCTGCGGCGTAGGCGTCGGCGTCGGCTCTGCGGGCAAAATGCCGGTGACGACAATCGACGCCTCACCGCCCGCCGCGGCCGCATAGGCCGTCCCCCATACTTTCACCGGCACACTCGCCCCTGGGCGCGCCAAGGCGTCGATCAGCGTCTCCTCTTCGGGCGAGTCGCCGGACAACCCAAACTCCCGGTTGTCCGCCGTCGTCAGATAGTAAGAATAACGTCTGCCCACAGCCGTGCGCAGCTCGCCCGCGAGCGCATAGATCGGCTCCGTGCGCGGCGTCGTGGGCGCCGGCGTGGCCGCGACCTCATAGCCCGCCAGCATCGGCAGAAATACCTCTTGGTGGGCCTGTGAGCCGGCTGCGGTCTGGCCGCGTACAGGCAACGCGCTCAACGCCGCCAACGCAAGCGCACACAAAATCCCGATCCGCCATCTTCCCGCCATGCCTGTACGCCTCCGCTTCTCCATCCGCCCACATAGCAGCGGCTTGCATCGGTCTGACCAAGAGACGAACGCTGACCGGCGAATGTTGCACCGGCAGCCGGCCCCGCGCGCCGGTCAATTCGCCAGCGCCGCGTCGAGCGCATCACGCAGCGTGCGCAGGCCAATGACCTCCATGCCGTCCGGTGCGATGTCCGCGCCGCCGCGACGCAGCGCACTGCGCGGGACAAGCGCACGGCTGAAGCCCAGCTTTGCCGCTTCGTGCAGGCGCCGCGCCAATTGGCCGACGCTGCGCAATTCGCCGCTGAGACCCACCTCGCCCACGACTGCCAAATCCGCCGCGATCGGCATGTTGCGATAGCTGCTCAGGATCGCCAACGCGATCGACAAGTCCGCGGCCGGCTCGCTGATATGCATCCCGCCCACCACATTGACAAACACATCCTGATCGCTCAAATTCAGCCCAAGCCGCTTGCTCAGCACGGCCGTAAGCAACAACAGCCGGTTGAAATCGACGCCGTTTGCCGTCCTTCGCGGCTGGCTAAAGGCCGAGCGGCTGCTCAGGGCTTGCACTTCCACCAAAAGCGGGCGAGTTCCCTCCATCGAGACGGCGATAGCGCTGCCCGCGGCGTTCGGCAGTCGCTCCGCCAGGAACATCTCCGACGGGTTGCGCACCTCCTCCATGCCGCGCTCGCCCATCTCGAAGATGCCGACCTCGTTCGTGCTGCCAAAGCGGTTCTTCACCGACCGCAGCAGCCGGTACGCATGAAATCGCTCTCCCTCAAGTTGCAGCACCACATCCACCATGTGCTCCAAGATGCGCGGCCCCGCGATCGAACCTTCCTTGGTGACGTGGCCGACTAAAAATACGGGGATGTTATAGGCTTTCGCCGTGCGCAGCAGCAGGGCCGCCGAATCGCGCACCTGGCTCACACTGCCGGCAGCGCTCGGCCCTCCCTCGGCGTAGATGGCCTGCACCGAGTCGACGATCACCAGCGCCGGCTGCATGCGCTCGATGCGCTCCAAGATTCGCTCCGTCACGATCTCCGCCAGCACATACAGATCATCTGTATTAATGCCGAGCCGCGCCGCGCGGCGCGCGATCTGATGTGCGCTCTCCTCTGCGCTGACGTAGAGCGCGGCGCGGCCTCCATGCGCCACCTCCGCCGCCATCTGCAACAACAGCGTGCTCTTGCCGATCCCCGGATCGCCGCCCACCAGCACGACGGAGCCGGGCACAATTCCCCCGCCGAGGACACGATTTAACTCCTGATTGTCCAGCGTCAGCCGCTCGCCCGCACCGGATGGCACATCGCGCAGCGCCACAGGGTCGGCCCCTTGCCCGCCCATTGCTCCCCCGCGGCGCGACGAACGCTTGGCGTCGACGGCCGGGACGACGACCTCCTCCAGCGTATTCCACTCGCCGCAATCTGGGCATTTACCCATCCATTTCATCTGCACGCTGCCACATGCGGAGCAGACGTATTGCACTTTCGCCTTCGCCATCCTCGCCTCCTACAAGCCCGAACATTTGTGCGCACATTGTACCGTGAAGCGTCTCACCGCGCCAACCGGCGTTAAGGTTGGCCTTGGCCCTCCCCAACAGCCATGCTATGATCTCTGCAGCCGTCTGACGGCGCATTTCGCCCGTGCACACCACTGGACGCCGCTTTGTTCCGCTACTGGCTGTTCGTCGTACTCACGCTTGCCCTCACCGCGCTGATTGGTCTGGCGACCTATCGCACAGCCCGGCTTCTCCGGCATTGGCGCCCCGACCGCAACCTGCTGATCATGCCCGCGGAGAACGTCCTGCGCATCATGTTGATCGCGGCGTGTCTCGGCTTGGGTCTGCTCAGCGGGCTGGAGCGGGAAGCGTTAGGCTGGGTGTTCACGAACTGGGAGACGGCGATCCGGCAGGGAATCGCCTGGGGCGGCGCGCTGGCGCTCGTATTCATCTTCGCTACGCGCTGGGTCCACAGTCGCAGCGGAGAGCGCTTCTACTCGCCGGTCGTGCTGCAAGCCGTCGTGCCGCGCAGCCGGATGGAATTGGTCAAGGTGGCAGTGGCGATGGCCGGCGTTGTCGTACTAGAGGAACTGCTCTTTCGCAGCCTGTTGTTGGGCGGGCTTGCACCTCTGCTGCCGGTGCATTGGCTGGTAATCTTGGCGGGCGCCGGCTTTGGCCTGCTCCATCTGCCGCAAGGTGCATGGGGAATCGCCGGTGCGACGATCGCGGGCGTCTTACTGGGCGGTCTCTGGCTCTTATCGGGCACGATCCTCGCGCCCATCATCGCCCACTACGTCGCCAACATGGCCCAACTCATCCAGGCCATGCGCATGAACCGGCGCAAAGCGCAACTAGACGGCTGACAACTCCTCGCCGCTGGCGCTGAGCTCCTTGTCGTACAAACCGGCGCGGCTGTTGCGCCGGATCGTCAGCAAGTCTCGCACCATGTTGATCGTGTCTTGAATCGGGCGGACCCGGCTGTCCTTGCCGTAATACCAGTTCACCGGAATTTCCACAATGGGAATGCCGTGACGCTGGGCGATATAGAGCACCTCGACATCGAAGCCCCAGCCGTCGATGCGCTGCAGCGGAAAGACGCTGCGCGCCGCTTCCCGGCTGAGACACTTGAAGCCGCACTGCGTATCCTGAATCCTCGGCACAGCCATCCAGCGCACCAACAGGTTAAACACGCGCCCCATTACGTGCCGGTATTCCGGTTCGCCGTGGCGAATCGCGCCGGGGATCTCCCGGCTGGCGATGGCGATGCCGTAGCCGTCGCGCGCGAGCGCAGGCGGCAGAAAACGGCTCGTTTCCTCAATCGGCACAGCCAGGTCGGTATCACTGATCAGAATGTACTCGCCGCGAGCGGACATAGCGCCGTGCCGCACGGCATTGCCCTTGCCCTTCTCGCTGTGCAGAAGGCGCACGACAAACGGGTCATCAGGCTTCACCTGCTCAGCGGCGAACGCTTCGACCACCGCCGACGTCCGATCCGTGGAGCCGTTTTCCACGATCAGCGCCTCGGCGCGATAGGGTTGGGCGCGAAGAAATTCCGCCACCTTATGCAGCGTCGGCGGCAGTCGCTTCTCCTCGTTGTATGCAGGGATGACGATGCTCAGAAACGGGTCCTGCCTTGCGTCGCTCACGTATCCGCTCGGTCCAGTCACTCGCTTTAATCAGTTGATGAGGGTATAGAGCGCCATAAACGAAAAAGCCTGGACAATGATGGCGCCGCCCCATAACATATAAGCGCCGGTGCGCTGATCGCGTAGCGCCATCCACGCGCCCCACGCCCCATTTGCCAGCCAGGCCAACAGGCCAATCGACGGCAGGAGAAACAGCGCATCTTTCTCGCGCACGACATCCGGCAGGCCGTCCGTATTGTAGTGAAAAGCCAGCGCCTCCGGCAAATCCGGGAACTGCCACATCAGCGCGCCGAACAGCGCCAACACGCCCAGCAGTCCGGCGCCCAAGAGCAATGGCCCGATCGCCTCGCGGTGAAACACACGATCCCACGGCGAGTTGCGCAGCACGACCGGCTCCAGCGCAGCGACCGGCCCCAAGCTGTGACGCGCTTGCAGCGAAGCCAGAAACCCGTCCGCATCCGCCGGCGAAAGCGCAAAGACTGCATTGTCCGTCTCCAACAGCAGGCACTCCGGCAACGGCCGCGTCGACAAGAGCTTGATATTCAGCAGCCCCAACGCGCGCCCGGTACTGCCGAGATAAGGCGCCGGCCAATGGAACCAAGCCGTGCGGCTCAGGTTATCCACCCCGCCGCGTATGATGCGCCGGATGCGGCCCAAGGGAATGACCTGCCGCGCGTTCGCCCATACCACGGTAATCGAATTGCGGTCGACCCAATACTCCAACGTAAACGCCGCCCAGGTGCGCAATGCCAAATGCAAGATCAACGGCACGCTGGCGACGATCACCACAAGCAACAGGAACTTCGCCCAGTCGATAGGCCGCCGCCACATCCACACCAAGAGCAGCGCATCAATCAGCGCCAGCCATACCGTAACCGCCGCACCCTCCCAGCGAGTTCGGCAGGTCAGCGGCGCAAAAACCATTGCCGCCGTCCGCGGCCCGGATTCCCACATTGTCGCGCTTTGCTCTGTCTGCACAACGACCTCTAGCTCAGTTCGGCCCACGGCTGCGCCGCGGCGAAATCCCACGCAGCCAATGTGTCCACAAACGGATGATTGGTCATGTCGAGCGTCACAGGCGTTACGCTAATGTAGCCGCTGCGCACAGCGCCTACATCGGCGCCGTCATCCGGCACATCGACCGGCCCGGATCCCCCTAGCCAGTAGTAAGGCCTCCCCCAGGGATCATTGCGCGACACCAGTTCCTCCAAAGGGTAATGGCGGTCGCCCATGCGTGTTACATGGATGCCGCGAATCTCCGCCGGGGCCAACGCAGGCACATTCACATTAAGCAGCGTCTTGGGCGGCAAGCCACGCGCCAACACCTGTTCAGCCAGGCGGCTCGCCACGCGGCCGGCCAGCGCCAGCACTTCCGCCATGTCCGCCTCGCCTTCGACGCCGAAGCCCGTACTCACGGCGATGCCCGGGATGCCTTTGATGGTCGCCTCCATGGCGCAGGCGACCGTGCCGCTATAGGTGATGTCAACCCCTAAGTTGTAGCCGCTGTTTATGCCGCTCACCACCAGGTCCGGCAATACGCCCAGCACGCCGCCCGCGGCCAGCGCCACACAATCGGTGGGGCTGCCGCTGCTGCTGTGTGCAGGCGTGCCGTCCGCTAACGTCACAGGCGTCACGCGCAAAGGCTTATGCATCGTCTTGGCATGGCTGCCGGCGCTCCAGTTGCGCTCCGGCGCCAGCACCGCAACCTCTCCAACGACTGTTAACGCTTGGCGCAGAGCCAACAAACCCGGGCTGTGCACCCCGTCGTCATTCGTGACCAGTATTATCGCCATACCCCTCGCCGCTTCTCGCTAATGACTCATGACGGTTGACTCGTGACGGATGGCTCACGGCCCGGCAGCCTCTCTCGGCGGGCGTCTGCGCACATAAGCGCGCACCTCCTCACTTTCGGCCATATTGCCGGCGCGGTCATAGGCGATCACCTTGATCAAATGCCCCTCCAGATAAACGCCGTTGCTGGTGCGCACCGCCATGAAGCCATCCTCAAACAGGCGAGCGCGTCCGGGCTGAATATCGGGATCATCGCTCTCAAAGCCTAGCCAGTTCACAGTCCCCGGCGCTTCGATCTGCTGAATGTCGCGCATGACAATCGGCCAGCGCTCGTTATACGGCGCCACCGTGCTGGTGGCAAACCCGGTCGCATCGATGAAGTACTCAACGCGATCCACTGCCCACGTATCGTTCACAAGCACATTCACGTTGATCTGCTCGTGAGTCTCCAGCACGTATAGCTGGTCAGGCCGCGGCTCGCTGATAATCACGGTCGGCGGCGTGTTGTCGACGGTGACCGGCGTGGTCCAAACTCGCGGCCCGTCTCCCCGATTCACGGTTAGGCGCAGCGTATAGAGGCCCTCTGCCAATCCGGTAGTGTCGAACGCTTCCAACACCCCGTTCGAGATGTCGCCGCCGTGCTCCGGCCCAATCGGCGCCCACTCTTGCGGCTCGGCTCCGCTGCCGTATTCCAGCCGGTATGGCCCGCCGCGCGCATTGCCGATAATCTCGACCACCCCGCCGATATAGCCATTCAATGTGGGCTGGATGATGGCCGCGTCGGGGTCGTAATCTTCCAGGCGCACGACTGACGCTTCCTGCGGCGGCTGCGGTATGCCGTTGTCGCGCACCCAGTCCATCGCTTCCTGAGGCAGCATCTCATACACCCGCGTCTCACGGCGTTCGGGCGGCGTCAGCGGCGACGCCAACATGCCCGTCTCCATGTCGATCTCAAAGGCCTGCCAGATGTTGTCGGACAGGGTCGGCTCTGTGCCCGCCACGAATATCTCCGTGCGCTGATTAGCCCCCGGACAGGCGTCCGTGGGTAACAGGCCGCTGGGCGTACACACGACGCGCGAGGTGATGCCGGGCGGCTGATCATACCAGGCGGGCGGTACGCTCTCGTGGTACTTGCGCATGACCGCGTTCCAGATCGGCGCCGCGCCCGATAACCCGGTCACATTCTCCATCGACTCGTTGTCGGTGTTGCCTACCCACACGCCGGTCGTCAGCTGCGGCGTGAAACCCATCGTCCAGTTGTCTTTCCAGCCGTTGGTGGTGCCCGTCTTAGCCGCCACTCTGCGGTCAGGCAGCGTCAGGTCGGTATTCGCCCCGAAAGAAGGGGCGCGCGCCACGTCATCGCTCATGATGTCGGCCATCAGATAGGCCACCTCCGCGCTGACGATCCGCTCCGCGTCCGGCTGCTCATACTGCTTCAGCACGTTGCCGTCGGCATCGCGCACTTGCAAGACCGACACCGGGTTTAGGTTGCGAAAACCTTCGCGCCGCTCCGAGGGCCGCACCGGTTCGCCCACCATCACCCCGCCATTGCCCAACACGCTGTAGGCATAGGTGTGGTCAAGCAATGAGACCTCGCCTCCGCCCAGCACCAAGCTTAGGCCGTAGAAGTTCAGCCCCCGGTCCAGCCCGTTGATGCCCATGCGGTGCGCAGTGCGCAGAGCGTTGGCGACGCCTACCTGGTCCATCACGCGGATGGCCGGGATGTTGTAGGATCGCGCCAGCGCGTTGCGCAACGACGTCGGCCCATGATACTGCCGGTCGTAGTTTTCCGGCCGGTAGTAGCTGCCATCGGCCTGCGGGAAGGCCGTCGCCACGTCCAATATCATAGTGGCGGGCGTCATCCCTTGTTGCAAAGCCGTCAAATAGACATATGGCTTGAAGCTGGAGCCGGGCTGGCGTTCGGCGGTCGCCACGTTCACCTGGCCATCGATCTCCTCGTTGTTATAGTTCAACGAACCGACCATCGCCAGGATTTCGCCTGTGTCATTCTTGATCACGACCACCGCGGCATTGCTGGCGTTTTTGCCCTGCTCATCCAGCAGAGCGACCTGCTCGCGCGCTATCTGCTCGGCATGACGCTGCAGATCCACATCCAGCGTCGTATAGATCGTCAACCCTTTTTTCCAAATGAAATAGGGATCGTCCGCCGCGTTAAACTCCCGCTTCACCTGGTCGAGCACATACAGCGCAAAATGCGGCGCCGTCAAAATGTCGAAACGCTCCGTCACCGACCGCCGCAAGTCAAGCTCTTGCTGAAAGGCTGCCTCGGCCTCTTGGGCCGTGATGTAGCCCGCATCCACCATCGCTTGCAGCGTAATGCCCTGGCGCCGTTTAGCATCCTCCGGCGAGTCGATGGGGTTCAGCGCGGGGAACTGCGGTACGGCCGTCAGCATGGCCGCCTCGGCCAGATTGAGCTCAGTGCTGCTCTTGCCGAAGTAGACCTGGCTCGCGGCTTCCACCCCATAGGCCAGGTTCCCGTAGAAGTTATTGTTTAGATACCACTCCAGGACCTTCTCCTTTGGGTAACGCCGCGTCACCTCCAGCGCCAGGATCACCTCTTTGAGCTTGCGCGCATAGCTCTGCTGGGCGCGCTCCTCAATCGGGATCACCACGTTCTTGATCAACTGCTGCGTGATCGACGAACCGCCCTGCACCGCGCCGCCCTGCAAGTTGGAGATGAAGGCGCGCAGCAGACCGCGCACGTTGATTCCAGGGTGTTCCCAGTAGTTGCGATCCTCGGATGCAACCGCGGCGCGCGCCACCCAGGGCGACATCTCTGCCAGTGGCACATAGGTGCGGTCGCCGCGGAACGGGCGCGGATCCACGCTCTCATAGAGCAGATAACTCCCCGTGCGGTCGTAGATGCGCACCGTCTGGAAATCGTCCTGCTCCGCTTCGATGATGCTTGCGTCGGGAAGTTGGGCCGCATAGGAATTGTAGATGCTATATACGGCCGCAATGCTCACGCCCGCCATCAACCCAAACGACATGAACACCACGAGGAAGACGGCTACGACGCCCTGGGCGAGCCAAAGCCACGGGCGCGGGCGGTTCACCCTTGCCCGCAGCCGTTTGCGCCGCGATATCATTACCCGATCGTGACGGTCCAAACGCTCCATCGAATCTACACCCTCTTTGCGGCCAAAGGCTGCGCCCGCTGCGCAGCGCCCCAAAATCCGTCATGCTTCATACGTCACGAGTCACCCATCACGAATCATCCGTTATCCGCGATATCTGACTCGTGACCTATCACGTCGTGCTTTTCTCCACCACAAGCATATGGCTGATGCCCAGCCCGCGCAACGGCGTGCGCTCTAATGCATAGGTCACGGCCCGCACCGCTCTGCCCAACAGAGGGAAACGGTGCGCCACGTTGTCGTAGCCGGGGAAAATCTGGCTGTGATGCACCACCCGCACCGGCAAGCCGAGGAACAGGCTGCGCAACCCCTCAGCCGTGTAGGTGCGCACATGCGGGGCGAGCCTGTTGCGCAGCGTGTCCGGCAGATAGTTGATCAGCGGTGTGTTGCCGAAATGGTACGCGCCGCGCCAATAGTGCCCATGCGTCTCAAACGGATGCCAACGATTAGGCGCAAAGATCACGGCGCGCCCGCCGGGCTTGAGCACACGCGCCATCTCCGCGGCCGTCCGCCGGTCATCGCTCACATGCTCGATCACCTCGTGGCTCAGGATCAAGTCGAACGCGCCGTCGGCATAGGGCAGCGCCTCGCACATGGCAAGCTGCAACTGCGCCTCCGGCGCGTTGGCCGCGGCGCGCGTCAAATGCTCCGGCTCAATGTCAATGCCGCAGATCTGCTCCGCATAGGGCTGCAGCGCTCGCACATACATGCCCACGCCGCAACCGTTCACCAGAATGCGCGACAGCCGGGTGCGCGGGTGGGCCATGCCCCAGCGCACGATCATGCCCAGTCGCCGGTCCTGCCCCGCGCGCCATACAAAACTCGGATTGCCGCGCAACGCCGCGCGCTCGCCATGAAGGTCAAGGTCCATAAAAATCAAATCGCTCTTTTGCCCATGCCCAGATCATCATTCGTCACGAATCATGACTCGTGGCTCGTGACTCGTGGCCCCTCGCTTCTCGCCCCAATGAATCGCCACAGCGCCGAACATGAGCGTCCTGTAACTAACGTTGCGTAGCCCGGCTAGTTCCATCTCGTGCTTGAAAGCCGCCGGCGCGGGGAATTCGACCGTGCTGTTCGGCAGGTAGGCATACGCCTCTGCGTCGCCGCTCACCAGCCCGCCGATCCAGGGGATCAGTCCGAAGAAATAGAGGCGAAACAGCGGCTCCATCAGCACATTCTGCGGGGGCGCAGTTTCCAGGCAGACGACGCGCCCGCCGGGCTTGGTCACCCGCGCCTGCTCGCGCAGCGCCGCCTTGCGGTCAACCACGTTGCGCAGCAGAAAACCGCTCACCGCGGCGTCGAAGCTGTTGTCGGCAAACGGCAGCGCCAACGTGTCGCCTTGAACAAACGGGATGGGCGGGCGGAAGCGCTTGGCCTGGGCCGCCGCCATCATCTCCAGCGTGAAGTCCGCTCCGACCACCTCCACGCCGGGATAGAGCTGCGCCGCCTGGCGTGCGATCTCGCCGGTCCCCGCGCCCACGTCCAGCAGCCGTCCCCGCGGCGGCAGGTTAGCCGCTTCGAGCAACGCGCGGCGCCAGTACTGATCTTGCCCGAAGGTCATCAGCGCGTTCATCAAGTCATAGCGCGCCGCAATGCGGGCAAACATGCGGTTGACATAGCGGGGCTTGTCATTCAACAACGCCGGGTTCTGCCCCCATGCGCGGCCATCGCTCGCCATCTGGCTTCTCTCAAATTGCACAGACGAATCCATCTCGATACCCGCCCACCGCTGCGCCGCGCCTAGCGCCAATGATCGTACTGGATCCAGCGCGCCGTTGCATCCGCCGCATCCTTGCCATACAGTCGCGCCAGGACGTACAGCGCCATGTCGATGCCTGCGCTGACGCCTGCGCTGCTGATCACCGGGCCGGCGTCAACCCAACGCGCATCTGCGCGGACGTCAAGTCCCGGAAAACCGCCGCGCAGACGCTCGACGCTCGCCCAGTGCGTCGTTGCAGACCTCCCCTGCAGCAGCCCGGCCTTCGCCAGCAAGAAGCTCCCCGTGCACACGCTAGCCGTGATCTCAGCTGTGCTCGCCTGCGCCGCAATCCACTCGATCAGCGCCGGGCGATCCACCGCACTGCGCGTCCCCATCCCGCCCGGCACGACCAGCACATCGGCCTGCGAGCAATCCGCCAGGGTATAGTCCGGCAACACGGTCACCGGATTGTTGCAGCGGATGGCGTCGCGCGTCTCGGCTACGGTGAAGACGTCCATCAGCCGCTCGCGGCTATCGGTCGACGGCCGCGCCGCGCTGAAGACCTCGAACGGGCCGGCGAAATCCAACAACTCGACGCCGGGAAAGAGCAACACTGCAACGCTACGCCGTTCGTTCACGCTTTCCCTCCCATGGCTGCAATGGCGCCCGCCGGGTCATCAGCCAGCACCGCGTCCACGCCAAGCTGCAAATAATAGCGCATGCGCCGCTCCGGCGTCGTATCCAGCGGCGCGACGATGCCGCCCATGCGGTGCGCCGCGGCGACATAGAACGGGTTCGCAAAGAGCAGCGGCCAAAACGGCCCCAACAACTCCGTATCCGGAACCGGAAGCGGGTTATTCAGCGTGATGTGTCCGGTCGGGATGGCGGGCAGCAGACGCTTTACCGACGCCACCAGCGCAGGATGAAAGGATACCAAGGCGCAACGTTCCACCGCTTTATAGGCGACGAGAATGTCCGCCAGCTTGCGGGCGTACTCTTCATCCGCAAACAGCGGGTCCTTAAGTTCCAACAACAGTGGCGTGCGCGCCTGGGTCATCTCCAGCAGTTCAATCAGCGCCGGCGGTCGCTGCGCGCTTAGTCGTCGCTGCGGCGCCCAAGTGCGCAGCCTCTTGATCTCCGCAAGCGTATGATCGCGCAGCGGGCCCGCCCCCTCCGTCATGCGTTCCAGGGTCGCATCGTGAAAGAGGACGATCTCTCCGTCTTTGGTGAAGCGCAGATCTGTCTCCAGCACGTCCGCGCCTTGTTCCAGGGCAAGGGCAAACGAAGCCAGCGTGTTCTCCGGCAACAACCCCGGCACGCCACGATGAGCGACCACCAACGGCTTGCGACGCAGGTGGCGGGTCTGGTAGAACTCATCCCAACTGGCGACTTGGCTCAAGCGTTCCCTCTCAAGGCTATGTGCCGGCTCCTGCCGGCTACGGCTATCGAACACCCCCATTTTACCGCAGCCCTGCCTGAGGCGGAATCAGAGAAGCGTGAAAGAAGAAACGCGCCAGCGCGCAAAGGCGGGGCAAAGCTGCTTCCATGCCTTACCCCGCCCGGTATTCGCCGCTTATGTTTGCTTGGATCGGCAATTCACGAGCGGCAGGGATGCCGCTCCTACATGCCGGCGTTCTGCTCTAGGCGATTCCGCCTATTCCTTGGGCGCGCTGATGAACACCCAGTATGTGCCGTAGGGGCTGTTCGG
>CAYXRG010000009.1:0-3270 GCA_964467575.1 uncultured Caldilineaceae bacterium | reverse complement strand
CCTATTCCTTGGGCGCGCTGATGAACACCCAGTATGTGCCGTAGGGGCTGTTCGGGTCCTCGTAAAACCCAATGCCGATCTCCTCTTGCTCGGCGTAGAACCCGTCTGTGCCCAGCACATGCATCCGGTGATACTCCGAACTGAGCCAAGCCCGCCACAACGCGTAGGCATCCTTATAGCCGCCCCCGATCGACTCGATGTTGTTTGCTCGATCAGACTTGTCATACCAATCGGGCAACTTATACCCGGCCGCCCGCGCCATATAGTTGGGGCCATACCCATCAGGGTTTACATGATCGAAATAACGGCGCGTCGCCATGTCCCTCGCCCGCTCACGCGCCACCCGCGCCAGCACCGGGTTACAACGAATCTCTTTGCGCTTCTGATCCGGGTCCTCGGTCACAAGCTTTAACACCGCCCCCTCCTGCGTGTTCAGTTCGCACGTCTGGTTGGCGGCGGAGACCGCATTGGCGCTGATCATGGGCAGGTAGACGGTTCCGCCATTTAACGGGGACGCCAGCGAGGACTTGGCCTCCGCCGTATGGCCTGTGCTAAACAGGCCAAGCGCCGCCATCGACGCCGCCAACACGACCGCCGCCCACGTCAGACGGCGGCGCGGAAACAAGGCCTTCGCAAATGAAAGGCCGAGTCTGTCTCCGCCCGCGCGCATAGGCGAGACGGGCGGACGCCGTTTGAACATGTTCATCGAGTGCGCCTCCGTGTCGTTGAGTGCTTTACGCCACAAAACAGCTCGATAACGCCACGGAGGTTTCCCGCAAAGGGACAGAAATCGTGGAAGTCGAACTGGAGCGGCTGAGAGTGTCGGTTCATTTCAGCGCCGGCTCAGTTTCGTATGCCGGATTCGATCAAGGCGCCATCCGCAGCCATTAGCCATGGTAGTATGCTTTTCCGCTCTGCAATGCCCGGGCGTCCACCGGCCTTCCTATGCTTTGCCTACCGCGCCAATTCATACGACGCTTGTCCGAAAACCGTAGGCTGATCGTGGGGAACGCCCTTTGCCATCAGCTTGCGCACGCCTCTGTGCGCCGCCCCTAAGATAGAGCGTATAATCGTCTGCGTGTAGCCGCAGATGTCCGACTTTCCTACGAGACATTTTCACGAAAAGAGGCGGCAAAACGGAGGTTGGGTACTAGCGCATCTGCCCGATACATTCACCTAACAAAAAACCGGCAGAGGAGCCGGTCTTTTGTCGTAGAAGCCGCTTGTTGGCCGTAAACCGCGGCAGGTTATGCCGCGGGCGGGCGCGGGGGCAACTTGGGAATCGCGCGGCTCGGCCGCGGCTCCAACTGAGGCCGGCTCACGGGCGTTGCCTCCAACAGCCGCAGAGCCTCCGCAATCGCGCGCTCAAGCTGGGCATCGACGCCCGCAGCGCAGTCCTGAGGCAGGATGTCCACCTCGATGTCCGGGTCCGTGCCGTAGTTCTCCACGTTCCAGCCGACATCCTCGAACCAGAAGCTATATTCCGGCTGCGTCGTGATCGTACCGTCCACCAGGGCATTGCGCGGGTAGATGCCGATCACACCGCCCCATGTGCGCTTGCCGATCAACGGGCCCAGCTTCATCAGCTTGAAGCTGTGACAGAAAATGTCGCCGTCGCTGCCCGCGTGCTCGTTCGTCAACGCCACCAATGGCCCAGCCACAGACTCGACCGGATACGGGATCAGCCCTCCCCAGCGCGACAGGTCATAGCCCAGCCGGCGTCGCGCTAGTTTCTCCAAAATCAACTGGCTGACATGGCCGCCCCCGTTGTAGCGCACGTCGACAATCAGCGCGTCGCGGTCAATCTCCGCCAGATACCCGCGATGGAACTCGGCGTAGCCCTTCGGCCCCATGTCGGGGATATGGACATAGCCCGCGCGCCCGCCGGTGGCCGCGTGCACCTTGCGCCGGTTCTCCTCCACCCAGCGACGATAGCAAGCCGTCGCCTCTGACTGTACCGCGCGCACCGTCACCGAGCGCAGTTGCTCGTCCTCGCCGCCGGCCAACTCGATTGGTGCGGACGCGGCCTCATCCGGCTTCTGGTCGCCGCCGTCGGCCCCAGCCGCGACCGCTTCCGGCTGGGTGCGCGGCAGCAACGTCAACAGCACCTCGTTGCCCGCCTGGTTGACCAGCAATTGCGCCGGGCTCGTGTCTGCGTCCAGCCGCTGCCCGTTGATAGCCAACACCACATCGCCGGGCTTCACGTCGATGCCCGGGCCGGCCAGCGGCGAGGCGCTCTTCTCGTCCCACGGATCGCCCTGCAACAACTGGCCGACGCGATAGCCGCCCGCCTGCGCGTCCCAAGCAAGTTCGGCCCCCAAGAAGCCCTGCCCATAGTAGGGCCGCGGACGGTAATCCCCGCCGAACTCGTAGGCATGGCTCGTGCCCAGCTCGCCCTGCATCTCCCACATCAGATCGCTGAACTCACTGCGCGTGCTCACACGCTCAATCAGCGGGAAGTAACGAGTATAGACCGTCTGCCAATCCACCTGCGACATGTCCTCGGTCCAGAAGTGATCGCGCTGCAAACGCCACGCTTCGCGAAACATCTGCTCCCATTCGGACTGCGGATCGATCGATACCTTCACGCGCTGCAAGTTGATCCAGCCGCTCTTGCGCGGCGCGCCGCCGCTGGGCGGCTTCACTCCGGCGTCGATCACGCGCAACTGGCTGCCCGACCGGTAGACCAGTTTCTTGCCATTGGCCGATAGGCTAAACTCGTTGATATTCTCCAGCAGCGTCTCCGCTTTGTACTCCTTAAAGTCGTACAGGCGCAGCTCGCCCGCTTCCGGTTCGCCGTTTTCCCAGGCTTGCTCATTGTCCAGCGTCCCTTCCAACGGAAAGACCGTGAACAGCGCCTTTCCGGGAATACCCATCACCTGCCCGTAACGGGCGTCGGGCACGGGGAAGGCGACGACGCGCCGCTCGATGCCGTCCAGATCGATGCGCAACGGCGGCGGCGTCTCCTCGTCTCTTCCGTCATCGCGTCTGGCCGTGCGCGGCCCCTCTTTCTCCTTGCGGCCGTCTACGCTTGCCGGCGGAACGAGCGCTTCGGCGTCACGCGACCGCGCAGCGCGGCGCAAGGCGTCGCCGTCGTCGAGCTCATCGTCCGGATCGCCATCCTCGTCGTCCGCATATTCGTCGTCATATCCGTCTTCGTACCCGTCATCCCCCTCATCGTAATCGCCGTCATCCTCACCGCTGCGACCGCCGCCATGCTCGTCGTCTCCGTCCTTGTCGTCTTCGCGATCCTCGTCCTCGAAGTCGGGC
>CAYXRG010000008.1:0-100700 GCA_964467575.1 uncultured Caldilineaceae bacterium | reverse complement strand
AGGGTGAGAACGGCATTATGTAGGGCCAAGGCATGTAAGGCCTCATCGTCAGGATTCCCCGCTGGCTTGCCGGAGAAAAACCTAGCCTGCCGCGCTGCCTCCCTACATCGCTTTTCGAATCTCTGCGCTACAATGATCAGCATGGCAGCGCCCCTTCCCCGCTCTGCCAGCCCGACGGCGTATATCGTTCTGATAGGCGAGAATCGAATCACAAAAACGTTCGTGCCGGCGACAACAGCTATTAGTGCCGCAGCCATGTCGAAGGCCCCGCAAACGAGGTGATATGCCGTGGAAGCCTCATTTGAACTTCGCCAATCGATGATCCGCAATCTGCGGACCATGACTACATGGCGTCTACTGATCATCAGTCTCCTGGCGGCCTGGCTGTGGATGATCAGCAGCCTCTTCGGTCAGGCGCCCGAAATGTCAGGGCGAGCCCTGGCCGTCCTTAGCGCACTGCTGATCGGGACGTTAGTCAGCTATGAAATCACCAGAATCGCGCCACGGTGGACGATGGCCTGCTTCGTCGTCAATATCACGTGCGCCATCACCGTTGCGCTAACATCGACGTCGAACCACGAGTTCGCCTATTTGTATGGGATTCCGATACTCGTAGCCGGGGCGTTCATTCATCCGTGGCTCGGCTTCGCACTTGCCGCTCTCCTCAACATATTGCTGGCTGCTGCGCCGCTGTCGCTGTTTAGCAATGCAGGTCGAGACTCCGTTCTAGCTGTGGCTTTCCTAATCAGCGGGGCGGCGGCGCTGTTGGCCTGGGCGTTCGCCCGCGATTTCCATACCGTTGTCGACTGGATGTACCAGAGCTATATGCTGGCCGACGAGCGCACACGCGAAGCGCGCGAGCATCGCGCTCGGTTGCACGAAACGCTGCGCAGCCTCGACCTAGCCTACTACCGTCTCCAGCGTACGAACGAGGCGCTCAACTGGGCGCGCTGGCAGGCAGAGGAAGCGCGCCAGGCAAAGGCCCGTTTCGCCGCCAACGTGAGCCATGAACTACGAACGCCGCTTAATTTGATTATCGGCTTTAGCGAGATGATGGTCATTGCCCCGGAAAGCTATGGGGAGCCGATGCCTCAAGTTTATCGCGGCGACCTCAACGCCATCTACCGCAACGCCAAACATCTATCGAACCTAATTGATGATGTACTCGACCTGAGCCAGATCGACGCCTATCGCATGCCTCTCAACCGGGAAAAAGGCGATCTGCGCCAGATCGTCGCGGAATCCGTCAACATGATCCGGGGCATGGTCGAGGCCAAACAACTGGCGCTGAATTTGGAACTGCCCTCGCAGCCGGTTCCTCTCTTTGTAGACATTACTCGAATCCGCCAAGCGTTGCTCAATTTGCTGAACAACGCAGCGCGATATACGGAGACGGGCGGCATTACCGTACGCCTTACGGCCGGAGTCGATAAAGCGGAAGTTACGGTGACGGACACCGGCGCCGGAATCGATCCAGAAGAGCTAGAGCGGTTATTTGAGGAGTTCTACCAGGTTAACGACTCAATCCGGCGCGAGCATGGAGGAACCGGATTGGGACTGGCGATCAGCAAGCGGTTCGTGGAGCTGCACGGGGGGCGGATATGGGCGAAAAGTGCGGTCAGGCGCGGCAGCACTTTCGGTTTCTGGCTGCCGATCGACCCGCTGCCGCGGCAACTTAGGCAAGGACCAGCCCCGATTAGGCGCATCGTCGATGTTGAAGGAGTCAGGGAACGCGTGCTGGTTGTGCTGCACGACGATGTCGCCACAGCCGCCATGCTCCAGCGCCGGCTTGACGCATATGCAGTGAAGGCGGTCCAGTCCGTCGACGAGATGGTCCAGGCTACAGCTCGACTGCGCCCCACCGCGATTCTGACGGACGCAAAGCGAAGAGAGGAAGCGGAAGCAGCCATGAAGGCAGGCTTATGCGGCGGTATCCCTCTGATCAGTTGTCCGCTTCCCTCACCGCCCAAGATGGCGAAACAATTACAAACGGCCGACTACTTGTTGAAGCCGGTGACGCGCAACGCATTACAGCAAGCGTTGTCCCGGTTGCCCGTCCTCTCGAAGGTGCTGATTGCGGACGACGACCCGGCAATGGTGCGTCTTCTGGCGCGCATGGTGCAGAACGAATATGCGGAAGCGCGTATCCTACAAGCGCGTAACGGGCTGTCCGCGCTCCAGATCGTGCGCCGCCAGCAGCCGGATCTGCTCTTGCTCGATTTGAAGATGCCAGGGCTGGACGGGTTGGGCGTATTGGAGCAACTGCGCGCGGAACCTCAGTTGGCCGGCATGTCCGTGATCATTATCACGGCGACCGAACTGGCTGAACAAGCGGTGCAATTGAGCGGGGAACTGACGGTCACCGTCCGCCAGCCATTAACGAACAGCGAATGGCTGAAAATGTTACAAGGCGTTACGGCTGCACTGAGTCCGCTCTTGGATCAAGACGAAGCCAGCGCGTCAACATTTTCAAGAACGCCTCTTGGCTAACCGGCTTGCCCAGGTAATCGTCGGCGCCGAGCGAGAGCGCAAGTTCCGGCTCATTGAGAATTGAACAAACTACGACCGGGATCGGCGCGGTTGCGGGATCCGACTTGAGCGTCTGAAGAATTTCCCACCCGTCCCGCTGCGGCAACATGACATCCAGCAGGATCAGGTGAGGGGCGGCGTGTTCCAGGACGTCGAAGGCTTGCTCGGCATTGCCGGCGCTGACGATCTCAATCGCATAGGACTTAGCGTAGCGCCGAAACAGATTGGGAACATCGGGCATGTCGTCGATCACCAGGACGTGTTGCGGGCTGGCCTGTGGAATCCTGATGGTGATGTGCCAGCCTTCGTCCGTCGTACTGCGTTCGATCCGAATGTCCTGCATATCAAACAGCCGCATTGCCACGTCTAGACCGATTCCTTGGCGGTCAGTCGCGGCGCGACGGGCTGCAGGCTGCGTAGCTTCAGGCCGCACATAGAGGTTCAGGAGGGCTTCGGCGTGCGCCTCGGTCGCCTCAAGCGTCAACGTCCGCCCTGCCGTATGGTCGAGCAAGTTGCTCAGCAAATTGATCAACGCCTGGCGCAGCAAAGTCCTGTCGGCGTAGACATACAGCGGCGAGTGGGGAGTCGTCAGCCGGATTTCCGCGCCGATCCGGCTGCAAAATAGCTGCAAATCCTTGACAATCGTCGCCAAAACGACGCCTAGCTCAATAATCTCGGCTTGGGCGTAAGCGCCAAAATGGTCTACTGCCGCCTTGGCTAAGACGCGGCGGTCTGTCGTCTCGCCCATCTCTGCCACGAAAGAGGCATCTAGGGGCGAATCTAGGCGAAAACGGTCGACCAGCAAGCTGGCAATGGCCTCCATTCCCTCGCGGATTTTGCGGTAGGTTTGGCGGGGACTCAACGCCAACATCTCGGCAATCTGTTCCAGGCTTAATCCGTCAAGATAGCGGTAATGCACGGCGTGATAACAGTCGGCGGCGTCGGGCGAGGCGCTTGCGCTGTCTGGAGGACGCAGTTGCTCCAGAGCATCCAGCAGAATATGTCTCAACTTCTGTGAGCGGTTCACGAGATTCAGATCGTCCGTTTCGACCAGGGCATCTGCAAAAGGGTGCTTTTGCAGATGAGCCGGATCGTACAGGTGGGAAAAAGCGTCGCGAACCAGATTGACGAATTCTTCGTGTGTCATGGCCGATCCAGAAATACTCAGGGGTGTCGGGCGGAGATTGTCTGGCAGTCGCCTCGAAGGACGACGCGTACTATATGGGGTATACCATCCCTTGCCCGCAGCCGCAATTGTCAGCCGGCGGCAACGCGGCGCACTGATGACAAATCCTGGCAATGCAATGTCACAAAATATGTTGACATGTGCCTATCCCCTTGCAATACTGGAATTGGTGACTCGACCGACCCAAAGAGCCCATGCCTGGTCGAACGCCATGACTCTCTCATGCCCATGTTTGTTACACCCTATGAATCTCCCCGATAAGCGGCCGGCGATCCTACGTATGCCGGCTACAGTTGTAGCAGCCGTTCTGCAAAATCGTGCCAATACATGCTGAGTAGAAAGGGGCATTTCATGCGCGTACAAAAAGAGATCTCGCGGCGTTCATTCCTCCAATGGGCCGGGATGGGCGTTACAGCCGCCTACCTGGCAGCTTGTACGCCGGCGGCGCCGGCCGCGTCAACTGCTGGTTCCGCAGTCGCAGAACCCGGAAGCGCTGAGGCAACTGAGATCGTGTTGACCCACTGGGGTGGTGAAGCTGAAGCCAGCTACATGTTGGAAACAGCCGATCGGTTCATGGAAACCGAGCCAGGCATCAAGGTGGAAGTGATCCATTTCCCTGACAACTACGATGAGAAGTTGTTGACGATGATTGCCGGCGGCACGCCGCCGGATGTACAAATGACGCTGCGCTTCACCTACTTTAGCTTTGTGGCGAAGGGTGTCGCCATCAATCTTCAGCCCTATCTCGACGCAATGGATTTCGAGCCGGAAAAGTACTATGACGTAGCGCTGCGCCCCTATACATTCCGAGGGAATCTATACGGCCTGCCGCGCGAAATCGACGACTGGGTGGTGTTCTACAACAAGAACCTCTTCGACGAAGCCGGCGTCGCGTACCCGACCGCCGAGTGGACTTGGGATGATTTGGTCGAGAATGCCAAGTTGTTGACCATACGAGACGCAGACGGTCGTGCGAAGCAGTTCGGCTATGGGTTTGCACACCTGAGCGGGGCTAAAGCCTACGACTGCTTCGTGTACCAGGCGGGGGGGCGCATGGTGGACAACGAAGATGATCCCGCCAAGTTCGTGATGGCCGAACCCGCCGCCATCGAGGGCGTGCAGTTCATGGCGGACTTGGCTAACGTACACGGCGTCATGCCGTCGCCGCGCGAACGGACTGACTTGGGTCAGGTCAACGACCTCTTCGCCAGCGGCAAGATCGCCATGCGCTACGGCGAATTCTGGAGCAGCGTGCAATTTCTTGGAATCCAGGACTTCGAGTGGGACATCGCCGAACCGGCGCGCGGCGTGAATCAGGCAACTTGGGTGGGCGGCGCGTGTTACACCGTCAACTCTGGAACCAAGACGCCAGAGGAGTCCGTAAAGCTGGCTCTCTTCGGCTCAGGCCCTGAGGGGTCAAAGATCGTCGCCGCTGCACGCGCGGGCGTGCCTCCCATTAAGGAAATTGCAGAATCGCCGACATTCCTTGACGTCACGCCGCCCGAACACATCAAGGCGGCTGCAGATGTGTTCGCCTACGGCGTGCAACCGCCCATGTCGCCGACCTTCCCCGAATGGTACAGAACCCTCAACGCGGCGCTGGACCCCGTATGGGTCGGCGAACAGACGGCCGAAGAGGCGCTAACGGCCGTCTCCGGAGAGGTGCAAGCGCTGCTCGACGAAGGCCGCGAGATGTTGGAGAACATCTAGCTCTACTAAGATGTGCTATAGGCGGTGATTGGGGGCATGTCTTCCGGAAAGTTGGTTGAACAACTTTCCGGAAGACAACACCTGAAGAATCGGGCCATGCAAAGCGCAGCCCTATGGAAGGAGAAGCCGTGGCAGTTCGTGCTAGCATAGCCTCTCGCTTGAACCTGCCGGCCGGCAGGCTGGCGCGACGCGAGGCGCTTGTCGGCGTGCTGCTGGTCATGCCGTGGTTCGTGGGATTCTTGGTCTTTCTGCTAGGGCCAATGCTGGTTTCGGTCTATCTGTCCTTCACAGACTGGGACCTGCTGACCCCTGCCAAGTTCGTAGGGCTAAAAAACTACCGCAAAATGATCTTCGAAGACCCGCTGATCAAGCAGGCGCTCAAGGTGACCACCATCTACGCCTTCAGCGCCGTGCCTTTGCGCGTCGTCGGAGGGCTGTTATTAGCGGTGCTGCTCAATCAGAATATCAAGCTGAAATCGTTCATCCGTACGGTCTTCTACCTGCCGTCGGTGGTCTCCGGCGTGGCAGTGGCCATGCTCTGGCTGTGGATATTCAACAGCGACTTCGGGCTGCTGAATCTTATTCTGAACCTATTTGGCATCTCTGGGCCGGCCTGGCTTTCCGACACCCGTTATGTGCTGGCGGCGTTTGTCATCATGAGCCTGTGGGGCGTGGGCGGGTCGATGGTGATCTACCTTGCCGGCCTCCAGGGCGTCCCCACGGACCTCTACGAGGCGGCGGAGGTGGATGGGGCGAACAGTTTGACGCGCTTCTGGTATATCACGCTTCCCATGATCTCCCCGGTGATCTTTTTTAACCTGGTCATGAGCATTATCGCCGCGCTGCAGATCTTCAACCAGGCCTATATCATGACCCAAGGCGGGCCGCAAAACGCCAGCATGTTCATGATGCTCTATCTCTACTTCAACGCCTTTGAATACTTCAAGATGGGCTATGCGTCCGCGCTGGCCTGGCTGATCTTCTTCTATATCTTGGCATTGACCCTCTTGGTCTTCCGTTCATCGTCGCACTGGGTGTTCTATACCGGCTCCGTACGCGGGAAGTAGAGCGAATATGAAGCTTGACACGATAGTAAAGAACACCGGATTAGAGGCGTCCCGTCGCTTCGCAGCGCCATCTCTCTGGGCCAGCAAGCGCTGGCAGGGACGCTTGAGCCTTACCCTGACCTACGCGCTTCTGCTCTTCTTCGGCGCTTTGGTCACGTTGCCTTTTTTATGGATGCTCTCGACATCGCTCAAGCAGATGGACGACATATTCCTGTTCCCGCCGAAGTGGATCCCGGATCCCATTGTCTGGAGCAATTATCCGAGAGCGCTGAGCAAGGTCCCCTTCCTCCTTTTCTTCAAGAACACATTTATCATCACTTTCTTCGCTATCATCGGCACATTGGTGTCGGCCAGTCTAGTCGCCTATTCCTTCGCTCGTCTGCGTTGGCCGGGCCGCGACGTCTGTTTCTTCATTGTACTGACCACTCTGATGCTGCCGCATCAGGTGACTCTGATCCCGCAGTTCATCATCTTCCGAGAACTAAATTGGATCGACACCCTATTGCCGCTGATCGTGCCTTGGTTCTTTGGCGGCGGCGCGTTCAACATCTTTCTGCTTCGGCAGTTTTTCATCACGATACCGGAAGAGCTTGACGACGCCGCGCGGATAGACGGCTGTAGTTACCTCGGCATCTACGCACGCATCATCATCCCCATGTCCAGGCCCGTGCTCGCAGCGGTTGCGATCTTCGCCTTTCAGAACCATTGGAATGAGTTTCTGCTGCCGCTGATCTACATACACAGCCGCTCTCGCTACACATTAGCCCTCGGCCTGCGTCTGTTCCAGGAGCAATATTGGGTGGACTGGAGCGGTCTGATGGCTGCATCCACTGTCGTCATGCTGCCTGTTTTGTTGGTCTTCTACTTTGCACAGCGCTACTTCATTCAAGGCATAGTCTTTACCGGAGTCAAAGGCTAGGCCACGCGTATAACGGAATCAGGAGGTTCTCCCCCATGTCGTCTCAACCCAACATCCTCATTTTAATGGTCGATCAACTGCGCTATGACGCCTGCGGCTGCTTCGGCAGCACAGTCTGCCAGACGCCGAACCTAGATCGCCTCGCCAAGGAGGGCATGGGCTTCACCAATGCCTTTGCGTCGGTTCCGCTGTGTACGCCGACGCGCGCGTCTTTCTGGTCCGGCCTGTGGCCGTCTCATCACGGCGTCTTGATCAACACACACTGGCGGAAACCCGTGACCAAGCAACGGCTGGACCGGTCTGTACCCATATTGAGTGAGATTCTCAAGAAGAGCGGCTACCAGACGGCCCATTTCGGCAAGTGGCATGTCGGCCCCGACTCTGAAATGTCCGCACGCGGCTTTGATCATGTTGTGACGCGCACGGATTTTCAGACCCGCCTCCAGTCGGAGCGCAAAGAGTTCGAGCTGCGAGACCTGATCACGCGCGATTACATCATCAAGGATTACCCCTTTGCCGGCGTCACCTCGGCTGAAGGCGAGGACTTCTTCGAGATTTGGCTCTGCCGCCGCGCCGAAGAATGGCTGCGCAGCCACGCGTCTTCCGACCAACCCTTCTTTTGTGTGGTGTCGACGCCTGGCCCGCACCCCGGATACGTCGTGCCGGAAAGCTATGCGGCGCGTTATGACCCGGCGCAGATGCCGTTGTGGCCCAATGTCCGCGATGACCTGCGTGATAAGCCGGCTGTACACAGACTGTATCGCGACGTCATCGCCCAATGCGGCGACTTGAGCGATGACGAATGGCGCACGTGCATCGCCCGCTACTATGCGTTCGTCTCGCTGATCGACGAGGAATACGGGCGTCTGTTGGCCTTGTTGGACGAACTAGACTTGAGTGAAAACACGTTGGCGCTATTTGTCTCCGATCACGGCGATCTCATCGGCGCGCATCAGCTCTTCGACAAAGGCCCCATGATGTATGACGAGCAACTGCACATTCCGCTCGTCGTACGTTGGCCCGGCATCGTGCCCAACGGGGAGCAGTGCGACGCTATGATAACCTTTCTGGACCTGATGCCGACACTGGTCGAGGCCGCCGGTCTCAGCTTGCCGCGCCCCGTAGATGGGCGCAGTTTGCTGCCGTTCTTGCACGGAGAGACTATCGCCGACTGGCCGGACGACATATACCTCCAATATAGCGGCGAAGGCATATCGCTCTATAGCGTGCGCGCGGTGCGCAGCCGGCGATATAAGTATGTGTACTATCCCTACGATCAGGACGAACTCTATGACGAGGAAGAAGACCCGTGGGAAATGCACAACTTGGCGAATGAACCGGAGGCGGGGCCGATTCTGGCGGAGATGAAGAAGCGCATGGTGTGTTGGATGGAGCGCGCCGAGGACGTCATGGTCGACTGGAACGTAAACCTCACCCCCAAGCGTCGCGCCATCTGATTGCGCAAGCCTCCGCAGGAGATGTATGATGAACATGGTGCGCGAGTTGGTCATCAGCGATAAGCAACGGGCGGCTTTTCGAGAGGCGGAGCGCAGACCCTTACAGCCGCATGAGGTGCGCATGCGCAGCCTTTTCGGCGCGGCCAAGCATGGCACGGAGATGGCCTTTTACAGAAGAAGAACCGCAGCCTGTCGCTTTAAGTGACTTACCCCGCATCCAGCTAACCCATATCGCATCGACGGCGCTAGGAGGCCGGACGGCCATGCCCCCTGGCCTCTGTCGATCCTCACATGCGCAAAGGAAGCAATTCCATGTCCACAAACGCTGCACCGCTGCCCGAGATCCACGGGTTTGCGAGCAAAGGCTTTGAGGCCGTGCGCGATGCCTTCATCCAGAACTTCACGCGCCGCAATGAGTTAGGAGGGGCCTGCTGCATCTACCGCCACGGCGAAAAGGTGGTCGACCTGTGGGGCGGGATACGTGACAAGGCCACGGGATCTTTCTGGGAAGAGGACACCATGACCCTGGTCTACTCCGCCACCAAGGGCATGGCCGCCATGACGCTGGCCGTGGCTCATTCACGCGGCTGGCTCGACTACGAGGAGCGCGTCGGCGCTTACTGGCCCGAGTTCGCCCAACAGGGCAAGGACAAGATGACGGTGCGCCATCTCCTGGCCCACCAAGGCGGCCTGCACGCCTTCCATGCCAAAGTCGACCGCAGCGTCATCGCCGACCTGGACCGGCTGGCGCAGGTCATAGCGCAGGAGAAGCCGGCCTGGCCGCCGGGCGAGCGCCAGTCCTACCACGTCATCACGCTGGGCTTCTATGAGGGCGAACTGTTGCGCCGCGTCGACCCGCAACACCGCACGCTGGGCCAGTTTTTCCAGGACGAGATCGCCACGCCGCTCGGCCTCGACTTCTATATCCGCCTGCCGGAGAGCATCCCCAACGACAAGCTCGCCCCGCTGGACCCGGCCGATATGATGCGCACGCTGCGCGACATGCCGCTGTGGGGCGCAGTAACCACCCTCTACCCGCGCTCGCACATGTTCCGCGCCGCGGTCATCAACCCCGGCACGCAGGTCCCGCATGACCCAGACACCGTTTACGCCCGCAACCTGGAGATTCCGTCGGGCGGCGGTGTGGGCACGGCGCGCGCCATAGCCCATGCCTACGGCGTGTTCGCCAATGGCGGCGCCGAGCTGGACTTGCGCCCCGAGACGCTGGCCGCGCTGGCCGCGCCCGCGGTCCCGCCGCGGCGCGGCTTCTTTGACGAGTGCATCAAGGGCGAACTCCGCTTCTCCCTGGGCTTCATGAAGCCGAGCAAGAACTGGCCGTTCGGGCATGAGGACGCCTACGGCGCGCCGGGCGCGGGCGGCGCGCTGGGTTACGCCGATCCGCAGACGGGCATCGGCTACGCCTATGTTACCAACCGCATGGGCGGCATCAGCGGCGACCCGCGCGATGTGGCGCTGCGCGCCGCCATGCCCGGCCTAGCCGCGTGAGGCGTCACGGCATGTAGAAGCTGACTAGGAGGACAACGATGGTGCGAAAGGCCTTGCTCGTCTGCGGCATCCTCGCCGCACTGATCTACGTCGGGTCGGACATCATCGCAGCCATGCGCTGGGACGGCTACAGCTACGCCGACCAGTCCGTGAGCGAGTTGCGGGCTATCGGCGCGCCGACGCGGGCGTTCCTGATGCCGATCCTGTTCCTCTATGCCCTGCTGGAGATTGCCTTTGGCGCCGGCGTGTGGATGTCGGCCAACGGCAGGCGCAACCTGCGCATCGCGGCCGTGCTGCTGGTTGCGCTGGGCGTGCTCGACCTAGCCGGCCCCCTCTTCCCCATGCACCTGCGCGAGGAGATCAGCCAAACGGGCCGCACGCTGAACGAGACCATGCACGTCACCGTCACCGGGTTGACGGTGTTGCTCATCCTGCTCATCATCGCAACCGGCGCGGCAGCCGATGGCAGAGGATTCCGCATCTACTCCTACGCCACGATTGTGGTCCTGCTTGCGGCCGGGGCCTGGGCGGCAATGGGCGCCTCACAGCTCGAGGCGAACCTGCCCACGCCGTGGATGGGAGTGAAGGAGCGCATCAACATCTACGGCTACATGCTGTGGCTGGCGGCGCTGGCGCTCGTGCTGTGGCGGGAGCCGCCGCGCCCTCTGACTCGTACGCTAATTTCGGGTAATGAGTGACAAATAACCGATCATTGTGTCATACTCTGCGCGGACATACAGGAGGTGACACAATGATCGGCCGGACTGGTTTTATGACAGAAGCGTCGTGATCTTGGCTCCGCAGCGCAGTAATTGCCCAACGCACGTTCCCTGCACGGACGCGTCTGCCGGATCAGTACGCGCATCCTCGCCTATACCCTTTGCTTCGTAATGGACAAACATCTCGCTCAACTATCGGCATAGACCCGGAATTAGCATACGAGTCAGGCGGCGCGCTCGCGGAACGACGGACGCGATAGCAGCCTGCGGTCGGCTGCGGCGACTGCGACAATCACAAGGCCAAGCGCGACAACCCATGCGAGATCGAAGGTCATGAGACGCGTCCCGGCTATCTCCGGAGCGCCGAGGATGCGCGCGCTGCCGGTGAGACTCATGTGCATGAGCATCGCCAACAGCAAGCTCTCGGTCCGGTCGTAGACCCACACCATGAGCGTCCGGAAAAGCGTCAGGAACAGGAAGGGATCAAGCAGGTAGCTGGCGAGGGAGAGCGGGCCGGAGACAAGCCCGCTGAGCCAGTAGGCAAAGAGCAGGTGCCACACAGCCCAGACGATGCCGACGATGAGGCCGGTCGCCAGGACGCTGTGTCGCCGTCTCAACTCGGGGATGGCGAAGCCTGTCCAGCCCAGTTCCTCGAAGAAGCCCGCGCTGAGCGCCACCGGGATGCCGAACGAGAGCAAGGCCGCCTTGTCGTCGACGGCCAAGATGCCGGGGAGAAACTCGGGGCGTAACAGCGAAAGCGCCAGGAGGATGGCTGTCATGAGGAGCGGAGCGGTCAGCAGTGCGACCGCATACCAGCGCGCGCCCGCCCGCCAGCGCAGCAGGCGATAGAGGTAGTCGCGTAGCCCTCTCCGACCGTGAGCCAGAGCCGTCAGCAGGAGGCCGGACACGCTTGGCCCGGCGAGCAGCATCAGCACCGCGGCGGGCATCACCGCCATGACCTCCTCCGGCGCGCCCGGCAGTCTGCGCGGGCCGATCGCGGCGAGGCTGCCGCCCCACGAGATAAGGAAGGTAAGGGCGAAGTAGGTCGCCGCCGGGTAACGCTTGAGGAAAGCTTGGATAGTCGCCATTGTCTGCTCTCCTGATTTGTTTGATGCGCCCTGTATATGGCTATGCGAAGACTGCAAAACGCAACGCCCGGCACGCAAGGGGAGGGGCGACGACGACCACGCGACGAGCAGGCTTTTGCGCAACATTGTTCAGCCCCCTCTGCACGGCGGCCAAGGCGTTGCAGGTGTAAGTTGTTGGGTGCGGGCCGCGCAATGCAATGGGGGAATACGCGTGGACATTGTCTATTTTACCACGCGTCACAAGCCGTGTGTCAGAAGTGACGCGTAATGGACGACGAACGCCGAGCCTCGACGACTAACAGATGCTTGGGCAAGCTCCTAATGACGCGGGCTAGAAACGGAGTTCCTCCGGAGAGACGCCGTTTCTCTTGCTTCGACTGCACGGCAGGTTGGATACGTGTCATATCCGTTATTGCGCCCGCAGGACGGATTACTCAGCATGACAACTCATCCCTGATTTGAAGTGGAGCCAACGCATGCCGAAAATTCTTGACAACCCGGCTAATCCGGCATATAATGGCGATATACATCGTTGTATTCTTCGATGTATATAACGATAGACAGTCGTTTTCTCCTCGTTCAGTTTCGCTTCTCTACCATACGGCGTCGGCGCCGCCTGCCGGCTTCCACTACGATGCGCAGCGTTCTTCAGTCGTCACCCAGCGTGTTGCATCCCTGCACGCACAGACATCCCCCCATTTCCGTTTCTCTCTCACATTTCCAGACCTAGATGGAGGAGTCAGAAGATGAAGACAGAACAGACCCCAAAGCGGGCGCTTAGCCGGCGCAAGTTTCTGCAACTCAGCTCGACCGCAGCCGGCCTTGCCCTGTTGAGCGCCTGCGCCGCGCCGGCCGCGCAACCCAGTGAGAGCGCCGTCCCAGGCCAGCAGCAGATCCTGCTGCGTTACTCGCACTGGGGCAACGAAGACGAGAAAGCCTCGACCTGGAACACCCTGCAAGCCTTCATGGAGCAGAACCCCAATATCACCGTCGAGCAGATGTACATCCCTGAGGCGGGCGACCCCTACCTGCAGAAGATGAACGCCATGGCGGCCAGCAACACGCTGCCTGACGGCGCCCTCTTCCCCGACGAGCATACCCTGAGTTGGGCTCTGCGCGACATGTTCCTCGACCTCTCCGATATCTACTCAGGCGAGCACGAAAAGGTCGACGCCATCCAATATCGCACGCCGGACGGCAGGCTCGTCGGCGTCTCGGGCGCGCAAGAGATTCAGCTCATCTGGTACAACAAGGACCTCTTCGACGAGGAAGGCATCCCCTACCCGCCGGCGAGCGCCGAGGAAGCGTGGTCGTGGGAGCAGTCGCTCGAGATCGCCAAGCAGCTCACCGTGGACGTCAACGGCAACAACGCGCTGTCGCCCGCTTTCGATCCGACCAGTATGGACCGCTTCGGCTTCCAGATGGGGTTGTGGATGATGCCGGTCATCACCTTCATGCGCAGCAACGGCGGCGACATCTTCACCGACGACTGGATGGGGCTGGCGCTGGACAAGCCGGAGAGCATCGAGGCCATCCAGATGATGGCGGACCTGATGAACGTGCACAACGTTATGCCCAAGCTGACGGCCGGCGGCAGCATGGGCACCGATACCGGCCTGCTCTCGCGCAAGATCGCCATGGCCATGGACGGCCAGTGGGTGTTGGAAACGCTCAACCGCGTGCGCCGCGAAGAAGGCCTCAACTTCGGCATCGGCGTCTTGCCCTTCATCCAGGACAAGGTGACCACCGCCATTGGCGGGCCGATTATCGCCTTCAGCTCAACCGCGTATCCGCATGAGGCGATGCAATTGGTTTCGTTCATCATGGATCCGGCGAATACGCCCGACTACATTACGGGCGGTCTGTGGATGCCCAACGAAAAGCGTTGGTATCACGATCCGGAGTTGCTGTCGATCTGGATCGACAACGAGAACCACCCGCCGGAGTACAAAACCGCCGTGGTCGACTACTCGCTGGACTATGTGTCCAAGCCGCTTCCGAATTTCCGGCTGCCGAACTGGCCGGGAATGTGGCAAATCCTGAATCCTGCGTTGGAGCAGGTGTGGCTGGGCGAGAAGACCGCTGAAGAGGTGATCGCCGAGGTGATGCCGCAGGCGTCGACCTATTTCGACACCGAAATCGCCCCCCTCATGATCTAGCCTCTTGGCCGCCGGCAGGATCGACGTTCAGGTTCCTGCCGGCGGCTTGTTCCGCCAACCGCGTGCGCCGGTTTCAACTCCGGGAGTGACAAGGTGAAAGCCCTTCCCGCCGACAACCCAACAAAGCGATTCTTTCCTGTCTACAGCCTGAGGCGGCGCGAAGCCATCGCCGGCTATATCTTTGTAGCGCCGGGCATCTTGGGGTTTCTGATCTGGGTCTTCGGCCCCATGGTCGCCACGCTGCTGCTCAGTTTCACCGACTGGCCCATCATCGGCCAGGCCAAGTGGGTCGGGCTGGACAACTACGTGCGGCTATTTACGGTCGACCCCTTCTTTTATAGATCACTGCGGGCGACGGCCTATTTCGCCTTTGGCAGCGTCTTTCTGCGCATCGTCTATACCTTCCTGGTGGCGATGCTCCTAAACCAAGAGGTGCACGGCAAAGCCCTTTTCCGCACCGTCTATTACCTGCCCTCCATCGTTCCTGTGGTGGCGTCCAGCATGATCTGGATGTGGCTATACAACCCTGACTTTGGCCTCTTCAACGCCATGCTCAAGGGCATGGGGCTGCCGCCTTCGCGCTGGATCCACGGCACCCAGACGGTGATCCCCTCCATCATCCTGATGGACCTATGGGCGGCGAGCAGCACGATCCTCATCTTTCTAGCCGGGCTGCAAGGCGTGCCGCGCCAGTTGCTGGAGGCGGTGGAGATCGACGGCGGCAATTGGTGGAACAAGCTGACGGCGGTGACCTTGCCGCACATGACGCCCTTCATTTTCTTCAACATGGTCTTGGGCTTTGTCAGCGCCTTCCAGATCTTCACGCAGTCCTTCATCATGACCAATGGCGGCCCCAACAATGCCAGCCTCTTCTTTGTGCTGCTCATCTATCGCGAAGCGTTCGGCAACAACCGCATGGGCCTGGCCTGTGCGCTCGCCTGGATTCTGTTCCTGTTGATTGCACTGGTGACCTTCCTGGTCTTCAAGACCTCCCGCTCCTGGGTCTTTTATTACGGTGAGGAAGCATGATCAAACGCAAAGCCATCCATTCGTCTCTCACGCTCGTCGTGCTGATCATCGGCGCTCTGATCGCTTCGCTGCCGCTGTACTGGCTGATCCGCAGTTCGCTCATGACCCTGGGTGAGATCTTCATCTTCCCGCCGCTGCTCTGGCCTGAGGTCATGCGCTGGTCCAACTACCTAGACGCGGTGACGGTGGTCAACTTCCCGCTCTACTTCAAAAACACCATGACCATCATGATCCCTGTTCTGTTCGGGACCTTGTTGACGAGCAGCATGGTCGGCTATGGCTTCGCCCGTCTGCGCTTTCCGCTCAAGCGCTTGTGGTTCACCCTGATCTTGAGCAGCCTGATGTTGCCCTATGCGGTGAGCATGCTGCCCACTTTTTTGCTGTGGGCGCAACTCGGCGCCATCAACACGTTCTATCCGCTCATCGTGCCTATCTGGTTCGGCGGCGGCGCCTTCAACATCTTTCTGCTGCGCCAGTTCTTTCTCACCATCCCCAGGGAGTTGGAGGACGCCGCCATTATTGACGGGGCGAGCTACTTCCAGATCTATGCGCGCATCATGGCGCCGCTGATCAAGCCGGCTTTGATTGTCGTCGGCCTGTTTACTTTCCTCAACGTCTGGAACGATTTCCTCAACCCCCTCATCTATCTGAACGAAGAAAAGAAATATACGCTGGCTCTTGGCTTGATGCAGTTCCAGGGAACGTACAGCACGGACTGGAACCTGTTGATGGCCGGCGCCACCATCGTCGTCATTCCCCCCGTCATTGTCTTCATCTTCGGGCAGAAGTACTTTATCGAAGGCGTGACCATGACCGGACTTAAACTCTAGGCAGATGGCGTCATGATCGTTTACCCATTCTGTCATGCTGCACCCAGAGGGTTCCCGAGCGAAGCATCTCAAACTCCAGTACACCAAGATTCTTCAACTCGCTGACGCTCGTTTCAGAATGACAGACGCCTGACAATCAAACCCCTTAGCACCGCAAGGAGCAACCAGCGATGACGTTGCAGACGAATTCGACCCCCGCGCCGGCGGCTGCGCGCTGCAAGCGACAGCCGGTTCCCGTCGCACAGACGACAATCGAGGACGACTTCTGGAGCCCTAAACTGCGCCTCGTGCGCCAGGTGACGCTCGACGACGTGTTCACCAAGTTCGAGAAGGGCGAAGCCTTCGCCAATTTCGACAAGGTCGCTCACGGCGAACGCGGCGGCTTCCACGGCCATCCGTGGTTCGACGGCCTGATCTGGGAAACGATGCGCGGGGCGTCGGACTTCCTGGCCGCGGAGTATGACGCGCAGTTGGACGAGCGGCTGGACGGGTACATCGAACGCTTCGCGGCCGCGCAGGCGGCGGACCCCGACGGCTACATCAACACCTACGTCACGCTCATGCACCCCGACAAGCGCTGGGGGGCCAACGGCGGCAGCCAGCTATACCACCACGAGATGTACAACGCCGGCTGCCTGGTCGAGGCGGGCGTGCATCACTACCGCGCGGTGGGCAAGACGAACTTGCTCGCTTTGGCCGTCCGCTTCGCCAACTACATGTGCGACACGATTGGGCCGGCGCCCAAGCGCAACCTTGTGCCGGCGCACTCGCTGCCCGAAGAGGCGCTGATCAAGCTCTACCGGCTTTTCCGTCAACAACCCGACCTGGCGGCGCAGCTCATCCCTGAACGCGACCCTGCGCAATATCTGGCGTTGGCCCGCTTCTGGATCGACAACCGCGGCAACCATCAGGGACGCATCAACTTCACCGAGTACGCCCAGGACCACTGCTGCACGGTCGATCAGCCGGAAGCCGTGGGCCACGCCGTGCGCGCCGTCCTGCTCTACACCGGCCTGACCGCGCTGGGCCTGGAACTCGACGACGGCGGCTATCTGGCGGCGGCGCACCGGCTTTGGCGCGATGTGACCGAACGCAAGCTGTACATCACCGGCGGCGTCGGCCCGATCCACGCCTATGAGGGGTTCTCGTACGGCTACTACCTGCCCAATACCGGCTATCTGGAGACCTGCGCCGGCGTGGGGCTGGCTTTCTGGGCCGGTCTGATGGGCCAGGCTTTCGACGGGACCGTCTACGCCGACGTCTATGAGCGCGCGCTCTACAACAACATCTTGCCGGGCGTGTCTTTGGACGGCACGCGCTACACCTACCAAAACCCGCTGACGGCGAAGGGCAATATCCACCGCTGGGAGTGGCATGGATGCCCCTGTTGCCCGCCCATGCTGCTCAAGGCGCTGTCCGAGTTGGGCGGCCAGATCTACGCCTACGATGACGAGGACATCTATATTCACCAGTATGTAGGCGGTCGCAGCGTCATCCCCTTGCCCGCGGGCGAGGTTGAGTTAATCCAGCGCTCCCGCTATATTTGGGAAGGACGCGTGGCCATCACAGTGCGCACGCCCGGTGCACGCGCCTTCGGCTTGCGCCTGCGCCTGCCCGGCTGGAGCCGGGACTTCCGGCTGCGCGTCAACGGGCAGCCCGTCAACCCGGTCGAAGCTGAACATGGCTACGCCGTGATCCGGCGCGAATGGCAGGATGGTGATACGATTGAATTGGAGTTAGCCATGCCGGTTGAGCGCGTGGCGGCGCACCCCTACGTGAACGATGTGCGGGGCAAGGTTGCGCTGCAGCGCGGGCCGCTTGTCTACTGCCTGGAGGGCGTGGATAATCCGGACGAGCCCAACCCCGTCCTGCCGGCGGATGCGCAGTTCGAGGCGCAGTACGACCCCGATCTGTTGGGCGGCGTAGCGGTCATCCGCGGCGCAGCCCAGGACGGGCGGCAGGTCGTCGCCGTGCCGTATTACGCCTGGGATAACCGGCCGGCGGCGGCGGAGAGCGAGGATTGGATGCAGGTCTGGCTGGGGCAAGCGGGGCTGGAGAAAGCCGCGCTTGCAGAGGCCGGCGACCTGACGGGCTGGGAGAATGTCCTCTACCGCCCCTTGCCGCTGTAGTGGCGCGATCGCTAAATGGTTTGATCGCCAAATACGCACGATGTCATGTTGAGCGTAGCGAAACATCTCTGCCTCTGGTGCGACGAGATGCTTCAACTCGCTGACACTCGCTTCAGAATGACAGGCGCGTGACCTACGAGGAAAGTAAGAATATGCAGCGCAACCCGCGTCGCAAGAAGCGCGTCACCTTGCGAGATGTCGCCAAACATGCCGGCGTCTCGCCCAAGACCGTTTCCAATGTGCTCAACGACTGGCCGTACGTCTCCGACGAGACGCGCCGGCGGGTCCAGGCCTCAGTCGATGCGCTGGGCTACCGCCAGAGCATCCTGGCGGCTAGCCTGCGCACGGGGCGAACCAAGACGATCGGCGTCGTCATCCCTGACATTACCAACCCCTTTTTCGGCCAAGTCGTGCGCGGCTGCGAAGATGTCCTGTACAACGCGGGGTACAGCATCTTCCTGTGCAACACCAATGAGGATGCGGCCAAGGAACGAACGTATCTGGACATTCTCGTCAGCCGGGGAGTGGACGGACTGTTGCTCTTCGGCGCCCACTCCAGCTCTGAGGAGCTGGCCGCAGCGGTTCACGGCGAGATACCTGTGGTGGCGGAAGACTCTCCGGCCCAGGGCGACAACGCCACGATCATCGACATCGACAACAGCGCCGGCGCGGCGTTGGCCGTGCGCCATCTGTTGGACCTGGGCCACAGGCGCATCGCCCACCTGGGCGGGCCGAGCGAGCGCTCGGCGGCCAACGGTCGCTACGAAGGCTACCGGCAGGCGCTGGAGGCTGCCGGCGTCGCCTACGATCCGGCGCTGGTCATCCGCTGCAAGCCGACCATGCGCGGCGGCTATCACGCCGCGCAGCAGTTGCTGGGCGACGAACAGCCAACTGCGCTCTTCTGCTACAACGACCTGATGGCCATCGGCGCCATGGCGGCATGCAGACGCCTGGGGCTGGAGATCCCCGACGATGTGGCGATCGTCGGCTTCGACGACATTGCCATGGCCTCGCTCGTCACGCCCATCCTCTCAACGGTGCGGGTGCAGCAATATGAGATGGGGCGCCTGGCGAGCGAGCTGCTCCTGAAGCGGCTGGGCGATGATGAAGAAGTGCCCGGCCGCGTCAAGGTTCCGGTGGAGTTGATCGTGCGCGGCTCTTGCGGGGCCAAGCGCATGTCGTCCCGGCAAGTCTCGCTCATCTTGGAGCGCCTGCTCGATTCCGACCTGGTCGACCTGGCCCCGTGCGAATCCGACGAGTCACACGTCGCGAGTCAGGCGTCATGCGTCACCCCTGACTCCTAACTCCTATCCATGACCAACGGCGTGATCTTCGATATCAAAGAGTTTGCGGTGCACGACGGGCCGGGCGTGCGCACCACGGTCTTCCTCAAGGGCTGCCCGCTGCGCTGCACCTGGTGTCATAACCCGGAAGGCATCTCGCCGCAGCCGCAGACGATGCGCGGCGCCACCGGCGAACGCATCGCCGGCCGCGAATTCGCGCCGCACGAACTGGCGCGCATCCTCAACCGCCAGGCCGCCGCGCTGCGCGCCTGCGAAGGCGGCGTCACCTTCTCCGGCGGCGAGCCTCTCATGCAGGCCGAGTTCGTGGCCGAAACGGTCGACCTGCTCGACAACCTGCACGTCACGCTCGACACGTCGGGCTATGCGGGCGAGCGCGCCCTGCGCAGCGTGCTGGCGCGCACGGACCTGGTCTACTTCGACCTCAAACTGATCGACCCGGCTGCGCACCGGCGCTATACCGGCGTCGACAACGCGCCCATCCTGCGCAACCTGCGCATCCTGGCGGGCAGCGGCGTTCCCTTTGTGATCCGCGTCCCCCTTGTCCCCGGCGTGACCGATACGGACGAGAACCTGGCGGCCATCGCGCAGACGGTGCGCGGCCTGCCGGGTATGCAGCGCGTCGACCTGCTGCCCTACAACCAGGCCGCCGGCGGCAAGTACGCGGCCGCGGGCATGGCCTGGCTGCCCGACTACGACGAAACGCGCCCGCTCAACCTCAACACCGCCGTCTTCGAGACCCTGCAAGTAAAGGTGCGTGTGCAATGAACGAACGAATCCGGCAACTGAAAGAGCGTACGCGCGCGGGCGCTCACCATGTCTGGCGGCAAAAGACGCCGGTTGACCTGCTCGCCGAGTGCGAGGCCGAGGATTTGTCGCTGCCGCGGCGCATGGCCCGCCTCATTCGCCGCCAGTGCGAGGCGGAAGCCGCGATCGTCGAGCCGGACGAGCGCATCGTCTTCACGCGCACGCTGCCCGCGGCCATCCCGCCAGTGCTGCGCGGCGAGGAATGGGACGCCATCGCCGCGCGCCATACGCTGCACGAGCTCGGCCCCATCAGCAACGTCTGCGCCGACTGGGGCATGGTCCTGCGGCAGGGGCTGCTAGGGCGCAAGGACGCGGCGCTGGCGGCGCGGCAGCGCTATGCGCACGACGCCGAAGCGGTCGAGTTCCTGGACTGCGCCGTGGAGAGCATCGACGCCGTGCTGGGGCTGGCCGCGCGCCACGCGGCGACGGCGCGCCGCGTCGGGCGTCACGACGTAGCCGAGATATTGGAGCATGTGCCGGCGCACTCGCCGCGCACCTTCCACGAGGCGCTGCAGGCGCTGCGCCTGCTCCACGCCGTGGTCTGGCTGGGCGGCAACTACCACGTCGGCCTGGGGCGCTTCGACCAGTACATGTGGCCCTATCTGCGCGCCGATCTACAAGCAGGCCGCCTTGACATGGACGGCGCGGCCGATCTGTTGGCCGAGTTCTTCATCTCGCTCAATCGCGACAGCGACCTCTATCCCGGCGTGCAGCAGGGCGACAACGGCCAGACGATCACGTTGGGCGGTGTGACGCGCGACGGCGCCGGTGCGGTCAACGAGCTGACGCGCCTCGTCCTGAGCGTATCGCGCGACTTGGCGATGATCGACCCCAAGATCAACCTGCGCATCTCGCCGCGCACCGACCTGGACCTGCTGACGCTGGCGACGGAACTGACGCGCAAGGGGCTGGGCTTCCCGCAATACTCCAACGACGACGTGGTGATCCCCGGCCTGGTCGCGCACGGCTACAGCCTGGAGGACGCGCGCGACTACGCCGTGGCGGCGTGCTGGGAGTTTCTCATCCCCGGCCGCGGCATGGATGTGGTCAACATCGGCGCGGTCTCGCTGCCCGCTGCGGTCGATTGCGGCGTGCGCGCCGGCCTGGCCGCGGGCGACGACTTCGCCGGCATCCTGCGCCGCACGGAGGAGGACATTCGCCGCCAGGTCAAGGCGCTGGCCGACGCCTACGCCGACCTGTGGCTGCCGCCCGCGCCCTACTACTCGGCGCTGATGACGGACTGCCTGGAGCGCGGGCGGGACTTGTCGCAGGGGGCGACGTACAACAATTTCGGCATCCACGGCGCGGGTCTGGCCAGTGCGGCCGATGCGCTGGCCGCGGTGCGGCGCTTCGTGTTCGAGGAGGGGCGGGTATCGCCCTCGGAGCTGCTGGCCGCGCTCGAAGCCGGCTACGAAGGGCATGAGGAGCTGCGCCGCCTGCTGGAGGCGGAGGGGCCGAAGGTCGGCAACCACGACGACTGCGCCGACGATCTGATGACGGCGCTGGCGGACCTGTTTGCGGGGGCGTGTGAGGGCTATGCGTCCAGCGAGCGTCCCACGCCGCGCGGCGGCATCCTGCGCCCGGGGACGGGGTCGGCGATGTACTATGTCTGGCTGGCGCTGGGGCACGAGGGCATGCGCGAGCCGCTGGTCGGTGCGACGGCGGAGGGTCGCCGCGACGGCGAGATGTTCGGGGCGAACTTGGCGCCGTCGCCCAACGCCACGGTGCGCGGGCCGATCAGCGTGTTGCAGTCCTTCGCCAAGCTGGACTACCGGCGCATCTGCAACGGCGGGCCGATCACGCTGGAGTTGGCGGATACGGTGTTCCGCAACGACGAGGCGCTGCGCAAGACGGCGATGCTGGTGCGCCTGTTCGCGCAGTTGGGCGGCCAGCAGTTGCAGATCAACAGCCTCAACGTGGACACGCTGCGCGACGCCAAGGCCCACCCGGAGCGGCGCCAAAACCTGATCGTGCGCGTGTGGGGCTGGAGCGGCTACTTCTGCGAGCTGGACGAAGAATACCAAGACCACATCATCGCCCGCCACGTGTACGGGTGAGGCCTGACGCCTTATCCGCGCACATTCTCTTCTCGCCGGCAAAACCGAAAACTTTTCGCCTATCGCCGCCAACCCGCCGCCATCCCAGCCGGCAAGAGCGCCGGCGTGACCGTCGTAGGGGCGACCCCTGTGGTCGCCCTGGGCCAGGCAGGGGTCTGGTTGCGTGATTGCGTCATGGATTTTTTCGAGCACTCGCCGGCGCGGGGAGGGCAGGGGCCAGGCATAGTCACTGCCCCCTGCCCTCCCTTTGTTCAGCGGGGTTGCGAGGCGAAATCGTGGAACAGCGGCAGATACAGGTGTACGGGCTCAACCTGTACGCTAGCGGATGCGCGGTTGTCGGTGATGTCCCGATCCTTCGCATGGCTGAGCACCACCCACAGTTCATTCTCCCCAACATGGCCGGCCGTCGGCCAATCGATGCCGACCGTGGCCTCACCGCCGGCCGTCACGATGGGAATAAGACGGCCGCCGATGGACTGGCCGCCGGCGCTGGGGCTGCCGTCCCAGAACTCCACTGCCACCCAAGCGTATGTGGCGTCGACCGCATGGACGGTGGCGCTGATGTGCACCTTTTCCCCCGAGATGACTGTGACCGGGTCAAACACAATATCGCCAGCTGTGACGAATAGGTTTCCTGACTCGCCTGCCATGGGCGGGCTGACGATCGGCAGTTGGGCGTAGGCCTTGTTGTTGTCCTCGTGCACCTCGGCGAGGGTCCTATCCGGGTCGACCACGACATAGATCTTCAACACCTCGCCTGGCAAGTGGCCCGTCGTGTTGAACTGGATGGCCGCTGGAGTAGACGACATGGGGTTGAGTTGGGCAATCGTCACCTGGCCGATCTGCGTACCGCCTGCGTCTGGGTCGCCCAGGTAGAAGCGCACCTTGACGTTGTTGGCGCCCATAAGGCTGTAGTTGCGCACCTTGGCGGTGATGGCGACGACCGCGCCCGGCGCGGCATACTGCGGATTGCAGGTGATCTCCTTGCTCAGGTAGGTATATTCCGGGCCCATGCCGCCATCTTTCCACGGCAGGTTGAAGGTGGGGTCGGCCTTGTTATAGGTGTTCTGCCACCAGGTGTTGGGCATCCCCCCAGAAGCGGTCAGGGGCGTCACCTGGTAGTCGAGCACCAGGTGTCCGTCGGGTTTGGCCCAGTAGATGAAGGGCCGCACGCCATAGGAGTAGGTCTGGGCGATGCCCAGGTAGGTCAGACGGATTTCCGTGCTCTGCTCGAAGCTGACCTGGTTGACGGCGGTTTCGCCTTGGCTGTAGCTGCCTGAAACCGAGAGGCTTTGGCCGAAGCCTGAGACTTCCAAGGACGCCCCCAGATCCAGCTTGCTGGACTTCTTGGTCTCATCCGTCTCGATATCCAACCATTTCACCCACCACGCGTAGCCGTTGGGCCCGAGATCGTTCCTGTTATCACTCTTGATGGTGGTACGGATGTCCGTGGGCGCCGCCGGCGGATAGGACATCACGTTGAAGAGCTCGTGGTTGGGCTGATAGTAGGAGGTGGGATTCTCGCCGTCGATGCGCACGGTGATGGCCGCCGCGCAGTTGCTCGTGCAGGTCGGGTCCACCTTGTCGGGCCAGATCACGAGGATGTGGCCTTGGACCACGTTAGTGCCGTCGGCATAGACGGGGTACTCCCAGATGTTGAGACTTTGCACCATGCGGATGATGACATCATCCTCGTCGGCCTGCACATCCTGCCCGAACTCCTGGCTTCTGAACGAGCTCGTGGTTTTCTCGAAGCTTTCGCCATAGGAGGCGCTCATGCTGGCGCTGACGAACGAATAGCTCAGCTTGAGCTCGGCAGAGACGGACCAGTCGCGGTTGGTCGTCACCGCCATCGAGGTGCTGCTCTTCTCGATCGTTTCGTACTTGGCATAGGTGCAGGGGGGGAGCAGGCAGCGGTTGATGACGTTGACGTCATGGACCACGCCGTCGATTGTGTCCTTGTGCTTGGGCGGCGCGTTGATGACGGCCAGGATCTGCAGTGTGTCGTCCATATGGCTGTAGACCGGCGGCCCGACGCGCACATTCTTGCCGTCAAAACTGCCGGCGGCAATGGCCATGTGGCCCGTGCCGCCCACGGCGTCGGCGCCCGTGATAGCGCCTTTCGCCACAACGGAGCCCAGGTCGGGCGTCACCTGAAACAGGTTGAGGTCAACGCGGTTGCTGACGGCCGAAGCTCCCCAGACATTGCCAACGGCGATCTCGTCGATGCTGTCGCGGTTCAAGTCGCCGACTGCTACGGACAGATCACCCCCGTAACAGCCCATCGCGTCGTCACGCAGTGTCGCGCGCAGCGTCGGGGTGAGGACATCCGTGGCAAAGACCGAGACTTTGCAGGAGTACGCGGCCGGCGCGCCACAGACGAGGGCCAGTTCGTCAATGCCGTCCGCACTGAAGTCCCCGGCCTGTAGATCTAGCCCGCGCCCCACCTTCTCGCGGAGGACGGATAGCCCCAAACCTGAGCCCACAGAAGCCATGCCCGCTTGGGTCAGGGTCTTGAGATCGGCGCTTGCCTTGTAGACACGGAGATTGGTTGCGGCGGGTACGTTGTAGGCCACCGCGATTTCGTCCATGGCGTCGCCCTCGAAGTCGCCGGTCGTGATGGCAATCTTTCCAGGCGGCATGGGCGTTTTTCCCTCTGAAGCCGCGTCGGCCAGCTTGCCTTGGGCCACGAGGTTGCCGGTGCTGCCGACGCTGTAGACCTTGACAGCCAGGTAGCCGTCGCTGCCTTGCTGCCAGGCGACCGCGATCTCGTCCTTGCCGTCGCCGTTGAAGTCGCCGGTCGCGACATCCAGGAACTTGTAGCCGCCCAGCGTCTCCCCGGCGATCGTGCCCTTGGCGACCGGCGCAATCGTGCCGTTGGTGTCCCAGACACGCAGGTTAAGCGAGGCGCCGGCGCCCTCCCAGGCCACAACGAACTCGTCGTAGGCGTCCGCGTCGAAGTTGCCGACAGCGACGCGGATTGTGCCGCCATAGGTTGGCGCAGTGGCGTTGGCGCCCGCAACCACATCATTGGTGTTGATGGTGGCATCGAGGCTCTTGAGCAGGCTGCTGTTGTACGACTCGACATAGAGCGAGATCTTGCCGGCGGGGTATTCCCACGCCGCCACCGTGTCCATCCATCCGGCCTCGCCGGTGAAGTAACCGGCGGCGACATCCATATTCCCGCCGCCATTCACACCCAAACCGGCCACCCGCTCTTTGGCGACCGGGACGCCCAGGTTGGCGTCAACGTCATAGGTCTTGTGAATGAACTTGCCGTCCAACCCGTGCAACACCATCTCGACCTTATCCCAAGCGACCAGCGTGGAATTGCCGGCCAAGGGGTCGTCAATCTCCCCTGCGGCCAGGCGCACGTCCAGGTCGTTGACCTTGGAGCGGTGGCCCGGTTCGTGCCGCAGGAGCGCAGGCACGGCATCCGGCGCGGCCTCAGGCTGCGCGTCCTCGACGGGTTGCTCTACAACCGCCCGCTCCACGCTGGGGCTGGCTCCTATAAACGGCAAGTACTGCTCGCTGTCTTGCGCGGCGGCCGGCGTCATCGTCAAGATGAGCAGGGCCAGCGCCAACGCGGCAATTGTGCAGAGTTTGACCATGGGCTTCATGATGGATCCTCCTTTTGATCCAATAACAACCAAGCCCGAATCACGATAGGTAGGGGGACGGGACATCCCGCCCCTCGTCACACGAGCCATGCACGGAGAACCGTCAGGTTGAACCAGCTCCGCTGCCGGCAGACTGCACATGCTGCCGGTGAGGGGTTACGGGATGCCTCATGGGGCGCTTCCTGTCTAGTATAGCGAGCACGCGTGGCGGCGTCGTGGCTAAAGCGTGGAAGAAACGTGAAAGTGCTGAGGGGATGGGACGCAGATGACACAGATTAGGTGAAGAGGGGATGGAACGCGGATGCCGCTTTGCGGCCACTTCGCGATAACACGGATTTGGCGGATATACACGGATTAGGATAGGTGCGCTCTGGACGAAGCAGGGCGGGTGGCGCGAGGGGGCCATCCAGATTATGGACGAGGTTGCCCGTAGAAGGCGGCTTGGCAGGACAGGGGGCAGGGCGCTGTCGTACCCCTGTGCGATGCCTTGCCCGGGGGCCGGTTCCCAGATGAGGCGGCAGGCGCTAGGCTTTGTCCGTCACGGAGCGGATCAGCCCTTTCCCGTTGTGCTCGCAGATCCCCTGATCCCGCCACATTGCACTGTCCGACTCCCGGCACAAGGGAAGCAGGCTGCGGCTGTCCCTATAGTCCGGGACGGCGACGCCCGCCGCGCCGGCGAGATGTTCGGGGCGAACCTGGCGCCGGCGCCAAACGCCACGGTGCCCAGGCGTCATCTTCTCGCCGGCAAAACCGAAAACTTTTCGCTTTTCGCCGCCAACCCGCCCGCGAGCGCTTGCTTGGCGGCGATAGGCCGCGCCGGGAGAGCGCCGGCTCAGAGATAGTCGGCCAAATAGGCGCGCGCCCGGCCAACCCACTTCTCCGCGTCCGACAGCCCGCCCAATTCAAACGAGACGAAACCGTCGTAGCCGATGCCGCGCAGGGCGTCGAAGATGCCTTCCCAATCGAGAATGCCTTCTCCGGGCGGCAGACTGTAGGCGTGCAGCCCATCCCCGTCGCGGGCATGCACGTGCAGCAGCTTGCCGCGCAGCTTGGCAATCGACCACGGGATGTACTCGCGCTGGATAAACAGCCAGGCCGTGTCCAGGTTATAGCCCAGCGCCGGGTGTTGCACATGTTCGCGCAGTCGCAAGAAGGAGTCGGTATTGGGGACGATGACGTGCGCGTGCCCTTCGATCGCTAGCTTGAGGCCGTGCGCTTCGGCGATCCCCGCACAGGCGCGCACCGTCTCCACATAGGTATCCCAGATGGCGTCCCAGTCGAAGGGATCGGGCAGTTGCATCGAGAGCTTGGGGCTGAAGCCCTCCAGGCCGGGGTTGTTGGTGTACCAGTAGCGCGGCACATACGACGCCGGCGCTTTGATGCCCACCGGCCATTGGCTCACGAAGTTGATCACCGGGCTGCCCATCGCCGCAGCCAACTTCACGCCCTGCTCGAACTGGCCGAGGGCGCGCTGCCGGGCGTCGCGGTTGAGGTTAGGCAAATCCGCCACCACGTCTTGGAAGAGCGCGAACTGGCTGACCGTTAGCCCGCGCGCGTCGCACAGGCGGCGCAGCCCGTCGATGCGTTGCGCCGTCCAGTAGTCGGCGAGGTCGTCGGGGTGGCGCAAGATGAATTCGATGCCGTCGAACCCCAGATCGCCGATGGTCTCGATCGCCGGCTCGTAGGGCGGCAGAAAACGCCCCTTCGCAAAGGTCCAACAAGCACAGCCGAGTTTCATAGGAAAGATCTCCTTGTCTTGATGAGCTGGCTATCAACCGGCTAGGGCAGGCCGCGCAAACGTGCTGTTGATCTCAACGGCGCGACCTTCGCGGGCCGACTGCTGCACGGCGAGCAGGATTTCGAGGACATGGGCGGCGTGTTCGGCAGTGAGCAGCAGGGGGCTGCGACCCTCCAGCGCGTCGACCATGTGCGCCACGCCGTTGACCAGGCTGTAGGCAGGCGGTTCAGGCGGGCGGCGCGGCGGGTTAACGCGGCCGCGGTAGACTTTCTCCGGCGTGACCCAGCCGCGCAGCCCGTGCGCATCGTCCGCCCGGAATATAAGCACGGGCGGCTCGTCGGCGGTGGACGCCAGGTTCATCACGCCGTCGGCGCCGTAGAACTCCATGCGCGGGCCTTGCGACGAGAGCACGCAGTATGTGGCGTCAATGCTGGCATAGGCGGCGTCGCCGAAATCGAGCAGCAAGTGCGTGTTGTCGTCGCTTTCGACCCGGATGGTCTTGCCTTTGGCCGCGCCGGAAACGACCGTGCGTTCGGGCAGGGCGATACCCGAAAAAGCGGTGACGCACCGCGCCGGCCCTAATGCGCCGGTGATGACGTGCAGCGGGTAGATGCCGAGGTCGAAGAGCGGACCGCCGCCCGTTTTGTGGAACCAGGCGGGGTCGGTGAGGAAATCGGTAATGCGGTCGGGGCCGGGGTTGCTGGCGCGGGCGCGGACAAAACAGACGCGGCCGATTACGTCCGCCCAGAGCCAGCGCAGCGTCTGCTGGATGTCCGGATGGGTCAACAGCGCCGGCGCCGCGCCAACCATCAGCCCCGCGCTGCGCGCCGCAGCGACGATGGCCTGGGCGTCGTCCAGCGCCGTTGCGATCGGCTTTTCGGTGTAGACGTGCTTGCCCGCCGCAAGGGCGGCAAGCGTGATCTCGGCGTGCGCCTGCATGGGGGTGAGGTTCACCACCAAGTCCGCGTCGCTTTGCAGAAGGGCCTCGGCGCTCAGAAAAGCGCGGGGCACGGCGTATTTTTCGGCCAAAGCGGCGGCGCGTCCCTCGACCGAGTCGGCGACTGCGACAAAATCCAGCACGCCTTCACGGTGCAGCCGGGCTAGTCCAGGCAAATAGGTGTGCTGTGCGACATCGCCGCAGCCTACGACGCCAATTCGTAGTTTTGACATGGGAATCGACTCTCCTCTGACGTGATGGGGCGGGCCTAATCCGGGTGCGGCAGCCGTTCTGCGGGCGCGGGCAAAGCCGGAAACGGCTTGTGCGGCTCGGCCTGATACCAATAGGCCGTGCTGGCATAATCGTCGCAGCGCCGGTTGGCGTGGCCGTGTTCGATGGTGACCCGAATCGAGCGACGGAAATGGATGGGGTCTTCGACGTGATAGCGATAGAGCGAGATTTTTCCCGACCAGTTTGGGCCGCCGGGCAAGGTGATGCCGAAATAGGGACTATGATAGGCTTCCTGCGGACACCAAGCCGTGTTGAAATAGTCCTCAGTGCCGGTTCCGTACAGACCGGAAGGGTATGCCTCGCCGTCGACGAAGATCATGTCATCGCCTTCGCCATACCAGTTGCGCCCGCGGGTCTCGGTCAGGTTATGAATATCCAGGTGGCAGCCGACGTAATGGCCCCATCCTTCGGCGTCTAGGATCACATAGTTGCCCTCGCCGCCGGCGTTGACGCCTGTAAACTGGTAGTCTTCAAAGTTCATTCCTGCGGGTGACTCGCCGTCGCAGGGATTCTGCCGGCGCCATTGGCAATGAAAGCGGCCCATGTCCTCCGCCAACGTCTCATAGGCTTCGTAGTCGATGTAGTAGTAGAGGCGCGCCGGCGCCTGCTCACAGTCGTTCGCCAATTCGATGCGCGCACGGCCGGAAAAAGGCATGGGAAAATAGCAGGTAAAGGCGCGCCCTCCTTGAGGAGACATCGCAAGGGGCAGAGAAGCGAAATTGCGCACTTCGGCATGGCCTATGCCGAAGAAGTCGCCCAGGGGAACTTCTACGCTCGGCTCCGCCTCGCCGTCCCACCACATGCGCAAGACGAGTTTGCGCAGATAATGGGCTTCTTGACAGCCGGTCGTCATCCAGATGTGGGTGATGCAGCCCGGACCTGCGGCATCGAGCAGGCGAGCGCTTTGGCCGGGCTGAATCCAGATGAAATCCTCGTTTCCGCCGCTGCGATCATAGCTGGAAGCGCGGCGGCTGCGAACGTGGCGCAGACGGGCAAGGCTGCGCAGCGGCCCTCCCACTGCACCGTCGTTGTTGGGCATGTGCAGACTCGTTTCTGGCAAAGGCGAGGGGCGGCGCTCGCCGCCCCTCGCGCAGCGGCTTATTCCGGACAGCGTCCTGATTTGGCCAAGATATCCTTCAACTTCTCGGCGGCCTCATCCGCGGCCTGCTGCGGCGCCTTTTCGCCCAGCAACACCTCGGACACGGTCACCATGAGGGCGCTCTCGGCTTCCAGCTCTTCCGAATTGTTATACATCGGCGTACCCCGCTCCAATGAGCGCAGCGCCACGTCGGCCCACGGCCACATCGCTTGCACGTCGGCGTCTTCAAAGACGCTGCGGCGGGTCGGGGCGTTTTCGTTGAATGCGCTCTTGAGTTGGGCTTCCTTGCCGGTCATGTACTGGATGAACTCCCAGGCCATGTCTTTCTGCTCAGCCGCCACGGGGATGCCAAAGAGCCAGCCGCCGACAGGCGGCGCGCCCTGGTCCAGGGTATCGCGGCCCGGTGCGTCGGCCCAACCCCACAGCCCGGCGGTCTCGCTGGCCTCAGGGTTGTTGAGCGGCACGGCATAGGGCGTGTGCATGATGGTCATGGCGTAGCGGCCGGTCTGTCCGCCGGCAATCCATTCATCCCAGGCCCAGGTGGTAACCTCCGGCGGCATGACGCCATATTCGTTGCGCAGATCGGCGTAGAACTGGAGGGCCTGCACCGCGGTCTCGTCGTTGAAAAGAATCTCGCACGTATCCAGGTTCCACCAAGCGCCGCCGCTGCCGAAGAGGAAGGTGCCGAACTCATAGGCGTTGCCGTAGCCCTGTTTGCCCAAGAAGCCGAAGCCGTAGACGTCGATCTCGCCGTCGTCGTCGGTGTCGAGCGTAACAGCCTGGGCGACTTCGCGCATTTCGTCGAAGGTCTGGGGCGGCTCAACGCCAACCTCTTCGAAGATGTCAGTGCGGTAATGAAGGATGCGGCCGATAACGCGGTAGGGCAGCCCAACGGTCTTGCCGTCGGCAATGCCCATATTGCGGGCGGCAGCCAGAATGTCGTCCTCGGCAAAGGCGTCTCCGGCCACCTCGATGAAAGGCTCAAGGTCTTCGAGGAAGGGGGAATAGCGCCCGCCCCAACTGGTTTCAAACTGGATGACGTCGAAGGTGGGCGTACCCGAAACGAACTCGGTCATGGCCTTCTGCGTCAGGGCGTCGTGGGCTACATACGTCGCTTCGACCTTGATGCCCGTCTCCGCCTCGAACATGGGGATCAGGTCCTCGGTCAGGGCTTTGACGGCGCCGCCCGTGGGGCCGATAAAGCGCAGCGTGCCGCGGCTCCCCGCCGCCGGCGCGCCGCTTTCTGCGGGCGCTTCCTGTGCAGCAGGCGGCGGCGCTGCGGGGGCCGCGCAGGCCGTCAGGCTCAGGATGGCGAGGATCAGGAGCAACCGAATGGCGAAAACGCGTTTCATAGTACATCTCTCCTTATGGACTCGAGTTGCATCGAACGGGAATACGCAGGTGCGGCTTGTCTCGCAAATGATTGGCTGATGGTTCTTTCTCCTTTCGTTGAGTCTAGCCCTTGACCGCCCCCGAAGTCAGCCCCATGACGAGATAGCGCTGGACGAAGAGGGTGAAGAGCAGTACGGGCAGCACGACGACCGAGCCGGCCGCCATCATGATGCCCCAGGAAACGCCCATCTCGGTGGTGAAGCCGGCGATAAGCATAGGCAACGTGGGCGCTTTGCGGCTGGTTAGAATGACGGCAAAGATGAAATCATTCCAGGAGAGCATAAGGCTAAAGATGGCGGAGGCGACCAAGCCCGGCGCGCTCAAGGGCAGGATCACGCGCGAAAATCCCTGCCAGCGGGTAGCGCCATCGATCCAAGAAGCCTCCTCCAGCTCTTGCGGCAGGTCTAGGAAGAAACTGCGCAACATCCAGACGATGAAGGGTAAGTTGAAGGTGGTATAAGCCAAGATAAGCGCGAGCTGCGTGTCGAGTAGGCGCAGGTTGCGCATGAGCAGAAAGAGGGGGATGACCGTCGTGATGGGCGGCAGCATGCGCAAGGCCAACAGGAAGAGCAGCGAGGCGTTTTGGCCGCGAAAACGCACACGGGCGAAGGCGTAGGCGGCCGGCGTGCCCAGGATGAGGGAGAGCAGGGTGCTGCCGCCGCCGACAATGAGGCTGTTGCGGAAGTGCAGCGGCAAGTCGAACTGGAACTCGCTGGGGCGCAGGCCGATCAGCGCCAGATAGTTGTCCAGCGTGGGCCGGAAGAACCACTTAATGGGCGTCGCCATGATGTCGATGGGCGCCTTGAACGAGACGCTCAGGATCGTATAGATGGGAAAGAAGAAGATCACCGTGGCGACGATGAGCGCAAGGACGGTGAGGGCGTCTTCCAGCCGCCGGCGCTGCCGGCGCGAGACGCGTCTGCGGGCGGCTGTGGCGGCGTGAGGCATAGGTTGGGCTGGCGGTTGGGTAGGCATAGGGCTTCTTCCTGGTTGGCCGGGCACGGGCTATTGATTGCGCCGATAGAGCGAAGCGATGAAGCCGGCGGAGAGGACGATGGTGACGATCAGCATGAGCCAAGAGAGCGCTGCGCCCTCGCCCACGGCGAAGTGACGGAAGCTGATGCGGAAGTTGAGCAGGCTCAGGGTTTCGGTGGCGCCGGCGGGCCCGCCCGTGGTCAGAATCCAGATGACGTCGAAGGCGCGAAACTCGAAAATGGTGCGGATAAGCAAGGCGACCATGATTGTGGGCATGAGCAGGGGCAGCGTCACATGGCGGAAGGATTGCCAGCGGCTGGCGCCGTCGATGAGCGCCGCCTCGAAGGGCTCTTCGGGCAGCGATTGCAGCCCCGCCAAGAGCAGGATCATGATGAAGGGCGTGCTCTGCCAGATCGTGGTCAGGATGACCGCGATCATGGCGGTGCGCACCTCGCCCAGCCAGGAAATCTGGCCCAACCCGAAAATCTGGTTAATGGCCCCGTAGGTGGGGTTGTACATGAGCCGCCAGACAAGCCCGGCCACGATGGGCGTCATCATCATGGGCAGGGTGAGCATGGCGGTGAAGAAGCCGCGCGCCACCGGCGCCCGCTTGAGCAGGAGCGCCAAGACCAACCCGATCAGGAAGGAACCGCCCACGACCGAGAAGGTGTAGAGAAAGGTGAAGCGCATCACGCGCCAGAATTCCGCCGAAGTCAGATGCTCACGGTAGTTGTCCAACCCCACCCAGTCGATGCGGCTGGGCACGACGCTAAGGTCCCAGCGGTGAAAGCTGATGTACAAGGAGAAAAGGAGCGGCAGCGCCAAAATGAGCACCATCACAGCTAGGGTAGGTGCAACCAAGGCCCATCCGAATCGCTCGGCAGTATCACGCATGAGGCGCCTCCTTTTTGGTTAGGGTCGGGCAACAATCGGGGGATAGGTACGGCTTTAGGCTATGAAGGCCTGCTTCAAAATGACTGCGGTTTGAGCTTTGCGGTCGCCGCATCCGGCGCGCCCGCGGAATAAAACCGTTGTCCGCTTGTTTCTAGGTGGAGGCGCGAATAGCCAGCGCCGTTGGAAGCAGCAAGAACCACTCTTGGTCGTCCGGTTCTGCCAGGAGCGAGCAAAGCCGGCGCGCGGCAAGCGCGCCGATGCGCGCCTTGTCAAAACTGATGGAGGTTAGGGGCGGCTCGGTATAGCGGGCGATTTCGTAATCGTAGCAGCCCGCCACGGCCACGTCGTCGGGTATGGAACGGCCTAAGCTGCGCAAGGCGCGCAGGCCGCCGATTGCCATGTGGTCATCGCCGTAGACGATGGCGTCGAGGTCGGGGTGCTGCTCGAGGAGGCTACGGGTCAACCGATCGCCTGACTCGAAGCTGAAGCACCCGCTGACGATGCGGCTCTCCTCATAATCAAGCCCGTGAAGGGCAAGGCCGAGGCGCAGCCCTAAGTACTTCTCCTGGCTTGTGGTGGTGGCGGGCGGGCCGTTGACGAAGCCGATGCGCCGCCGCCCGCGCTGCGCCAGGTGCTCGACGAGTTGCACCATGCCCTGATGAAAATCGGGCATAACGCAGCTCGCCTGGAGCGGCCGTACATGCGCGCCGGCCACCACAAAGGGGATTCTTTTCGTCTGCAGCAAAGCGAGATAGTCTCGATTGACGATCCCGCCTACCATGATCACGCCGACGATATCCGGCTGTTCGGCCAGCAGCGCCTCATCTTCCTGCGCCGCCATCTTGGTATAGACGATGCGCTGCGCCAGGCCCTGCGCCCGCAGCACGGGCTGAATGCCTGCCAACAGCAGCCGCTCCATCTCGATGGCCAGCGAGCCGTCTTGGTTGGTTTGGGCGGCCTCTTGCCGGATGAGCAGCAGGACGGCGCCGTCGCCCGCTGTCTGCCGGGCGCGCTTGCGATAGCCGAGCGTCTTGACCGCTTCCAGCACGCGCGCACGGGCTTCGAGGCTGACGTTGCCCTGGTCATTGAGGACGCGTGAGACGGTCGAAACCGAAACCGCGGCATGTTGCGCAATATCGTTAAGGGTCGCGGACATGATGGACTAGACTGGGTGATGGCTTGGATAACAGGGATGCGTGACTTCCATGCCATTGTGACAGATTTGGCGCTTCTTGTCAAGATGTTTCTGAAAGTTTCCGGTAATATGTGACAATTTTCACAAAGACGTCAGAAAACCCAGCGGGCGCGCCGCTCGCTAGCCGGCCTCATTCTGCGGGAGCGGGCGCTGCGCTCTCTATAGGGCGGAAAAGTTGGACGCGTTTGATTGCCGCGAGAAATGCCGGCGTATTTACCGCGGGTAGGGGATGAACAACCGCACGAAGGCGGGTAGGGACGAATTATGTATGTGGAGAGCAACCAACAGCCGGCGTTGTGTTGGGGAGGAGAAGACACGACGCCGGCTGCTCAAGCCGGACCTCGATCTCGACTTTGCCCTTGGTCTGGGCGCGATTGGGTTGGCAGGCGCGGGGACGGAAACCGTACTGGTCGGCAAAGCGAGATAGCGCGGATGCTGCTGGATAACGCCGACGGCTCTGTGCGTCAGCACGGCCGTCTTGAGATTGTCATGCAACAATTGCTGGAGCGCGTCGCCAAAGCAGTCGAAGACATGGATGCGGCAGCGCCGGTATCGGCGGTCGATGAGGCCAAAGGCGCCCCAGTCCGCCTTCCCTGGCTGGCCCGGCTCGATCCCAATGCGCACGGTGACCGGCCGCGTTTGCGCCTGCCGGCAGGGATGTAGAATCGTGAATGCCTTGCATACGGGGCTGCCGGTCGGCATGCATACGGGCAAAGCTCCCCACGCAAGCTAGGCGCGCGTCAGGATTCGAGATCCTGGCGCATACGCATGTACTCGTCACGGCTGATTTCGCCTTTGGCGTAACGTGACTGGAGCAATTCCAGTGGCGTCTGATCCGTTGCCATAGAGCGAGGTTCATAGCCGGATAGATCGCTGCGATCTCGTGTGTTGGACCGGATGGCGCTGGGCAGCAACCAAACCAACAGCACTAGCAAGCCACCCCATACAAGTACGCCGCCAAACATCATGGGCCACCCCCAGCTGGAATCCCAACCCATCATCACTATATACCTCCTAACCTACCACTTACTAACCTACCACTTACAATCGTGACCGCCGTACTGCAGCCGCTTGGTCAGAGCCAATTGGCTCGTGGTTGGTTCCAGTATAAGAGGGATAACTTCACACTACCCGCGCTGCATTGCGTTGGTTCTGTGGGCAATATGGCCTGGTGCGGAACCTAGCCGGGCGGCTAGGTGTGCAAGGCTGTAAGGGAGGGGGAAGATATAGCGGTTTCATGGCGGGGTAGGCTGACCGTAATGGCGGTTCCGGAGCCGGGCCGGCTATCAATTTGGAGCGTGCCGCCGTTTAATTCGGCCCGTTCTTTCATGCCCAACAGGCCATAATGCCCTTGTTGTGCCAGGCGGAAGGGATGTTTGGGGGCGGCGAATCCTTGGCCGTTATCACGCACGGTCAGCGTCAGATCGTTGTCTGAAAAGGCTAAACGCACTTGTACTCGGTCGGCCTGAGCATGTTTCACCACGTTTTGCAGCGCCTCTTGCACAATGCGAAAGGCGCTTATTTGGATCGTCGCAGGCAGGAGGGCAACGGGGTCGCCAGTGACGGTAAACTCGTACGTCAACTTGTAGCGCTGGGTAACCTGTCGCACCAGCATTTCAATTGCCGGGACAAATCCCAGGTCCTCCAGGTAAAGCGGGCGCAGGGCATGGATCTGGCGGCGCAACCCATCGATCACAGACGCGATTTGTGGTCGGAGTTCCTTGAGCCGCTCCGCAGCGCCGACAGGGTCGATCTCCAACCGTCGCTCGACCATCTCCACCTGCTGATTGAGTGCAATTAGGTCCTGCACCGTTTCATCATGCAGTTCGCGTGCCAGCCGCCTGCGCTCATCTTCTTGCCCCAGCGTCATGGCCCCGATGTAGCTCTGGAGATCCTGTTGGTACTGGCGGATCTGCTCCGTCATACGGGCCAAGGCCAAGCGTAGCTCCTCGATTTCGGCTATGCCGCCGACCGGCTGCCGAATAGCGTCGAAGTTTCCCCAGCCCACCTGGTCAGCCATTGCGTCCAGCCGTTGCAGCGGCCACACGATGTTGCGAAGTGCAAAGTATGCCGATAGGGCCGCAAGGAGCGTTGTCACAAGGGCTGTCGCGAGCAAGATGTTGCCAAAGGTCAACACCGGCGCAACCGTCTCGCGCCAATCCTTATACACCAGAACTTGCCACCCTGTAGGCAAGATAATAGTCTTTCCGGTTATCCAGGGCATCGCGTGGCGCTGAGTCGGATCGAATTCCGTGTCCGGATCAATCAAGCTTGGCGTGTACGCGTAGAGCAATTCACCGCTGGAGGTAATCAATTGTAACTGTGCGAATATGGCTGGGTCTAGCATTGTCACGAAGTAGTTGTGGAGCAGCGTATCGACCGGTTCTGCGCCCACCAACACGCTAGTGCCGCCCTCCGTGGGCACAGGCCCAGCCTGGACCAACAGCCAAGTGTGCGATGTCCCGTCGAAGATGGTGGCAAGACCGGGTACTTGGGCTGTCGCCACCTCGTCCGCCAAGGCTACAACATCGGTATGGGCGACCCATGCCGGGGCTGACGGCACAGCCGATGTGCCACCGCTATTGAGGAGTGTAAGGCCCGCTGCGAATGTTTCATCTGCCGGGAGTGAAAGCTCGTTTCCGGCCAAAACTTCGCCGGCCATCCGCTGCAAGATTCCTTCCCGTTGATCGATATGGGCATCGACGGCGAGACCGAGGGAATGAGCAATGATATCGGCCTGCTGCTGCACCATCTGTGTCATGGCCTGTTCATGGCCGCGGACTTCGATGGCCGACATGCCGAACAAACTGATGGCAACAGGCAATGTAATCCACAGCAGCAATTGGAGCCGCAGACTATTCAGGGCCGGGAGATGGGTGAGCGCGCGCGGCAGGCGAATTCGCGGTGTCATGCGTATCAAGAGGAGCAAGGGCATCTAGCGGTTCGGCAGCGAGATCAGGCCGCGCTGGAGCGCCACGGTCACCAACTCGGTGCGCGAGGCGACATCGAGCTTGGCAAAGGCGTTGGCGAGATGTCCCTGTACAGTGCGGTCGCTGATCGAAAGCTCGCGCGCGATTTCGCGGTTCGTCCAGCCCTTGGCGACACCCTGCACGACTTGGATCTCGCGGTCGGTCAGTTGTTCGCTGCTAGGAACATTGACCAAATTGGCAATCACCGAGGGCGTAACATTGGGATCCAGGAAACTCTTGCCCCTGTAAACTTGTTTGACGGCTGCCAAGAGTTCGCCACTCTCCGCCGTTTTGAGGATGTAGCCATCGGCCCCGGCGCGCAATATCGCCAACACGTACGATTCATCATCATAGGCCGTCAAGACCAAGATTCGCACGTTGGGGTACTGGGCCTTAACGCGGCGCGTCAGTTCGACCCCGCTCAGGCGGGGCATGCGAATGTCGAGGACGGCGACATCCGGCTGATGCTCGGCGATCAGCGTCCAGGCCTCGGCGCCGTCGCTTGCTTCTGCCACTACACACAGTGCCGGATCCTCTTCCAGAAAGTCGCGGAAGCCTTTCCGTACAACGGCATGATCGTCGGCGAGCAGTACGCGAATTGGTTGTCCTCGCTCGTTCATCTGTGCGTCGCTGCCTGACATCTCGCTGCATGCTCCTGAACCGGCCTCAGCGCTTCCTCCTTCCTCGGTAGAACAGCCTGCTGCCGAGTGAGCCGCAGGCTTTCATCCCTGCATATCATACCAAACAATAGCGGGAACAATGCGATGTTGCCTGTGTAGAGCCGCGGGGCTATGGAAGGACGTTGGCATCCAGGCGCAATTCGACAACCGGCGTATCCGGGTCATTCGTTTTGAGCCAAACCAAGCGCGTCACCGGTCCCTCAGTGGCATGGAAGTCCGGGTCAAAGGTAACTTTCAGGTCGGCACGCTGTCCCGGCGGGATGACGCTGCTGCTCAACGCCGCCGCGGTACATCCACAACTGGTCACAACGCTGTTGATTAAGAGCGACTTATTACCGGTGTTTTGGATGGGAAAGGTCTGTGAAACCGGCGGTTTGGCCGGGATCGTGCCCCAATCCATACTAAGGAGCGGCAGATCGACATTCGCCTGGGGAATGCCTGTGACCGGGCGCGGTGGTGTCCGACTTAAATCGGGCATATTGTTCATATCATGGCCGCCGACGATGGGATTCACAGGCGACGCCAACGGGAGCAGATTCGCTGTGTCGACCGCCGGCGCGGACGGTGTATCCGCTGTCGCCGGACTGCTCATAGCCCGGTTGTTCAAGAGCATGAGGCCGAGAACGAGGATCGTTCCACCCATGATGAGGGCCAGAATCACCTGATCAGCGACGCGAGACTTACTGCGCTTCGATTTGCGGTGCAGGCCGGTAGAGGCAAGGGTACGCATGGATCATCTCTCCTACAGTGTCACGCTATGTGCCATTACGGTTCCATGATGGTCACATGGATTGGGACTTTCACTTCTGTCTGCGCCGGGTCATTGCTTTGCAAGTAGACCATGCGCAGCACCGGACCATAGAGACCGGGGTGTGCCCGCGGATCAAAACTCATGGTTAATTGGCTGGTGGCCCCGGCAGCCAGCCGATCGTGCGCCATCTTAGCCGTGGTGCAGCCGCATGAGGTTGTTAAGCCGGTGATGCGCAGTTCGCCTGTGCCGGTATTCTGGATGCGCACCGCGGTCGTGACGGGTGCGTCAGCCGCAATCTCGCCTAGATCGACTGCGCTGGGGACCACTGTCAGCGCCGGATTGCCAGTACAAGCCGCCAGCAGGACAAGGATGGAGAGCAACACAAGCCACTGCAAGAGCCGCATGAAGGTTCGGTCCATGGTGTTCATTCCACCGACTGGGCCGGTTGATAGACGAAACTCTGGACATAGGCCGCCAAGGCCCAGAGTTCATCTTCAGTCAATACGGCGCCCCAGTTGGGCATGCCGGTGCCCATGCCGCCGCGTGCAATCTTGGCATAGGTCAGCGCCGGGGACGCGCCTGCGGCAGCGCGTTGATCGGTCAAGTCTGGCTCATACCCCGGCGAGGCCGCGGCGGCGAACCCATCGCCCTGACCTTGCTCCCCGTGACAGGCCACACAGTTCTGCTGATAGAGCGCCTGCCCCTGGGCCAGTTCCGCCGGCGTGGTTGCTTGCTGCCAGAGGGCGGCTACCATCGCCCAGCGAGCCTGGTCGGCATCTCCCGGCAGCGGCTCGCCCACTCCTGCGGCCTCAAGCCACGCATAGACTGCGGCAGGTGAAGCGTTGGGCCAATCCAGGGCTGCCTGCGCATCCTGGAGCGATAGATTGGCCGCGAACTCTGCCCAGAGAGCGTCGCCCAACGCTGTATCCGGCTGCGTTGTGGGCCAGACTTCACCTGGATGGGGCATATCCAGCGCATGCGGCGCAACGTTGACTGCGTAGCGAGGCTGCGACTGGAGAAAGGTCAGCGGGGTATCGGCATCGTCCGGATCATAGACGTCGATGACGGTGCGCATCCGCCAGTGATCGACACTGCACCAGGTAGTGCAGTAGAGCACATAGCGACCGGGCGCCGGGGCAACGAAATCGACTGTCGTCTCGCTGCCCGGCTGGATCAACTGCTCGTGCCGCACATCCGTGTACGCCAGTGCAAAGGTGTGGACGCCGCTCACGCCGTGAACGGTGAGGTGGACAGGGCGTCCTGCCGGGATGCGCTGGCGGTCGGTTTGCCAACCACCCGCTTGGGGCGCGTCGGCCCACAGATGCATCTCGACTGGACGGAGGTTAAAGATGCGCCGCCATTGTTCGGCGAACCGATAGCCGGCCCACACCAGCAGTAGCGCACTCATCAAGTAGGCGATCCACCGGGCTAGATCGCCGGTCGCGTTTGGTTCTATCGATTCATTGGCTGAGTGCGACTCAATCATCTCATGCCCCCTAGTTCACCAGTCTCTACTCTGCCAACTCAGCCACCGGTTGTGTATCGGTGGGCGGGCCAAAGCGACTGTAGTCGGTGTCGACTTGGGTACGGATGGCGGCGAGCGACCGATCGAGCGCCAGCCCACGTTGAACGTCGTGGGCAATGTCGACACAGATGCCACATCCAAGGGCGTGGGTGTCCGCCTGTCCGCTCTCCTGCCAGAAACAGTGGTAGTTGGACATGTGGCCCATGCCCCCACATCCGCAATAACAAGGAATCTGCTTGAGGGCATCCGGGTTGGCGGCAGCAAAGCGATAGGCATCGCGCACCACGCGCGGCGCTCTCTGCACATGCTGGGGCATGGCGTCAACATCGGCCATCGCCACGATATGGCTCGCTTCGCCTTGGCTGCTTTGTCCAATGCTGCAACCGGCCAACGAGACACTGAGCAGCACTATGACAAGGCTTAACGCAACCCAACGCGATTTGATCATCATCACCATCTCCACTCAATTACATGATGTGTAAACTAGCCCCTTGAACGCACATGCTATGCGTACAGTCTATAGGCGGATGGCTTCGTACAAACGAGCGGATTTGCTAGGCCCGAATAGGCAACATCGCTTGCCGTCTGTCCTGGTCACTTGACTAGGTCACTACGGGGACGGTACGGCGGTCGATCTGGACGGCGCAAGGGTTGGAGGTATCGCGGAGACGAGCATCCGCCAATTTGAAAGGCGGACATGGTCTTCTAGAGACGATGTCCGCCTAGACGCATGTGAAATGCCGAATATTGATTGCGGCAGTCTTGAGAGGAGACGAAGCCGGCTAAACGGATGCCGCTGATGGCGCGTCGGCAGTGCATGTACAGTCGAGGCAGCCGTGTTTAGCGCAAAGCCGACAGCTCTCTTCGAGCCGCCGCCGCAGCGCTTGGCGTGCCCGGCGGTGGCGCACTTTGAGGTTGTTGGGGGTAATGCCTAACTGGGCGGCCCCCTGTGCCGAGTCGCCGCCCGCTAAATCGAGCTTGTAGATCAGGTCGGCATATTCGGGCTTGAGCGTTGGGATGAGTTCACGGAAGCACGCACACAGTATATGCTCGTCCTCATGCGTTGTTACAAGTTCCCGTTCGTTACCAAGTTGCTGGACCGATTTTGCTTCGGTCTGTCGGCATCGATAGGCGCTTGTAATGGCGTTACTCAGAATCGCGTAGAACCGCGGGAGCAACTCGGCAACCTTCTGGTCTTTGTGTTCAGGCGGTACTTCGGCAAAGATCTGGTCGATGCCCAACTCACGACCGACCGATTCGGCCACGGCCAGGCTGTCACCCGTGAGCATGGCGACCTCGACGCCCATTTCGTGCAGGCGCGCCACGGCCTCTTTGCTTTCGGGGCGCACCACATCAGCCAGGGCAAAGGCCGCAATGACCCGCGCATCGCGCAGCAGATAGACGACACTGCGACCTTCGGCGCTTTGGCGCTGCTCGAATTCGGCAATCGCTTGAGGCGGCATAACCGTCAACTGCTCCAGTAGGCGCGGCCCGTCTACATGCACGGTGTGTCCTTCGCTTTCCGCCTTGATCCCGCGCCCCTGGATCGCCTCGACGGCCGCAGCCAAGGCTAGTGTCTGCTGTTCGTCCCACCCGTCGGCGTTGATGCTGGCGACGACACCGAATTCCCCCAAGGTTAGGGTCCCGGTCTTGTCGAAGATGATCATGTCGATCCCGCGGGCCTCTTCCATCGCCAGCCTGTCGCGCACCAAGATACCGTTGCCCGCGGCCAGCGTTGGCGGTGATTCTCGGTCATGTGATGATGCTTGTTCATGATTTCTCCTTGACGACATCTCGGTCGACTTGTCCGAGCAACGGTTTCTCAGATTTCTGCTCTGTGCATGCATGCTGCGCTCGCACTATATAGATACGCCATTTCGTAGCCGGTTACACTTTTGTGGCGCAGATTTGGAATTGAATGTTGTCTAGCGGTGTGAATCGTACAGAAGTGACATGAATCGGGCACAGAAACAGGGTGAGCGGCCGTCTCATGCGCCGCTCACCCCTATTGTGCTGGCCTATTGTGTACAGAGCGCTTATCCAACAAAGAAGCTACAGCTTGCGCCAACCTACTGAGCTTCGGCTGAGAAGACCGCGGGTTGGTCGGGTTCATCGCGCCCATGTGTGCGCTGCCGGAGCGACGACTCCTCGTAAAACACCCTATCTAGCCAGGGGAAGAACCAGAATGCCACGCTCCATGCGGCCAGCAGCCCCGTCAACAGTCGCATCCACCAGTTGAAGGTCCCGGCGTGGTCGCCTTTGTAGAAGGCCGGAAAGGCATTGCCCGTCAACAGCGCCAGCCATGCGTTTGTGTCCCGGAACCCGCTGGCAGATATGCCATAGAGCAAGTCGTTTAGCGCATGGGCGCCGCCATCCAGCGCGAGGGGCAACAGCGCCAGCACGAGCAGCCGCCACGGTAGGGGCCGGATAGGGCGCAGGCGGCGCAGCAGCATGTAGAATAGCCCAAAGATCGGCGTCATCGTATAGAAGCTGATCATCCGATCGCTCCACGCCACCTTCCAGCCCATCTCCGGCGTGCCATAGAAGACACGTAAGCCCCACGCATCGGCCGCCGGAGCTGCCTGACTGATCTCCGCCAGCGTATAGGTGAACTTGGGGCCGAAGAGAAACCAACTGCGCTGGGGAAGTTGGTGGCAGAACAGAGCATACAACCGGTAGAGAAACTCGCCGGGACCGGTCCATCCGGCCGCCATAAGGAGGGGCGCGGCAAAGGGCAGCGTCACCAAGAGCAACATGCCTGCCAACACCCAAGCCGACCCATACCTATACATCCCCCACACGAGCCGGTCAACGGCGGCTAGCGCGGCGCTTTCTCGCTTCCTGGTCAAAGGTCGTGCGAAGTCCGTCACGCAGGCTCCATCCTGTTGTCGATATTGCGGCTAGATACCACAACTACTGCCATTTTGGTTGGGCACTTCCAACCGATTGTTTGCGGCGAGCCAGGAACGAATCCCCTTGTATCCCGTACCGGAGAAGTTAGCAGGCCCGACTGCCTCCTGGGCAGGGATGCCTCGAAGCCCTGACCGGTCTGCGCCTGATAATACAACGCCAAGTCTTTGGATTGGGTCGGATACCAAAAGCTATTGACTAGCTTGGCCGCTTCAAGCATGTTGACCACATCGACTTTGCTGGCGGCCATCAGCTGCAGAAGGCCGAGCATCGCCATACCGTGGTTACAGTCGGGAAAGCTGGTGGGGTTGTTACAGCAAGGCCGGCAGATGACGGCGGCGGCTTTTTCGACATCGGCCTGCTGCGCCTCGCTGAGTGTCACCAAGGCCGCGGAAGAGTAGATCTGGTTGATGGGCTTGGCCGTCAGGCTCCAACCACCGACAGAGGCAAAGCGTTCCACTTGGCCGCCGCCCGCTCCGATCATCGTGCCTTCGCGCAACAGGCGGTTGTTGTTGGTCAACCCCAGCGCCCAAAGCAGGTTGAGTAAAAAGTACGCATTGGCATGGTCGATTATCATCGGTTCGTCACTGCCCTCCAGCAAGATCACCTGCTGTTCGGCGGTCAGCGGCTGACCTGCGGCGGTATACACCTGCGCAAAGCCATCATAGGCGGAGGCGCCGGTATCAATCAGTTGGGGACCTAGCCGTCCGTAAGCTACCGGCAAGGTGTAGTTGTGCGGCAGGCCCAGTTGGGGCGGTTCAGGCGTCGGCACAGCAGTCGGCACGAGCGGCAACTCTTGCACGGCGGGCGTGCGCCCCCACGTTCAGTAGCCTGCGCCAATGCCCCATGCGAAGGCTACGGACGCTGTGGCGGCATTGAACAGAAAAGCCCGGCGCGTGAAACCCTTGCGGGGCCAAGATGCGTCGTCGTTCCCATCATCGTCGTCTGACGCATCGGTATGCTCTGCGGCAGGGGCCTCACTGGTTCCGTGGCCGCTAAAGGGGGCATCGTCTACATCGCCTACATGCGCGATATCTTGATCGGGAGGTGTTGAACTGGCAGGCATAAACTCATCCTTCTCCGTTGATTGCTCAACACGGTCTTCTTCCTCCGATTCTTCGGAGAACACGATCACTTGTGCCGTGTAGTGGCGCCGCCCGTCGTCGGCCAACTCGGTCAGTCGTACGCCCAGCAGCTCCGGCTGCACCACTTGTGGCGCATACCAAACACGGGCCACCCCGTAAGCAAAATGATTAGCGGCTGCGACAACCCCTTCGATCTGAAGAAACGCATCGCGTACGCGCCGCGCACAAGGAGGCGACCGTCTCGGCTTGGGCGATCTGCTGCTCGCTGAAGGGCTTGTGCAATGGCTTGACCCGGCAACCCGCATGTTGCATATGAGCGGCACCGTAGTAGAGCATTTACTTCACCTTTACTCGCGCGTAGGAATACCAACGCCTTCGGCACACCTGACCGATAGGATAGCAGCAGTGGATCGGCAGAGTATGCGCCAAGTCGCCCGGTGTCGGTAGGCCATATGGCCTATCTCACCCCTTGCCGGGGTCTGGTACATCGAGTCGAAAGTATGGCGGCCATATAGCGGATCGCGTGATCGCTAAGACGTGGGTCGCGAAACGGTGCAGTTGACTTGCTCCCTTCCCGCGCGCATGCACTCCGCTAGATAGGCAATATGGCGCGTAGACGCACGATGCTCCGTTTGCTAGTATCCACGTTGGCACGCGCCAACCGGGCGCGTACTTCCGCCGCAGCGGCTATTGCGATTCCATTTGGGGTACTTTAGGCCCAGATGTCGTCTATACATGCTAGGAAACGGAGCAGAACATGCAAAACCACCGACACAAGCCGCAGTTCTTGGTTGTGCTGACCCTCACGCTGGCAATAGTCGCCTTGATCACACTGGCGGGAACTACCGCCTTCGCAGCGCTTCCTACAGTGCCCGATGTAGCACAGAGTGCCCAGAGAACCGCTGGTACGGCGGCTGTGGCTGATGCAGCAGCACTCACGAATATGGCCGGCGTCACGGCTTCCGACGAGCATTCGCCGCACCATCCTGAAGGAGCCGGCGTCGACAACGCAGCAGTTGATGCCAGTGCTACGGTTTCTGCGCCGGTAATGATGGGCATGATGGGCGAGATGATGTCGACCATGAGCCGCATGCAAAGTATGATGGCGCCCGGCATGATGGGGGCGGGCATGTCGGGTACCGTGCCGATGACCAATACGATTACGATGCCAATGATTGGCATGGGGCCAGGCGGTCAGAGCGTAAGCGAATGCACCATGATCGGCCCGACGATGAGCATGATGGGGTCGATGATGAGCATGATGGGGGCCATGCAGACTATGGAGAGCATGATGGCGGGGCACGGCGTGATGACCGGCACGATGTCCATGCCCGGCATGATGATGGACGAGCCCGGCATGATGGGCGCTGGGATGATGAACAGCGCCGAGTGGGAATTCATGCTGGATCACATGAATCAGATGATGGGTCAAATCAAGTCCATGGCCGCGGCCTGTCGGCAGGATGAACAGGCAAGCCAACCCTTTGATCTGGGCTTCATCGACAGCATGATCGTGCATCACCAAGGCGCGGTGGTCATGGCCGAGGAGGCATTGGCGCAGGCGGAGCGCGCAGAACTGCGAGACTTGGCCGAGGCGATCATTGCTGCCCAGACCACCGAGATCGAGCAGATGCAGGCATGGCGCGACGAGTGGTTCCCCAATCTGGCGGCAACCGCGGGCATGGGGATGGACATGGGCATGATGATCGTGCCGGAGGATGCGGCCAAGCCCTATGACCAACGCTGGATCGAGGCGATGATCTCACACCACCAGGGCGCCATCGAGATGGCCGATATGGCGCTGAAGATGAGCGAGCGCGCCGAGATGCGCACGCTGGCCGAGGCGATTATTGCTGCGCAGACGGCGGAGATCGAGATAATGCAGAGCTGGCTGGCTGAGTGGTACGGAGAGCCGACGGAGGTTACAAGAGCCGCTACCTCGCTGGCAGGCACAATCTGGGTCGCCAATGAAGAGGGTAACAGTCTTTCTGCCATTGACGCTGCTACCAACAGGGTAGTCGCTACCCTAGCCGGCATCCCCGGTCCCCACAATCTCCAGGTTTCGCCGGATGGCAACACGGTTTGGGCAGTGAGTGGTCATGAAGCTTTGGCCGTGGCGGTAGACAGCCAGAGCTATGCGCTCTTGGGCATAGCGCCCGTAGGTAAGTCTCCCGCGCATGTCGTGGTCAGCCCTGACGGAATGACAGCCTATGTCAGCAACAGTGGCGACAGCACCGTTACAGCCCTCGACACCGCTGCGTTCACCGTCAAGGCTACCATCCCCGTAGGTGAATTCCCCCACGGCCTGCGCCCAAGCCCTGATGGACAACAAGTGGCTGTTGCGAATCTACGTAGTAACACGGTCAGCTTGATTGATACGGCAACGCTTACGGTGGATGCCACTGTTGAAGTGGGAGTCGCACCGGCTCAAGTGGCCTTTGCCCCCGATGGAACCACTCTCTATGTCACACTCAACGGTGAGGATGCCATCGCCGTCGTGGATCTAGAGACGAAAAGTGTGGCGAGCAAAGTGGCTGTAGGCGGCGGCCCGGTGCAGATCTATGTCACTCCTGACGCAAGCGCCATTTTAGTCGCTAACCAGGGTACGGAGGAAGCGCCTGGGACCACACTATCTATCATCGATGCTGTCACGTTATCTGAGGTGGCAACAGTCGAAACTGGACAGGGTGCGCACGGCGTTGTCGTGGAGCCGAGTAGCCGTTACGCCTACGTGACCAACCTGTATGGTGACAACCTGGCCGTGGTGGATCTTGCGGTTCGCCAAGTCGTGGTCACGGTGCCGACCGGAGCATCTCCGAATGGCGTCAGTTTCTCGTCTGTAGTAGCTATTGCATCGCCTTCGTCAGAAATCACTTTACCTATTCCGGTTCACGAAGATGACACAGGCGAACACACGGACGACGCTGAGGGGAGCGAAGTCGAAGAGCACGACCAACATCATTAGATGGTCAGATCTGGTACAGTGTAGCCGCATCGCTACTGGCCAGACCACCACCGGTGTGCAGCAACAACACCAAAGGGAAGACAAACGGGGGCAGACAATTACCTAATTCCGGGTATTCAAAGACAAAAAGCCGATCATTGTGTCAGACATGGACAACTACTTTGCCCAACTATCGGCATGAACCCGGAATTAGCGTCTACGTTGTATGATTGAACTATGTCCGCGCCAATTCTGGCCACCAAACTGTACATCCCCAAGCTCCGGCCCAGAGCGGTCGCTCGTCTCCGACTGCTGGAACGGCTGAGTGAGGACCTTCGCCAGGATCACGTCTTCGCGCGCAAGCTGACCCTTATCTCTGCGCCGGCTGGTTCGGGCAAGACCACGCTCGCCGGCGAATGGGTGGCCGGTCTCGACAAGAGCGAGCCGAGAGTGCGCGTCGCGTGGTTGTCGCTGGAGAAGGCTGACGGCAACCCGGCGCGATTCCTGGCGTACTTCATCGCGGCCTTACAGACGATTGTCGCGGACTTTGGGGCGGGCGCCCTCGTTTCGCTCCAGGCGCCGCAGCCGCCGCCCATTGAGGCGATTCTGACCGCGCTGCTGAATGAGATCGCCGCGATCCCGGTCGATTTCGTCCTTGTTCTGGATGATTACCACCTCGTCGATTCGATGCAGGTGGACCAGGCCGTCGCTTTCCTGGTCGAGCGCCTCCCGCCACAGATGCACGTCGTCATCGCCACGCGCGAGGACCCGCAGCTCCCCCTGGCCCGGCTGCGCGGGCGGGGCCAGTTGGCCGAGTTGCGCGCAGCCGACCTGCGCTTCACGCCAGGTGAGGCGGCTGAGTTCCTCAACCAGGTGATGGGCCTCAACCTCTCGGCCCAAGAGATCGCTGCACTAGAAGACCGCACCGAAGGCTGGATTGCGGGCTTGCAACTGGCCGCGCTCGCCCTGCAAGGGGCGTCGCCCACGCAGGATTACGGCGACAGGGCGCGCTTTATCGACGCATTCAGCGGCGGCCATCGCTTCGTGCTGGACTATCTACTGCAAGAGGTGTTGGACCAGCAGACGGAGAGCATCCAGACATTCTTGCTGCGCACCTCCATCCTCGACCGCATGTGCGGCCCGTTATGCGAGGCTGTTCTGCATCCCCCTTCCGCTTCCGGTCAAGAACCTGCAGGGCAAAAGACCCTGGAATATCTCGAACGCGCCAACCTGTTCACCGTTCCCCTGGATAACGAACGGCGTTGGTACCGCTATCATCATCTCTTTGGCAGTCTATTGCGCCAGCGACTGGGGCAGCGTCTCACACCTGGAGAAATCGCCGGCCTGCACATCCGCGCCAGCGAATGGTATGAAAACAATAACCTCATGCTAGAGGCATTTCACCATGCAGCTGCCGCCAATGATGTCGAGCGCGCCGAGCGCCTGATTGAAGCCAGGGGCATGGGCCTCCATTATCACAGTGTGGCCACGGCCATCCTGGATTGGCTGGACGCGTTGCCGCCGTCGGCGCTGGACGCCAGACCATTGTTGCGAGTCAGGTCGGCTACCTTGGCGCTGATGGCCGGCCGGACCACCGGCGTGGAAGAAAAGCTGCTGGCGGCTGAGAAGAGTCTACAGAACGTCAAACAGGATTCCGGAACCCGCAACCTGATCGGGCAAATTGCCTGCGCGCGGGCCACGCTGGCGATCACCCGCTATGACCCGCAGACAGCGCACACACAGGCGCGCCGCGCCCAGGAATACCTCCCCCCCGGCAACCTGACTTTCCTCTTTACGGCGAACTGGGCGTTGGCGTCCGCCTGTCTCCTTCAAGGAGACCGCGCCGGCGCCGCCCGGGCTTGCGAGGCGGCAGCAGCCTTCAGCGAGAGAAATGGAAGCGTATTCTCCAGAATCCTGGCTGCCTCCATGCTGGGCAGTCTGCAGGAGCTGGACAACCAGCTTCACCAGGCGGCGACGACCTACCGCCGCGTCCTGGAACTGTCTGGCGAACATCCCCACCCGAACGTCGGCGGCGTGCACCTTGGCTTGGCGCGCATCTGCTACGAATGGAACGACCTGGAGGCCGCAGAACGGCACGGCGGGGTAAGCCTGCAACTGACGCGACAATTCGACCTAATGGTTGACCGTTCCATTCTCAGCGAGGCGTTCCTGGCCCGCTTGAAGCTGGCCCGAGGCGATCCGGATGGCGCGGCGGCGCAACTGGCGGAGACTGAACATTCTGCGCGACGGCGGAACTTCACGCGGCGACTGCCGGAAATCGCGGCCATGCAGGTATTGGTCTTGATTCGACAGGGCCAGGCGGGCGCAGCGGCGCAACTGGCCCGACGCTATGAACTCCCGCTCAGCCAGGCGCGCGTACTCATCGCCCGGAACGACCCGCCCGCCGCGCTGGCAGTGCTGGAACCACTACGGCGCCAAATGGAAGCCAGAGGTTGGGCGGATGAGCGGCTCAGGACGATGGCTCTACAGGCAGTCGCCCAACACTTGGCGGGTGATGATAATACGGCGAAGCAGATATTGGGCGAAGCGCTGGCGCTGGCCGAGCCGGGCGGCTACATCAGACTCTTCGTTGACGAAGGCGCCCCAATGGCTCAGCTATTGCTCAAGGCAGCTTCTGATGGGGTTATGCCGGACTATATCAGAAAGTTGCTGGCTGTATTTGAGGCGGAAAAACGGAACCGTCAAGGCAAATCGGATCCGCCCCATGTCTCACCTGAGCAGCCCCTAATCGAGCCATTGAGCCAACGCGAGTTACAGATACTGCAACTCATTGCCCAGGGACTCTCAAACCGCGAGATCGGTCAACGCCTTTTCCTCGCCCTTGACACGGTTAAAGGACACAACCGCAGAATCTTTGACAAATTACTGGTTCAAAGCCGCACCGAAGCGATAGCACGCGCTCGCGAGCTGGGCCTGTTGTAGGTACACCGAGATCCCCTCAGTATTCTCCCCTCCACAACAAAAAAACAACACCGCCAATCAACACCATAGTGTCTATACGGGTACGCCGTGCAGGCCCGATACTCCTTTTGCGTAAAGCAGTCTCGTTCAAAGCAAGCCATTCGGATTGACCTGAAAAAGGGAAATATACATGAAAGCCTTGCAGAAATCCGGCGGATTCGCCGCGCTATACCTGGCAGTCGCCTACCTGGTTGGAATTGGTTTGTTTCTCGTCGTTCTGGATTACCCGAATATCACCGACCCAGCCCAAAGGGCAGCCCTGCTGGTCGAGAAACAAATGGTCATCTTCTCGACCAACCTGCTCATGTACGTGTTCTTTGGCGTTTTTCTGATTGTCCTGTCGCTGGCGTTGTACGACCGGATGAAGTCCCGCGCACCGGCTATCATGCAGGCGGCAACCGCGATTGGGATTATCTGGGCCGGCTCGCTGATAGCCAGCGGCATGGTCTCGAATGCCGGGATTGCCCCTGTCGTCGCGCTGTATGACCAAGACCCGGCCCAGGCTGCGTTGGCCTGGCAGGGAATTGAGTCCGTGGCAAGCGGACTGGGCAACGGCAATGGCGAAATCCTGGGCGGCCTGTTGACGCTGCTGGTCAGCCTGGCCGCGCTGCGGGCCGGCGGGCTTCCCAAGGGCCTGAATATCCTCGGCTTGTTAGTCGGCGCGGTGGGCGTCGTCTCCGTTGTCCCAGGGTTGACCGTACTAACCGGGTTGTTTGGCTTGAGCCAGATGATTTGGTTCGTCGGGTTGGGGATCGTGTTGCTGCGCGGCAAGCCGGGCCAGATGTCCTAAAGAATCGGCTAAGTCGGCAAGGAATCAACATCAAGAGAGGAGAATGCAACGTGAGTTCATATAAACGCACCGCGAGGATCGCCGGCGTGCTCTACCTGCTCGTCGCTGTCTTCGCCGCTTTCGCCTTCAGCGTGAGCAGCAAGGTGTTTGTCGCCGGCGACGCGGCGACCACGGCAGAGAATCTCGTCGCGAACTCAGCTTTGGTGCGTTTGGCCGTCGTCGCCGACCTGGTCCAGGCGACAATCTGGGTCTTCCTAGCCCTCACCCTGTACAGACTGCTCAGGCATGTCGATCAGGGCGCCGCACGTGCGATGGTGGTGTTTGTCGCCATCGGCGCGGGCATCGTCTGCCTCAACATCGTCTTCGCATTCGAGGCGATGCAGGTCGCCACCAGCAGTCCTTATGCGGCAGCCTTGGGCGTCGGAGGGGCGAATGCGCTGGCGCTGCTGTTGCTCGAAATCCAACACTTCGGGCTTTCCGCCACATCGGTCTTCTATGGCCTGTGGTTGGCTCCGCTCGGCTATCTCATCTATAAGTCAAAGATGTTCCCCAAGGCGTTGGGCGTAGCGCTCATCGTCGTGTGTGTCTGCTACCACGCCAAGCTGCTTGCGGCGTTCCTAGCCCCCGACTTGGGTGCAGCGATCGACAGCTACTTGAGCATCCCGATCTGGGTCTTCGAGCTATGGATGGTGCTGTTCCTGCTGCTGATCGGCGTGAGAACCGCACAGCCGAACGCGCCCATCCCGGCCGCGGCGTGATCCCTGGTCCGCATCCGGCTGCCGGGAGCGTAGCCGCCGCCTGTTTAGCAGTAATGCCCGGCGGAGGGTCGTGCGGGGCAGCCAGAACACCTCAGCGCTCGCTGTCGCAGCACACCGTCAGAGTTAGAGCGGCGGGTCAAGGTCATGTCAGACGAACTCGCACCACAACCTTAGCCAGGTGCAACTATGCTCTATCAGATCAGGGTCAAAGGCCATCTGGGCCGCGAGTGGACAGACTGGTTTGAGGGACTGACCATCACCCTCGAAGAGAACGGCGATACGCTTATAACCGGCCCGGTAGCCGATCAAGCGGCGCTGCACGGCTTGCTCAGGAAAGTGCGTGACCTGGGCATCCCCTTGCTTTCGGTCCAGAGTATCGAGACCGAGCAGATGGATGCGCACAACGACGATCTTCCACATCATTCAGGGAAAGGACCGGAGTGAGAACGAGAATGAACACAATCACGAACGGTGAAGCGCTGGACAGAAAGACTCTACTGTCGACAATCTGGATATTCGCGGTACTCAACTACCTGTATTGCGATGTCCTCTCCTTGATGGACGCCGGCACGCTAAGGCAGATTCTTACCGGAACCGTCAGCGGCCTTCAGTTCACTGAGGGGTTCTTGCTGGGGGCCGGCATGCTCATGGAGATCTCCATAGCGATGGCGCTCCTGTCAAGGGTCTTAGCCTCCCGGGCCAATCGCCTGGCAAACATCGCTGCCGGCATGATTACGACCACCGTCCAGGTCGGGAGCTTGATGATGGGCCAAGCAACGCTGTACTACTGGTTCTTCAGCATCATCGAGATCGCGGCCACGGCCTCAATTGTGTGGATTGCCTGGACCTGGCGTATCCCACGGACCGCAGCGAACACGGAACAATCCGTCCTTACTCCCGAAAGGGCATGAGGCGTAGACCTCAGAAGGAAGGCAAAAAGTGAACGCCTACCGAACAAACGCCGCTGTCGCCGGCGTGCTGTACATCGTCGGAACCGTCGCCGGCATCCTGAGCCTTGCCCTGTCACAACCCCTGCGCGATGCCCCTGACCCGCTGGCTGCCGCTGCGGCGTATGCCAACCAGGTGACCGCCGCTGCGCTCTGCGTGATACTGATGAGCCTGGCGCTGGCCATGGTTCCGGTCGTGCTGTACCCCGTCTTGAAAAGACATAGCGCGGTCCTGGCGCTGGGCTACGTCGTCTTCCGGGGCGCGCTCGAGGCGCTCACCAGTCTCGTGATGCCGGTCGCTTTGCTGCTGCTCGTGGCCGTGGGCCGCGCCATACCGGCCGGCGCCGCGGCATCAGGCTTTCAAGCCTCCGGCGTTTTGTTGCTGAAAGCAGCGGATCACAGTGCGCTGGCAGGCATCATCTTCTGCCTGGGCGCACTCATGTTCTACACGGTGCTGTTTCGCTCACGGCTGGTTCCGCGCTGGATATCCGTGTGGGGACTGGCGGCCCTGGTTCCCTACCTGGCTGCGGAGTTCCTGGCCATGTTCGCCCTCGTGGACCTCGTCTCCGCCAACGCCGCCTTTCTGTTCATCCCCCTGGCCGTGCAGGAAATGGTTCTGGCGGTTTGGCTGATCGTGAAAGGGTTCCATTCGCGGGCTGTGGCTGCCGAGGCTGCAAATACAGCCACGAACGAACTGTTGAGCGCTGCATAGATCGGCAATGGGGAGAGAGTCGATGTCCTCCGGCAGGTTGAGGCCGCGGATGATGCCGTCGCGGCCTCTGCGAGCCCGCGACGGAACGCCGCCATGCCTGGCGGCAAGAGCGCCCGTAAAGCGAATAACAGCCAACAGCCCTAGCTGCGGGTGCGCGGCGTCCAGACCTTCATCCACGTGCGGCCGCGGTTGGCGCGGGCGTAGTAGGGGATGGCCGTGAGCGTCGTCTGCTGCAGGGGCGTCGACCAGTCGGCGCCGGCGGGCGCGTACAGCGGCCCCGGTTCGCGCCGCGACGCCGCGATCAGGCCCGGCCCGCGCACGACGTTCACGCCGTTGAGCAGGTCGTCTTCCCGCTCCAGGCGCAGCGCCGCGGCGCTGTTCGCATCCCACTGCACATCCAGGTTGGACGCGCCGGGGTTGTCCACGCCCTCCAGGCAGTAGACGAGCGGGCCGCTGACCAGGGCGTAACAGCCGGCGTTCTCGCGCAGGCGCGGGTCGGCCTCCAGGAAGCGGGGCGCAACGTCCAGGTCGAGGGAGAGCACATCGCCGGCCTGCCACTCGCGGGTGACGGCGTAGTAGGCGCCGCTCTGCACCTGGGCCAGGCTCTCGCCGCCCACCGACACGCGCGGGGAGCGGCTCCAGCTCGGGATGCGGAGGAACAGCGTAAAGCGCGCCGGCTGCTCAAGCCGGACCTCGATCTCGACTTTGCCGCTCCAGGGGTAGTCGGTGCGCTGCACCAGGGTGACGGGGGCCCCGTCCGGCAGATGCCAATCCAGCGCGCCTGCCGCATAGAGATGCACATAGATGCCTTGCGCATCATAGCCGTAGCAATAGCCCGGCAAAGACGCAAGCAGCCGCACCATATTCGTCGGGCAACAGGTCGTCTGGAAGAAGGGTTCGCGGTCGACGCCGCTGCGCGAGGGAAGCTCTTCGGCGCCGTGTTCGTGCACCTCCAGCGGGTTGCTGTAGAAGTAGGTCATGCCGTCCAGCGAGACGCCGGGCATCGCCCCGTTGTAGAGCGACCACTCCAACCCGTCCATGTAGCGGCTGCGGGGGTCCATGGCAAAGAGGCGCTGATTCCAGAAGACATTGGCGATGGCGGCGCAAGTTTCGGCATAGGCGCGCAGATTGGGCAGTTCGTAGGATTCGCCGAAAGATTCGTGTTCGTAGCGCGCGCCCAAACCGCCCGTGACATAGAGTTTAGTGGCGACGGTGTCGGCCCAGAGAGTTTCCACGGCGCGGCGCAGGGACTCGTCGCCGTTCTCCAGATAGAGGTCGGTCGCCCCGCTCAGGAGATAGAGGGAGCGAACGGCGTGCGTACCGGTCAATTCCTTCATCTCGCGCAGGGGCTGCGCGTCGACCAGCGACTGCCGTTGGCGCAGGTCAGCTTCCGGAAAAGCCGAGCCGCGGCGGTCGATCAGGAAGCGAACCAGGTCCAGGTAGCGGGCGTTGCCCGTGGCGCGGTACAGCTCGACCAGGGCCATTTCTACGCCCGGATGCCCGCTGGTGGAGTTGACGCCCTTGGGGTGAAAGGTCTTGCACAGATAGTCGGCCTGGCGAGTCGCCACGTCGAGCAGTTGCGTCGAGCCGGTAGCGCGATGATGGGCCACGGCGGCCATGAAAAAATGGCCGGCGACGTAGAGTTCGTGACCGTGGCGCAGATTGGTATGGCGAAGGGCTTTGCGGTCGCCCACGAAGGCCGTATTGACGTAGCCGTCGGCGTCTTGGGCGGCGGCGATCAGGTCTGCGATCTCCTGCACGGAGGTTGCGAGAGGCGAATCGGGATGGGTCTGCAGGACGTAACACGCGCCTTCGAGCCATTTGTGCACGTCCGAATCGCGCGCGTCGCGCCCCCTCATCTCGCCGTCAAGCTGCCCGGCGGCGATGCGGAAGTTGTCGAGCCGGCCGGCGTCAGCCAGCTTTTGCAGCAGCGATGGCAGGATCGTGGCGTGGTTCAGATCCATGTAGCTGCGCCAATAGCCCGGTTCGAGACGAACGGCGCGGGCTGGGATGTAGGCGTGGCGCGCTTGGGGCGAGGAGCGAGTATCGATCAGGCCGGCGACGCGCCAGCCGGCGTCCGGCGTTGCAGATGCGCTTGACATGTGACCTATCCCTTCATACCTGTAAAGACAATACCTTGAATGAAATAGCGTTGGGTGAAGAAGAAGAGCACCAGCACGGGGATGATGCTGATCAGCGCCGCCGCCATGAGCAAATGCATCATGGGGGCGGTTTCGAGTGAGCCCTGGAAGTAGGCGAGCCCCACGGCCACGGTGCGGTTGCGCACCGAGTTGAGAAAGATCAGCGGGCCGAGGAAGTCGTTCCAGTTGAAGACGAAGTCGAAGACCGCAATCATGGCCAGAGCCGGCTGGGACAGGGGCAGAATGATGCGCCAGTACACCCCGAATGTAGAGCAGCCGTCGATGCGCGCCGCATCTTCCAGTTCGCGGTTGATGGTGAGGAAGAACTGGCGCAGGAGAAAGATATAGAAGGCGTTGCCGGCAAAAAAGGCGGGAACGATGAGGGGCAACAGCGTATCCAGCCAGCCGAATGTGCGGTATAGGATGAAGAGGGGGATCATGCGCACGTAGAACGGGATCATGACCGTGCTGAGCACGAGCATGAAGAGCAGGTTCTTGCCGGGGGCGCGCAGCCTGGCAAAGGCAAAGGCCACGAGCGAGCAAGAAAACAGGTGACCGACGATATTGGCTAGGGTGACGATGGCCGTGTTGACGTAGAAGCGGCCAAACGGAGCGATGGTGAGCGATTCCGGGAAATTGCTCCATCGCACCGGGTCGGGGATGATTTTCGGCGGAAACGTATAGACTGCGCTCGGCTCCTTGAGCGAAGTGGAAACCATCCACACCAGCGGAATCATGATGAGCGCCGCTCCGGACAGGAGCAGCACGTAGCTAAGCGCGGTTTGAAAGCGGCGACGGGCGCTCTGGGTGAGAACCACGGCTAGGCATCTCCGGCTTCGTAATAGACCCACATGGGCGAGGATTTGAAGATAAACGCCGTCAGCAAGATGAGGATCAGGAAGAGCAGCCAGGCCATGGCCGAAGCCAGACCGAGGCGGAACCATTCAAAGCCGTTGCGATAGAGGTAGAGCACATAGAACAGGGTGGCGTTGTTCGGCCCGCCCTGCGTCATGATGTAGCCCTGGGTGAAGATCTGCAACGCGCCGATGATGCCGGTGACGAGGTTATAGAAGATGACAGGCGTGAGCATGGGCAGCGTGATGCTGAAGAAGCGCCGCCAAGCGGGCGCGCCGTCGATCTCCGCCGCCTCGTACAGGGCGGTGGGGATGCTCTGAAGGCCGCCCAGGTTGATGAGCATGCTGGAGCCTACGCCCCACAGGCTCATGAGAACGATGGACGGCAAAGCCCAGGTCTGGTCCCACAACCACGCCGGCCCCCTGATCCCGATCAAGGCCAATCCGGCGTTGAGAATGCCGAAGTCCGGGTGAAAGATCCAGATCCAAAGCATGGACGCGGCGACGCCGGAAATCACCGCCGGCATGTAATAAATCGTGCGCAGAAAGCTCATGCCCCGCAGAGCCTGATTCAGCAAGATGGCGATGAACAGGCCGACGACCAACAGGAGCGGCACGGACATAAGCGAATAGAGCGCGCTGACACGCAAGGACTTCCAAAAGAGCGGGTCCTGGAAGAGTCTGGCGAAGTTGTCTATGCCGACCCATTTGGGGGCGGAGAAGGCATCGTAGTTGGTAAAGCCGAGATAGAGCGAAGCCACGATGGGGCCGAGCATAAAGACCAGAAACCCGATGATCCACGGAGAGACAAACAGATAGAACTCTCTGGTCTCTCGTTGCGATATTGAACCGCGGGAAGCAAAGACGCTTCTCGGCTGAGTTGGAGGGACAAGGGTAGACATGGGCGTTCTTTCGTGGCGTGGCGCAGGGCTGGATCGGCCTCTGCGCCCAACGGGCGACAGATGCACGAACGCACAAGAGAACTGCCCCGCCCGGGCTGACAACCGTCTTCACGAACCGAAGACCCCAAACGGAGCAGGGTTGTTGATGCGGCGGAGACCGCCGTAAGACCGGCAAGTCCAGCATCGCCGATCTTACGGCGGCCTGATTCCGCCTTGTGCGCCGTGATGTGCGGATCAGAGCGGCAGGCTCGTCGCCTCGGCCAGCAATTCATCCGCCTGTGCAGTCATGTTGACGCCGGTTTCATCGGGCGTCTGTTCGTTGAGCAACAGCTTATCCAGCTCCGGCGTGTACACCTTAGAGATGATCTCGCTGAAGAGCGGATGGTGGGCGCCGCGATTGACGGCATACTCCAGCAGTTCGCCGCGCACGCTGTGGTGTTCGGGCGCGCCAGGGAACTTGAGATGATCTTCAGACTCGCGCCAGGTGCGCATGATGGGCGCTTCCAGGCCGTCTAGGGCGAAGACGCCCTGCGGCTCATCCATCATGAACCACTTGGCGAATTCCCAAGCGGCTTGCGGTGATCGGGTCGCCTTGGCGACCAAGTAGACGCCGCCGCTGTAGCTGCCGCCGCGCTGCTCGCCCATGGGCACATGGGCGATGTCCCATTCCCAGTCTTCGATGAGGCTGCGATGCTCGATGGCGAAACTGTGCCCGATTTCCATTGCGACCTGTCCGGTCTCCCACGGGCTGGCCATAGGCATGGCGCTGGCTTCGGCCGGCGTAGGCGCAACTTTGTGCGTGTAGATGAGGTCCTGGAGGAACTCCAAGCCCCAGACAACCGCATCCGTGTCGAACAGGCTCTTGTCGGGCATGACGCGCGTGTTGAAGAGATCGCCTCCCTGAGACCGAGACAAGACTTCGAGCACCTGGTAGCTGGTGCCGGCGGTCGTGCCGTATTGGACCGTCCTGTCGCCTTCGACCTTGGTGAGCGCCTTGGCCGCCTCGACGAAGTCGTCCCAGGTCCATTCCATTGTCGGATAGCCCACGCCGGCCTCGTCGAACAGGGTCCTGTTGTAGAAGAGGACAAAACCGTTGGTGCCGTTGACCGTTCCGAAGTTCCGGTCTTGCAGCATGGTGCCCTCGCGCAGGAAACGGGTGACGTAAATCTCGTCATCCAACAGCATGGGACAGAGGTCAAAGTAGTCGGTTAGGTCGAGGATGGCGTTTTTGGCGATATAGCCTGCGATCTGCGGCTCGCTGGCGTAGAGCACATCCGGCGGATCGCCGGCGGCGAACATCGTCAGCACCTTGTCGAGATAGTTGGTGGGGATGTGCAGCAGTTCCGCCTGGGCGTTGGGGTAAGCCTCGTTGAACAAGCTGATGATGGTCTCGTTCGTCTGGACTTCGATGGGGCCGCCCCAGGTGCTGAAGACCAGCTCGCCCGAAGCCGACATGTCCCCGCAGGGGACTTGCGCGACTTCGCCGGCGGTCGCCTCCTGCGCGGCAGGGGCGGAGGGGGCGCTTACAGTGGCGCAGGCTGCTAAGGCTGTGGCGGCTACTGTAGACGCCGATAGCGTCAAAAACTGGCGACGGCTGAGAGGGTTCCTCTTCACTTTGTGCCTCCTTTTAGTCGAGTAGTGATAAATCGGACCGGATGGACATACTCTGCTGACAAAACACTGGACTGGGCGTCGACTTTGACAGCGGGGGAAGGAGACGAGACGCGCCGTGCGTCTAGGGCTGAATGCCGGCGACGAGCAGACGCAAGACCATGTTCAATTGGAGCCGCGGCGACAAAGAACCGTACTAGCTTTCCCAACCGCGCTCTTGCCTGGTTCGCTGCAGGCGGTTGTTGAGATCGTCGTAGTGCCAATCAAGAGCCGCCAGCGCTTTCGCCTCATCCCGTGCGATCACGGCGGCGGCGATGGCGGCGTGGCTGCGATAGGTGTTCAGCGGCTCGATGTCCTGAATGTCCGTCTGCTGGCTGGCCTTGCGAAAAGTAAGCCAGAATGTGTCGAGCAGCATCAGGAGCACATTGTTGCCCACGTTAGCGAACAGGCATTGATGGAATTCCCGGTCCTCCTGACAGAAGTCGTCGCCTCGCTCTGCGTTTTGGCGCATGCATTCGACAAGGTTTTGCAACTGCTCGATCTGTCCTTGCGTTAAGTTCTCGATGGCCGCGCCAATCATGGCCGCCTCCAGGGTATGACGGATTTCAAACAGGTCCGCCAAGTCTTGGAGGCTGGACATCAGAACGTAGGGGAGATTGTCAAGGAGCGATTCGAGCGAGAATTCGCGCACAAATAGGCCGCTGCCGCGGCGCGTCTCCAGGATGCCGACGGACTCAAGCGCCCTAACCGCTTCGCGCACCGAGTTGCGGCTGACGCCCAGTTGCGCAGCCAGTTCCGTCTCGGGCGGCAGCGGATCGCCGGCCTGCAACTGATTCTCCAGGATGTATGATTTGATCGACTCTTTGACTGACTCAAAGAGGGCTGGCGGGCGCTCCAGGGGCCTGATCGCTTTCATGCTCGTCATGGCTCCGGAAATGGAGGCCTGGAACGGGGGATAGGTGGGGGGAGCTTCGGCCTCTAGTTGTCCTTTACGGTTCTCATAGCATATCCTCTTGTAGGATATCTGTCAAGCGCTTTTTCGCGGTTTAGGTGCGTTGGCGGCAAAGTGGAAGAGCGCCGGGCGGCTGCTCTCAGAGGCTAACACGGTCGCGCCTGCCGAGATGCGCCCGGCAGAATAGGGCTAAACCCGCGTGCCCAAACAGATTGAGGCCACCCTTGTCGGGGCCAAATCACGCGCTGTCGTCTTCAAGGTCGAACTTAAGGCGCATGGCCTGTTCGCCGTGGCGGATGAACATCTCATGTGCCGGCAATTCCGCTTCGCCATAGATGCTTTCGTGATGTCTGAAGCCGGCAGTAGGCCGCTCCTCGCCGTTGACCTGCAAACCTCCTTGCCAACCGAAAGACAGGGCATCGCCGCGCAGGGTGGAGCAGCGCACGCCGTCCGCATCCCATTCGATAGGGAGCGCGAGCATCTTCTCCGCAAAAGCGGAGAAGGACCCATCGATGGAGGCTTGGCCCATGTGGCATAGCCAGGCGTTTTCGTGGCCGTAGGAACGCAGTTCGCGATAGGCGCCGCTCCCGTACGTGACCAGTCCCAGCCCGTTCGCAGCGGCGAGGGCCACATAGCCGTCACCCTTGCGCGCGAAGGCCCAGCCATCTTGCAAGCGGAATTCATCGAACGCATAGAGCGGGAAATAGGCGTGGGTATACCCCATGCGGTCGTCTTGCGGCAGACGATACAAGGCGATCAGCGCCTCTTTCCATTGCGCCGCACGCGGCAGAACGCCGTTGCCGCGCCAGAAGTTTGGCCGGTAGGCGTCGGACTGACTGACGCATCCTGGATGATTGACGAAGACAATGGCGTCCGGCCCCAAGGCGGCCTGCCAAATATGCTGTCTCTCGCCCAACTCGCCGGCGCGGTGATCCTGGGCCGAGGCCAGGAGATAGTCCGCCGTACGGTAGGCCGCGCAGTTGGCTTCCACTGATGCGGCGTGGCGCTCCTGCGTCCACACCGCCGGCGCAAGGTCGAGGGCGATGTTTTGTATGATGCCGGGCATCTCGTAGCGCTCGGACAAGGCCAGGCTCACCGGCCCTGCGCAATGCTCATTGAAGTTTCCCATGCCCCACAAAAGCCGGCAGATTCCGGCCGTCGCCTGCAAGCGACCGTTCACGATCTGGTCCGTCTCGCCATCGCTATACGGCGCGCAGAAAGCGCCTCGATAGGAATGGAGCGCCAGGCGGAACAAGATCTTGTCCAGCACCACCGCGGCCATCTCGCGCAGTTGGGTTGAGCGCGCGAATTCGACCAGATGTGAAAGAGCGACCACCGACTCCGCCGACTGAATGGGACCGCCCCAGCCGTCAAAGCCGTATGCGCCGCGGCGGTGGAGCCAGGCAAGCGCTGCCCGTTGCGCCTGTTGTCGATGCCGCTGCCCAGACTGCCCGGTAGCCGTGAAGCGGCGATCGTAGTAGATTTGACCGGCCAAGATTTCGGCGGCATACGATAGAATGGCGCGATCGCCGGCAGGGGAGACGGGGGCGGCGCTTTCAGAATCGGCCGACCAGCCGTCGAAGTTGAGAATAGCCGCTTCAATGGCTTCAAGCAGGTCCGGCTCAAAAGAGGGGTTCCTTCCGTAGCGATAGACAATATGCAACAGGCCGAGCAGGTCCAGCGGAGTGGAAGGGCCGGCCGTTTCCACGCGTGCGATCGCCTGGCGGATGGCTTGGGGGCGGACCTGGCCCCACTGATCCAGCGCCATCTTGGCGATCTCCCCGAACAGGCTGCCGCGATATCGGGTTGCCGCGCGCAAGGCTTCTTCCCGCCGTTCTTGGCCGGTTCCATAGTAATCTTGCGAATACGCCTCGCGGGCTACATGAAAAGGAAGCGCGTGTTGCACGCGCAATCTGCGCGTGTAATAATCCTCCGGCAAAGTCATCAACGTCGCCTGATAGCGTCCGTCTTCGACTTGGGCGGCCCGGCCAAAGCTGGTGGTCGCCCCCGCCTCAGGACGGCCGCTAAATTCGAGAAAAATCGGCCCGGCCTGATCCTGTAAGCGAAAGTGGATCGGAGCCGACTGGGTCAGATCGGCGGGCCAGCGGACCTCGACTTCATCCTCAGCCGCGAAGACATCCCGGTCGAGATAAGCGCGCGCAAACATCTGCTTGAGCTGCCGGCGCAGTTCCGGCTCGGGCAACTCGGTAGGCAGGCGGACTGCACTGTCTTGCGCAATGCCGCCGATGTGAAGCCCAAAGCCGGCGGGAATGGGGCCCGCCGCCGTCGCTGCCAAGCGCACCCAAATGCGGTTCCATCCCGGCTGCAGAGCGGCGAATAGCACACTCTCTGCGACGCGATGCCCGCCGAACTTCTCCTGACGCAGCAGATGCATGCCGTTAAGCCAAAGGTCAGCCGGGCTGTTCGCCAGCAGGGTCAGTTCAACTTCCTGAGCGACGGGGGACTCCACTTCCGAATAGGCCCACGCCGTCAAATGGCTAAGGCGATCCGACGAGGTCGCAAAATCCAGCACATGATCTTCGTCACAGGAGATGGTTTTCCAGACCAGCGCCGTCTGGCCAACCTGATACTTTGCGCCCTCACATGGGGCGAGGGCAGGCTCCATTGTCTGAGCAGCGTGGGCAGTCGCGACCGGCTGCGCCGCTTGCCCATCGTCGGGCGAAGCAGGATCTGCGGCGGGAATGAGGTAAGGGCCGGCCGCCAGCCAATGATCGACATAGCCGTGGCGAAGCTGGTAATTGAGAAATTCGCTCGACATTGCGGCTTTCCTTTTCTGCTTGACAGCGCTATGTGGTTATGCTAGTATACGCATGCAAACGTATGCTAACATACGTTTGGTCTATTCCCTCAATAGGGTTCTGCCGTGAAACCCGACAACATGCACGAAGACAGAAAACGGCGAGTCACCGCCGCCGATGTGGCTTCTGCAGCAGGCGTATCGCAGAGTACGGTTTCACGCGTCCTCAACAACAAAGACACCCGGCTGATCAGCAAACAGACGATTCAGGCAGTGCGCGCCGCCGCCGCGGAGTTGGGCTATAGGCCCAATCCCATCGCCCGCGCGCTTAGGTTACAGCGGACCCATCTCATCGGGCTGATCGTGCGCGAGATTGCGGACCCCTTTTTCGCCGAGTTCATTGACGAACTCAGCATCCAGGCGCATGTGTTGGGCTACCAACTGCTGCTCGGACACGCACACGGCAACATCGAAGAAGGATTGGCCGTCTCCGAACTGCTCGAGGCCCAACATTGCGACGGCCTGCTCGTGTTGGGCGACCTGCGTGACGATGCAGCAGTTTTACAGGACATGCCCCGGTCCAACCCGGCTATGGTGGCGCTGTGCCGCGGCAATTCCCCGGCCGCGATTCCGACCGTCAACACGGACAACAGCCAGGGAATGAAGTTGTTGGTGGAGCACCTGATCAGCTTAGGGCACCGTCGCCTGGCATTTCTAGATGGCGGATGGCTGGGCGATATCCGCGAACGGCGTGAGGCCTTTATCTCCACGCTGGCCGATCACAATCTCGACTTGCCCAACATGTGGATCCAAGCCGAGTCCAACAACGCCGAAGGCGGCTACCGCGCCATGCAAACCTTGCTCGCCTTGCCCGAGCGCCCTTCCGCTGTAATTGCGTCGGACGACCTAATGGCCATCGGAGCGCTGCGCGCCGCCAAAGAAGCAGGGCTGCAAGTTCCGCGCGACATCTCGCTGACAGGTTTCGATGACATCGTCATCTCACACTATTTTTCGCCGGCGCTGACTACCGTGCACCAACCCGTCAAGGATATGTGCCACAAAGCGCTTGACATCTTGCTGCGGCTGATCGACGGCCAGGACATTTGTGAACAACTAGTTCAACTGCCCCCACAACTGATTGTCCGCGAATCCACCGGCCCGGTTCAAAACTCATAGACCAAAAGCTGCCCAGAAAAACGGATTACTTCGGTTATCTGACCTGCGTTGATGTAGATTCGGCAGTTTGCTCTTGGCGCAGTTTGTTTCGTATGGACGGTTATCCGCCCGCCCCCTGTTCCGCACAAAGGATTCCGCAGCATTACTCAAGCCATAGAAAGGAAGCAAGATGAGCAAGCGCAGTAAGATGTCTATATCGCGACGTCAGTTCATTCAGCTGTCGGCGGTCACAGCCGCAGGCGCGCTCGCCGCCGCCTGTGGCGGCGCCCCGGCGCCCGCGGCCGAAGCCCCCGCCGAAGCCCCCGCCGCCGCGCCGCAAGCTCCGGCAGGCCCGCCCTCGCAGTATAACGAAGCGCCCATGCTGGCTGCACGCGTGCAGGCCGGCGAGCTGCCGCCCGTCGACGAACGGCTGCCGGTGGACGTCGAAGTCGTGGCCGTAGAAAACGAGATCGGCGAATATGGCGGAACGTTGCGAACGGTGACGATCCGCGCCGAGGGTTATGGCGACGACACCATTACCATGGGGTGCGAAGGTCTGGTCCGCACCGCGCGAGATGCCAGCAGCGTGGCGCCCAATCTCGCCAAGAGCTGGGATTTTTCCGAAGACGGCACCGTGTTGACCCTGTACCTGCGCGAGGGAATGAAGTGGTCGGACGGCGCACCCTTCACCGCCGACGACATCATGTACTGGTACGAGGACGTGCTGCTCAACCCGGACATCACGCCTGCGATCGCCGCGTTTTGGCGGCCAGGGGGCGAGATGATCAAGGTAGAGAAAGTGGACGACTACACAGTCCGCTATACCTCGCCGGCGCCCAACCCGTTGATCCTGCTCTTTGACAGCCCGTTGCGCGGCACCCAGCCCTCCGCGTACCAGCCCAAACACTGGATGCAACAGTTCCACCCCAAATATACGCCGCAAGAAGAGGTGGAAACGCTGGCTCGGGCGGACGGCTATGAGACGTGGTGGCAGTTCTACACACAAAAAGCCAACACGATCTGGGGCACGCCCCTCCACATCGACCAGCCCTCCATGTGCGCCTACGTGATGACGAGCAAGGATTCTGAACAGCGCACCTATGAACGCAACCCCTATTACTGGAAGGTGGATGAGGCGGGCAACCAACTGCCCTACATAGACAATGTGACGGCCAGGATCGCGCAGAACCGCGAGATCATCAACAATATGATCATCACCGGCCAGTTGGACGTGGCGATCTTCGAGCCGAGCATCGAGAACTTCCCGCTCTACCGCGAAAACGAGTCGGCGGGCTACCGCACCCTCAACTGGCAAAGCGTCCTCGGCTCGGACGTCATCTACCAGCTCAACCTGACCATCGACGATCCGGTGCTGCGTCCCATCTTCCAGGATGCTCGCTTCCGTCAAGCCTTGTCGTTGGCGATCAACCGCGACGAGATCAACGAGGTGCTCTACTTTGGCTTGGCTACGCCTCGCCAACACACCGTCATCCCTGACTCGAAGTACTTTGAAGAAGCCTACGCCACGGCCTTCGCCGCCTATGACCCGGATGAGGCTAATCGCCTGTTGGACGAAATGGGGTTGGAGTGGGACGCAAACCATGAGTTCCGCCTGCGCCCCGACGGGCAACGCATGGCATGGCTGCTGGAATACTTCCCCGTCGAGACGCCCAAGACGCCCGTCACCGAACTGGTCGTCGACCACTGGCGAGAAGTGGGTCTGGATGTCACCTTCAAGGAGATCACCGGCGAGCTGAGCACCCAGCGCTATCCCGCCAACCTAGTCCAGATGGGGCTGTGGCACGGAGACTATGCCACAGACGTGCTCTTCCCGCAGCTTCCCTCCTTCTTCGGCGTCCCCTGCTACGTGGGTTGGTCGCGCACCTGGGATGTGCAGTGGGCGCGGTGGTACCAAACCGACGGCGCAGAAGGGGAGGAACCGCCAGAGGAGATCAAGGCGCAGTGGGATCGCTGGTTGCGTATGACCACTACGCTGGACGAGCAAGCTCAACTCGAGGCGGGCAAAGAGATCCTCGCCTCGCAAGCTGAAAACCTGTGGACCATCGGCACCGTGGGCCTTGCGCCGCATCCGGTGATTGCAGGCAACACGTTGAGCAACTTCCCGGACGAGGCGTTCCACGGCTGGGACGTGATCTGGTCCAACTATCTGCATCCTGAGCAGTTCTATCTGAAGCAAGGCTAGCGTCCGGCCGCATCCATACGAGGCGAGGCATTTACCAATCAAACCCGGCTGTCGGAGGTTCTGTGAGGTAAGCGCCTCGCCTCATTGCGGATGACCATTCCGGATTGCGACGAGGTGAAGAGGAGAAGAAGATGGCGACTTCGGTTCACTATGTGGAATTAACGCCCCAAGATTTCCGGCAGCGCCTAGCAGAAGCCCCCATCGCCTATTTGCCGCTGGGGACCCTGGAGTGGCACGGCGAACACCTGCCGCTCGGCTCCGATGGGCTGCAGTCGGGGGGATTCTTTGTCGAACTGGCCAAACGCGTGGGGGGGGTTGTCCTGCCGATGCTTTTCTTGGGACCGGATCGGCATGAGCAGGCGAATGGCCGCGACTACTATGGCATGGACCTGTACGGTTTTGCGGAGGGCCAGCCGCAGCAGCTCGACGGCAGCGCCTATTGGGTGAGCAATGAGCTTTTTGGACACATAGTAGAGGCCATTCTGGAGCGGCTGGCGCGAGCCGGATTCAAGATCGTCGTCGCCCACGGACATGGCCCGTCCGGCCATTTCTTTGAGGATCACATCGCTACGTGGAGTAAGCAGTTTGGGCTGGAACTGTACACCTGCTGGCGTCCTCGATCCGAAGAAGCCGACGGCTTGGGCATCATGACCGACCACGCCGCCGCCAACGAAACCTCGCTCATGATGGCTCTGCATCCCGACCTGGTGCATCTGGACAGGCTCTCGTCTGATCCCGCCGTGTGGCCCGTGGCCGTCAGCGGGCGAGACCCTCGCACCGAGGCGAGCGCGGAGCGCGGCCGGCGAGCTATTGATCTGCAGGCAGAGCGTATGGCCTCCATCCTGCGCGAGGCATTGGCCAGACGCTCAGCATAGCGCAGCGCTTGCGCCTTGATTGCAAGGTCCGAGTACATGTTGCATAGGATGTGGAGGGCGCCTTGTTCGTCTACATTACCCGCCGGTTTTTCTTCATGCTCGTCTTGATGGTGTTGATGTCGGTTTTCTCCTTTATCGTCATCCAACTGCCTCCAGGCGATTATTTAACCTCTTACATTGTGCAGCTTGAATCCACGGGCGCACGGGTAACCGACGCCCAAGTTGCAGCATTGAAGAGGCAGTACGGTCTGGACCTGCCCTTATATCAGCGTTATTTCAAATGGGTAGGAGGGATGCTGCGCGGCGATTTTGGTCTTTCGTTTGAGTGGAACAGGCCAAACGCCGAACTGATCAAAGAACGGCTGCCGCTTTCCGTGGCAATCTCGTTGGTGACCGTTATGTTCACCTACTCCATTGCCATTCCCATCGGCGTCTATGCAGCCACACACCCAAACTCCATCGGCGACTACATCCTGACGGTCATTGGCTTTGCGGGCATGGCGATGCCCAACTTCCTCTTGGCCCTAATCGCTATGTTTCTATTGTACAAATATTTCGGGTTTGCGGTTACGGGTCTGTTTTCTCCGGAATATCAAACCGCGCCGTGGAGTCTGGGCAGATTTCTGGATCTGCTCAAGAACATGTGGATGCCGGTCGTGGTCGTAGGGGTCGCGGGCATCGCACGCGTGATCCGGGTGATGCGCGCCTGTCTGCTGGATGAGCTGCAGAAGCCCTATGTCGAGACGGCGCGCACCAAAGGGTTGACCGAACGGCGGCTGCTGTGGAAGTACCCCGTGCGGGTGGCGCTGAACCCGATTATCAGCACCATCGGCTGGCTGCTGCCCTGGGTCATCTCCGGCGAAACGATCACTGCCATTGTTCTCAATCTGCCGACAGTAGGCCCCCTTCTCCTCCAAGCCCTGGTCAACCAGGACACGTATCTGGCGGGCACCTTGACCATGCTCCTGACCTTTATGACGTTGGTCGGCATGTTTGTATCCGATATTCTCCTGGTGTGGGCTGATCCCCGCATCCGTCTAGACTAAATAGGGGAATGGCCGCATGAGTGAAGCCCTCAACTTGAACGAGCAGATCGCACAGACCCGGCAGAAGAAGGGCCGCCGCGCCGTGAGCGCCGCAGAAATGTCCCCTACCCGCCTGATGTGGCTCCGGTTTAAGCGGAATAAGCTGGCGGTGATCGGGATTGTGGTTCTGATCATCCTCTATTTTCTCGCCATTTTTTCTCAGCCAATGGCGCCCTATGGGGCTAACCAACGCTCAGAGTATATCTACTGCCCGCCCAATCGCATCTACTTCTGGGGCGATGACGGATTCTCGCTGCGTCCTTTTGTCTACGGTTGGGAGCGAAGCAACGACCCTGATACGCTGCGGCGCATCTTTACCGAGGACCGCACCCAGAAATATTACCTTCGCTTCTTCGTACCGGGCGCCGAATATAGATTCTGGGGACTCTTTCGGACCGATATCCACGTGCTGGGCGTAGACGAGGGAGGAACCTTATTCGTCTTTGGTACAGACCGGCTCGGCCGGGATTTGTTCTCGCGCATCTTACTGGGGGCGTCGATTTCGCTCTCGGTCGGCCTGGTCGGCGTGGCGTTAAGCTTCATCCTGGGCGCCATTCTGGGCGGCATCTCCGGTTACTACGGCGGGCAGGTGGACAACTTGATCCAGCGGCTGACCGAATTTCTGATTGCCATTCCCACGATTCCGCTCTGGATGGCGTTAAGTGCGGCGCTGCCACCGGATTGGTCAGTGCTCAAGATCTATTTCGGCATCACGATCATTCTCTCGTTTCAGGGGTGGACGAACCTAGCGCGCGTGGTGCGCGGCCGTTTTCTGCAACTGCGTGAAGAAGATTTTGTCGTCGCTGCCGAGGTCATGGGCGTCAGCGAGCACCGCATTATCTTCCGCCACATGCTGCCAACATTTATCAGCTATTTGATCGTGCATTTGACGCTGGCGATTCCGACCATGATCTTAGGCGAGACGTCGCTGAGTTTTCTCGGCTTAGGGCTGCGCCCGCCGGCAGTCAGTTGGGGCGTGCTCTTGCAGGAGGCGCAGAACTTCCGCACCGTCGCTCTGCACTCATGGCTGTTGGCGCCCGCCTTCTTTGTGATTCTCACGGTGCTGGCCTTCAACTTCGTGGGCGATGGCCTGCGCGATGCCGCGGACCCGTACGCCACGTAACCGTTGCCTGGCGCAAAGACGCCTGCAGCCGGCCATCGACAGCCCGGACGATCTAAGAGCGCCGCACTCGTCCATCCCGACGGCAAGAAGAGGAATACTCAGTTGAACAAATCTCCCTCTCTAGACCAGAAAACGCCCAAGAACGGCGTGCAACCGCAAGCCCAGGCCCCGATCCTGCTCGAGGTGGATCGCCTGAAAAAGTACTTCCCCATCACCCGCGGCCTTTTGAGCCGGGTTGTAGGCCACGTAAAGGCTGTGGACGATGTGAGCTTCTTCATTCGCCAAGGGGAGACGCTTGGCTTGGTCGGCGAAAGCGGGTGCGGCAAGACCACGACCGGACGCGTGATCGTGCGCGCCCTGGACCCGACGGGCGGCAACATATGGTTCACGACGCCCGACATGGGCAGGGTGAACCTGGCCGAGGTGAAGGGACGCGCGCTGACGCGTCTGCGCCAGTCGATGCAGATGGTCTTCCAAGATCCGTACTCGTCCCTGAACCCGCGCATGACCCTGTTGGAAAACGTGGGCGAACCATTGTACGTCCACGGCATCGCCCGCGGCCGGGAGATCGAGGAACGGGTCGCAGAACTGCTCAAAGTGGTCGGGCTGCGCGCCGAGTATATGAACCGCTACCCCCACGCCTTCAGCGGCGGGCAACGCCAACGCATCGGCATCGCGCGCGCGCTGGCGCTCAACCCCCAACTCGTGATCTGTGACGAGCCGGTGTCAGCGCTGGATGTTTCCGTACAAGCGCAGATTCTGAACCTATTGCAGGACTTGCAGGAGCAGTTTGGCCTGACCTATCTGTTTGTTGCCCACGATTTGAGCGTGGTCGAGCACATCAGCGACCGTGTGGCGGTCATGTATGTCGGGCAGATCGTAGAAAGCGCAACCACGACAGCACTCTTCACCCACCCCCTTCACCCATACACCGAGGCGCTGCTGTCGGCGGTTCCCAAGCCTGACCCCGCGGTGCGAGCGGAACCGCTCATCTTGCCCGGCGAAGTGGCAAACCCGGCCAATCCGCCCAGCGGCTGCTACTTTCATCCGCGCTGCGCCTATAGCGACGGAAAACGCTGCCGGGAAGAAGCCCCGCAACTGCGCGAGGTCGAACCCGAACACTGGGTTCGTTGTCACTATGCCGAAGATCTTGAGCTAAAGCCCGTCGCCCTACTCTAGATCCGGTCGCCCATGTTGCCGTCGTTCAACCGTCAGTGTGGCGCGTAGGAGTTAACCGCATGCGAGAAAGCAGAGTAATGGAGACAGACCCCGTCGAGAACGAGGAGCGGCGCAAGCCGGATTCCTTGTTTCTAGAAGTCCGCGATCTCAAGACCTACTTCTTCATGCAGCAGGGCATCGTACGCGCTGTCAATGGAGTAGATTTCAATATCTATCGGGGCAAGACGCTTGGCGTAGTCGGCGAAAGCGGCTGCGGAAAGTCGGTTACGGCCCGCTCCATCTTACGCACCGTAGCCCCGCCTGGGCGGATCGTTGAAGGGGAGATCTGGTTGCACCGCGCCCAGGACGATGGCGGCAGCCCCGGCAAGAGCACAACAACCGACGTGGTTGATCTGGCCAAACTCGATCCGAAAGGGCGCGAGATCCGCAAAGTGCGCAGCGGCGAGATCTCGATGATCTTCCAAGAGCCGATGACGTCGCTCAGCCCCGTTCACACCATCGCCAACCAGATCGTTGAGACCATTACGCTCCACCGCGACATTTCCAAAGCCGAGGCCAGGCGTCAAGCCATCGAGATGCTGGACTTGGTCAACATGCCCGAGCCGGAGCGCACCATCGATCGCTATCCCCACGAGTTAAGCGGCGGCATGCGCCAACGCGCCATGATCGCGATGGCTCTTTCCTGCCGCCCCAAATTGCTGATCGCCGATGAGCCTACCACCGCGCTCGACGTGACGACCCAGGCCCAGATCCTGCGCCTCATGATCCGGCTTCAGGACGAGTTGGGGATGGCCATCATGTTTATCACCCATGACTTGGGCGTGATTGCACAAATGGCCGACCATGTGGTCGTGATGTACCTGGGCCAGATCGTGGAATCCGCTGATGTCAAGACGCTGTTTTCCGAGCCGCTGCACCCCTATACCCAAGCCCTGTTGCGCTCTGTGCCGAAATTGGGCAGAAAGACAGTCGAGAAGAAGACCGAACGTCTGATGGCGATCGAAGGCTCCGTGCCCGACCCCTATTCGACGCCGCAGGCGTGCCCGTTTCATCCTCGCTGCGCACACGCCATTCCCGGCGTCTGCGACCTGGAAGACCCGCCTGTGATCGAGGCGAGCCCCGGCCATTCGGTCCGCTGCGTTCTCTATCGATAGGCGAGGCGGAACTGCCGCCTGCGCGCGATTCCCTTTGCTTGATTGGTTTGACGAAGAGACTTTTCCTCACCCACAAGACTGAAAAGGCAGGTAAGACATGCTAACCGGCGCATCGTACATGAGCCACCACAACCCCAAACACATCGAGGCGGATATCCGCGACATGGTCAAGCTGCGCATGGATGACGTCTTGGTCTGTACCCAAGAGAACGACTTTATCTGGTTTCCGGGCAAGGTCCGTTTCACGCCCCAGATCGCCAAAGATCACGGCGTGCGACCGATCGCCATCTTTTGGGGGGTATTGAATCTCTTTGGCGGCGGGCGCTCCAGCCAGTTCCTTCTCGAACATCCGGAAGGTTTTCAGGTCGCCCTCGACGGTTCGCACCGGCCGGCCGGCTGCTACGTCAACCCGGTGTGCGTCAACCGCATCCAGGAAATGATCGATACGGTGGCGGAGGCGGGATATGCCGGCTATTTCGTCGACGAGCCGACTCCCCTGCGCGAATGCTTCTGTCCTTCGTGCCGGGCGCAGTACGAAGCCTGGTATGGGGGCGACCTAGCCGCCGCCTCGGCCGAACAGCAGGAAGCCTTCCGGCGTCGCTGCGTCGTCGACTACGTGCGCAAGATCTCGGACTACTGCAAGGCGAACCATCCCAGCCTCGAAACGATGTGTTGTCTCATGCCGCATGACAACGCCCTCTGGGAGATCGTCAGCGAGATCGAGACCCTCGACAATCTAGGCACCGACATCTACTGGGTAAACAACGATCGCGACGTAGAGGAAGCAACGCCTCTGATCCGCGACATGGCCGCCATCTGCAAAAAGCAGAACAAAGTGCACCACGAGTGGCTGCAGACCTGGATCGTCAAGGCCGGTCGCGAACAGCGCATTTTCGACCAGGGCGAAATCCTCGTGCGCGAGAAGCCCGATGCGCTCTACATCTGGGCGTGGGAAGGCCAGATCGGCACAAAAGAGACCTGCGACGACCCGGCGCTCTCATGGACTAGGGCGTGCGAGATACTGGCGATGGCCAAAGACTCCTGACAGATCACCCTGGAAATTTCCCCGAGCCTATTCTAGTACGGAAGGATCATGTGATGAGACCGTTGAGCAAAATCGCGCCGGACTGGTGGGACTATACGACGCTGGACCGCGCCATCCTAGACGAAGCTGCTCGCCTTTCCCCTGAAGACCTGTTAGGCCTGAGTCGCGAGGGGTTCACCGTCAAGTTCTACGAGACGCGCGAGGAGTTCTATCTGGCCGAGGCCCTCGAATACATCACAGCATGGCGGCAGGCGACCGAGGATGACCCGACCGGCATCTGCGGCCCCGTCGGCCCCACCGAACAACTCCCTCTGGTCGCCCGCCTGGTCAACGAGCTGGGGATCTCCTTGCGCCACTGCCACTTCTGGGGCATGGATGAGTGGGTCGTGGATGGAAAGGAAGTCCCCATCGACTTCCCGCTCAGCTTCGCCCGCGCGGACATGGAACTGTGCTTCAACCGCATCCGCCCGGAATTGGCGATGCCCAAAGAGAATCTCCACTTCCCCGGCGCAGACCCCGCCGAGTTCATCGCCAGTTGGTCGCGCGCCCGCTGCCTGGTCATGCAAGGCGGGCAGGGAGAGGTGAAACACTGGGCGTTCAACGACCCGCTGCGCCGTGAGCCGCCCTACACCGAGACGCCTCCCCCGCCTGAGGAGTATCGCAAGCTCGGCACGCGCGTGGTCGAACTGCACCCCATCACGCTGATTCAGAACGCACGCACATCAGGCGGCGGCGTGGTGCAGAACGTCCCCAGCCAGGCCGTCACCGTCGGCCCGCAAGAAACATGGAAGGCGGAAAAGGTCTCCATCTGGCACGGCGGCATGCACGACAACCCCTTCGGCATGCGGCTGACCGCGCTGATGATCTCGCAGCGCATCGTCGATAGCTCCGTGCCCATGTCGCTCCTGGCCGACCACCCCAACGTGCAGTTCAACTATCTGCGCAGCGCCATCGGAACGACGACCGCCGATATGCACTAGCCCTGCAGCGCCAGGCTGCCAAGAAGGGGACCTATGATGGCAAAACGCGCCTTTGCGATTGCCGCGCACCCGGACGATATCGAGTTCATGATGGCGGGGACGCTGATTCGTCTGGGCCAGACAGGCTACGAGCTGCACTATATGAACCTAGCCAGCGGCTCATGCGGCACGCTCGAGCATGACATAGAGACGATTGTGCGCATGCGCCGCTCGGAGGCGATGGCCGCAGCCAAGCAGATCGGCGCGGTCTACCATGAAAGCCTTGTACACGACCTGGAGATCTTCTACGACCGGCCTACGCTGCAACGCGTGGCTTCGGTAGTGCGCGCCGTGGCGCCGGAGATCATCCTCACGCAGTCAGCCCAGGAATACATGGAAGACCACATGAACACGACGCGGCTTGTGTTGACGGCCGCGTTTGCGCGGGGGATGCCCAACTTCCCCGTCGACCCGCCGCGCCCGCCCGTAGACGACCCGGTGACAGTCTACCACGCCCTGCCCTATGGCCTGCACGACCCGCTGCGCCGCCCCGTCGAGGCCGAGTTCTATGTAGATATCGCCGGCGTGTTGGAGACAAAGCGCGCCATGCTGGCCTGCCACGCCAGCCAGAAGGAGTGGCTGGACGAAAGCCAGGGCATCGACTCGTACCTGACGCAGATGGAGGAGATGGCGCGCGAGATGGGACGCAAGTCGGGCCGCTTTGCCGCCGCCGAGGGATGGACGCGCCATCTGCATCTGGGCTACTGCGGCCCGGAGGATGACCCGCTGGCTGCGGCGCTGGGTCCGGCGGCGCGGCCGGATTCGGGAGAGAGGAGGACGCCATGAGCACGGTCGTTCGCCCTCTCGAATTTTCCGGCGACAGCGCCGCCGTCGCGGCCATCTGGTCCGCTGCGTGCGGCGTCGGGCTCTCCATGCCGTCGCATGTGGCTCGCTATCATCTGCGGCCTGTGCGTTGCGGCCGCATGATGGGACAGATGGCTCTTGTCGATGGGCAGCCTGCCGGTTTTGTCTTGGCGAGCGCGTTTGCGGACGACGCCCGCATCGCGCCGGCGACAATGGGCTGGGTCAACGCCATCGCAGTCGCTCCCGACCATCAACGGCGCGGGCTTGGCAACGCGCTGTTGGCCTGGGCCGAGGCGCGGCTGCGCGAGCAGGGCGTGACCGATGTGCAGTTGGGCGGCAGCGTGCGCTCGGTAGTGCCTGCGTTGCCCGTCGAACTGGCAAACGAGCCGTTTTTCGCCAAACGCGGCTTCACGCGGGCGGGCGCACAGCCCTATGTGTGGGACGTGGGGCGCGACCTGCGCGGCTATGCCTCACCCGAATGCGTACAGCCCACAGACGGCGAAGCGCTTCCGGGCCAACCAGGACAGGAGGGGGATCTGCTGCGCTTCTTGGAGCGGGAGTTTCCCGGCCATTGGCGCGTCGATCTAGAGGACTTCCTTCATTTGGGGGGACGCATCGGCGACTATGTGTTGCTCTGGACGAGTCGAGGCGTCGACGGTTTCTGCAAGCTGACCTTTGGCGATTCGGTTCAACCGCTTGAACGTTACTACCCCTATGGCCTGCCCCAGCCCTGGGGCCAGTTGGGCCCCATCGGCGTTTCGGCTGACTGCCGCGGCAAGGGCTATGGCGCGGCCATCATGGATGCCGGGCTGCGCCGCCTGGGCGAGGCCGGGGTCATCGGCTGTCTGATCGACTGGACAAGCATCGTGGATTTCTACGCGCGCTTCGGCTTCGCCCCCCACCGCCAATACGTGCGCATGAGCAAGCGCCTGTCGCGCGCCTGATAGAAACCCGCGCCTCGACGCGCCGGCAAACTGCGATTCAACAACATTCACAGAGAGGGCTGATATGCGGTGGGAAAACTTGACGGGCAAGACCTTTGTAGAGGCTGTGGAGGCGGCGCAGGGCGTGTGTATTATCCCCATCGGCGTCCTTGAATACCACGGATCTCACTTGCCGCTGGGGACCGATATGCAGCATAGCCACGCCGTGGCGTGCGCCGCCGCAGAGCAGGAGTCCGCCGTGGTCTACCCCGCCTATCACTTCGGGCTGAACATGGAGGCGAAGCACTTCCCCGGCAACATCGTGCTAAAGGAACGGCTGCTATTCGACCTGCTGGAGAACATCTGCGACGAGATTAGCCGCAACGGCCTCAAGAAGATCATCCTGCTCAGCGGTCATGGCGGCAACCGCTATTATCTGCCGCTCTTTGTGCAGCTGATGATCGACAAAGAGAAGGACTACGTCGTCTACTACTTCTCCCACTTCACCGCTTCGCGTGAAGTCGAGAAGCGGATCATGGATACGAAAGTGGACGGGCACGCCGGCGAGCGCGAGACCAGCATGGGCCTGTATGTCCACCCGGAGCTGGTGCGCATGGACCTGCTGGAGGAGAGCGACCTCTGGCCCGACCGCCAACGGGTGAAGCATTTAGGCGACATTCAGACGGCGGCCGAGTGGTACGCGCGCTTCCCGGAGCAGTGTTCCGGGGACCCGCGGCCGGCCACGGCGGAGAAGGGCAAGGCGATGTTCGATGCGCAGGTGGAGGGGCTGATTCATCGCCTGCGCATAATCAAACAGGATACGGCCGCGCCGGAGATCTATGCGGAGTTCGGCAGCCGCATCTACCGCCGGTAATGCGTTCGACAGAGACCGGCGCGGCGGTTGGAACGCCGGTTTCCGCCTGAAATCACAAAGGGATCGACTAAACATCCTTGCCGGATCGGCAGGGATGTTTAGCATTCCCGGATACGGCGTAATAAAGCGCGCGGGGGTGTTGTATGATGAGTCATGCATCGTAGGGGCGACCCTTGTGGTCGCCCGCACACCCATGCCGCCGTCGTAGGGGCAACCCTTGTGGTCGCCCGTCCGCCCGCCACTGACGAATTCCGGGTTGTTGAGTCAAGGAGCGCTCGAATATGCACACAGCATCGCCTGTTGCCGGCATTCCAGAGGCGGAGGATGGGCGGGCTTCGATCGCCTCGCTGATGAAGGAGTTGAGGGGCGAGACGCTCGACTGGGCGCTGCCCGCTGTGGCTGCGGCGGGCGTGGGCCTGATCGTCGTGGCAGCGCGCGCCCGCGATCCCCTGGAGCTCGCCCTGCCGGGGCTGGCGCTGTTCCTGCTCTCCGGCCTTGCCTGGAGCCTAAGCCGCCGCCATGCCCTGGCTGTGTGGAGCCTGGCCGGGGCTTGCGCCGCGCTGATCGTCGTCCTGGCCGTTGGCCCGCGGCCTGTCGCGCTCTATTTGCTCTGCATCCCCGCGGGCTTGGTTGCGGTCTGCGCCGGTGACCGCAGCGGGTTGGCGGCAGCGGCTCTGTTTTCCCTCTTCCTCGCCGATTTCTCGCCCGCGGCGGCGCAAGCGGACGCCGCCGAACGCATCACAACCGGCGTCCTGATCTGGTCTGTGACCGGCCTGATCTGGCTGTCGCACCGGCCGCTGCTGGGCGTGCTGGAGTGGTCGTGGTCAATGTACCACACGGGGCAGCGCAAGCTGGAGCAGGCGCGCGATGACCGCGTGCACCTGCACGAGGCGCTGGCGGACCTGGCTGCGGCCAACGCTACCCTGACCAAGCTGAAGCAGTCGGCGCAGGCCATGCAGGAGGCTGCCGAGGAAGCGCGCCGGGCCAAAGAGCAGTTCGTGGCCAACGTCAGCCATGAACTGCGCACGCCGCTCAACATGATCGTCGGCTTCTGCGAACTGATCACCGATACGCCGGAAATGTACGGCGCCGACATCCCGCCGGCGCTGTTGGCCGACCTGGACGTGGTGCTGCGCAACGGGCAGCATCTCGCCGCGCTGATCGACGACGTGCTCGACCTCAGCCAGATCGACGCCCAACGCGTGGCGCTAGTCAAGGAGCGCCTGGACCTCGCCGAGACTATCGCCGCCGCGGCCGAGGCTGTTCAGCCGCTTTACCACTCCAAAGGGCTGTATCTCAAGGCGGAACTGCCGCCGGAACTCGCTGCGGCCTACGCGGACCGCGTCAGGGTGCGGCAGGTCGTGTTGAACCTGTTGAGCAATGCCGGCCGCTTTACAGATGAGGGCGGTGTGACGGTGCGCGCCCGGCAGGAGGGTAACCATGTGCGGATCGCGGTGGAAGACACCGGCCCGGGCATTGCGCCGGCGGACGCGGAGCGACTCTTCGAGCCGTTTCAGCAACTGGACGGCTCCTTGCGGCGACGTCACGGCGGCAGCGGCCTGGGCCTCAGCATCAGCCGCGCGTTCATCGAACTGCACGGCGGCAGGCTGTGGGTGGAGAGCGCAGCGGGGAAGGGATCCACGTTCTATTTCACGCTGCCGATCTCGCCGCAGGCGCCGCCGCCTTCGACCGCGGCGCGGTGGCTGAACCCGCACCAGCCTTACGCGCCGCGCACGCGGCCCTTTGCGGGGCCGCGGCCGGTCGTACGCCCGCATCTGGTGGTGGTAGAGGCGGGCCGTTCGCTGACGGGCTTTCTGCGCCGCCACATGCAGGATATGGAGATCGTGCCGGCCGCGAGCCTGGAAGAGGGCATCGCACAGTGCAACCGGCTGCCGCCTCAGGCGCTGCTGGTCAACTCAACGGCCGTGACAGGCGCGCTGGAAGAAGCGGCGCGCTACGACACGCTGCCGCCCAATCTGCCGGTGATCGCGTGCTCCGTGCCGGGGGCGGCGGAGGCGGCGGGCGAGTTGGGGCTGAGAGGCTATCTGGTAAAGCCTATCGGGAAGCAGAAACTGTTGAGCACGCTCGACGAGTTGGATCTGCCCAACCGCACTGTACTGGTGATCGACGACGAGCCGGAAGTACAGCGCCTTTTCCGCCGCATCCTCCTCTCGGCGACGCCGCCCTATCGCGTGGCGCGTGCGAGCGGCGGGCGGCAGGGTCTTGAGGCGATGCGCGGCCAGCGGCCGGACGTGGTGCTGCTCGACCTCGTGATGCCGGATATGGACGGTTTCGCCTTCCTAGAGGCCAAGAACCAAGACTCGGCGCTGTCCGCCATTCCTGTGGTCGCCATCTCGGCGCAGGACCCGACCGGGCAGCCGTTTGTGAGCAAGCTGGTGGGCGTCACCAGCGCCCACGGCATGACGGCCTCACAGCTCTTGTTCTTGATCGACCGCATCTGCCAGGCGTTTCTCTCCCGCCGAGAGCCAAACGCGGTCTAGCGCCAGCAAGAATTCCTCGCGCTTCACGGGCTTGCGTACGAAGCCGTCGGCGCCGAGGGCGTAGGCGAGTTGGTCCTGGGGCAGGATAGTGCACACGATCACGGGCACATGGCGCAGGTTGGGGTGTTCGCGCAGGCGGCCCAGCAGGTCCCAGCCGTCCATGCCGGGGAGCATGACGTCGACCGTGATGATGTCCGGGGCGGCGGTCTGCGCCAGGGCGAGGGCCTGAGCCGGGTTTTCAACGCCGACGAGGCGGTAGCGCGTGCCCGACACATAGCGCATGAGCAAGTGCAGGGTGTCGGGGTTGTCGTCGATGGAGAGGACCGAGACGCCGCCCGCGGCGGGCAGGCTGATGCGGATCTGGTCGCGGCGAGGGCCAACCCTGCGCACGCTGCCGCCTGTGAGCTGCAGGAGGGACTGCGCTGTAGCCCACTGCTCGCGGTCAGGTGCGGCAACAGCTTCGCCCTGCGGCTGCACGGCCACGACGACGGCGTCGCCAGCCTGCTGCGCCGAGATGCGAAGAGCGCCGGGTCCGGCCTGGTTTCCTGCGCTGAGCAGCAAGCTGGTGATGGCCTGCGTCGCCGGCGCGATCTGCACGGCCACGGCGGGCAGCCCCGGCGCAAGCTGCACCTCCAGCGCAGTCCCTCGCGCGTGCAGGAGCGGCCGCACGCGCTCCGTAACGCCTTCGAGCAGGGAGGCGACGTCGACATGCTGTGGCGCGTGCGAGGCTTGTAGCCAGTGGATCTCTTCTTCGTAGCTCGGCGTCTGCTCGACTGCTTTGGCCGCGGCGTCGGGCGCGGGCGCCTCGCCGCTTTGCGAATCGCCCAGACGGAAGCGCTGCCACAGGTCGTTTGCCAGCAGGGCGAGCGCCTGCCCTTCGTGGCGGCGCAGGTGGCGCGTGCTCAGGCCGAGATCGTCCGCCACTTCCCCTTGCAAAGATTGCTCGACAAAGCGAAAATAGAGAATGTGGTATTCGCGCCAGGCGTTGGACTGCAGCGGTATCGACGCGTCCGGCTTGCGCCCCTCCACCGCCTCAATCAGGATGCGACGCAGCGCCGCTGCCGGGTGCGCCTGCTCGCCCACGCTGAACAGCTTGAGTAGCCGGCTCGCCCGCAGCGCGGCCGGGTCGTAGAGATGTTGTAATGCGGCCTGGACGGCTTCCACGAACCAATCGGGAACGCCTGCCCCGCCCGTGTCCGCATCGTGTCCGCTCCATGTCTCATCCATGACTGGATCTCTGTTGAACTCCTCCATTGCCTACTGCTAGAGTGGGATGAGATGCGTTGTCCGGTTTGGTTACTCTAGCACGGACTCGCCCGCCGCTCCAACCCAAATCCCGATTGGGCGCGTTCGTTCCCGTCTCTATCCCGATCGCATGAATGACCCTAGCCTTACCCAGGAGGAAGCATGGATACCCAAAGATTGAACCGGCGTACAATGTTAAAGGCGATGGGCTTCGCCGCGGCAGGCGTCCTCGCAGGCTGCGCACCCGCCGCGCCCGTTCCTGCGGAGGGCGGCGTCGCGCCGGCCGCGGCCGGCGCCGAGGTCAGCCTCTGGCAGCACACCTACGCGCCACTAGACAACGCCTACCAGATACTCATTGCCGAGTTCACGGAAGCGCACCCGGAGATCGATGTGCTGTTCGATTCGGTCGCCGCCACCGAGTTTGAGCAGAAGCTTCTCACAGCGGTCGCCGCGGGCAGCGGCCCCGACATTTTCCGCATGCCCAGTTGGAGCACGCCCGCCTACGTCGCCAAGAACATCGTCAAGCCCATGCAGCCGGAGTTGCTGGGCATGGAGTCGCACAAGGCCATCCTCGACGAATACGCGCCGCCGTCCTCGGTTGACGGCTGGGTCGTCGACGGCGAGCTATACGCCATCCCCATCGAGCTGAGCACGATGGCGACCTGGTATCGCCTGGACATTATGCAGGAAGAGCTGGGCGTAGGGCCGGACCAGCTTCCCAAGACGTGGGATAAAATCTGGGAGATGGCAGCGCAGCTCACAAAGAAGGATGAGGCCGGCAACACCGTGCGCGTCGGCTTCGCCTGGCCGCTCACCAACGCCATCTGGTTGATGCATCACTTCGCGCCGATCCTGTACCAGGTTGGCGGCGACTTCCTGAGCGAAGACGGCGGAAGCTGCGCCCTGGCCTCGGACGCCGGCGTCGCCGCCATCGAGACTATGAACGCAGTCTACGCCAACGGCGGAGCCGATGTGGACTTCTCGGTGCCGCAAGCCCTGGAGACCGGCAACCAGGTCATCGAGTTCTCCGGGCCGTTCCGTCCCTCGACAATCGTCCTGAACAACCCGGACCTGGCGTACGGGGCGCAGTTCATCGAAGGGCCGTGGCCGCAGACGGAAGGCGGCGTGCCGGTCGGCTATACGTGGGGACCCGCCTCCCTGACACCCAACCCGGACTCGACCGCACCCGAAGCGGCGTACACGCTGATGAAGTTCATCTGGGACCGGCCGGAAGTCTTCTGGGATGTGGCTAACATCATGACGACGCGCCGCATCTTCATGGAGTCGGAGACATTCCAGGCGTCGCCGTGGCTGCCGACGTTCATGGCCGAGGCGGAGATCGCGCGCCCGGCGGTAAAGTCAGTGGTGTATGAGGAGATCAAGTCGGCTGTGGCTCTGATGCTGCAGCGCGTGCTCATCGAGGGCGTCTCGACGGAAGAGTCATTGGCTCTAGCTTGCGAAGACGTCAACAACGCCCTGACCCGCGGTTGATTGCCCTACGGTCTAGCGGACCGGGCGGCTCGCCCGTCAAGGAGACCGTTCGGTCCGCACCCGCCCGAGAGAGGTGACACGCCCGTGACCGCCGCCGAAAGCAACCGCACGCGCCGCGCCCGGCGCATGGACCGCAGAGCCTGGATAGGCCTGGGCTTTGTCCTGCCCGGCATCATCTACTTCTCGCTCTTCTTCCTCTATCCGGTCATCTCCGCTCTGAGTTGGAGCTTCACCAACTACGATCTGGTCACAGAGCCGCGGTACATTGGTCTGGACAACTTCCGCTACATGCTGAACGACCGCCACTTCATAAACGGCGTGATCGTCACCTTCAAGTATGTGCTGGGGGTCGTGCCCTCCGTCATCGTCACCGGTTTTCTGCTGGCGCTGCTCTTCAACCAGGCGTTTCCGGGGCGGGCGTTTTTCCGCACGGTGATCTTTGTGCCCTATGTGATCTCGATTGTGGCGGCGTCGTTCATCTGGCGCTACGTGTACCAGCCGACCTACGGCCTATGGCCGCAGGTAGCCGGTTTTCTGCATCTGCCGCAGATCAACTTTCTCAACGACGGGCGTTATGCCATCTGGGGGCTGGTGATCATCGCCATCTGGCGCGTGTCGGGCTACTACATGGTGATCTTCCTCTCCGGCCTGCAAAACATCTCGGCGGAGTTGTACGAGGCCGCGGCCATCGACGGCGCGGGGACGATCACCCGTTTCCGCTACATCACGCTGCCCCTAATGAAGCCGATCATGCTCTTTGTCCTGATCGTCGCCACCATCGGCGCATTCCAGGCCTTTGCGCCGGCGCTGCTCGTCACGGGCGGGGGACCGGCCGGGGCGACGCGTGTGCTGCAGCTTTATCTGTATGAGACGGGCTGGCTCTTCCTGCGCTTCGGCTATGCCAGCGCCATCGCCGTGTTCATGGTCCTGATTCTGACTGCCCTCACCATCGTGTATATGAGACTGGTCAAGGTCGAAACCTAACATGAGTTCACAAACCCTTGTCCATCGCCCGCCGCGCAACGGCAATGGAAGCGTCTGGGCCTCTGCTGTGGCGCTGCGCCGCCTGGCGCAGCAAGTTCTGCTCTGGGCGGGGCTGCTTGTGTTGTCGGCCGTCATGCTTGCGCCGCTCGTCTGGATGATCGGCGGGGCCATGAAGAGCAACGGCGAGGTGATGGCAATCCCCATCCAGTGGCTGCCATCGGAAATCCGGCTGGCGCAAAACTACCGCGACATGATGGGGCGCATCCCCTACACGCGCTACTACCTGAACAGCGTGATCGTGGCCGTGTTCGCCACCGCCGGCAGCGTCTTTTTCTCAGCGCTCATCGGCTACGGGCTTGCGAAGTTCGAGTTTCCGGGCAAGCGCTATTTTTTCGGCTTCATCATGGCGACGATGATGGTGCCCAGCCAGTTGACGCTGATCGGGCTGTACGTGGTGGTCAAGAACCTGGGCTGGCTCAACACCTACCACGGGTTGATCGTGCCGGAGATGCTCACGGCCTTCGGCATCTTTCTCATGCGCCAGTCGATGCTGGTCATCCCGGATGAGCTGATCGACGCGGCGCGCATCGACGGCTCCGGCGAGTTTCGCATCTTCACCGCCATCGTGCTGCCGCTGGTCAAGCCGGCGCTGGCGACGCTCGCCATCCTGGCCGGCACGGCTCATTGGGATTCCTTCCTCTGGCCGCTGATTGTGATCTCCGACAAGCGTCTCTACACGCTGCCGGTGGGGCTGCGCTTCTTCCTCAGCGACTACGGAAGCTATTACAACGAGTTGATGCTGGGTTCGCTGCTGGCGCTGCTGCCGGTGCTCGCCATGTTCTTGATCTTCCAACGCCAGTTCATCCGCGGCGTGATCAACAGCGGCCTCAAGCAGTAGCCCTCTGACGTCTGACGCAATCCAAAATCTGCAATCGAAAATCTATAATTCGAGGCCCCGCCATGCCCCAACCCAACATCCTCATCTTCCTGACCGACGACCAAGGTTACGGCGACCTCTCCTGCATGGGCCAGACCGACTTCCGCACGCCGCACCTCGACCGCCTGGCCGCGCAGGGCGTCCGCTTCACCAACTGGTATTCCAACTCGCCCGTCTGCTCGCCGTCGCGCGCCGCCCTGCTCACCGGCCGCTACCCCGGCAACGCCGGCGTGCGCGCCATCCTCGCCGGCCACCGCACCGCCACAGGCCTGCCCCAAGAGGTCCCCACCCTCGCCACGGCGCTGCGCCAAGCTGGCTATTCCACCGCCCTGATCGGCAAATGGCATCTCGGTCTCGCCCAGGGCAGCCGCCCCAACGACCACGGCTTCGACGAGTGGTTCGGCTTCCTGGCCGGCTGCGTCGACTACTATTCGCACATCTTCTACTGGGGCATGAACCAGGGCGGCCCTGGCAATGACCCCACCCATGACCTGTGGGAGAACGACCATGAGGTGTGGCTCAACGGCCAATACCTGACCGACGTCATCCGCGATCGCGCCGTGGACTATGTGCGCCGCGCCGCCCAGGGCGACAAGCCCTTCTTCCTCTACGTGCCCTTCAACGCGCCCCACTACCCCATGCACGCCCCGCAGGAGTACCTGGACCGCTTCCCGCACCTGCCGCCCGACCGGCGCATCATGGCCGCCATGCTCAGCGCCATGGACGACGCCGTCGGCGCCATCGTGGCCGAGTTGGAGCGACAGAACCTGCTCGACAACACCCTGATCTTCTTCATGTCCGACAACGGCCCCTCGCGCGAGACGCGCAACTGGCTCGACGGACGCGCCGACCCCTACTACGGCGGCAGCGCCGGCAGCCTGCGCGGCCACAAGTTCAGCCTCTTCGAGGGCGGCATCCGTTCGCCCGGCATCCTCTGCTGGCCGGACCGCATCCCCGCCGGCCAGGTGGTCGACGAGCCGGGCGCGGCCATGGACATCTTCCCCACCGTGCTCGAGGCCGCGGGCGTCGACGCCTCGCCCTATGAGCTCGACGGACGCAGCATCCTGCCCGTGGTCGCGGAGGGCGTTCGCCTGAGGACTCAGCCCGAAGGCAAGCCCTCGCCGCATGGCCGCATCTTCTGGGAGATGGAAGGCCAGACCGCGGTGCGCCAGGGGCCGTGGAAGCTCGTCCTCAACGGCCGCCTCGTCGAAGGCGCCCCGCCTGAAGACGCCGTCCACCTCGCCAACCTCGACACGGACCCCGGCGAGCGCATCAACCTCGCCGACAGTCGCCCGGAACTGCGCGACGAGCTGCGGTCCGCGGCCGAGGCCTGGCGACAGGGCATCGAAGAGCGCTGGCAGTCGCAATGGCTGCCGCGCCTGACCGGAACCGCCACCCACCCCGCCCCGTAGGGGCAACCCTCGTGGTTGCCCTTCACCCGTCATCTGTCATTCTGAAGCGAGCGCAGCGAGTTGAAGAATCTCGCCGCACATAAAGTCGAGACCCTTCGCTGCGCTCAGGGTGACAATAATGACGTGTGACGCCTGACTCGTGACGTGTGACTCGTAACGCCCGCCCATTCACAAGGAGCAATCCCATGAACTTCGTCGTCATCACGCTAGACACGCTGCGTTATGATTTCGTCGGCGCAAACGGCAATGACTGTATCCGTACGCCTAACCTGGACCGTTTCGCCCGCCAGGCGGTCTGCTTCGACCGCGCCTATGCCGGCTCGTTCCCTACCGTGCCCTACCGCACGGACGTGTTTACGGGGCGCTTTGGCCGGCCCTTCCACCCCTGGGCGCCCCTCGCCTGGGAGGCGGTGACGCTGCCCGAGTTGATGCGCAACGCCGGCTATGTCACCATGCTCGTCCACGACACGCCGCATCTCGTCAACTACGGCTTCGGCTTCGACCGCCCCTTCCACGGCTGGGAGATGATCCGCGGGCAGGAGGTGGACCGCTACCGCACCGACAAGGTGACGCGCCAGCACCTCAAGTTCGACCCCGACAAGATGCGCTTCGCCGACACGTACGGGGCGCAGTCCGTGCGCAATTTCTTCGACTTCGCCGCGGAGGAAGATCACTGCACCCCGCGCCTCTTCCAGACAGCGGCGCGCTGGCTGGAACGCAACCGCGAGCACGAACGCTTCTTCCTTTGGATCGACTCGTTCTCGCCGCATGAGCCGTGGGACCCGCCGCAGCACTACGTCGACCTCTACGACCCCGGCTACGAGGGCGAGGTCTTGACGTTCCCGCGCTACGGTTCGGTGGCGCATCTGCCCGAACACGAGGTGCGCCATATGCGCGCCCTCTACGCCGGCCTGGTGACCATGACCGACCGCTGGGTCGGCTATTTTCTAGACCATCTGAACCTGCTCGGCCTGGCCGAGGACACGGTTGTTATCATCGACTCCGACCACGGCACTTACGCCGGCGACCGGCTGATGGCGGGCAAGGAGGCGCCGCACTACCAGGAGATCTGCCACACGGTGCATATGATGCGGCTGCCCGGCAAGGAAGCAGCGCGCACCGGCGCCATCTGGCAGCCGGCTGACCTCATGCCCACGGTGCTGGAGTTGGCGGGTGTAGACGCGCCGGCCGATCTGGGCGTGCAGGGCGTTTCCGCCGTGCCGCTGCTGCGCGGCGATCCTGCGTCCGCCCGCGACATCGCCGTCACCGCCGGCGCCATCGTGCAGCCGCAGCCCGGCGCCGGCCACGCCGCAATCACCGCGCGCGACTGGGCTTTCTTCGACTATCCCGACCCCGCGCGGCGCGCCCTTTTCGACCTGCGCAACGATCCCGGCCAAGAGCGCAATGTGATCGCCGAACACCCGGCCGTGGCCGCGGACCTGCACGACGCCTTCCTCGAGTTCCTCGCCAAGCACGAGGCCAGTCCGCACCTCATCGCCTACTGGAAGGGCGACGCCGCCGCGCTCGAAGCCGCCATCGCCGCAGCCGACACCCCGGCCTATGCCGCCTTCCGCGGCGGACAGCAGCGCGGCCTCGGCCTGACGCCGCGCTCGTTCGTACGCTCGCCGGAGTTCGGGCAGGGCAGGCCCTAACCTACCCTGCGCCAATACAGACCACGGATGGGCACGAGGCGATGCCCATCCGTGCCATCTTCGCCTGTGGGGAGAAGCCACGCGGTTGTCCTTTCCGGGCGTCATCGTGATTCGTCAAGAGTCAAAAATGACGCATGACCCCTGAGTCGTGACACCTGACGCATAACGGCAAAACCGTAAACTTTTCGCTTTTCAGCCCCGGCCCTTCACGTTCCCCAGGCCGGATGGTATACTGCGTGCGGCGCTGCGGCGATTGCCGATGGGTTTATGCCGCGCCATCCTCAATCAAACCGTACGCAGGCGATTTGACGGCGGTTTGCCACAGCCATCAGGAGAGGGGCATGTCCACTGCCGGCTTGAGCAGTCCGGCAGCCCGCCAGGGCATCCGCACGTTTTACACGCTGATTTTAACCCAGACGTTATCGATGATCGGCAGCAGCGTCACTAGCCTGGCGATCGGCATCTGGGTGTTCAACCAAACCGGCAACGCGACGCCGCTGGCGATGGTCTCGTTCTTCGCCGCCATCCCAATGACGATCGCGGCAAGCGTCTCCGGCGTTCTGGCGGACCGGTGGGACCGCCGCTATGTGATGGCGGTGGCTGACGCGGGCCAAGCTGCCGGCACCTGCATATTGTTGGCCAGCTTCGTGACAGGCTCGTTTCAGTTGTGGCATCTGTACGCGGTGACGTTGGTGAGTTCGGTCTTCGGCGCCTTCCAGCGCCCGGCCTTCCAGGCGTCTGTGACCATGCTTGTGCCGGATGAACAAAGGGACCGCGCCAACGCCATCCAGCAGATCATAGGCTCCACGGGTGACGGCGTTTGTGCTGTTGCTGCCTCTGCCGTTTGTCAATGCGCCATTTTTCTCGTTGATGCAGGCGAAGACTCCGCCCGATCTCCAGGGATGCGTGTTTGCGGTCTTGGATCAGATTGCGATGTTGCTGACGCCGCTCGCCTATCTGCTGGTTGGGCCGTTAGCCGATCACGTATTTGAGCCGGCGGTAGGCCAAGCGTGGTGGGGGCGCGTGGCGCCGCTGGTGGGCGCCGGGGCAGGCATGGGGTTGATGTATGCGCTGGCCGGTGTGTTAACGTTTTCGCTGACCGTGCTGGTGTACGCGGTTCCGGCTGTGCGCCGGCTGGAGGCGGAGCTGCCCGGCTACGCCGCGGCGGGCGCCGCGAGTCAGGAATGACAGATGACTCGTGACGTGTGACGGGTCGCGAAAGCTGACGCAGGGTTGCGGCCGATAGCGATCCTCACGCAGCCCCCCTCCAGCCCCGATTCGAAGCCGGCAGCCGCGGGCTGGCCGCGTTTGCCCCGGGCCGCCTTACGATAGACCAGGCAGAGATCTTCGAACGAAGTCAGCTATAACCAGCGGTTGATTTTGCCTATCCGAAGGTCCCCTCAGTCCCAGACGGGGTTTGGCCCCGAGCGGCCCAAAATCGGCCCGCTGCAGGCGGGCGATGGGTGTAGAGGGCTAGCTCCCCACACGCCTGATCCGGATGACCCGTAATCCACAAACCAGAATGCCCGTAAGCAAGCCTTTGGCTTGCGACATCATTGCGAGCGGGCACAGCGAAACCCGACGGTGTAGAACCAGCTGTCCGGATTATCGTAGCCGCGTTTGGCGGCGCGCAGGGCCAAGTCGACGCTGTCCCAGGAGCCGCCGCGCAGAACGCGACCCGTGCCCGTCGCCGGCCCCGTCGGATTGCTTGCCGGGGATGCGCCGTAGTAGTCGCTGCCGTACCAGTCATTGACCCACTCCCACACACTGCCGGCCATATCCATCGCGCCGTAGGGGCTGGCCCCCGAAGGGTAGCTGCCCACCTCCGCGGTGTCGCCCACGCAGCCGCCGGCCTTGCCCCGCCAGTTCGCCAGGTCGCACGTCGGCGCGGCATTGCCCCAGGGGTAGACGCGCGTGTCCGTCGAGCCGCGCGCCGCCTTCTCCCACTCCGCCTCGGTGGGCAGGCGCTTGCCCTCCCAGGCGCAGAAGGCGTCAGCCTGGAACCAGTCCACGAAGATCACGGGGTAGTCTGCGAAGTCCGGGTTGCCGTAGTAGGGACGGCGTGTGGACGAACCGTTGGAGTGCGGCGCGGTGCAGGCGCCGGCGTCTACGCAGGCCTTGTAGCGGGCGTTGGTCACCTCGTACTTGTCGATATAGTACGCGCTCAGGTTCACGGTGTGCAGGGGCAGTTCGGCGCTGAAGCAGCCCAAGGGCTCGTTTTGGTTGCTGCTGTCGCAGCCCATTTGGAACGCGCCGGCAGGGATGAGCAGCATGCCGGCGGGAGGCAGAGGCGCCGCTCCTCCGCTCCGAGCGATCATGGGCAAATAGAGAGGGTTGTCGCCGGCTGCGGCGATTTCACCCTGGAATCCGGCAAACGCCGCCCATACAAGAAACGCCACGGCAAGCGCCACGGCTAGCCGCCACTGTCTTTTCATGGCTCAACCGCTCCTTTTCTGGCGCGGCTCGCGCGCCTTTACGTTAGCCAAGATACTCTGCAGACGTGTCAGCGACCATCTCTACTTCGTTACCGGAGCCTAGCTGCAACGATACAGTACCACCTAGGCGTGAAGAAAGCGTGTGGAAAACGTGTGGCAGACTCCTGTAACGCGAATTGCAGCGAAAAAGTGGACACATGGTCAAAGCGTAGGGCGGGGACAACAAGATTTTTCAGCTCGCTGCCGCTCGCTTCAGAATGGCAGCGGCTTGGCGGGCGCACCCCTCGTAGCCTCAAACCGGATGACTGCCAGTCCCGCCACAGACACGAAATCCCGCCACGAGTCAGGGATGACGCATGATGCCTGACTCGTGACGGTTGGAGGGCAACTACAAAGGGGCAACCACAAGGGGGCAACCACAAGGGTTGCCCCTACGGATGGCGCGTTGCGGGCAGGGTGACGGTTGCGCGCCCACAATCTGTGATTCACCGGTCGTTTTTTGCAGGTATTGCAGCGGCTGTTGTTCTGTGCTAGAGTCGGATCACGAAGGCTGTCATCACCCGTCAATGTCATCCATCGCCGACATCCATCGCCGACATCCATCGCCGACATCCATCGCCGACATCCATCGCCGACATCCACTGCCTTGAGTCTGTTCCCCATTTTAGGACGTTGCGCCGCGCCGGCGGATAAGCGCACCGGTGCGGCTCCGAGCGATAGCCTTACTGTTTTTCAAGGTCACGCAGTCCCAAACCAACTAAGGTAATAAGGAGCAGATCATGAATGGCATCACCTTAAACCGGCGAGCGTTCCTGCGGACGATGGGCGCGGCCGGAGCAGGGTTGGTCCTGTCCGCCTGTGCGCCGGCGACAGCGCCAGCCGGCGGAGCGCCCGCAGCCCCCGCAGCCGAAGCCGCTACGATCACGTTGTGGGGGTGGTGGGATATGCGCATGGCCATCTACAACGCGGCCGGGCAGAGCTTCATGGAGGCTAATCCGGATGTGACCGTGCTCGTGGAAACGCTGCCGGGCGGGGAGTTGGAGCAGAAGGTATATTCGGCGCTGGCTGCAGGCACGGGGCCGAACATGCTGAAGATGGCCGAGTTCTTCTTTAGGATGCGCGAGGAGGAGTTGCTGCTGCCCTTCCCGGACGATATCTTCCCGGACAGTTGGTTCAAGGAAGTGTACCCGTCGGTAGACTGGGACGCATACGGGCGCTACGTCGTGCCGACGTCGTCGTGCGGGACCATCCTGGTATACAACAAGGCGATGTTTGAGGAGGCGGGCCTAGACCCGGAAAGCCCGCCCACGACGTGGGATGCGTTCATCGAGGCTGCCAAGGCCACGACCCAGAGTGACGCCAGCGGCATCACGCGCTGCGGCTTTGTGCCTTCCGAGGAGTACCCGGGGCTGAGCCAAGTGTACCAGCAGGGCGGCAACATCATCGACATTTCCGGCGATGCGCAGACGGCGACGATCACCAGCCCGGAGGTGGAACGGGCTTTCCAGCACTTGGCCGACCTGGCGCTGGTGCACAAGGTATGGGATCCGACCTTCCCGGATAACATTGAGTCGGTGGGGACGGGGCTGGCGGCCATGACGGAAGACCAGGCGTGGATCATCGGCGAGTTCACGAACACGTACGCCGACATCTACCCGAACCTAGGCTTTGCGCCGAACCCGACGCCGACGGGCGAGCCGGATCCATACTACGGCTACAAGTCGACGGTGCTCTCCGTTTCGGCGCTGTCCGGGCACGAGGACCAAGCGCCGGCGACGTTCCGCTTCCTGGAACACCTGTACCAGACTGTGGGCAAGGACATCTACATGGAGCTGGCGCAGTTGTTGAGCTGCGCGCCGGCGCGCGCGGACCTGGTCGATGACCCGCGGCTGCAGGAGAACCCGGGGCTGGCCATGGTGGCGCAGGTGATCCCCTACGAGAAGGACCCGGTGCAGCCGCCGCCGGAGATGTATGACCTGTGGCTGAACACGCTGCAGAAGATGGTGATGGAAAACGAGCCGGCGGCTGTGGCGTTAGCGCAACTGAACACGGATGTGCAGGCGCTGGTTGACCAGGGGTTGGCGAAGTATCTGCGCTAAGCGGCGTGTCCGCCAAGCGTCTGTCATTCTGAAGCGAGCGTTAGCGAGCTGAAGAATCTGGTTGTCAGAGGTCCAGATGCTTCGCTACGCTCAGCATGACAAAGGGGCGTCAGCATGACAGAGGGGCGTCAGCATGACAGAGGGGCGCTCAGCATGATGGGCGGGCAGGCGCCACAAGTACAGGGCAGGCCTCGTGCCTGCCCCTACGGAGGCGCTTTGCGTCCGTGTTGCGAACGGCATGACAGGTTTGTGACTCCTTGAGGCGGGCGCAGGGGTTCGGGTAGGGCGTCTGCGCCCGCAAACCAACTAGGACTCGATCCATGGCCCACATCGCTTCGTCGCGGCCAAAGCGGTCAGGCATCCGCCGGGCCGAGCGCCGGTTCATCGCCATGGTGCTGGCGCCGACGCTTCTCTTCTACGCCGTCTTTCGCTTTTATCCCGTCGGCTACGCCTTCTACATGAGCCTGCATGACTGGCGGCTGTTACGCGCCGACCAGGTCTTCGCCGGGCTCGACAACTATCGCATGTTGCTGGCCGACCCGCTCTTTCACCAGGTGGTGCGCAACACCTTCTATTTCGCCTTCGGCACTACCTTGCTGGGCACGGCCTCGGCGCTGGCGCTGGCGATCCTGCTCAACCCGATCCGCCAGGGCAGCACCCTGTATCGCCTCATCTTCTTCCTGCCGGTGATGACGTCGACAATTGCCAGCGCCACGATCTGGCTGTGGCTGTACCAGACGCGCTTCGGGCTGCTCAACCATCTCTTGGTGATGGCCGGGCTGCCGCGCGTGCCGTGGCTGCAGTCGGCGACGTGGGCGATGCCGAGCATCATCATCATGAGCGTGTGGGCGGGCGTGGGCTTCACGACCATCATCCTGCTGTCGGGGCTGCGGGGCATCCCGGCGGCGTACTATGAGGCGGCGGCGATCGACGGCGCCGCGGGCTGGAAGGTGGTGCGCCACATCACGCTGCCCCTGCTGACGCCGGTGCTGGCCTTTGTGACGATCACAGGGCTGATCGGCGGCTTCAATGTCTTCCAACAGGTCTTTCTGATGACGCGCGGCGGCCCGTATAACTCGACGCGTACGATCTCGCTGCACATCTACGACTATGCGTTTCAGCGGCTGTGGATGGGGACGGCGGCGAGCATGGCGTTTGTGATGTTCGCCATGGTCATTATGATGACGCTGGTGCAGATGTATTTGCAGCGCATTGACTGGGAGTTCTAGAAAGCTTGGGAGAACAGTCGTGGCTTTGAAACGCGTAGAACGGCTTGATCCCGTCTCGCAGACGCGCGCGCGCAGCGCCCGTGTCAGCGGCCTGCTGCGCACGAACCTGGTCAACTACATTCTGCTCACGTTGGGCGCGCTGGTGATGGTGGCGCCCTTCATTTGGATGCTGAGTACGTCGTTCAAGCCCCAGGCTGAGACGATCACATTCCCGCCGCAGTTGCTGCCTAAGCGAGCGACGCTGGAGAACTACACGCAGGTGTTTGAACGGCTGAACATGGTGCGGCTGTACATGAACACAGCGTATGTAGCGGTGGTGAAGACCGTGGTCAACGTGTACACCAGCACGTTGATCGGCTATGTGTTCGGCAAGTTCACCTTCCGCGGGCGGGATGTGCTGTTCTATCTGGTGCTGAGCACGTGGATCATCCCCTTCGAGGTGTACATGATCCCGCTGTACGTGATGATGGTGAACATGAACCTGGGCAACACGTACTGGGCGCTGATCATCCCCGAAATCTCCAGCGCCTATGCCGTCTTTCTGTTTCGGCAGTTCATGTTCACGATCCCCAACGACCTGTTGGATGCGGCGCGCATCGACGGGGCGGGTGAATGGCGCATCTTCCACAGCATTGTGTTGCCGCTGGCGCGACCGGTGGTGGCGACGCTGGTGGCGTTCTACTTTATGTGGAACTGGAACGATTTCCTGTGGCCGTTGATCGTGCTGACGACGAGCGACAAGTACCTGTTGCCGCTGGGCTTGTCGATGATGGTGGCGGAGTTCGGCACGCAGTACGGGATGCTGATGGCCGGGGCCAGCCTGGCGATTGTGCCGGTGCTGATGATCTTCGTGTCGGTGCAGCGCTACATCATCGAGGGCATTGCGCTGACGGGGTTCAAATAGGCGGGGCGTCAAAAGTCACGAGTCAGGCGTCATCCTGTGTCAATCATATTCAGGACGAATCAACGGCGCGTCCGTTTCGACGGTAGCAGCGACGTTCATTATTGGGAGAGGAAAGCACGGAAGGCTGCAACAAATTTCTGCCATGCAGGCTCGTGCTTGTTCAATAGATGGTTCCTGCTCTCCAACGCAACAAACTGCGCGTTAGGGATGAGGGAAGCAAGCAGACGGCCTTCTTCAAAAGGAACACCCTCATCTTGACGAGGGTGTAATATCAACGTCGGCGCCCGAACCTGAGGCGCAAGATGGCGAACATCAACTCGATGCATTTCGCTCTCCAGCCGCACGGCATTTTCTGGGGAAACAGAAATGCGCATCTGTTGTTCCAGCGCCCGCAATTGTTCGGTTGTCGCATCGTGGATGAGCTGGGTGGCGAAAACCTGTCGAAAAGCAGGATTCTCCCGTCCCCATCCCACGCGCATCAAACTAATCATCAACTTCTCTTCTTCAATCTGCTCTTCGGTCAAGTCTCGGTTCAACCAGCCCCGCGCGTATGCGCCGTGCAGAATCAGATGAGTGACCCTTTCCGGATGGCGAGCGGCATAGGCTACAGCCACCGGGCCGGCTTGTGACATGGCAAAGAGTGGGAACTGTCTGACGCCAACAGCATCCACTACCGCTTCGAGATCACGCACCCACGCTTCAAACGATAGATCCTCGACGTCCCAATCTGACAGCCCGGTGCCGCGCTCGTCGGAGCAGATGAGGGTGTGGTCGCGGGACAACTCCTCCAACCAGTGTTCCCACACCGGACTATTCCAGTCGTACTCCAGATGACTCATGTAGTTGGCCACTTTGACCAGCGGCGGGCCGTTCCCGGCAATCGCAAAAGCAATGCGGGTTCCATCGAAACTAATGGCGAAATGGATTCGCGGTTCTGCCTCTCGGCGATGTAAAGCTGATGTCTGGTCGTTTGCCTGAAAAAACGCAGAAGCTGGAGTAGCTTCTGCATCGATCAGTCCCAGTGCTGTGGCTTGAGCAACGGCTTGGGTGCGATTACGGACATCCAACTTATGAAAGATCTGGCGGTTGTACCACTTGACTGTGTTCAAGCTCAAGGATAGTTCGTCGGCAATCTGTTGGTCCGGCAATCCGCTTGCTAGTCTTTGTAAAATCTCTAGTTCGCGTTGATTCAGTTGATACAACCGGTTCGCTTGATCTGCCCTATCTTCCATTTTCCCATCCATTTCTCCATTCTTTCGAGTAGTGAGATTCAAGCCTTTTGCGTGGAGACATTCAAGCGCGTTTCCTCTAGAGTGGGCGGCGTCATCGGCTGTCGGTGGCGAGGGGGCTGCCCCCACGTCCGCCTGTTCCACACCTGAAGAGGAGAACCGAACCATGTCACGTTGGACGCCTGATCCCACCTTTTATCCGTCCCCCAAGATGGCCATGCAAGCGCCCACCGAGCGCTTTGCGTACGTCGCCGCCATGAACGTGCAGAACGGCAAGCCGGACGCCATCACCGTGGTGGACCTGGACTCTGCCTCGCCTACCTTCAGCCAGATTGTACATACGCTGACGCTGCCGTATGTGGGCGACGAACTGCACCATTTCGGCTGGAACGCGTGCAGCTCGGCGCTTTGTCCGGCTGCACCCCACCCCCACCTAGAGCGGCGCTATCTGATCGTGCCCGGTATGCGCACCTCGCGCATCTATGTGGTGGATACCAAACCGGACCCGCGCCAGCCGCACATCAGCAAGATTATGGAGCCGGACGAGGTAATCGGCCGCGCTGGCTACAGCCGCCCTCATACAGTACACTGCGGTCCGGATGCCATCTACATGAACGCTCTGGGGCCGGGGAACGGCAACGGCGGTCCTGGCGGGATCTTCCTGCTGGATCACCTGACCTATGATGTCATCGGCCCGTGGGAGAAGGAGCGCGGCGACCAGGACTTGGCCTATGACTTCTGGTGGCACTTGAACCAGGATGTGATGGTCACAAGCGAGTGGGCGAAGCCCCATCAGTTCGAGAACGGCATTGTGCCGGAAGATCTTCTTGCTGGCAAGTACGGTCACCGGCTCCACTTCTGGGACCTGCGCAAGCGGCGCCTGGTGCAGACCTTGGACCTGGGCGGACAGCACCAGATGGTGCTGGAGCTACGCCCGGCCCACGACCCGTCCAGGACCTACGGCTTTGCCGGCGTGGTGATTAGCCTCGAGGATCTGTCGGCCTCGATCTTTACCTGGTTCCGCAACGAGGACGACACATGGGACGCGGTCAAGACCATCTCGATCCCGGCTCAGCCCGCGGCCGAGGAAGACCTGCCGCCACTGCTCAAGGGCTTCAAGGCCGTGCCGCCGCTGATCAGTGATATTGACCTATCTGTGGATGACAAGTTCCTGTATGTTTCGTGTTGGGGCACGGGCGAACTGCACCAATACGACGTGTCGGACCCGCTGGCGCCCAGGCTGACCGGCACGGTACAGATCGGCGGCATCGCCAACAAGGCCGGCCATCCCAAGCATCCGGGCCCGCTGTTGGGCGGCCCGCAGATGGTGGAGATCAGCCGGGACGGCAAGCGCGTCTACTTTACCAATTCGCTTTACAGCACGTGGGATGACCAGTTCTATCCCGATATCCTGTCCGGCTGGATGGTGCAGCTTGACGTCAATCCCGCGGGCGGGATCGCGTTCAACCCCGAATTCTTTGTTGATTTCGGCGAATCGCGACCGCATCAGGTGCGGCTGGAGGGTGGAGATGCATCTACAGACTCTTATTGTTACCCTGGCTGAGCAGTTGAACCAAATAGGCGGGCTGACGGCCTTGACGCCGTGGCTGGCCATGGCAGGGTTTGGGGCCTATCACGGGCTTAACCCGGGCATGGGATGGCTTTTCGCCCTCTCGATGGGCCTGCAGCAGGGCAGCAGCCGCGCCATATGGCAGGCGCTGCTGCCCATTACCCTGGGACATGCGGCTTCAGTGGCGGCGGTAGCGGCGGTCGTGCTGGCAGGGGCGCAGTTCATCCCCTTAGCCGGACTCCAGGCGCTGATGGCGGTGGTCTTGATCGCCTTTGGCGTCCATAAGGTCATCAACTATCAACGCCATCCGCGCTGGGTGGGCATGAAGGTCAACGCCGCTGACCTCACCTGGTGGTCTTTTCTGATGGCTACGGCCCACGGGGCCGGGCTGATGGTCGCCCCCGTGCTGGTCGGGGTTGCCGGCGTACACGCGGCACACGGCCACCCGGCGGAAGCCGAGTTTGCGCTGGGCATCGGCGTACACACGCTGGCGATGCTGGCGGTGATGGCGGCGACTGCCTGGATTGTCTACAAGAAGTTGGGGTTGGCTGTGCTGCGCAGCAAATGGGTGAACTTTGACTTGATCTGGGCAGTGGCGCTGCTGGTCGTCGGCGGCATGGCTCTGCTCAACGCATTCGAGCCTGCGCTCGCGTACGCGGGGGCCATGCAACACCCGGGACATTGATCGACCGGACACTGCTGTTTGGCGGCGCTCGTTAGGCGTGGTTGCATCTGGTTCGCTGTGGGTATGTCGATCTGTTGATCGATGCGGAGTCGCATGAGGGCTCAGACTTTCGGGATTAGTCTGAGCCCTCTTCCGTTCCATCGACTGCCCTTTCATGGAAATCAACTTGACCTTGTTCAGGCTTCGGCGTATGCTCTCGAGCGGGAGCCGCGGTATTCTCCTTTCAGGTGTGAAGCGCCAGGATGGCGTGTCTCCCCTCCTTTTTACACAGTACTCAATCTACCGCCCCGCGCATCTTATGCGTCGAACGACGGCGCGGCAGGACGCGCTTCACTGGTCTGATCTCTAGGTAGTTGTCATTCTGAACGGTGTGAAGAATTTCGCTGAATAGGAGTAGCGATGCTTCGCTACGCTCAGCATGACAGTGTACGTATTTAGCGAACAGACCATTTACTCAACATGACATTGCATGACAGAAGGGGTATGAGGAGGAACCGCACGTGAACATACACTATCCGAACAGCCGTCTTCCGCTGCTGGCGCAGGGGGATGCCGTCGTCGTGGGCGGGTCCCTGGCGGGGGTGTGCGCGGCGCTGGCGCTGGCCGCGGCGGGGCGCACGGTGACCCTGATCGACCCGCGCACCTATTTGGGCAGCGATGTGACGGCGACGATGCGACCCTGGCTGCCCGCGCCGCAGGAGGGCGCGCTGCCGCCGGTGCTGGCGGCGTGCGTGGAGGCGGGCAGCGCGGCTGTGCCCAGCGCTGACGGAGGCGACGGAGCCGGCGAGATCGCGCTGCACATGGATGGGCTCAAAACCGTGCTGGAGGACCTGCTGCTGGCTGCCGGGGTGAAGATCCTCTACTCCAGCCTGCCGGTGGGCATCCTGGCGGGCGAGGACGGCTGCCAGGGGATCATCATCGCCAACAAGTCGGGGCGGCAAGCGCTGGGCTGTACGCTGGCGGTGGACGCCAGCGAGACGGCTGTGCTGGCGCGCGTGGCAGGCGGGGAATTCGCGCCCGCTCCCAAAGGAGCCGAGGGCGAGCAGACGGTGTGGCGCACGCTGGAATTCACGGGCGTGAGGGGGCTGGCGCCGGGCCCGCTGTCCTTGCCGGCGGAGCTGGGGGTGGAGCAGGCGACGGTACACCGCGGCTACCGGGGCGAGGACCACGCGCTGGTAGAGTGCGCCTTGCGGCTGCCCGGCGGCGGCAGCGACGTATTCAGCAGCACGCAACGCGAGAAGCTGGCGCGGCGCATCACGTTCGACGTGGCCGCGCATCTGCTGGCGGAACATGCGGCCTTCGCCAAGGCGTTTCTGGCGGGGTCGTCATACGAGCTGCACGGGCGGCATACGACGCGGCTGGTCGGGCCGCAGGCGTGGGCGCAGGGGTTGGCGCTAAGCGAGCTGGCGGGGCCGGTGCGCGGCGTGTGGTGCGCCAACGCAGCGGTGACCGGCGTTGTGCCGGATCCGGTTGCGGCGTGCAGCCTGGGGAGCAGCCTGGGACAGGCGCTGGTCCGTCGCTGGGCGGAACGGGAGCCCCCTGGGCGCGGCCTGGAAGCGGTCAAGGCGAGCGCGGCGACACAAGAGGGGGCGCTGACCGTACGCGAACCGCAGCAGCCGCAGCGCGGGCGCGGGTACGCCTGGTGTGATGCGCCGGCGCAGGCGATCCCGGCGCTGCGTACGTGTGATGTGCTGGTGGCGGGCGGCGGGACGAGCGGCGCCATCGCCGCCATGACCGCAGCGCGGCGCGGCATGCACACGGTGCTGGCGGAGATGAACCCCGGCCTGGGCGGGACAGGGACGTACGGCGGCATCCACACCTACTGGTACGGGCGGCGGGTGGGCTACGCGGCCGAGGTGATGGCGATGGTGGACGCCATGCACGACCGGCTGCGCCACGAACGCCAGTCCGGGGTGCTGCCCACGTGGAGCATCGAGGCGAAGCTTGAGGCGCTGCTGCGCGCCAACGTGGAGAGCGGCGTGGATTTGGCGCTGAACGCGCTGATGGTCGGGGCGGTGGTGGAGCCGTCGTCAGAGGGGTCCGGCGGGAAGACGAGGGTGCGCGGCGTCGTGGTCGCCACGCGCTACGGGCCGGCGGCGCTGCTGGGCGAGGCGGTGATCGACGCGTCGGGCGACGGGGACGTGGCGGCCTTTGCCGGCGCCGACTACGTGTACGGCGCCGAGCGGGACCACGCGCTGATGTACACGTATATGGCGCAGGTGGCGCAGCCGGGCAAGCCGCGCAACGTCAAGACGAGCATGGTCGACGTGTCCAACATCGAGGACTACACGCGGGCCATTTTGGACGAGCGGCGGCGGCGCAAGGAGCGCGACCATGACCACGGCATCTATCTGGCGCCGCGCGAGAGCCGGCACATCCGCGGGGAAGTGACGCTGACGCTGACGGACCAGTTGGTGCGGCGGGCTTGGCCGGACGTGGTGAACGTGGCCTTCAGCAACAACGACATCAAGGGGCAGAGCAACTCGGACTGGGTGATGATCGGGCTGATCTCGCCCAACCTGGAGATCGAGATCCCGTACCGGGCGCTGCTGCCGAGGGGGCTGGAGGGCATCATCGTGGCGGGCAAGGCGTTTTCGGCTACGCACGACGCGCTGGCGGCCCCGCGCATGCAGCCCGACATCGAGAACCTGGGCGGCGCGGCGGCGCTGGCCGCGGTGCAGGCGGTGCGGAAGGGCGTGCCGCCCAGCGCCATCGACGTGGCCGAGTTGCAGGCCGAGTTGGCGGCGGCGGATGCGCTGCCGCCCGGCATTTTGACGCGGCGGCTGATGCCGCTGCCCGCGGACGAGGAGACGCTGCGCAACCTGATCGCCCAACTCGACGCCGGCCGCCCGCTCCACGCCTATTCGGACATGGAGCTGATGGAGGTGTTCGAGGGGCGCATCCCGCTGGTGGACCTGCTGTGCAGCGGGCCGCAGGTCGTGCCGCTGCTGGAGGAGGCGCACGCCGAAGCCGAGGGCGGGCGGCGCGTGCTGCTGGCGGAGGCGCTGGCGCTGGCCGGATCGCGGGCATGCGTGCCCACGCTGATCGAGGCGATCCAGGCGCAGCTCGGCGGGCCGACCCTGCCCAAGCGCACGGCCAAGATCCGGCATGCGGGCTTCCCGCCGGACCAGAACGCGGCGCCGGACATCGCCTTTATCCTGCACGCGCTGGGCGCGGCGCGCGACCCGCGCGCCATCCCGGTGTGGCGGCGCATCGTGGATCTGCTGGCGACGGCGACAGAAGACGAGATCGTGGACAAGGAGTCGAGCTACTATTTCTATGTGGTGGGCGTGTGCTTTGGCGCGGAGCGGTTGGGCGACCCGGCGGCGGTCCCCATCCTGGAGCAGCTTCACGGCTACCCGGTCTTGCGGCAGCACGTACACCGCAGCGGCATGCAGCCCGATTTTCTGCAGGAGCGCATGGCCTATCTGGAGTTGGTGATCGGGCGGGCGTTGGCGCGCTGCGGCAGCCCCGCCGGCTATGTGATCCTGATCAGCTATCTGGAGGACAGCCGCGGGCTGATGGCGGAGCATGCGCACACGGAGCTTGCCGCCATCACGGGGCAGGACCTGGGCAAGGATGTGGCGGCGTGGAGCGAATGGCTGGAGCAGCAGGGCGATAGCCTACAGCCCAAGCCGTGGCTGCAGGCGTCGGACCCGGTGCTGGCGTGGGGGGAGCGGATCGAGATTGTAGAGCCGTAATGGCCGGTTGCGGATTGGCTGAGGCGGCGGGTATCAGGCGTCACGGTTCAGGCGTCAGGCGTGATTTGTGACTCGTGACCCGCGCCCCACCACGCTGTCGCGCTTTCGCCGCCGGCAAAACCGAAAACTTTTCGCTTTTCGGCCCGCGTGCAGGTGTACGTTTGCCGGCGTGCGGGCCGCCGGTTTGTGGCGAGTCAGGCGTCAATAATGACGCGTGACGTCTGACGCGTGACGTTTGACGTAGAGACGCGTTGTGGGCCTGTGTGCTATACTGGCGCACAG
>CAYXRG010000007.1:37410-102390 GCA_964467575.1 uncultured Caldilineaceae bacterium | reverse complement strand
GGCGAGCCGGTTGACGCGAGAAGGAGCGGATGGGATGGAATCCGATACGGGCGCTGATGTGACGGGTGCAGGGGCAGAGAAAATCCGGGTATTGATCGCCAAGCCCGGGCTGGACGGCCATGACCGCGGCGCTAAAGTGGTGGCGCGGGCGCTGCGCGATGCCGGCTTCGAGGTAATCTACACGGGCATCCGCCAGACGCCGCAGATGATTGCCGAGGCCGCGCTGCAAGAGGACGTCGACGTGGTGGGGTTGAGCATCCTCAGCGGCGCACACCTGACGCTGTGCCCGCGCGTGGCGGAGCTGCTGCGCACCCAGGGCCAGGGGCATGTGGTCGTGCTGGTGGGCGGCATCGTGCCCGACGAGGACGTCGCCAAGCTGGAAGCGGCGGGCATCCGCGGCGTGTTTGGCCCGGGCGCGTCCACCGAGACGATCGCGGCCTTTATCCGGCAGGCCGTAGCCGACGCGGTGAGAGCGTAGATGGCGGCTCCGCAGTTGCGCCGCGCGGTTGACGCCGAGGCGCTGGCGCAGGGCGTGCTTGCCGGCGACCGGCTGCTGCTGGCGCGGGCTATTACCCACGTGGAGAACGAAGGCGCGGCGGCGCATGCCATCCTGGGCCGGGTCTATGCCCATGCCGGGCGCGGGCACATCATCGGCGTGACCGGCGCGCCGGGGTCGGGCAAGTCGACGCTGGTCACCGCCCTGGCGCAGAGCTACCGCGCCGCGGGCCTGACCGTGGCGATCGTCGCCATTGACCCCAGCAGCCCGTTCACCGGCGGCGCGCTCTTGGGCGACCGCGTGCGCATGCGCACCCTCAGCGGCGACAGCGGGGTCTTCATCCGCAGCATGGCGACGCGCGGCAGCCTGGGCGGGTTGAGCAAGACGACGGGCGACGTGGTGACGCTCCTCGACGCGGCGGGCTTCGAGCGCGTGATCGTGGAGACGGTGGGCGTGGGCCAGGCCGAGGTTGAGATCGCCAGCACGGCGCACACGACGCTGGTCGTGGAGGCGCCCGGCATGGGCGATGAGGTGCAGGCGATCAAGGCCGGCATCCTGGAGATCGGCGACATTTTGGTGGTCAACAAGGCCGACCGTCCCGGCGTGGAGCGCACCGTGCAGGCGCTGGAGATGATGCTGGAGATTGAGAACGACAGCACGCGCCTGATCCGGCATCACGGACAGGTGTTGCGCGTGGACGCGTCGCGCAACGGCGTCCAGGATAATGCGCAAGGCGATGGACAAGGGGAAGGACAAGATGAGGCGGACCGCTGGCGGGTGACGGTCATGAAGACGGTGGCGATGGCGGGCGATGGCGTCGAGGCGCTGCGCCAGCGGATCGAGGCGCACCGTGAACACCAGCGCGCTTCGGGCGAGAGCAAGTTGCGCGAGCAGGTGCGCATCGCCCATGCGCTGGAGAACATCGTGCGCGCCGAGTTGAACCGGCGCATCCTGGCGCGCATCCCCGCCGGTGCGCTGGACGACCTGGTGGAGCGCATTCGTCTGCGCGAAACGGACCCGTACACGGCTGCAGCCGATCTGTTGGCGGGGATTTAGGACAGCGGGCGAACCAGGCGTTTCATTGCACCCCTGGCGTGTTCGTCTTTTCCGAACCTCCGGATCGCTGCTATCATTCAGGCGTACCTGTTCCCTCGACGGGACAGCATTGGCCTCGAAGCGGCGCGACCAGGAATAAGGGAGTGAACTTGTGAGCGACATCAAATTCGGCACCGACGGGTGGCGCGGACGTATTGCCGACGACTATACCTTCGCCAATTTGCGGCGCTGCGCACAGGGCTTTGCCGGCTACATTCGGGCCATAGACCCGCACGGGGCGGTCGTGGTCGGCTATGACCGGCGTTTCTTGGCCGAACACTTTGCCGCGGCCGCAGCAGAGGTGCTGGCGGGCAACGGCTTGCACGTCTATTTGACGCCCACGGCGACGCCGACGCCGGTGATCAGCTATGGCGTGACGGTGAAGAACGCGCTCGGGGCGGTCAACATCACCGCCAGCCACAACCCGCCCGAAGATTGCGGCTTCAAGGTGCGCGACGCCCACGGCGGCGCCGTCGCCCCGGAGGGGTTGGCGCAGATCGAGAGCCTGATCCCGCCGGCGGACAAGCCGGACGCGGTGCTGCGCCTACCGCTGTCCGAGGCCATCGACCAGGGCAAGGTCGAGATGTTTGACGCCAAGCCCGCCTACCTGGCGCACCTGGCCGGTCTGATCGACGTAGAGCCGATCCGCCAGGCCGGCCTCAAGGTCGTCGTAGACAATATGTGGGGCAACGGGGCCGGGTGGCTGAGCGAGATTCTGGACGGGGGCCGCACCGAGATCGTAGAGGTGCACGCGGCGCGCAATCCCATCTTCCCGGAGATGAAACGCCCCGAGCCGATCTCGCCCAACATCGACGCCGGCCTGGCTGTGGGTCGCAAGCTGGGCGCCGACGCCGTGTGCATCCTGGACGGCGACGCCGACCGCTGCGGCTTCGGCGATGAACACGGCGAGTTCATCGACCAACTGCGCGTCTTTGGGCTGCTCGCCTACTATATGCTGGAGATTCGCGGCGAGCGCGGGCCGATCGTCAAGACGCTGAGCACCACTTCGATGCTGGACAAGCTAGGACGCCTGTATGACGTGCCGGTTGTCCATACCGGCGTCGGCTTTAAGTACGTGGCCCCGGCCATGCTGGAGCACGACGCCTTGATCGGCGGCGAGGAGAGCGGCGGATACGCCTTCCGCGGCCATGTGCCGGAGCGCGACGGCATTCTGGCGAACCTGTACCTGCTTGACTTCATGGTGCGCACCGGTAAGACGCCGACGCAGCTTCTCGACGCGCTCTTCGCCAAGGTGGGCGCGCATTTCTACGACCGCATTGACACGCGGCTGTCGGGCGAGGCAATGAAGGCGGAAGCCAAGGCGCGCCTCGACGCAGCCAAGCCGGAGGAGATGACGCTGGGCGGGCACAAGGTAGCCGAAAAGGTGACCACGGACGGCTACAAGTTCGTGATGGACGACGGCGGCTGGCTGCTGGTGCGCTTTTCGGGCACGGAGCCGCTGATCCGCGTCTACACCGAGACGACCGACGAAGCTGCGGTCCAGGCGATCCTGGCGGACGGTTTGCATCTGGCGGGCATCGACTGATCTTACGCTGATATTGGCTGAGTAAGTACGATGGCACGGATTCTTGGAGAGATTGTCACCCTGAACGAAGTGAAGGGTCGAGATGCTTCGCTACGACGAGATTCTTCAGCTCGCTGACGCTCGCTTCAGAATGACAGACACTTGGCGATCAAACCACTAAGGGGGCGCATGCGCTCTGCAAGCTGACCTACTAACCGGCGCCTGCATCCGTGATAAAATGAACAAACGAGCGATACAGATTTTGGGGAGTTTTTGTCCAGGGTTTGCGCGAATAGATGGCCGATCTGTCTGCATTGTCGGCATTGGTTGACAGCCACTGCCACCTCGATCTGGAGCAATTCGCCGCGGACCGCGAGGCGGTGATGGCGCGCGCCCGCGCCAATGGCGTGCGCCTGATCGTCAACCCGGGCATCAACTTGCAGCACAGCCGGCAGGCTATCGCATTGGCGGAAACCTATGACGAGGTGTACGCGGCGGTGGGGATTCACCCGAACAGCAGCGCCGATTATGCGCCGGCTATGCTTGACGAACTGCGGGCGCTTGCCGCGCATCCAAAGGTCGTGGCGGTCGGCGAGATCGGTCTTGACTATTACTGGCACGATGCCACTCCGGCGCAGCAGCGCGTGGCGCTGCGCGATCAGTTGGCGCTGGCCGCGGAGTTGGGGCTGCCGGTCATCATCCACAACCGCGAGGCGGACGAAGACGTGGCCGCGGAGTTGCGCGCCTGGGTGAACAGCGCGGCCTTTCGCAATTCGCCGCTGGCGGCGCGGCCTTATGCGGGCGTGCTGCACGCCTTCGGCGGGGACGTGGCGCTGGCGGAGGAAGCGTACGGTTGGGGGTTTGTGCTGAGCCTGGGCGGGCCGGTGACGTTCAAGAACGCACGCGACTTGCACGCATTGGTCCCCCAACTGCGCCGCGACCGCCTGATGCTGGAGACGGATGCGCCTTACCTGTCGCCCCACCCGCATCGGGGCAAGCGCAACGAACCCGGCTATGTGAAGCTGGTGTGCGAGCAGTTGGCGCGGCTGGTTGGGGTGAGCGCGGCGCAGGTTGCAGCAGAGAGTACGGCGTTGGCGGAGCAGTTTTTTGGGCTGGAGGCGGCGCGTGGCGTTGGAAACGGCATCGCAGAATACACGCTCACCCGGAGATCATAGCGTCCGTTCTCATGCGATTCGATCAACGGTGCCTCGGGCGATGAATTGGAAAACCGCTGTCGATATCGGCGCGATCCTGGCGCCGGTCCAGCCTGGGTTGCAGTTGGTAGAGGCGAAGATGAAGACGGTGGAGTCTTCTCTCTTTACCCCGCTGGCAACGGCGTTTGTCGACCTGATCGGCAGCGGCGGCAAGCGGCTGCGGCCTGCCGTGGCGCTAATGGCTGCTCGCTTTAACGGCGAGCTGGACGGCGCGCAGTATGAGCAAGTCATCTCCCTGGCCGCGTCGGTGGAGATGCTGCATACCGCTACGCTGGTGCACGACGACGTGATCGACGGCGCACTGCTGCGGCGCGGCGCGCCCACGCTCAACGCGACGTGGAACCGGGGCGCTACGGTGTTGGCCGGCAACTATATGTTCGCCCGCGCGGCACATTTCGCGGCGGAGACCGGCAACCCGCGCGTCATCCGCATCTTCAGCGACACGCTGGAGATCATTGTCGAGGGCGAGTTGCGGCAGTTACGCGCTCGCCACCAGTTCCGCCAGCAAAAGGATGAGTACTACCAGCGCATCTATGCCAAGACGGCCAGCCTCTTTTCCGCAGCAGCGGAGGCAGCCGCCACGCTTTCCGGCCTGGACGAAGACGGCATCGGCAGCCTGCGCGACTACGGGCATAACCTGGGCATGGCCTTCCAGATCGTCGACGACATCCTCGACTTTACGGGCAACGCCGGCAGCCTAGGCAAGCCGGCGGGCAGCGACCTGCTGCAGGGCACGCTGACTTTGCCCTTCTTCTACTATCTCCAGATAGCGCCCCGCTCTCAAGACTTGCTCGACCAGTTGGAGACGCTGTACAGCGGCGATTTGAACAGCGACGATGCGTCGTGGACGCAGACCGTGGCGGAAGTGGTGCAGGACCTGCGCAGCGGGCCCGCGATTGAGGCCGCGCGGCAGGAAGCGTCCGTCTTTCTCGAACGGGCCGCCTCCAGCCTGGCCGCGCTGCCCGATAACCGCTATAAGCAAGCGATGCTGGACCTGTGCGACTTTGTGGTGCAGCGCACCTACTGATGGCCGTCGATCTCTCCATTATCATCGTCACCTGGAACGTCTGGGACTTACTGCGCGCCTGCCTGCACTCCATTGAGGCGCTGAGCAGGCCGGCGGAGGACGGCGCGCCGCAGTGCCGCCGCTTCGGGCCCGCCGCGTCGCCGGCTACGCTGGAAGTAATTGTGGTCGACAACGGCGGCGCAGACGCCACCGCAGACCTGCTGCCGGCGCGCTTTCCTTGGGTGCGCCTGATGCGCAGCGAGCGCAATCTGGGCTTCACCGCGGGCAATAACCTGGCCTACGCGGCAAGCAGCGGGCGCTTCGTCTTTTTCCTCAACCCCGACACCGAGGTGATCGCTTTCCCCGCGGGCGACAGCCTGTGGCGGCTCTATCGCGCCGTGGCCGGAGACGAGACCGTGGGCATGGCCGGGCCGCAACTGCGCTACGCCGACAATTCGGTGCAGAGCAGCCGGCGCCGTTTTCCCACGCGGCTGACCGGCTTCTTCGAGAGCACCTGGCTGGGGCGTCAGTGGCCGCGCAACCCCTGGTCCCGGCGGCTGCACATGGACGATTGGCCGGCGACGTTCGCTCACGATGTGGACTGGGTGGTGGGCGCGGCGATGCTGGCGCGTCGCGCTGCGCTAGAGCAGGTGCGCATGCCCGAATACGCCGGGCCGTTCGACGAGGGCTTCTTCATGTACAGCGAGGAAGTCGACCTGTGCCGCCGGCTCAAGAATGCGGGCTGGCGCATTGTCTACGAGCCGGACGCCCTGGTGGTGCATTACGAAGGGCGCAGCAGCGAACAGGTCGTGGCTGCGCGCCACATCCGCTTCAACGCGAGCAAGGTCCGCTATGTCCGCAAGTACTTTGGCAGCGGCTGGGCGGAGGCGCTGCGGCTTTATCTGCTGGCTGAGTTCCGCCTTCAGATCGCCTTGGAGCGGGCGAAGCGGATGTTGGGCAGCAAGCGCGAATTGCGCACGCAACGCATCGCAGCCTACCGGCAGGTGCTTGCCAGCGGGCTGCGGGATTCTACGCTGTAGATATCCCCCACGACAATCAATCCAGTAGGTTCGCCAACTCCTCCGGCGTGGTGACCGGCAGGCGGCAGGCGTAGTTCTCGCACACGTAGGCGGCGGGCTTGCCGTCGACGAGCGTGCGATTTTCCAACACCGGCAACATCCCCTCTTCATCCGGATGTTTGAGTGCGACGACAGCGTGGGGCAGGAAGCGGCTGCGCACCGTGTGCAGCAGGTCCTGCGCAGCCGGGTCTGCCGGGTCGCCGACGATGGCGATCTCGCGGCTGGGCGAGAGCAGCGCGTCCACGCTGCAGAGCAGGCGTCCGAAAGCGAGCGACTGCGGGCCAAGCGCGTCCTTGACGGTCAGGACGATGCGTGCGGCTTCGCTGCGGTACTCGTCCTGACCGAGGAGCGCGGCGAGGCGGATAAGGCACTCAGCGGCGAGGGAGTTGCCGCTGGGGATGGCGCTGTCGATGAAGTCCTTGCGGCGCACGACCAGGGCTTCGTGGCCGGCGCCGGTCTGATAGAAAGAGCCGCGCTCGGCGTCGTGGAACTGCTCGAACATGATGCGGGTGAGGCGGCTTGCCTCGCCCAGCCAGCGCAGGTCGAAGGTCGCCTCGTAGAGGGCGATGAGGCCGCGCACGAAGGCGGCGTAGTCCTCTAGGTAAGCGTTGAGGCGGGCGCGGCCGTCCTTGAAGGTGCGGTAGAGCCTGCCGTCGGGCTGGCTCATGCGGGCGAGGATGAAGCCGGCGGCGCGTTCAGCCGCGGCCAGGGCGGCCGCGTTGCCCAGCGTGACGCCGCATTCGGCCAGCGCGTGGATCATCAGCCCGTTCCATTCGGTGAGGATTTTCTCGTCGCGGGCGGGCTTGACGCGCTGCTCGCGGCGCTCGAAGAGCGTACGCCGCGCCTTGTCCAGCGTGCGTTCGACCGCATCCGGCTCCATGCCGAACTGCTGCGCCAGACTGTCGGCGTTGCGGCTGGCGTAGAGGATGTTGCGGCCCTCGAAGTTGCCGTGCTGCGTCACGCCGTAGCGGGCTTTGAGAATCGCTGCGGCCTGGGCGTCCAGTGCGTCGTCGATCTCCTCCGGCGTCCATACGAAGAACTTGCCTTCTTCGCCTTCGCTGTCGGCGTCCTGCGTGCTGTAGAAGCCGCCGTCGGGCGCGGTCATCTCGCGCAGCACATAGGCGATGGTCTCGTCGACGATGCGCCGGTAGAGCGGGCGGGCGGTGATCTGCCAGGCGTGCAGGTAGGTGCGCAGAAGCTGGCTGTTGTCGTAGAGCATCTTTTCGAAGTGGGGCGTAAGCCACACGGCGTCGACGCTGTAGCGGTGAAAGCCGCCGCCGAGCTGGTCATAGATGCCGCCCAGGGCCATCTGTTCCAGGGTGCGTTCGGCCATGTAGAGCGTGTCCAGGTCGCGTGTGCGCAGGTATTGGGTGAGGATAAAGTCGAGCGACATGGGCTGGGGGAACTTGGGCTGGTGGCCGAAGCCGCCATGCTCTTCGTCGAAGCGCTGCTGCATGTGGGCGACGGCTTCGTCGAGCAGCGTTTCGCTGAGGTCGCTGCTCTTGCTTTGCAGCGCGGCGCTCTGGCCCAGCATTTCCGTCAGCCGCTCGGCCTGCTCGTCGACCTGATCTCGGCGCTGGCGGTAGGCGTCGGCGACGGAGCGCAGCACTTGGGGGAAGCTCGGCATGTTGTAGCGCGGTTCAGGCGGGAAGTAGGTCCCGCCGTAGAAGGGGCGTCCGTCCGGCATGAGGAAGACGCTCATAGGCCAGCCGCCCTGCCCGGTCATGGCCTGCACCGCTTCCATATAGATGGCGTCCAGGTCGGGGCGCTCTTCGCGGTCGACCTTGATGTTGACGAACAGCTCGTTCATGAGCGCGGCGGTCGTCTCGTTCTCGAAGCTCTCGCGCTCCATGACATGGCACCAGTGGCAGGCGCTGTAGCCGATGCTGAGGAAAATGGGCTTGTCCTGCTCGCGGGCGATGCGGAGGGCTTCTTCGCCCCAGGGATGCCAGTCCACGGGGTTATGGGCGTGCTGGAGCAGATAGGGCGACGTCTCGCCGGCGAGACGGTTGGTGTGGGCGTGTTCGGGCATAGTCGCGTATCCTTGTGTCAGGCGCCAAAAGCGGCGCGGTATGACTATAGCACAGAGCCTGTATCGCTGAACGTAAGGATACCTTCCAGGGAGCGGGCAGTTCCTTGGTGGGATTGATTTGTTTTTCCAAGTTTGACACGCGCCCGCGGGGGGAGTATACTCTGCGTCAACATGCGGAGTGCGCGCATGTCTGCCTTTGTGAAGATGCTAAGCGTTGATCATGCATAACCCTGTCGGCACAATCGTCCATTGCCAAATCACGTGCGAAATTGCAGCGTTCGCCGCCGCATGCGCAGCTAGCTGCGTGTCCCGGTGATGGCGAGCGTTAGCCCACACCGGCGACACTGAATCGGTGTGGGGGGCGGAGAGCAGGTTGCGGCGCCGTGGTCCACACCACGGCGTTTCTTTATTTGCGCAGGCCCCATTGCGGGGGCGCACGATACACAGGCTATTTTTCGAGCAATTATCAGGGTGGAACAGGAGTTGGCTTCATGCATCTGACCCAAGAGGAAGTGCGCCACGTGGCCGAACTCGCCAAGCTGCGGCTGACTGAGGCCGAGGTTCGGCAGTACGCCGCGCAGCTGTCGGCTATCCTCGACTATGCCGAGCGCATCCAGGAGGTTGATACGAGCAGCGTGCCGCCGACGCCCTATGTGCTAGGCCTGGCGAATGTGATGCGCGACGACGAACCGCAGCCCGGCCTGGATAACGAGGCCGCTCTCAGCAACGCGCCGGACAGCGCCAACGGCTTTTTCCGCGTGCGCGCCGTGTTCGAGGAGTGAGGTCCCCCATGACGTATGACAAGACGGCGCAAGACAAGCGCGCACTGCACGGACTGACGATCCACGCCGCGCTGGAAGGGATGCGCAGCGGCGAGTTTACGTCTGTGGAACTGACCCAGGCGCTGCTGGATCGCATCGCCGCGGTCGACGGTAATGTCAAGGCCTATCTGCGCGTGACGGCGGAGAAGGCGCTCGCCCAGGCGGAGAAGGCGGACCGCCGCCGCGCCGCCGGCGACGACGCGCCGTTGCTGGGCGCGCCGCTTGCCATCAAGGACGTGCTCGCCACCTCCGGCGTGGAGACCACCTGCGGCAGCCGCATCTTGCAGGGGTTTATGCCCCCGTACACGGCTACAGCGGTGGCCCGGCTCAATGACGCGGGCATGGTGATGCTGGGCAAGACCAACACGGACGAGTTCGCCATGGGGTCCAGTACGGAAAACAGCGCCTACTTCACGACGCACAACCCGTGGGACTACGAGCGCGTGCCGGGTGGCAGCAGCGGCGGTTCGGCCGCGGCGGTGGCGGCGGACGAGGCGTTGGGCGCGTTGGGCACGGATACGGGCGGCAGCGTGCGCCAGCCGGCCGCGTTGTGCGGCGTCGTCGGCCTGAAGCCTTCCTATGGCCGCGTCAGCCGCTTCGGGCTGATCGCCTACGGCAGCAGCCTGGACCAGATCGGCACGCTGACCAAGGACGTGCGCGACGCCGCTCTGTTGCTGAACGTGATCGCCGGAAGCGACCCGCTGGACAGCACGTGCCTGGAGACGCCGGCGCCGGACTATACGGCGGCGTTGACGGGCGATGTGCGCGGGCTGCGCATCGGGCTGCCCGACGAGTATTTCATCGACGGCATGCAGCCGGAGGTGGAGACGTCCGTGCGCCAAGCCGTGGCCGAACTGGAGCGGCTGGGGGCGGAGGTCGTGCGTATCAGCCTGCCCAACACGGACAAGGCGCTGCCCGTCTACTACCTGGCCGCGACGGCGGAGGCCAGCGCCAACCTGGCGCGCTACGACGGCGTGCGCTTCGGCTACAGCGCCGGCGCCGACAGTATGTTCGAGAACATCCGGCGTACGCGCGGCGAGGGCTTCGGCGCAGAGGTGAAGCGGCGCATCATGTTGGGAACCTATGCACTCAGCGCGGGCTATTATGACGCCTATTACCTGAAGGCGCAGCAGGTGCGCACCTTGATCAAGCGCGATTTTGAGCAGGCCTTTGCGCAGGTGGATGTGATTGCGGCGCCGACGTCGCCGACAACGGCTTTTCGCATCGGCGAGAAGGTCGACGACCCGATCCAGATGTATCTGACCGATATCTTCACGATCAGCGCCAATCTGGCGGGCGTGTGCGCGGTGAGCGTGCCGTGCGGGTTCGACAGGGCGAATCTGCCCATCGGCATGCAGTTGATCGGCCCGCATCTGGGCGAAGAGACGATCCTGCGTGCGGCGGATGCGTATGAGCGGGCGACCGATTGGCAGCGGCACGCGCCGGTGTTAACCGGCCGGGCGAGCTAGGCGCAGGGAGTTGGCAGAGATGCGGAGTTCGACAGCCGAGTTTGGACATGGCTTAGGCGGGCTTGCCAGTGCAGGCGGCCGGCAGCCTACGCGCACGCCGGCGCGCAGGTTGTGAGCGGCTCTTACCGGCGGCCTCGCGGTTCCGCGGCCGGCCTTGCTGTACGCAGGGCGACGCCGGACCGCCTGTGACGACGTAGAGCGCAGCCTAGTCATTGCCCAAAGGGGGCTATCGAAATGCTAAAATCGACACCTACACCCGTCGTTGATTCCCGGACCGTCACCCCGTCCAACGGAAAAAACGTCACGCCGCGCCGCCTGCGCGAGCACAGCACGCGCATCAGTCGCCGCGTGAATGCCGTGCCGCCTTCCGGCATCCGCCGTTACTTCGACATTGCCGCCACTATGGAAGATGTGGTCAGCCTCGGCATCGGCGAGCCGGATTTCGTGACGCCTGCGCCGATCTTGCAGGCGGGCGTCGCCAGCTTGCAGGCGGGTCACACGGCCTACACCTCGAACGCGGGCATGATCGAACTGCGCGAGGCGGTGGTGCGCAAGCTCGTGCATCTCTACGACGCGCCCGCTTATGACCCCGAGCAAGAAGCGCTGATCACCGTGGGCGTTAGCGAGGCCATGTACTTGATCATGCAGGCGCTGCTCGACGAAGGCGACGAGGTGATCGTGCCGCAACCGTGTTTTGTCAGCTATACGGCGAGCGTGCTGCTGGCGAGCGGAACCGTGGTCGACATCCCCACCTACGCCGTCGACGATTTCCGCGTGCGACCCTCCGCCATCGAAGCCGCGATTACGCCGCGCACCAAAGCGATCCTGATCGGCTTTCCCAGCAACCCGACCGGCGCGGTTATGGACCGGGAAGGGCTGGCGGAAATCGCCCGTATCGCCGAGGAACACGATTTGATTGTGATCTCGGATGAGATCTACGACCGTCTGGTCTATGGCGATCACCGGCACGTCATGTTCGCGGCGCTGCCGGGCATGCGCGAGCGTACGGTGCATCTGGGCGGCATGAGCAAGGACTATGCCATGACCGGCTGGCGCGTGGGCTATGCGCTGGGGCCGGCGGACCTGATCGGGGCGATGCGCAAGGTGCACCAGTACCTGATCATGTCGGCGTCGACCGTGGGGCAGGAGGCGGCGCTGGCTGCTATGACCGACCCGCGCGTCGACGCGTATGTGGAGGAGATGCGCGCCAGCTATGATGCGCGGCGCCGGCTGATCGTGGATGGGCTGAACGAGATCGGGCTGACCTGCTTCGAGCCGCACGGCGCGTTCTATGCCTTCCCCAGCGTGGCGCGCACCGGCCTCGACGAACACGAATTCGCCGAGCGGCTGCTGGCGGAAGAGCGAGTGGCCGTGATTCCGGGGAGTGCGTTCGGCAGGGGAGGCGAAGGCCATGTGCGCTGCGCGTATGCGGCAAGCCTGGAGAATATCGAGAAGGCGCTGGAGCGGATGGAGCGTTTTGTCCGCCGCTATAGCTGACGAACTTGGGCTGTGGAAAGCCGGCCCGCGTGCAGAGAGTAAGCAGCTGGAGATGCGTACCGCGACCGGAGGCAAGACGCCTCCGGTCGTGTTTGTCTAGCGCAGGTCGAACTGCCAGGCCGCGTCGGCGCCGGCGCGGACTAGCTCGTCGCGCAGGAGCAATTGATAGATTTCGAGGTGACGCACCGGCTGCTTTAGGTTCTGGATCATGATGCGGTAGTTGAGGTCTTCCATGCGGCTGTGCCAGGCGTTGAGCCAGCGTTTCCAAGACTGGCTGAGACGGGCGCGCTCCTCCACGTCGGAGACTTCGTCCATCTGTTGGCGTATGGCCGCCACAGCCTGCTTCAACTCGTTGCGCAGGCGGTCGCGGGCGCTGAGCACCTCGCGGCGCGCGGCGATCCATTCGGGCACCAGGTCATTGTTCTTGAGCAGGCGGCTGGCCGTCTGTTGATTGGCCGGGACGAAGGGGTTCTGCTCCAGGTCCAGCGGTTTGCCTTTGCCGGCGAGGTTGTCGAACGCCCCGCGGCGCATGGCATCTTCGATGCGCTGGCTGACCAGATCGCTCCATTCAGTCATGAGGACCGGCGCGTCTTTTTCGGTCGTCTCGGCGCCGCCCTCCTCTTTTTTGTCTTTGTGATAGTCGGCGGCCTTGTCGAGCGCTTGGCGCAGGCGGCGGGCGGCTATGTCCTTATTTTCGTCCCCGTCGCCGCCGGCGGGTTGTGGGCGTTGGCTGGGCATATGAACTCCTTTAACGCGTTGCAGTTGTGATCTGATATTCTAGCAGGTGCGGCGGGGGTGTCATAATCTCTGCGGCGGCTCGTCTGAGGGACGGTTTTCCTTCATACGCGTTACGGGATACAATAGCCCTCACTGGCAGTTTCCAGCAAACATACGCAATCATTCGCCCATTGGTGCGCCTAGTGGTGATGATCATGCAAACGTTGTTGTGGCCGGTTTGGAATCGCCGGGAAAAGCGTCTGCGGGCTGGATGGCGTCTGTTGATCCAGTTGCTCCTGTGGATGTTTACGCCGGCGCTGTTGGACGTGGCGCTGGGCGGCCCGTTGACGCGGGTGGTGGGCGGCCTGATTCCTGACTTCATTGTCATCGGCAACCGCATTGTGCTGTTCGGCCTAACGTTGATCGCAACGTTGGCGAGCACCTGGCTTGCCGCGCGTTTTTTAGACAGGCGAGCGCTGCGCGATCTCGGTCTGCAGATGGATGCCGCCTGGTGGATCGATCTCGTCTTTGGCTTGATTTTGGGCGCGGTGTTGATGACGCTCGTCTTCGCAGCGCAATATGCGATGGGTTGGGTCACGGTATTGGACACTTTCGCCGTAGAGCCGGCGGACACCCCCTTCTTTGTCGCCATTCTTGCGCCGGTGGTCGTCTTTGTGGTGGTCGGCATTTCGGAGGAGGTTCTGTCGCGGGGCTATCAGTTGCGCAACCTGGCCGAAGGCTTCAACTTCGAGGGGCGCCACCCGCGCGCGGCGTTGCTCGTGGCCTGGATCGGATCGTCGTTTGTGTTCGGCCTATTGCACGTTTTCAACCCGAACACCACATGGATCAGCACGTTGAACCTGATGCTGGCCGGCATGTTCTTGGGGCTGGGGCTGGTCTTGACCGGCCGCCTGGGGCTGCCCATTGGCCTGCACATCACTTGGAACTTCTTTCAGGGCAACGTCTTCGGCTTCCCCGTAAGCGGCAACGACTTCACCAGCGCCACCTTTGTCGCCATCAGGCAAGGCGGCCCGGACTTGTGGACGGGCGGCGCGTTCGGCCCGGAGGCGGGGCTGATCGGCATCGCCGCCATTGTGCTGGGCAGCCTGCTCATCGTGCTGTGGGTGCAGAGGCGTTACCGGGTGTTGGCGTTTGTCCAGTCGTATGCCGTCTATACGCCGCTGCATGGGGCGCTACAGCATGCGGTAAACCTACCCAACGAAGCTGTCAGTTGACCTCAAAACCGGCGATATAAGACAAGACATTAGGCAAGGGGAAAGCGGGCATGTCGACTAAGCTGTGGGGAGGGCGTTTCACCGGCCCGACCGATCCGCTGATGGAGGCCTTCGACGCCTCGATTGGGTTTGACCGGCGGCTGTGGCGCGCCGACATCGCCGGCAGCCAGGCCTACGCACGCGCCCTGGCCGCCGCCGGGCTGCTGACCGAGGCGGAAGCCGGGCAGATCGTAGACGGGCTGGAGCAGGTGGCGGCGGAATGGGAAGCCGGCGCGTTTCACATCCAGCCCGGCGATGAGGACATCCACACCGCCAACGAACGGCGGCTGACCGAATTGGTCGGGCCGGCAGCGGGCAAGCTGCATACGGGGCGCAGCCGCAACGACCAGATCGCAACCGACGTTCGCCTGTGGCTGCGCGACGAGATCGACCGCCTGGCCCAATACCTGCGTCAGCTTATGGCCGTCGCCGTCGAGCGGGCCGCGCACGAGATCGACCTGCTGATGCCGGGCTACACGCACACGCAGCCGGCTCAGCCCGTGCGCTGGAGCCATTGGCTGATGAGTCACGCTTGGATGTGGCGGCGCGATGCAGCGCGGCTCGAAGACTTGCGCGGGCGCGTCAACCAAATGCCGTTGGGCAACGGCGCGCTGGCGGGCAATCCCTTCCCCATCGACCGCGCCGCGCTGGCCCGCGACCTGGGCTTCGACGGCTATACGCCCAACAGCATGGACGGCGTGAGCGATCGCGACTTCGTGGCGGAATTTCTCTTTTGGGCGGCGCTGACGATGATGCATCTCAGCCGCCTGGCCGAGGATCTGATCCTTTATAGCACGCTGGAATTCGGCTACGTCACCCTGGCGGACGCCTATAGTACGGGCAGCAGCCTCATGCCCCAGAAAAAGAATCCGGATGCGCTCGAACTGCTGCGCGGCAAGTCCGGGCGCGTGATCGGCGACATGACCGGCCTGTTGGTCACGTTGAAGGGGCTGCCGAGCACGTACAACAAAGATATCCAGGAGGACAAGGAGCCGTTGTTCGATGCGGCGGACACGTTGGGCGGGGCGTTGCAGATCGCGGCCGGCGTGCTCTCGACTCTTCAAACGAACCCGGAGGCCATGCGCGTCCGTCTGGTGAGCGAGATGTTGGCGACGGACCTGGCTGAATACCTGGTGCGCAAGGGCGTCCCCTTCCGCGAGACGCACCACATTGCCGGCGCGGCGGTGCGGCTGGCCGAGGCGCGCGGCGTGGATCTGGCCGATCTGGGGCTGGATGACCTGCGCACGCTGCACCCGGCTTTCGCGGCGGATGTCAGCCGCGTGTGGGACTTTGAGGAGAGCGTGGAGCGTCGCGATGCTGCAGGCGGCACGAGTCGTCGGGCCGTGGAGGCGCAGATTGCCCAACTGCGGGCATGGCTGGAGCAGGGGTAGGGCGCGGGGAGGCGGCAAAGAGGCGCTCGATCTGCCGGGCGTTGGCCCCGCGAAGGCTTTTGACAACGTTGGTGAACTTTGTTACGATTGCAAAACGGTGCGCTTCGCTGTTGGGAGGGGTGACGTCCAAACAGCGCGAAGCATACGACGCCTCGACGCGGTATAGCTCGGATGAGGCGTCTGCCGTAGCGATGCCGTACGGGGTCCTAGCCAGGGTGGATACGCACTTTCTCCTGAGTATCCACGCATACACGCCGACGATGCAGCACAACGGCCCACGCAGCCCAAGATTCGATGGCGGAAGCCGACTCGCGGCCCGTCCAATTGGCATACTGGATTGGAGTGCCGGCGCAGCGTGGCTTCGGGCGTAGCGTAGCGGCCTATTTTTGTTTCAACCTGACGCGCTTGCAGGGCTGCCGGCCCTGAGGGCGGTCCCAGCCGGGAATCATTGTTATCGAATGAGGAGCGGACCTTCATGGCTAAATTGCTAGAAGTGAAGAACCTAAAAACGCAGTTCTTCACCCAGGATGGCGTGGTCCACGCGGTCAATGGGATTTCCTATACGGTGGACAAGGGCGAGACGGTCGCCATCGTGGGAGAATCCGGTTGCGGCAAGAGCGTGGGGGTCATGTCGTTAATCCGGCTGATACCGCAGCCGCCCGGCAAAATTGTCGACGGCGAGGTATGGTTCGACGGGCAGGACTTGCTCAAACTGAGCGAGGACGAGTTGCGCCACGTCCGCGGCAATAAGATCGCGATGATCTTCCAGGACCCGATGACCTCGCTCAACCCGGTGCTGACGATCGGGCGGCAGATCACCGAGGCGCTGGAGCTTCACCTGGGGATGAACCGCGAACAGAGCCGCAAACGCGCTGTTCAGTTGCTGGAGATGGTCGGCATTCCCGGAGCCGAGTCGCGGCTGGACGACTACCCGCACCAGTTTTCGGGCGGCATGCGCCAGCGTGTGATGATCGCTATGGGCTTGAGCTGTGATCCGCAGTTGCTGATTGCCGACGAGCCGACAACCGCCCTGGATGTGACGATTCAGGCCCAGATTGTGGACCTGGTGGCGAATCTTAAAGAAGAATTAGGCATGGCGATCATCTGGATCACCCACGACTTAGGCGTGGTGGCCGGGATGGCCGAGCGGGTGATTGTGATGTATGCCGGCTTCATTATCGAAGAGGCGCCGGTAGACCAAATATATTCAAACCCGCGCCACCCCTATACCTTGGGGTTGTTGCGCTCGATCCCGCGTTTGGATCTGGGTCGGCAGAAGCGGCTGATCCCCGTAGACGGGCTGCCGCCCGATCTGCTCGATCTGCCCAACCAATGCCCGTTTGCGCCGCGCTGCACATTTGCCATTGAGAAGTGCTGGCAAGAGAACCCGCCGCTGGAGGTTGTAGGGCCTGGCCATACGGCAGCCTGCTGGGTCGATATCTCAAACGTCAAGGTACAGGTTTTAGCGGAAGATGCCAACAAGGAGGCGGCTTGATGAGCGAGACAAATGGTGCAACCAGCGGTGATGGCCGCCCGAAGATTGGCCAACCGCTGCTAGAGGTCTCGGGCCTCAAGATGCATTTCCCGATCAACAAGGGCATTATTTTTCAGCGTCAGGTCGGGGCGATCAAAGCCGTCGACGGCATCGACTTCACGATGTACAAAGGCGAGACTCTGGGCCTGGTCGGCGAGTCGGGCTGCGGCAAGTCCACCACCGGCCGCGCTATCTTGCAGCTCTACCGGCCTACGGAAGGCGGGGTGATCTTTGAAGGCAAGGACCTCACCAGGACCAAGGGTGAGGATTTGCGCAAGATGCGGCGGCGCATGCAGATGATTTTCCAGGATCCCTATGCATCGCTCAACCCGCGTATGACAGTGGGCAGTATCATCGGCGAACCGTTGGAGGTGCATGGCATCGGCAGCAGCAAGCGGGAACGCCAGGAGCGCGTGCAAGAACTTCTCAAAACCGTCGGTCTGAACCCCTATTTCGTCAACCGCTATCCGCATGAATTTTCCGGCGGGCAGCGCCAACGCATTGGCGTGGCGCGCGCCTTAGCCGTCAATCCCGCTTTTATTGTCTGTGACGAGCCGATTTCCGCGTTGGACGTGTCGATCCAGGCGCAGATCATCAACCTGCTTGAAGATCTGCAGGACGAACTGGAACTGACCTACCTGTTCATCGCTCATGACCTGTCGGTGGTGCGCCACATCTCCGACCGCATCGCCGTGATGTATCTGGGCAAGATCGTCGAATTGGCCGACCGCGACGAGTTGTACACCAACCCCATGCACCCCTACACTCAGGCGCTGCTGTCGGCTGTGCCGATTCCGGACCCCGCTGTGGAGACACAGCGCAAGCGCATCATCTTGGAGGGCGATGTGCCCAGCCCGGCGAACCCGCCCAAGGGCTGCAATTTCAGCACGCGCTGCCCGCGCGTGATGGATATCTGCCGCGAGAAGGACCCGGACTTTATAGAGCATGCGCCGGGGCATTGGGTGGCCTGTTATCTGTACGAGTAGGCGTTGTCGAATCGGGCCGGAAGCGATTGCCGGGCGATACTGCATTACTGACGTCGCTTGCGGAAACCCGTTATTTTTGACGTAGCGTCAGCGGCAGTACTAACCATAAGAAGGAGCATGATAGATGAAATCTAAATGGATACTCATAGCGCTGGTCGCGATGGCGGCCATGCTGTTCAGCGCCTGCGCGCCGGCTGCGCAGCCGGCGCCGGGCGAAGCGGCCGCCCCGGCAGAGGCGGCAGGGCCGGTGACGTTGGATACGGTGTTCAGCACCGAGCCCCCGTCACTTGACCCGAGCCTGGGGTCGGACACCCAGTCCGTTTGGGCTGTGCGGCAGATGTTCATGGGCCTGACCGGCTTTAACGAGGACGCCGAGGTCGTACCGGCGCTGGCGACCGAGTGGTCGGCGTCGGAAGACGGGCTGACCTGGACGTACACGATGCGCAACGACGTGCATTGGGTCAAGCGCGATGCCGCTACGGGCGAGTTCGAGGACCTCGGGCCTGTGACCGCCGGCGATGTTGTCTTCGCCGTGGGCCGCACGCTGGATCCCCTTGAGGCCTCTCCTTATGCTTCGATGTTGTACATGATCGAAGGCGCCGAGGAATTCAACGCCGCTGACCCGGCCGCGGAGAACTTCGAGGAACTGCGCGCGGCTTTGGGCGTGACAGCGCTTGATGACACGACGGTCGAATTTAAGTTGAAGAAGCCCACCGGCTACTTCCCGGCCATCACCGGTCTGTGGATCACCTTCCCGCAGTATGCGCCTGCCGTTGAGGAGCATGCCGAGAGGTGGACCGAGCCGGGCAACATCGTCACCAACGGCCCGTACACGCTGGAGACCTGGCAGCACGGCGCATACATGCGCTATGTGAAGAATCCGCTGTGGATCGACGCCGACAATGTCCAGATCGAGGTCATCCAGGGCCCGATCATCGAATCCGAGTCGACGGCCATGTCGATGTATGAAGCCAACGAGATCGACATGATGGCCGATCCGGGCTGGGGCCCGCCGCTGCCCGACATGGATCGCATTAAGGCCGACGCTGCGTTGAGCGAAGAACTCTTCATTGCGCCGCGCACATGCACCTATTACTACGGCTTCGTCAACGCCAAGCCGCCCTTCGACAACCCGCTGGTGCGCAAGGCTTTTGCCGCCGCCATCGACCGCCAGAGCCTGATCGACAACCTGCTCAAGGGCGAACAGGTGCCTGCGCATAGCTTCGTGTCTCCCGGCAACTTCGGCAATGCCGCCGGCGACATGGACATCGCGCCGTGGATGGTGATGGAGAACTACGCCGACCAGTTGGCCCAGGCCCGCGAATGGATCGCCGAAGCCGGCTATCCTGACGGCGAAGGGCTCAACATCCTGTTGATGTACAACACTTCCGAAGCGCACGCCCAGGTCGCCCAGGCCGTCCAGGCCATGTGGTCCGAGGCGTTCCCCCGGGCCACGGTTTCTGTGGAGAACCAGGAGTGGCAGGTCTACCTGAATACGCTGCTGCCTGATGCGCCGCTGGAGGAGAAGCCCCACGTCTACCGCCTGGGTTGGTGCGCGGACTTCCCCGATGCCGCCAACTGGCTGATCGGCGTGTACCGGTCTAACTCTGACCAGAACTACGCCATGTTCAACAGCCCTGAGTTCGACGCCCTGGTCGACGAAGCCGACAGCATCTCCGATCCGGATCGCCGCGAAGAGTTGTACAAGCAGGCGGAGCAGATCTTGGTGGACGAGGTTACCGCGATTGCGCCCATCTACTACTACACCTACGTGCGTCTGTACAAGCCGTGGATGACCAACATTGTCATCAGCCCCGTGACCGGCGATCCGATTCACGAGTGGACGATCGACGTGGCGGCCAAAGCGGCTGCACGCCAGTAACATCCGAGTTAGTTTCTTGTTCCTGCTGCTCCGAGAAACCTCGGAGCAGCAGGTTTCTCCGTAGGTTTCCCCAAAAAATACTATGTGGCGATTCATAATCCGAAGAATTATCTGGTCGATTCCCGTCATCTTGCTGCTGATGTTGACGGTGTTCAGCATGATGAGGGCCTTGCCTGGCGGGCCCTTTGACTTCGAGGGCGACAAGAGCTTGGCTAAGGCTGTGACGGACAACCTGGAGCGCCGCCATCACCTTGACTGGTCTGAGCCGTGGCAGTTCGTCTCCTATGTGTTGGGCGATGACGTGGCCGGAGCCGTGTGCGAGTCTGTCTCCTCTATTCCCGGCTGCGACAAAGTGTTGGATGGTTACAAAGCCGGCGTCTCTAAGGGCGTGATCCGCGGGGACCTAGGCATGGCGATGCGCCAGCGGGGCCGCACGATCAACGACATTATCGGCGAATCCTTCCCGGTATCGCTCCAGCTTGGTCTTATGGCGATTGCCTTCGGCTTGCTGACAGGCGTCCCCTTGGGGACGATTGCCGCGCTCAAGCAGAATACCGCGATCGATTATGCGGCCAGCTTTTTCGCTGTCTTGGGGCTGTCCGTGCCGAGCCTGGTATTGGGGCCGGTGTTGATCTGGATCTTTGCGCTAAAGCTGGGCTGGTTCCCGGTGTCCACTTGGGGAGCGCAACCGCCGTTCTTCCTGGGCTTCATCCCGACGCCTACGAAAGCGTTCTTCATGCATGCGGCGCTGCCGGTGACGGCATTGGGACTGGCGCTGACGGCAAGCATTGCGCGCCTGACGCGCGCCAGCCTGTTGCAGGTGATCGGCGAGGACTATATCCGCACGGCGCGCGCCAAGGGGCTGCCGCAGGCTACGCTGATCGTGCGCCATGCGTTGCGCAACAGCCTCATCCCGGTGGTCACCATTCTCGGCCCGTTGACCGCGGCGGTCGTGACCGGGTCGTTCGTGACCGAATTCGTGTTTGGCATCCCCGGCATGGGCAAGCACTTTATTACCAGCATCAACAACCGCGATTACTCGATGATCAGCGGCGTGACGCTGGTGTACGCGCTGCTGCTGGTCATTGCCAATATGATTGTCGATATTGTGTACGCGTGGCTGGACCCGCGTATTAAGTTTGATTAGCGAATGGAAGCCTCATCGTGACAGTTGCACAGCCGGCTATTGAACGCCCTGCGGCGTTTCTAACATCGAAACCGCGTAGCCCTCTGGGCGACGCAATGCGCTCATTGCTGCACCATCGCCTGGCCGTGTCCAGCATCGTATTCATCATCATATTGGCGCTGATTGCCATCCTCGCCGGTGTGATCAATCCCTTCGCCTTGCAGGGATATGGCGATGTATTGGCGGCGACCAATCAGGCGCCCTTTGCCAAGCAAACCTTGCAAGACAATTACGCCCGCCCGATGACCGAGTCGAAGAACCCCGATCTACAGGGCTTCGTCTATTACGCGGGCGCAGACAATTTGGGGCGCGATATCTTGACCCGCACCATCTACGGGGCGCGTATTTCGCTCTCTGTGGCTTTGGTGGCGGCGCTGGTCAGCCTGATCATCGGCATCGCCTATGGGTTGACCTCCGGTTATTTGGGCGGGCGCACCGACGAGATAATGATGCGGTTCGTAGACTTTCTCTATGGCTTGCCCATCGTCATCGTCGTCATCTTGATGCAGGTCTACTTTAAGGCTGTTGCCCGCCGCGGCGATGCATCCGGCCTAGTCGGCATGATCCTTGGCGTGAACGCGGCCTTGGGCGGCATGCTCTTCGTGTTCATCGCCATCGGCGCGCTGAACTGGATCGGCATGGCCAGAATTGCGCGCGGACAGACGCTTTCTTACAAGCAGAAGGAATTCGTTGAAGCGGCGCGCGCCACCGGCAGCGGGTCGCGGCGCATTCTCTTCAGCCACCTGATGCCCAATATCCTCGGTCCGTGCATTGTACAAGAAACCTTGCAGATCCCCGGTTACATTCTGCTGGAGGCGTTTCTCAGCTTCATCGGACTGGGGGTGGATGCGCCGACGCCTAGTTGGGGCATTATGATCAACGAGGGTTTTCAGGCCCTGCGCTCGGCTCCGCACATCATCTTGGTGCCGGCTGCCGCTCTGTCGCTGACGGTGCTGGCCTTCAACTTCTTGGGCGACGGTCTGCGTGATGCGTTTGACCCGCGCCAGCGCGGCGTCTAGATGGGGCGTAGCGCGGGTTCTTTTGGCGAGGATTAGGGTTTTTGACGCCGCCGCCGGATGGCTACGCAGCCTGCCGGCGGCGGCGGTTTCTTGGCGCAGGCCTGCGCATTGGCATGGGTGACGCCTGCCGGCAACCCTATTGCTTTTCGGCAGGTTGCAGCAGAGGGGCGTCGCGCCTATTCTTATAGAAGATTCAGGCAGTATTCATGCGCGTTTCATGCAGCGCTGATACAAAATAGGCGGCGACCGCTTGCCGCCCGCGCGCGGGGTGCGGTGCAGCGGACGGCGGGTCGGTGCGGCGGCAATCGAACGGGTACGCAGGTTTGATGAGTATGGAGGAGCGACACAATGGAGAGCAAGTACAGGGCTGAAATGCCGTCGTGGCGGCGCGCCGGCGTCGTGGCGGCGCTGATTGTTGTGATGGCGTTGGTTCTAAGCGGTTGCGGACGTTCCGCTCCGCAGGAGCCGGCAGGTCCGGCGCCGGTCGAGGAGGCCGCGGCCGCCGAACCGGCCGCGGCGGAAGCCGCAGCCGAGCCGACAGCGGCTCCTGAAGAAGAAGCGCCGGCTGAGGAGGATGCAGACCAAGCCGCAGCCGCCGAGGTGGTGGAAGGCTCGCAGGCCGCCCGGTCCGCCGAATTACGCGGCATCGAGGTGGTTTCGGATGAGGAAGTGACTTCGCCGCGCGCCAATCTGGGCGGCGAATATCACGACGTGGCCACGTCTGACGCCGTCAGTTTTCACCCGGCGTTGACCACCGATACAGGCTCCAGCGCCTATCAGGCCATGATCTATTCGGGAGCGCTGTTGCGCCTGGACGAGAATACGTTGGAATACATTCCCAACATGGCGGAGCGCTATACGATTTCCGAGGACGGGCTGACCTTCACCTTTACGCTGCGCGAGACGATGAAGTGGAGCGACGGCGAGCCGATCACCGCGCACGACTTCAAGTGGACGTACGATATGATGAAGGACCCGGCTAACGAGTTCCCCTATCTGTCGCAGCTCGACTTCATCACGTCCTATGAGGCGCTGGACGACTACACGCTTGAGATCAAGATCGACGAGATCTATGCGCCCGCTCTGGGGCAGATGTCCGGGCTGATTACGCCGCTGCCCAAGCATATCTGGGAAGGCCTGAACTGGAGCGATCCGGAGACGAACCCGGAGATCAACAGCCCTAGCGTGGTGTCCGGCCCATATAAGCTGGTCGAGTGGCGGCGCGACCAATACGCCATCTTCGAGGCGAACGAGAACTACTGGTATCACGGGCGGCCGAACTTCGACCGCTACGTGATCGAGATCGTGCCCGATCAAGATGTGGCCTATCAGAAGCTCAAGAGCGGCGAATCCGACACGGGCGTGATTACGCCGGAGAACCTGGAAGAGGCGCGCTCGCTGGACAACATTACGGTGTATGAGTGGTGGCCGGCCGCGGCGAGTTGGAGCTACATCGGCCTGAACATGCGCGAAGGCTTCCCCACCAGCGACATCAATGTGCGCCACGGCATCAACTACGCCATCGACAAGGAACTGCTGACCGACGAGGTGATGTTGGGCCAGGCCAAGCGGCTCTGCTCGGTCTTCCCGGAAACGTCCTGGGTCTACAATCCGGATGTGCCTTGTTACGAGTATGACACGGAAATGGCCATTGCCGCGTTTGAAGCCGCGGGCTATACGTTCGACGGCGAGCGGATGCTCGATGCCGATGGCCGGCAGTTGACGCTCAAGCTGCTCTTTGGGCCGAATACGAGCAAGGTGCGCGAGCTGATCGCCGTGGTGGTGCAGGACTATCTGAGCGAAATCGGCGTCGTGGTGGATATCCAGGCGCTGGAGTGGGCCAGTTTCCTCGAGGCCATTCACGCCCAGGAACCGGACTGGGACATGTTCATCAGCGGTTGGCGGGCCACCATCGAGCCGCACATCATGTATACCATCTGGGCCGAGGAGAATATCCCGCAGCTCAATTCTGTCGCCTATGTGAACAAGGAAGTCGATCAGCTCTTTAAGGAGGGCGGCGCAACCTACGACATAGACGTGCGCAGCGAGAAGTACGGCGAGGTGCAGCGCATCATCGCCGAGGAAGCGCCCTATGTCTTCCTGTTCTATCAGAAGGCGTGGAGCGGGCAGAACAACCGCATCCAGGGCATCGAGCCGACGCCGCTTGGCATCGGCTGGAACATGGAAGATTGGTATATCCAGGCTGAGTAGGCTGGGCGGAACGTATATGTGGACCTTCCAGGAAGTGCGCGGTGAGCTTCCTGGAAGGTTGTCTCGCACCGCATATGGGCCGGCGGACGCGGCAGGGGGCCGAGCATGACTCGTTACATCATCCGCCGCAGTTTGCAGTCGTTGGCGTTGATGTGGATTTCCACCCTGATCGGCTTCTCCATTTATCAGATGGCGCCGGGCGGGCCTTTGCAGTTTTTGGACGATGATCCGCGCCGCACCCAGGCCGATGTCGAGCGTTTGGAGCGCACCTATGGCATCGACCGCACGATAGCCGTGCAATATGTCGCCTGGGCGTTCGGAGAGGACTGGCTGCCGCAAACCGATTTCTGGCGCAGCGGTCGTTGTCTTAGCAATGCCGATGCCTGCGCACGGGGCATTATCCGACTGGATTTTGGGCGCTCCTTCTCCTTCAAGGGCACGCCGGTCATCAAGCTGATCGCCGAGCGCATCCCCGCAACCTTTACGTTAGCTTTTTCCAGCCTGTTGATCAGCGTAGTGATTGGGTTCCCGCTGGGCATCATCGCCGCGCTCAATCGCGGGCGCTGGCCGGACAACGTGATCCGCGTGAGCACCGTCTTGCTCAACACCGTGCCGGAGTGGTGGATCGGCTTGTTGCTGCTGATCATCCTAGGCGGGTATCTGGGGCTGACGCCGCTGGGCGGCATGTGCAAGATCGGCGACTGTACGTGGCAGAGCCGGTTGCATCACCTGCTGCTGCCGGCCACGGTCAGCGCCATCGGCGGCTGGATCGGCTTCTCGCGCATCTTGCGCTTTGAGATGCTGGAAGTGCTCAACATGGACTACGTGCGTACGGCGCGGGCCAAGGGCCTCTCGCAGCGAGCGGTCCTGTGGCGGCACGTGCTGCGCAACGCCATGATGCCCTTTGTAACCGGGTTGAGCGGCATCTTCCTGATGATCCTGTCCGGCTCGGTCCTCTTCGAGATGGTCTTTTCCTGGCCGGGAATGGGCCGGCTCGCCATCAACGCCATCAATGCGCGCGACTATCCGGTGATGATGGCGCTGTTCGTCATCAGCTCCTTCCTGGGCATTCTGGGCGTGCTGATGGTGGACATCCTGTATAGCGTGGTGGACCCGCGGGTCCGTTACGACAGGACGGTGGGCTAGCATGGCGACGCGCTCGCTGGACATGCCGTCGCGCGTTGAGGCCGACGGCCCGCAGGCGAAACAACAGACCTATGCCGGTGCGGTGTTCACCAAGATCTACCGCGATAAGATCACGGTGTTCGCCCTTCTGCTTTTGGCGTTCGTGATCGGCATTTCGGCGGGGGCGTCGTGGATCGGCGACAACGTGCTCGGCTTTAGCCCGACCAAGACCAACCTGCGCATGCGCAGCAAGCCGCCCACCTGGGCCAACGAGGCCTGGCCGATCTTCCAGGAATTCACGAGGACGTGTAACAGCGACGCCGGCTGCGACTGGTCGAAGTGGGGCGCGATTTTCAGCGCCTCGCGCACAGGGCTGCGGGACTGCTTCGGTTCGGGGCTGGGTGATTGTCACTGGATGGGGACCGACGACGCCGGCCGCGACGTGTTGACGAGAGCCGTCTATGGCGGGCGCATCTCGCTGCGCATCGGGCTGTGGGTGGCTGCGATTTCAATGACGTTGGGCGTCGCTATGGGGCTGATCAGCGGCTATTACGCCACGACGTGGATCGACGACATCATCAACGCCATCATCATGACGCTGGGCAGCATCCCCCTGCTCTTTTTGCTGATTATCCTTTCGCGCATCTTCCAGCCGGGGCCGGAGGGGCTGGCTTTGCTGATCGGCATCTTCGGCTGGATGGGGCTGTCGCGGCTGGTGCGCGGCCAGATCTTCTCCATCCGCGAGCGCGAGTACATCATCGCCAGCCAAGCCATCGGCGCGCCGCCGCTGCGCATCCTCGCGCGGCATGTGCTGCCCAACGTGTCGTCGATCATCATCGTCTCGGCTATTTTCGGCGTGGCGGGGGCTATCATAGCCGAGGCCGGCCTGAGTTATCTGGGTGTGGGCATCGGCCCGCCGCTGCCAAGCTGGGGCAATATGATGCAAGGGTCGCTGGGCAATTTCCAGAACGCGCCCTGGCTGGTCATCACCCCCGGCCTCTTTATCTTTATGACGACATTGGCGATCTACCTGATCGGAGACGGTCTGCGCGACGCGTTGGACCCGTGGATCAGACAATAGCGGGGCGGGCAAGATACGCGGTGCGTAGTCGATGGCTGTGGACTGGCTTGGCGGCCGTTGTGGTGGTGGCGGTCGCCGGTGCAGCGGGAATCTACCGGAACGAGGCCGGGCAGGGCGCAGATGAGATTCAGGCGACTGCGCAGCCGGCCTTGCAGCCGACGTTCACACCCGCGACGACGCCGGCCCCCGCGGGCGAAGCCGAACCTAGTCGCGATTTCGTGCAGTTGGTCGCCGCCGGCGAAGACCTGTTCAACCCCGTGCTGACCACATCGGCCACGGGCGCGGCCGTATTGGACAAGATCTATCCGCGGCTGGTCGGTCAAGATGCGCAGACCGGCGAGATCGTCCCCACGGAACTGGCCGAGCGCTGGGAGCTTTCGGCGGACGGCCGCACCTACACGTTCTTTCTGCGCGAAACGCTGTTTTGGAGCGACGGTCAGCCCGTGACCGCGGCGGATTTCCGCTTTACCTATGCGGCCCTGGCCGATCCGGCCGTGCAAAGCCCCTATCGGGACCGCATCCAAGCCATCGCCCGGATCGAGACGCCGGACCCCTACACGGTTGTGGTTGCGCTTGTAGAGCCGGACTGCACCGTGTTGCAGGGGTTGCGCCGCCCGCTGCTGCCCAGTCATCGCTATGCGCCCGACTTCAGCGACCTGGCGTCGAATCCGCTCAATGCCGCGCCGGAGGTGAGCGCGGGGCCTTTCCGCTTTGCCGGTCACGCGCCGGGCGAGCAGGTCGTGCTGGAGGCTAACTCCGCCTATTGGCGCGGCGCGCCGCCCATGCAACGCTGGGTGCTGCGCATCGTCCCCGACGCGGCGGAGCGACGCCGGCAGTTGGCCGATGGTGCGGCGGACTTGGCGTATTTCTCTGCTGAGGAGTTGGCGGGTATGGACGCGGCGGAGAACGCCGGCGGCGTGGTGTGGCAGAACGTCGCCGCGCCGGCCTTCCATTTCTTGGCGTTGAATCTGGCTGATCCCGACAACCCGCAGCCGGGGCGCGACGGCAACGGCGCACTATTGCCGCAGGAGCCTCATCCGCTCCTCGGCGAGCGCGCAGTCCGCCAGGCGATTGTGTTGGGCATCGACCGAGCGCGCGTGATCGAGCAGGCGCTGGCGGGCCGGGGCTATGCGCTCACCGGGGATGTGTTGCCGGCCATCCCTTGGGCGCACGCTGCGGACCTGGCGCTGTCCCCTCACGACCCCGACCGGGCGCGTATTTTGTTGGAGAATGCCGGCTGGCGGGATAGTGACGGTGACGGCGTACGCGAGCGCGACGGCAGGCGGCTGGCGCTGCGCCTCACGGTCAACGTCGACAACCCCATGCGGCTGCGCGCCGCAGAGCTGATCGCCGCGGACTTGGCGGAACTGGGCATTTCCGTAGACCTGGCGCCGGCTGCGTTTGAGGCGGCGGCGGCGGAGTTGATCGGTCAGCGCACCGATCTGGCGTCCTTGGGCTGGGACAATCTGCCCGCAGACCCGGGGCTGAGCGCGTTTTGGTCGAGCAGCGAGGACGCGCCCGGCAGCGGGGCCAACTTCACCAGCTTTCAGGATGCCGAGGTCGATGCCTGGCTGGAACAGGCGCGGACGTTGCCGGGCTGTGACCTGATGGCGCGGGGTGAGCTTTACCGGCAGGTGCAGCGCCGCGTCGCCGAGGAATCACCCTACGCCTTTCTGAGCGGCGAATTGCCGGTATGGGCTCATGCCACGCGCTGGGCGGGCATCGCGCCCGGCCCCTGGGGGCTGAACGGCAACCTACATGAATGGCGGCTTGCCGATGAGTGATGCATTAACATAATGTGTGCGGTTGTCATTCTGAGCCGAAGGCGAAGAATCCCTGTGTGGCGGACGAACAGATTCTTCCTCCATCCGGTCGTCAGAATGACAGAAACATAGTTGCCAGAGTACTAGCGCGAAGCGGCGTTTCCCTTGTCATATCCGCCCGAACGAACCGGAAAAGTGCGAGGAGATCAGGCAATGCCGGAACCTGTGATAGAGCGCAAACCGATACTGCGAAACGCCGTCGACGAGGACGAATGGTCAGCGCTGGCCGCGACCTGGCCGCAGGCCAAACGCGAGCACGCCCGCTTGGTCGTCGATTCCCCCTTTCTGACCGGCGAACATCAGCGGGTGGTGAGCGACGGGCGCAGAGCCGAGATCTGCTACATCGGCTATATCGGGCGACCGCACACAGGGCTGTTGCTGCATATCAAGAGCATCTATCCGGACGGGGCTTACCGGCTGCCGACGGGCGGGGTGCGCCAAGGCGAAGCCGTTTTGGACACGCTGGCGCGCGAGATCGCCGAGGAGACGGGCTTGCGGGTGGGAGAAGGCGCGCAGGAGGCGCGCGTGCGCCGCTTGTTGGGCGTGCTGTCGTATGAGCTGGCGCATCGCGGGTTGGGCGTCAGTTACGCCTTTGCCACCTATCATTTCCTGGTCGAGTTTCCGGCCGGCGCAGTGCTGAATCCCCAGGACCCGGAAGAGCGCATCGCAGGATGGCAGTGGCGCACACCGGTCGAGCTAGGCTGTGTGGCGGATATGCTGGAGGGTACGGGGAAGAATGCGCCGTACTGGGCGGACTGGGGGCGGTGGCGGGCGTTGAGCCACCGCTTTGTGGCCCAAGCGCTGGGCTGATGCGTCAGCGCTAGCCGCGCTCGCCGGATTCCGGCTCCCTGTGGGCCGGCTGGGGCGCGGCCGGCTGCGAGGACTGCGAGCTTGCCGGCGGCTTGGGCGAATGATGCGAAGCGCTGTTGTGGGTAAAGAACAACTCGCACAGTTCGACGGTATCTTCGGGGCCGGCGAGCCAGCGCCAGTCGAGTACGCTGCTCATTTCGGTGTCGGCCACGCCGGGCACGGTGCGCACCCAACTCATCACGTAGCCGGTGAGCGCGGCCACGTTCTTGCCGAGCAGTAGGAGCAGCAGATCGGCATTGGCGCTGTGGTAGCAGTTGAGCAGCCACACCTGGCGAACATCCGGATGGGACGGCAGGTCGAGCAAACTCTGGAAGCAGGCGCGGTCCATGCCAGGTTCGACATCGATCCAGACGCTGGCGGCGACGGTGTGGCTGTTGGGGCTGACTTCCATCTCCAATTCGAGCAGCGTGTCGATGTCGGCGCGGCCGCCGAAGCTGAGGGTGGTGCGGGTTTCGCGCACGCCTTCGACGCTGCGCACCACGTCGAGCATGAAGTCGTTGAACTCCGCTAGGTCGCGCACGAGGCAGACGAAGCGCAGGTCGGCGCGCTGGCGGAGCCAGTTGACGAAGAGCGGTGCGACGCCGGCGGAACGATAGCGTCCCACGTTGCGCAGTAATTCCTCGCGAGCGAGCTCATCCTTGCCACAGGCGATGTCGCAGTCGATGAAGGCGAGTACGGATTGTCGGCTCGATAGGTTTTGCGCGCCGGATGCGCGGTCTGCGGCTGAGGCCATCGGGTTATCCTTCCTGGGCGGATAGGGGGAATGGGTTCATTGTACCGACTTCCGCCACATATGCAACTGGGCGTAAGGCTGCGGGCTTCTTCATCGCCCCGGAAGCCGGCGGTTTTTCAGAAGATCGATCTTCGGGCATTACCGCCGGATGGCTGCCGGCGCGCCGTCGGATTCGGAGCTTGGCGGCCCTGTTTTGGGCCATCGGCGGCGTGTTGGCCGCAAAGACAGCAAGGCGGCCGGCCCGGCTGAACCGACCGCCTCGATTTCACTGCGAGGCAATGAACGGGCGGGGGCGTTACGGATGACCCGCCAATTCGACTGCGTCGATCTCATTCCAGTTTTCAATCGCATCGGTATCCAAGACGATGCGGATGACGTTGGCGGCGAAATCGACCTCGGCCAGTTCCGGGCTGAAGATCCGGAAATCCTCTTCAGGGGCCTCGGCTTCGCCTTCCCACAGCGTCACCCAGGCGTCGCCTTCGGCATCGAAGGCCTCGATGCGGATGACTGCGCCGGGGTTGTAGTTCTCGTAGATGCGGACGGCGGCGGGCACGACCGCATGCTCGTAGGTCAGTTCGAGCGTCTGTAGGCCTACTTCTGTGCCTTCGGGCGCCCATGCGGTGGCGAAGTCGCCTGCCCCAGGCGTGTCGGGTGCGCCGGTCGCCTGGAGCGCCGAGTAGGCCTCATCGGCGTACTGAGACGTGGCCGTGGCGTCCACCGCCCATTGACCGGCCATCAGGTTCGGATCTTCGAGGCGAGTCAGCAGGACGAAACGGCCGTCTTCGTCCGCGTACTCGGCGCTTACGGCGATTTCGTAGAGACCCGCTTCGGTGAGCAACATGCTGGCGATTTCGGATGCGCCGGCGGAAGCGCTTCCGGCGGAAGGAAGGGCGGCGCCGTCTGCTGTAAAGCCGGAGATATGCAGGTCTAGATCTAATCCGCTCTGGCCGATCAAGGCGACGGTGAGGAAATCGCCCGGTTCGGTCACTTCCAGTTGATAGAGGGCGCGCAGCCCTGCCTCGACGCTGCCCCACGTCAGATCGTTGACGGCCAAGGCGGGGGCCGGGCCGGCTTCCGTCACGGTGAGGGCGTATTCGCCGGCATAGCCGTTGCTGCGCACGCCGATGTAGTACCGGCCGGCGGCCGGTGCGATGAAGGCAAGCGTATCGCGAGAGCCGATGGTAAAGGTGTACCACAGTACTTCGTCGGGCGTCAGACCCGCTTCGAGGTCGAAGTCGGCGTCCTCGGCGTCGGAGGTGAGCGCGGCGGTGATTAGGGCGCCGGCCTGCGTGACGTTGAACTCGTAGGGCGCGAGTGCGTCGTCTTCTGTGAAGATGCCGGTGACGGTGACGCCGCTGGTCAAGCCGGTTGGCGGTTCGCCCGCGGTTCCGGCGGCTAGAAGCGTGACGGGGATGTCTTCATCGGCGGGATCGACTTCGACGATGACGTAGTACACGCCCGGCTGGATGTTCTCGACGGCGAGGCTAGGCTCCCAGAAACTGCTTTCGTAATAGACGCCGTCGTAGAGACGGTCGACCACTGTGATGCTAACTTCCTCGACCTCGGCGTCGGCGTCGATGGCGAGGTCTTCGTAGGGGACGTCCAGGGTCAGTGCAAGGATGATTTCGGTTTGCCCGGCGGCGATGGTTGTATCGAACGGTTCGTCGACGGTCAGGGCTGCCGGCGCGCCGCCAAGGTAGGGGATGAGCGAGAACTCCGACCGTCGTTCGGCAGGCGCTGCTGTAATCCGATATTCCCCGCCCTGGCTCCAGAAGTAGAGAAGAGCGCCGTCTTCGGCGGTTAGGTCGAGGGCGCCGATGTCGTCGCCTTCGGCTATCAAGTCGAAGACGTCCTCTTCGCCAGGTTCGATATAGAGGAAGACTTGCTGCGGGTAGGGAGTTTCGGGCACGGTGAGAAGGGCATAGCGCTCTTCGTTGACGCGGTCTTCATAATAGATGCTGCCGGGCAGCAGCGCGCCGGGCTGGTCGGGATCCGCAGACATCGTGCCGAAGTAGGCAAAGACGGCGAACTCCAACGCTTCGGCGTCTACGGCGATGAATTGCAGCGTGACCTCGCCGCTGTCTAGCTCTAGCTCCACAGTCTCGAAGATATCGTTGAAGACCTCGTTGCCGGCTGCATCTGTGACAATCAGGTCAAAGGCAACCGACTTTTCTTCGTCCACAGCGGTGATTCGGTAGGTTGCCGCTTCCGGGACGAGGATCTGATAGGCAGCAGATTCACCGTTCGCCATCTCTCGGAAGACAAACTCGCCCAAATGAAGGGACGTCGCTTCTTCCTCCGCGATCTGTGCAGAGGGGGCGGCTAATGCGCCGTGTATCGGCAGGGTGACGAGCGCTGCGATCATCAGCAAGGCGACTAGCGCTGCACGGCTGAAAAGGACGACTCTCGGCGATCTCATTTCGATTCACTCCTCGTAATGGACAGAAATCCGGCATTCTGATGAAGTCGGGAAGCGCCGCCAGCGGGCGCCCGGCGTGGACAGGCGCAAAACCGACCGCTCTGGGCCGGAAGTCGGCGCAGCATCCGCCCCTAGTATACATGTTTTGCCGCGCTTGTACATTTTGCCTCGGACATGGCCCTGGACGCTCATCCGCAGGCCGCGCTTTGGACTCGTTCGGGCCCGGCCCGCTGTGCGGCCGACAAATTGACACTTCTCCTGATTCATTAGACAATATTGAGTCGATGCGTCTGAGACGCGTGATTGTTTGGTCTGTTGTGGAGCAGTGAGGCGAACGTTGTTTGATTTTGTGATGGAGGGCGGACTGCCCGAGGGCGATGCGACGGTGTGGAGCAAATTACCGCTCCAAGCGCTGGCGCCGGGCGTGCTCACGCCATTCAGTTATAGCGTGCTGAACGAAATTGCGGACCGAGCCTGGCATCAATATTATGAGCGGCTGGGTTTTGGGCCGGCGCCGGGCACGCGTGTGGTGCGCCAATGGCAAGGCCGAGCCTACGTCAACCTCTCGGCCGCAGTCCGGCTCGAAGCAAGCTGCGCCGGCGTGAGGCCGATGGTCTTGCGTCTGAACGGCGAGCTGCATCCCCTCGCCGAATTGGAGAAGCCGCGCCTGCTGGGCGGGCTGAAGAACGGGCGCAATCAAAAGAAGATCGATGCTCTGCTGGATGCAACCGAACAAGGGATTGGAGAGGTCGCGCGCGCGGCGTATTACTGGATGGTCAAGACCCAGGAGATGCGCTGGGCCCAGGCGGACGTGCTGCAGGTGATGGAGGAGATCGAGCGGGTAGGCGTGGATAGCATGTTGACCTATTATGCCGCACGCCACAACCTGGAATTGCTCTACAATCGCCTGATCCGCGCCACGCTGGAGGCGGTCGGATATCCGGCTGCGCTGTTGTTGATCAACGGCGCGCTGTGCGATTTGGATGATCTGGTCGAAACGGAAATGGCCGCGGCGCTGATGAACTTGTGCCAGCGCCTGCCCGCCGACGCCGATGTGGTGAAGTGGCTCAAGGGAGACTCCTTTAATGAGTGGCGGGAGCGCGCGCCCACCCCGGTTTTGGCAGACGGGCTGACCGAATTTCTCGGCACGTATGGGCATCGCGTGGTAGGCGAGGCCGAAATCGCCCGGCCGCGCTGGTATGAAGACCCCACGCCGGTGATGCACGGGCTGTTGGGCTGCCTCTTGCGCCACGCCAAACTGCCGGCCAGAACGCCGTCCATCCAGAGTGCGCAGCGGCTGCTGGATGCGCTCGATCCCAAGCAGGTCAAGGCGGGCGAGGCTGTTGTGCAACACCTGCGCCGTCTTCACCACCTGCAGAGCCATGCCTTGCACGCGCTGGCCTACATCTGGGCGGGGACGCGCGAATGGGCCAAGGCCGCAGCGCGCGAAGCGGCGCATGATGGCCGGCTCCAGGAGGAAGACGAGGTCTTTTTCTTCCAACTGGAAGAGATCAAGCAGATGATGACGGGCGAGTGGAACGTCAGCGACTTGGGCGATATTCACGCTACGGCTCAGGAGCGCAAGCGCCAGGTTGAGGCTTGGCGGGAGATACACGTCCCGCCTATGCTCGTCGGTGACCGCGCTGCGTGGTTTGCCGATAAGGGGCTGCCGGGCGTTTCCGGCCTGGCGACCGGGCCGCTGCGGCGCCTGGCCGATCAACGGGCCGAGGGCTGCAAGGGGGCCATTCTGGGGGTCGAATACTTGGACAGCGGATGGGCGCTAGCGTTGCCGACGGCCAAAGGTTTTGTGGCGGCGGGCGGGACGCCGGCGGATCCGTTTGTGGCCGCGGCCCGGGCTTGGCACCGTCCGACGGTAATCGGCCTGGGCGAAGCCTATTATGGTCTGGTGGAAGGCGCGCAAACTACGATTGACGGCGATGCTGCGACGGCGGAGCAGTAGGCCGTGGCGCTCCCACCCGCCACAAGAATAGGGTAACCGCATGACGACTGCGCTCGACGAACCGAATGTGGCAATAAGCGACGACGTGCTGACGCGTTCGGAGCGCCCGCTCATCTCGGTGGTGATCCCCCTCTACAACGAAGAGGAAAGCATCCCGCACCTGTGCAGCGCCTTGACCGGCGCGTTGCAGCGCTACGGCAAGCCGTATGAGATCATCATCGTCGACGACGGCTCGCAGGATCGCAGCTTTGAACTGCTGGCCGAGCAGGCGCAACGCGACCCGCACCTGACCGTGATCCAACTGCGCCGCAACTTTGGGCAGACCGCAGCCTTTGCCGCCGGGTTCAACCATGCGCGCGGCGATGTCGTGATCACGATGGATGCAGACTTGCAGAACGATCCGGACGACGTCCCGCTGCTGATGGCGAAGATCGACGAGGGGTACGACATTGTCAGCGGTTGGCGCAAGGACCGGCAGGACCGCTTCCTGGACCGTCGCCTGCCGTCGATGATCGCCAACCGGCTGATCTCCAATGTCACGGACGTACGCTTGCATGACTACGGCTGCTCGCTCAAAGCCTACCGCCGCGATGTCTTGCAGCATGTGCGCCTCTATGGAGAACTGCACCGCTTCATCCCTGCGCTGGCAAGCCAGGCGGGCGGAACCGTGACCGAGGTGCCGGTCAATCACCGCGCCCGCCAGTACGGTCGCTCCAAGTATGGCATCAGCCGGGCGGTGCGCGTGGCGCTGGACCTGATTACGGTCTGGTTCCTGGGCGGCTACTCGACGAGGCCAATCCACGTATTCGGCACGTTGGGCCTGATCTCGGCGGCAGGCGGCTTCGTGATCGGCCTGTATCTCACCTTTCTCAAGCTGGGCATGGGGCAGAGCATCGGCACGCGACCGATGCTGCAATTGGCCGTGTTGCTGGCGGTGATCGGCGTGCAGTTGATTACGATGGGCCTGCTGGGCGAGATGATGACTCGCACCTATTTCGAGAGCCAGGACAAGCCCATTTATATCGTGCGCCGGGTCGTATCGAAATCTGACACGCAGGAATCCTAAGCGACGGGCCGGTTTAGGGCGCGGGACAACGCACGCCCTTGTCTCTGGCGCTCCGCCTCCACACCTTCCATGATGCAATCTGCATGCTTCGCCAACCGTCCGGGGGAATATCGCGCCTGGATGTGGGCTGCGGGAGCGACCGGCGCGCTGGCCGCGGCGGCGTTGATCGCGCCTGCGCCTCTATGGCTCACTTATGTTGCGATCCTGGCGTTGGGGTGGTGGCTGCCCGGCTTGCTTCTGGTCTGGTTGTGGGAACTGCCGGGGCTCGACCTGCCCGCCTTTTTACTGGCCGCGTTCGGGCTAGGTCTGGGCTGGCTGGTCGCCGGCGCACTGTTGATCCATCACTTGCCCGGTCCCATCGCGGGGTGGGCGATCCCCGCCGTATATGGAGCGGGCGCGGCCGTGCTATTAGCTGTGGCTGTGCGGCGTTGTCCGCGGCTGCCTGCCCTGGGCGATGTGCAGGTGTGGCGCTGGGGGCTGGTCTTGCTGGCATTGACGGCGCTGCTGCGGCTGCCGGGTCTGGGCTACCATGAGTTCCACGCCGATGAAGCGGTGTTGCTGCGCCAGGCGGGCCGGGCGGTGAGCGGGCAGGACGACGCGCTGGCTGAACACACCAAAGGCCCCGGCGAAATTGCGGTGACGCTAGCCGTCTATCGGGCGCTGGGCACAGCCGACGAGACGACCACACGGTTGCCCTTCGCGCTGATGAGCGTGGGGAGCGTGCTGGCGACGGCCTGGCTGGGACGCAGGCTCTTTTCGCCGCGGGCCGGGCTGTGGGCCGGCATCCTGTTGGCGACGAACGGCTTTGCTCTGGGGCTGTCGCGCATCGCCCAATATCAGGCCGCGGTGCTGCTCTTTTCCGCGTTGGCCGTGTGGGCGATGTGGGAGTTTGCGCAGCGGGGCGAGGGGCGTTGGCTGGCGCTCGCCGCGGCGTGGAGCGCTGCGGGGCTGGTCATGCACTACGAGTTCAGCCTGCTGGCCCCGGCGCTGCTCTATTTGGCCTGGCGCGGCTGGGCGCGCGCTCGGGACGCTTCGGATGGGGGGCGGCGCGGCCTAGCCGTAACCGCGGGCGCGGCAGCGTGTTTGGCCGCGCTGGCCGTCGTCGGCGCGTACTTGCCCGCTCTGCGGCATCCTTATTTCTCGACGACGCAGGGCTACCTTACCAACCGGCTGGGCGAGGTCGGCAGCTTCAACCTGCCCTTTTTCGTGGAGATGGGCACGTTCTATAATTCTACGTACTATTTCGCCGGCTTGGCGCTGCTGGCGGCGGCGGGTACGGCGCTGGGGCTGCGGCGGCAGCGTGTACAGACCGCAGTGTTGACGCTGTGGTGGCTGCCTTTCTTTGTGCTTTACATCTTCATCATCCGCTATCCGGGCACGCACTTCTATCTCTTGATGGAGAGCTGGTCCCTGCTGGCGGCTCTGCCTCTAGCGGCTGTGACGGCGTCGTCCGCTCGCACGGCGCAGCGCTGGGTCGCCCTGGCGCTGATCGGCCTGTGGCTGGCTGTCTCGACGTACTACCTGTACCTGATGTTTTTCCGCCAGAACCCGGAATATCTGGTGAATTACGATACGGAGCGCGTCTCGTTTTATTGGGCGCCCTTTCCCATCCCCGAAAAGCCGCGCTTCGGCTTTCCCATTCAGGAAGGGTGGAAGGCGGCGGGCGTGCTGGGCGAGTGGGGCTATTTGCAGGAGACCTACGGCAGCAACGATTCGGCCTGGTCGCTGCGCCGCTGGTATCTGGCGGCCTTTACCAAGCGAGACTTTGACCGCAACCCGGACTATATCTTCGTGGCTACGCATGTACAAGAGGCGAATCCGGAATTCGACGACGACCTGCTGGACAGCTATACGCGGGCGGGCGAGGTGCGCGTGCGCGGCGAACCGCGCCTAGAGATCTGGGCGCGCACGCCGCTGCCCGCCTATGTCAGCTATGACGCCGAGCAGTTCGCCGCGCCCTTTCGGGCGGACGTGGCAAGCCTCGAACCCCAACCCGATCCGCCGGCGCGGGTGCAGGATGCGGCGCTGGGCGAGTCGCTACGGTTGCGCTCTGCCCACCTGGCGCAGACGCGCTATGCCGCGGGCGATACGCTGCACCTGCTGCTCGTGTGGGAGCCGCTGCAGCCGCTGCCTCAGGATTACAAGGTGTTCGTGCATGTGGCCGGGCCGGACGGGCGGCCTGTGGCGCAGTGGGACGGGCTGCCCGGCCTGAATACGGCGCGTACCAGCCAATGGCCTGCGGGCCAACCGTTTCGGGACCATGTGCTGCTGACGTTGCCGGCGTACACGCCCGCAGGCGAGTACGTGCTGTTGGCGGGCATGTACGATGGCGAGACCGGCGCGCGGCTGGGCGATGCAGCCGTCGAGATCGCAACGGTGACAGTTCGGTGAATAGGAGCGCAGTTTCGGCATGAGTATGCGCACGCGCCTGATCCTAGTCTTACTGACTATCCTGGCGGCCTATACGGTGTTGCTGGCGGACGTCGCCTATGGCGTGCAGGCGTTGGCCGCGCTCCTCCTGTGCGGGCTGTTGCCGGGCGGGCTGCTGGTGGATCTGGCGGTAGGGCGCAGCGCTGCGCCACCGACGCGCGCGGAGCGGGCAGCCCTCGCTATCGGCATGGGCTACGTTGCGCTCGTCTTCGGCATGTTGCTGTTGAGCTATCTGCCCGGACCGCTGGATACCTGGCAGGTCCACGCCGGGTATGGCGCACTGGCGGCTGTGCTGCTGGCGTTGATCTGGCATCGCGACCGAGTTCGGGAGCATCCCCCCGGCCGCGTCATCGGCGACGGCATCGAGGCGGATTTTCCGGCGCGACCGACGGTCATGCGGACGGTCGCCGCGGTGGCGCTGGTCATTGTGCTGGGCAGCCTGCTGCGCCTGGGCAATGCCGGCTACGCCGAGTTCCACGGTGACGAGGCGCGGGCTGTGCTGCGCGCCGCGGCGACGATCCAGGGCTATGAAGATGTGCTGTTCCTTCACAAGAAGGGGCCGGCCGAGATTTTGCTGCCCGCTGCGGAGTTCGCCCTGGCCGGTCGCGTGACCGAGGCGACGGCTCGATTGCCCTATGCGCTGGCCGGCATGACGGCGCTGCTGGCCGTCTATCTGTTGGGGCGGCGCATGTTCGGGCCGCTGGCCGGCTGGGCTGCGGCGATACTGCTGGCGGTGGACGGCTACGCGGTCGCCTTCGCACGCATCGTCCAGTATCAGAGCGTCGTGATCTTGACCACGGCGTTGGTCGTTTTGATTCTGTACCGGCTGCTGCGGCGTCCGCAGGCGGCGGGCGGCTATCTGAGCTTGGCCGCGGCGCTGGCCGCGACGGGGCTGCTGGCGCACTATGAGGCTGTCTACGTGTTTGTGCCGGGGGCGTTCCTGTTGGCGCTGCTGCTGCGCCGCTATCCGTATCTGCGCGGCGAGTTGGCGCGCTCAGCGCTGTGGGCGGGTGCGCTGGGCGCCGCGCTGACGGCGCTGTTCTATGCGCCTTATGTGCGCCATCCGCAGTTTGGCGCCACGTTTACCTATTTGGCCGAACGGCGCGTTGGGGGCGGAGACCTACCCTATAACAATCTGGCCGATTTCTTCAACCGCACGACGCTCTACAATTCGACCTACTATGTTCTCTTTTTGATCGCGGCGGCCGTGTTGGCTTTGTTCGCGGCGTACCGCCGCGGCGCGGGGCGCGGCTGGGGCGGCGTGATGGCGGCAGCGCTTGCCGTTGGGCTGGGGCTAGTTGTGTGGCGGCCCGCCTGGCTGACGATGGCCGGGATCGATCTGACGTTCGCCGTTTTCGTGATCGCCATTGGGCTGGCCTGGGCGCTGCCACGGCAGAGCGTCGAGGAGCGGACGTTATGGCTGTGGTTCGGCGTCCCCTTCCTCATCACGCTGTTTCTGTTGGAAAAGCCGCGCACGCATGTGTATGTGTTCTTCACGCCCTGGGCGCTGATCGCGGGCATGGCGGTTGAACGGACTTGGCTTGCGTTGCGGCAGCGCGCCAATCCGCATGTGGCCCAGGTCACGGGCGCAGCCGCGGCTGCGGGGCTGATCGGCGTTTTCGGCGCGTACACGTTCTGGTATTTCGTGTATACGGACGTGGAAATCCTGCGTACGTGGCAGGAGAACCGGCCCGCCGGCTATTGGACTGTTTACGATGTGCCGGACAATCGCGCCCTTTTCGGCTTTCCGCTGGCGAATGGTTGGAAGGCGACGGGCCGGCTGATAGCCGACGGCGCCATTGCGGGCAAGTACGCCACCAATGAGGTGGAGTTATGGGCCCCATATTGGTACACGCGCGGGGCTTGGCGCTGCGAGGATCGCGCCGAGTGGTTCTTCCGCATCTCTAATCCGCAACCGGACCCCGACGGCTACGCGCGGGCGATTGACGAGTATCTGGCGAAGGACTATGCGCGCTGGGGCGCGGTGACCATCGCCGGCGACCGGCGCATGGCGATCTACCGGCGCAGCCAGGAGCCGTTCGACGTGCAGACCTTTGCGCTGGAACAGTATGCAGCCGCCTTCGACGCAGCCGCGACGCCCGACCTGCCCCTCAGCTACCCGGTGGTGGAGCCGCCCATCGGCCACCCGCTGGATGTGAATCTGGGCGACCTCATCCGGCTGGAAGGCTACGACCTGGCCTTTACGCCGCCGCTGGAGCCGGGCGAGACCTTCACACTCACCCTTTACTGGCGAGCGCAACGCCCGATCGACGGATCGTACAAGGTGTTCAACCAGTCGTTTTATGGCGAGGGGACGATGGTGGCGCAGCAGGACGGCTTCCCGGTCTGCGGCATGCGCGGCACCTGGCTGTGGGACCCCGGCGAACTGATCGTAGACATCCACGAGATTACGGTGCGGCCGGATGCGCCGCCGGGACTGTACCCGCTCTTTACCGGTCTTTACATTCAAGAGACGGGCGAACGGCTGGACGTGCTGGACGAGGCCGGAAACGCCGTTGGCGACCGCATACACCTGACGGACATCCGCATCGGCGCGGAGTAGGCGGCGACATCCTCGCCCGACATCCTTGCCGGTGAAATTGCCTAGCGCAAGCTCTCCAGCGTGAGGAGCAGCGCATCGTCGGCTAGCCTAGCCCCGTCCGCGGCGAAGGCGGGCAGTCGGACGCCGGACGCCGGGTCATAGAGGCCCACGGCGATGCGGTCGATCTGCGTCACGTCCGGCACGGCCGCGGCGAGCGTCCGTCGATCTACGATGATCTGACCGGGCCGCCAGGCGCCGGTCGGGTAGCGATTGGCGTAGGGCGCCCCATCCGCCTGTCCCAGCATGTTGCCCGCGCTGTCCAACATGTGGACGAAGACGCTGTAGTCCGCGGCGACGGGGAGTTTGGCGCGCCAGTAAAGCGCCAGTTCCGCGGCCTGCTCGTCGAACTCCGCGCCGAGCAGCGTAATATCCTCTCCGAAGTTGATCTGCTGCCCCCCAGACGGGCGCGCGGCGTGTTCCTGGCTAACCCAAACGCGGCCGACCTCGAAGAGATCGCCGGCGCCGTCGGCCCGGTCGAGACGGCGGCCTGTGCTGCGGTCGATCACGCCCAAGCGCAGCGCATACTGGATGGGGTCGATGCGGTCCGGGATCGCCAGCTTGAGCGGGTTGCGCACATAGAGGCCAGGCGCCCAACCCGACGTGGGAATGTCCGACGGGTGCATCGGGTCAACGGTGGCGACGGTTTCGCCGGTGAACGGGTCATCCAGGTGAAGGAAGACGGAATAGTTCTCGTCGAGAGAACGCAGCGCGCGCCAATAGGCGACGACTGTGAGTGCGCTGTCCGGCCTGACGACCTGCGCGGGCGGGTCGATGCCGAGCAGGCGCAGCTTGTCTTCGAAGTCGACATGCAGCGGTTGGGCCGCGGGCAGGGCTGTGTCGGGCGGCGAGTGAAGTTGCAGCCTGCCGGCCTGGGTTGCGCGGATAAGGAGGATGGCCGCTACGATGATGGCGACGGCCAGAACGGTGCGGCCATCTTCTGCGCGCCGTCCGTCCGGTTCGTCCGCTTGTGTGCGCCGGCGCGTATGGAGAGCAATGGCCGCTGTCGCGATCAGGCCAAGCCAAGCCAGCGTAGACACGGCTGCGGCGGCCATTCGTAGAGGCGTACCGCCGAAGGTGAGAACGAGCGAATGCTCCCCCGCCGGCAGGTCGACGTCCATCAGGCCGCTGCCTGCGTGGGGACGGATGGTTGCAGGCATGCCGTCGACCGCAGCTCGCCAGCCGGGGAAGTAGAACAGGTTGAGCGTCAGCGTAGCCGGTTCCGGCAGGTCGATCTGAAATTCTTGGCGATGTACGCTGGAATGGGTTTGCCGGCCGGTTGCGCCTGGCGGCAGCGGTCGGGGCAAGCGGTCGATGGGGTTGCCCGCCTGGTAATCTTCGACGAGCGGCGAGGTGTTGAAGACGGCTTCCGCCCAGATGGGGTTGAACTCGCCCAGGCTGGTTGTGCCGATGGCGTTCGTCCTGACCTCGAAGCGCACGACAGCGGCAGGGGAGGCATCTCGGCCGAGAGGCAACTTATGCGGATAGAGGTTGACCAACGCCGAACCCATGAGCAAGCCCAGGGTGATGAGTGCAGCCGCGGTTTCGGCGCGTGGACGGAGCCGCCCGGAACCATAAACGGCGAAGGCGGCAAGCCAAGCCAGCCCTACAGCGGTAAACCCGTGCCAGCGGAAGGGCCATTCAAACATGCCCATGTAGGGCAAGATGGTCCAGATTGGCTCGGACCAGGCCGTCGCCATCAGGGCGCAGAAAGCGGTGAAGAGGATGAAGAAGACGCCTGCGCCGCGTAACGCGCGGTTTGCTCTTGCGCTGGCGTAAGCCGGTTCTGTAGGGACCGCGGGGAGACGGCTCGCCAACGTCGCCACGAAAAGCAGCGCGCCGGCGATGCCCAACCACACCTGCACTGCGCCGAGTGTGAGCGGGAAGTAGGGATCGATGGCGCCGGCATCCAGCCGCGGGGAGGGGGCGATCAACTCGGCAAGGGGGATGAAGCGCAGGCGGAAGTCGCTGGCGACGATGCGCTGGAGCGCCACGTACTTGCCTTCGAGCAAGGCCGGCGCCCAGAACCACGCGCTAAGCGCCAAGCCTAACAGGCTGCCGGCCGCGGCGAAGACCAGGCTGCGCAGATCACGCGTGGCAAGGAAGAGAACGAAGGCCAGGCCCGCGATCATGCCCATCAGGAGAAGGGCGGCGGCGTTATGGCTGAGGAGAGTCCCCACGAGGGCGAACGCCAGCGCCGCGGCATAGGCCATGCGCCGGCGAACCGTGTGCGCTGTGTAAACGCGGATGAGCGCCCAGGCCGCCCAGGGCGAGAAGGTCCAGGCGAGGTATTGGGCGATGTTGCCTTGGATGAACAACTCGCGCAGCATGATCGGCGCGTAGAGAAAGGCGGCGGCGCAGGCCGCGCCCGCCCACGCGCCCAGCAGCGACGCGCCCAGCCGGTAGGCGCCGTAGGCCGCGCTGAGTACGCCCAGCGCCATCATGCCCTTGACGGCGACGTCCAGCGGCAGACCGGGCACTGTGTGGAGGAGGGCGCTCACCTGATAGGGCAGCGGCGGCGCGTAGATAAAGAGCGGCAAACCATAGCCCAGGCCGAGGTTTTCCGACCAGCGGGGGATGAGTACGCCGTCCTGCCAGGCATGAACCATCTCGGCGGCGCGGGTGAAGTGGACGCGCCCGTCGGCGGTATTGGGCAGGCCGCCCGGCAGCAGCGCCCAGAGAATGGGCGCGGCTATCAGCGCCGGTATCCACAGACCGGGGCGACCAAACGCACGTTTCAATCTGCGCGCTATGCCGTCCATATGGCGAATCCAAGTTATAGAACGGGCGCGATGCTCAGCATTGCCAGGCGGACTGTGTCGTCCATTGCTTTTTCATACCCAGCCGTATGGCGGTGACACAGGGTGACAGCGCTGGAAGGTGGCGGCCAGTTCGGCGCGGTTGAGGACATGGCGGCCAGTCGCGCCAGCCCGGCGCGTTACGGAACTCGTATCGAGAATGTGGCGGCGATCACGGAGTCGCCGGCAGCTTCGCCGTCGCGGCTGACAGGCAGCCGGTTCATGGTCGTCAGGTCGTAGAGGCCGACTACGATCCGGTAATCGCCCGGGGGCGCGTCGGCAGGGAGGGTGAGGGCGTAGTCGTCGGCGATGACCTGGCGAGGCGGCCAGTACGACGTTGGTATGAAGCCGTTTAGCGGTTGTTGATCATGCTGTGCAGCCATTTGTCCATCCGGGCCGATCACATGGACGAAGACGGTATAGTCGGTGTATATGTAGGACAGGGCGCGCCAGAAGAGACGCAGATTGATGGTTTCGCCGGGCTGGTAGCCGGGGGCGCCGCCGCGGAGGGGAGTGCCGTCTGCAGCCTGGAGGTCGGCGCCGAACAGCTCGATCTGGTTGCCGAAATCCGCCTGGGGGGTGAGAGCATGGGCGGGCGTCTCGGGCTGGTCGCCGACGATCAGGTAGTCGAGGACATAAGGCTGCGCCAGCACCTCGCCCGTATTGGCCGATGTGATGGGCAGATTGTCCAGGGTAGCGGGGTCATAGACGCTGACCTCGATGCGGTAGAGGCCCGGCGGCGTTCCTTCCGGGATCCGGACGTGATAGCTATTGTCGCGTAGCAGTTCGCCTATGTCCCATTTGGCTGTGGCGACGCCCTTCGGCCAGCCTTCGATACGCATGAGTTGATGACCTTCTTGGTCGACGAGACGGACGAGGACATTGGCGTTGATGTCGATCGGCGCGATCTTGACCCAGTAGATGGTCATGTCATACCGCTGGCCTGGGACCATAACGCCGGAAAACGTGTCATAGAAGACGAGACGGATGGCGCCGCCGAAGTCCACCGTGTAGTCGGTGTGGGGCGCGCCCGCCATGTCATAGATGCGTACGAACTCGATGTCGTCGATGGTGATGGTCTTTTCCGGGGTGAGCCGGTTGAAGTAGTGCATCATGCGCCGTGAAGGCAGTTCGCGCTGCCACTGGTGCGCGTAGATCACCGAGTAGTCGGCGTTCCAGGTGCCGCGATTCGAGTCGGTGATGCCGTTGTAGAAATAGCTGAACGGCCCGCGAGGATACCAGGAGGAAACCTTGGCGGTTGCGGTGTCAATCGTCGCGTTGAGATAGCGGGCGGCCTCGTCCAGCCCTTCGCCCCAGCCGATGAACATGACTTCGGGCGCGCGTGCTGCGCCGCCCATCAGCGGGTTGTAATAGGTGATGTAGTAGGGATAGGTGGGCAACGCCGAGAAGGCCTGGCCGGCGAGGGCGAGCGCGGCCAGACCAGGCGCGGCGTAGCGCGTGGCCCAGGGGCGCGCACTGCGCGCCAGCCCGTAGACCGCGGCGGCCCAGCCGACCCCTGCAGCCAGGTCAAGCGGCATAAAGATGGGCAGAATGTAGCGGTCGAATTTCTTGGCGCCCAGGTTCATAAAGACGATGAAGAAAAAGGCCCACAGCGCCAGGCTCAACACGCCATAGAGGATGCGAGGCGACCGGTCGGCGGCATGGCGCCGGAAAAAGGCCAGCACGGCTAGCAGCAGGCCGGCCAGGGCGATGGGCGTAGTGCGCCACAGGTAGTTGACCGGGTAGAACCAGACGCCGGGGTCGCCGTTATAGATGCTCCCAGCATAGAAGATCGGGCTGGAATGGCCTTGTTCGGCGTAGTCGCCGGAGATGTCCATGACCTCGAGCAACGTGCTGCGCGGGGCGACCCAAAGGGCCGGCCACAAGGCGACATAGACGACGAGCATGATGGCGGCCCAGGCGAGCAGAGGGGCGGCGGCGCGAGTGATGGTCTTGGTTTGGATGAGCGCCCGCCACGGCCGGCCCGGCATTTCCGCCACATGCTTTACAGTTTCGATCAAGGCGAAGAGGCCGACGAGCGGCACGAGGAAAATGCCCGGCGTCTTGGTCAGCACGGTCAACGCAGCCGCTACAGCCGAAACAACCAGATCCAGCCGGCGGCGACCCGCGAAAAGATAGCTGAGGTAGGCCAGGCCGGAGAGCAGCATGAAGATGCTGAGCAGGCTGTCCGGGTGCAGGACGCGCGCCAGGGCCATTTGAAACGGGTCAAGCGCAATGAGGCCGAAGCCGAGCAGCGCGGGGACCCAGCCAAAGACGCGCCGGGCGAAGAGAAAGGCTAAGCTCAGAGCAAGCGCGCCGATCAGCACGACCACAGCGCGGCCCGTGGCGAGCATCTCCAGCGACGGGTGGCCGTGTTCGGCGATGTGGTAGTCGAATTGGTCAGTGCTCCAGTTATACTGGCCGGACGTAACCTGGACGTATTCGGGAAAGCGCAGAAGGTAACCGGCGGTGCCTGACCACATGATGGTGACGCCGGGATGGCCGTGCTGGAAGGTATGCTGCAGATTGCCGCTGTGCAACGCTTGGTAGAAGTTGGCGGAGCGGACCAGCCATTTGCTTTCGTCGACGGTGACATATTGGTCCAGCTTGAGCGTGCGCGGCAGCCAGATCGCCAGGAAGACGCCGATAAAGACAAGGATTTTTTGCTGGGTGGGGCTGAGTTTCAAAGACATGCTGAAAGACAACATTCCATTCTACGGCGCGGGCCGCACCGTCAAAGTCGCCAGGGGGATGACGTCGCCGGACGGCTCGCCGTCGCGTGTAACCGGCAGGCGCTGCATGGTCGCGAGGTCATACAGCCCTGCATAGATCGTGTAGTCGCCCGGCGCCGCGTCAGCCGGCAGGCGTAAACTGCGCTTATCCGCTACGACTTGCTTGGGCAGCCAAGCGCTGGCGGGCATGAAGCCGTTCAACGGCTGACCGTCTGCCTGGGCGACCACTGCGCCATCGGGGCCGACCACATGGACGAAGGCCGTGTAGTCGACATCCATAGGCTGCAAGGCTTGCCAGAAGAGCGTGACGGTCAGCGCTTCTCCCGGTTGCAGCGCCAGGCGATCGGGCCGCAGGCTGGCGTCGTTTTCGGTGCGCCAGTCCGCGCCGGTCAATTGCACCAAACCGCCGAGGTCTGCGGGGGGTGTCAGCGGATGGGCCGGGCGGGTAGGCGGCTCGCCCACTCGTATATAGTCCAACGTGACCAGGTCGCCGGCGGGTTCCCCTGTGCGGGCCAGTACTGCGTCCAGGAGTTCGCCGCCGGACGGGTCATAAAAGCCCGCTTCGACGCGATAATAGCCTGGGACCGCGCCGGTCGGGATCGCCAGGTCGTGACCGTCGGGCCACACGACGCCGCGCTGCCAAGAACTGGTGGCTGCGCCCCAAGGCCAACCCTCGTTGCGCGACAACTCCTGGCCGTCCGGCCCGACAATGCGCACCAAGACATTCAGGTTGCTGTCGATCGGCGCCAGGTTCACAAAGTAGAATATAGCACGGAACGATTCGCCTGGTGAAATAGAGGCCGCGGGCAGTTGGTAGCTGACCAGGCGAATGGCCGCGTCCCAGTCGGTCACGTAGTCGGGCAAGGGCATCTGACGCAGTTCGTAGATGTGCGCGTAGTCGAGGCCGTCGATCTGTATGACGTGGACGGGCTGATAGCGGCTGAAGTGCGCGACGGCGCGTCGCGAGGGAAGCTGGCGCTGCCAGTCCTGTGCGTAGACGATGGCGTAATCCGCCTCGTGCCAGAAGGTGATGGGCACGGTCTTGCCGCGGAAGAAATAGGAGAAGGGGCCGTTGGTATAGCCGGAAGCAACGATCAGCCGGTCCGCATCCGGCAGCGTGTTGAGGAAGCGCGCCGCCTCGTCCGCGCCTTCGCCCCAGCCGATCATCATCGTCTGGGGCGCACGCGCCGCGCCGCCTAGCAGCGGGTTGTAATAGCTGAGGTAGTAGGGGAAGGCGGCCAGGGCGAGCGCCGCTTGGACTACGAGAAGCAGCGCCAATAGGGCGAGTTGCGCCCGGCGAGAGAACCTCGCCCGCCGCCTTTCGGATAGCCAAGTTCCCAGGGCGACGATGCCGCCGCCCGCGATAAGAGCGAGGGGCAGGTAGGAAGGCAGGAGATAACGGTCGAACTTCTTGGCGCCCAGGTTCATAAAGAGCAGGAAGCCCACGGCATAGAGCGCCAGTGTGGCCGCGGCGAAGCGGGGCGCGGGCCGGTCGAACGGGGGGCGGCGCGCGGCGTAGGCGACAAGGGCGAGGGCCAACCCCAACAGGACGACAGGCGTCGTGCGCCAGAGATAGGTGACAGGGTAGAAGCTGAATCCGGGGTCGCCGGCGTAGACCTCTCCGGCGTAGAAGGTGGGCTTGAGGTGGCCTTCGACCGCGTATTCGCCTGCGGCGTCGATCACCTGGCGCAGGCTGCCGAGCGGGTCCACCCACATGGCGGGCCAGAGCAGCACGAACGTGACGACGGCGAACAGCGCCCACAGCGCCGTCATGCCCGCTGGACGGCCTAGGCTGCTGCGGCTTCGGTTGCGAGAAGCAGCCGTACTGTGCCCGAGAGGAAAGGCCCACGCGCCCAGCGCCAGCGCGGCCATGAAGGGCAGCAGGAAGAGAGCCGGCGAGCGCGTCAGCCAGGCAAGGCCCGCGGCCGCCGCCGACAGGATAAGCGCGTAGAGCCGGCGCTCCTGGAGATAGACCAGGAACGCCATCAGCGCCAGGAACATGAAGCTGCTGACCATGCCGTCGAGGTGCAGCAGCCGCGAGTGGGCGATGTGGAAGGGGGAGAACGCGATTAAGACGAAGCCCGCGGCCGCGGGCCAGAGGCCGAACAGGCGCACAGCCAGCACGAACGCAAGCGTCAGGCTTATGGTAATCGACAGTACGACGAAGGCGCGGCCCGCGGCCAGCAACTCGACCGGATCATAGCCCTGGCTGCGCAAGAACGGCTCTATCTCCTCCGTGAGCCAGCCGAAATAGCCGGGCGCGTCCTGGGCGTAGGACGGGTAAGCCGTGAGGAAGCCGGCCAACCCTGCCCAGGTGACGGTGACGCCGGGATGGTGGCGCTGGAAGGCGGCGGCAAAGTCGCCGTGGGTGAGGGCGCGATAGAAGTTGGCGGAACGGGCCAGCCAGGCGTGTTCGTCCGCGGTGACGAAGCGGTCGAGCGCCAGGCCGCGCGGCAGCCAGATGAGCGCGGCCATGAGCAGGGCGGCAAGCAACGTCCGCTGCGTTGGGTTTAGCGTGCGCCGTGCGCCCGCAGCCGGCGGCCCTTCCTTCTTCCCTGCGCTTTCCCCGGACTCTGCGGCGATCATGGCGGCGTTACCGTGATGTCGGCCAGTCCGAAGGCGTCGCCCAGATGCGCGCCGTCCGGCGCGAAGATGTCGAGGCGGTCGCCGGTTTCACTGTCATACATGCCGACCAGCAGCCGGTAGACGCCGGGCGGCGCGTCGGCAAAGATGGGGATGTAGTAGCGGTCGACGATGGTATCGCCCGGCAGCCAGAAGTCGCTCGGCAGTTGGTTGCAGACGGGTTCGCCGTCGCGCTGGCCTGCCTTGTGGTAGTCGGTCATGTCGATGATCTGCGTGAAGACGCTGTAGGCGGTCTCCAGCGGTTGATCGGCCTGCCAGTAGAGCGTGAGCAGGACGCCTTCGCCCGGCTTGGCCTCAGTGCGGTCGAGCGAATAGCCGCGCAGGCGGATGCCGTCGCCCAGGCGCAGGTCCAACTCGTGCTGCATATGGCTCGCGGCGGACGGGCCGTCCAACTCGAAGACCGGGCCGGACAGGTCGCGGTCGAAGCGCTGCTCGAAGTCTTCGACGCGGTAGGTCTGCGGCGCGACCGGCGCGCCGTCGCTGGTGTAGATGCGCAGGCGCGGCTGCTCGTTGACAAGGACCGTGCCGAACAGCTGGTAGCCGTCCGCCTCGATCTGCTCGCGCACCACGGTGTTGTAGCCGAGGTCGGCAGGCTCGACCGATTCGTGCCAGATGTAGTAGACGTGGTCGCGCGGGCAATACCCCGCGCCGCGCGTGTACCAGTCCGCCACCGGTTCCTTGCCGTGTACCTCGAAGGGCGCGTCGAGCACGCCGTCGGCATAGAGTGCGCCGACCGCCTTCCAGCCGTTCTTGAGCGGGAAGCCAAAGATGGACATGCGCGTGGGCATGTCATAGGTGACGGGGTAGCCGCGCGGGCGGTTTTCGCGCCAAGTACGCAGCACCTCCAGGTCCGTGGCGGCGAAGTACCAGTAGACGTAGTTGCCGAAGACGAGCACGGCTAGCGCAGCCGTGATCGCGGCGATGCGGGCCGCGGGGCGAGCGCCTAGCCGGTGGCGCAGCCACAGCCAGCCGCGTCCGATCGCCTCCCCGGCGACAAGCGCCCACGGGATGAAGAAGCCGTAGACGTGGGTGTTGGGCGTGAGCGTAAAGAAGAGCATGAAGATCGCGCCGCTGCCGAACCAGAGCCAGGCCAGGCGCTGCTCCAGTGGGAAGTCGGGCAGAAACCAGGCGATGACCAGCGCGGCGGCATAGAAAGCCCAGGTGTGGTCATGGCCGCGGATCACGATCCAGGCCGGTTGCCATAGGGTGACCAATACGCCCGCGGCCAGCAGCGCCGCAGCGACCCAGCCCCATACGCGCGGCAGGCTGCGCCGGTAGATGGCGGCGAGCGAGAGCACGGCGCAGAGCACCAGCAGGGCGACGTAATAGACGGAGCTATAGAGCGTGGTGCGCTCGAAGACGTCGACCAGGTTGTTGTAGGGGAAGGTCGAGCCGATGCGGTTGACCGTGATGTAGGCGTAGGTGATGCGGAAGCTCGGGTTGAGCACGAACGGCACGTAGAAAACCGCCAGCAGCGCGCCGCCGGCCAGCACAGGCGCGATCAGGGCGCGGCCTAGGCGGGCCAGGTTGACGGCCGGATGTCGCCGCCACAGCGCGTAGAGCAGGTAGGCCCCAGGCAGGGCGACCAGCGCGGCCTCGTAATGCGCCAGCAGGCCGGTCGCCAGGAAGATGGCAGCCAACGTCAGGTAGCGGGCGAGGTCTTGGGGGCGGCGCACCAGGCGATATAGGATGAGCGCGACCAGCACGACCATGAGGAAGACGATGCTCTGGTATTGCACGATGCGCGCAAAGCCGATGAAGTAGCCGTCCAACGCCAGGAGCATGGCCGCGGCCCAGCCGGCGACGGGGTGATAGAGCCGCCAGCCGAGCAGAAAGACGGCGAACAGGCCGGCCAGGTTGATCAGCGCGAAAGGCAGGCGCGCCGCGGCCTCGTTGAGCCGGCCTGCCAGGAGATAGATGTCCGTGGGCAGGAGGATTTCCACCGGCCCTTTTTTGTGGGTGAGCAGGGCGTCGTGATAGCCCTGGATGGCCTCAGCAGCGCGCAACACGGCGCGGGCCTCGTCTCCCTGGAACTCGGTGTAGGCCAGGTCGGTGAAGCGCAGCGCGCCGCCAACCAGCGCCAGGCTAATCACGCCGGCGATCAGCCAGCCACTCGCCTGGGGGCGGCTGGGGGCTAGAATGTCCGGCCAAGCATCATCTGCCTGCGTCTCGTCAGGCGGTTCGGCGGGCGGCGCCGCGCGACCTCTGCGCCAGAGCAGGCCAAAGAGGAGCAGCAGGATCAGGTCAAAGGCGAGCAGCGCGTGCTGCCAGGCGAGGGGCCCGGGTATGTAGCTGAGCAGGAGCAGCGTGATCACAATGATGGCGCAGCCCGCGGCGACGGCGTAGAGTGTGCGCTCCCAGGGTTCGGGCAAGGTGCGCCCCGGCCCGCCCAGCAGCCAGTCGACGAAGAGCCAGCCGGGCAGCAGCCCGGTGAGGAGCAGGATGACGCCCGCTTCCCACATGAGCGGCAGGCCGGCGAGGATGAGCAGGTTGGCGATGAGCGCCAGCCCGGCCAGGATCGCCAGGGTGCTTTGTTGCGATAGGTTGGCGAGCTTGGCGGGGAGGGCCGGCATCGTGAGGTTCTGTGTACGCTTCATCGTTTATCCAGTCGAGAACGGGTGCGAATCAGCCCGCTCTAGGCCGCCCGTGCAGCGGCGGCGCTGACGCGCGAGTATACCATGCGCGGCGATATCCGCCCTAACGAGCGGCCAAATGAAGCGGCGGCGCTAGGGGCTGGGTTTGATGAACAGCCGGCCGCCGAAGTCCTCCGCGTCGACCTCAACGTAACCGCGGCTCTGGGCATAGTCGAGCAAAGGCAGTTCGACAGCGCCTTCGTCCGTGATGAGGATGGCGGCGGGCGGGTCCGCGTCGAAGAGGGCGGCGATGGCGGAGGGCGAAGTGGCGCGGTAGCGGGCGCGTTCCTCTGCGCTGAGCAGGTCGCCGATGCGCAGCACGAAGGAGCCGGTCGACAGTTCGGGGTAGATGCTCAGGCCGGACTCGATGGCATAGACCGGGGAGACCGTGGCGAGCTTGGCGGCGGCCGGGTCGTGCGGCCCTTCGACGATGCGGGCGCGGATGCGGAAGCTTGCGTCGCGCGCCTCACTGCCGGCCCAGCGGTCATCCGGGCTGAGCGCGCCGCGCAGCGCGCCGGTATGCCGCGGCAGCACGACGAGCGTAAGCAGTACGGCGGCGATCAGCGTCAGGTGTTGCAGCATCCGCTGCTGCGGCTGGGCGATGTGGGCATGAAGCGCGATCAGCAGCGTCAGCAGGAAAGGTGCGGGCATAGCAAAGTACTGCGGAAAGAGCGGCTGCGGCGTGAAGGCCGTCACGACGGAGACCATAACCAGCAGCGCGGAAAGGGTGATGTCCGCCGCGGGCAGGCGCAGACGGCGCGGGGAGCAGCCTTCCTGCGCGCACAGGGTGACGGCTGCCAGCGCCAGACAGACGACCGGCAGCAGATAGCTTGGGTTGGCGAGGATGTCGCGGGCGACGCCCAGCAGATCCCCCCAGGTCATGGGGGCGAAGCCGCTTTGCTCGCGCCAGGTCGTGTTGAGCAGGTGGTAGCCCAGGTTGTTGAAGGCGAAGCGTTCCCAGTCGCGCGCGGCGTAGTAGAGCAGGGGCAGCGCGCCGGCAACGGAGCCGCCCGCCAGCGGCAGCAGCCCGCCGGCGATGCGGCTGCGCAGGCTTGCCGCGACTGGATAGAGCAGCGCAGCCAGGGCGAAGGGCGCCAGCAGGGTTGCGTAGTAGAGCTTGGCCCCGACCGCCGCGGCCAGCAGCGCGCCGGCGGCGAAGAAGGCAAGCGGACGACGCGGCCGGTCAATGTAGCGCAGGAACAGGGCATAGGCCGCCAGGGAGAAGGCGATGGGCATCGTGTAGTTGGACGCCTCGATGGCGGCGCGCAGCAGGTAATAGTTCGCCAGGAAGAGGGCCAGCAGCGCGGCGCTAAAGAGGTCATCGCGCGTGCGGCGGCGGGCAAGAAGCCAGAGCAGCCCCGCGGCAAAGGCAAGGAAGGCGAAGTTGACGAGCTTGGCGCTGAAGAGATAGTAACCGCCGGTGAGCTTGAAGACCGCAGCGTAGATCAGCGGCGAGTAGGGCGTCTGCACGAAGGCGAAGTCCGTGTAGAGATGCTCTCCTTGCGCCAGCAGATAGCCGGCGGTGACGTACATCTGCTCGTTGTGGCTGTTGTTGTGCACCGCCTGCGAGAAGAGGCCGAGGCCGAGAAATGCAGCCAGCAGCAGGGTGAGCGCGGTCACAGTTCGTTCGGGGTTGATCTGCTTCATGGTTCACGCATTGCCTGTGTGCGGCGCAGTTGCGACCAAGGCGCGGGCTTGAGCAGCCAGGCGACTAGGCCGATCAGGCCGCCGCCCAGGTAGAAGGTGAGGAAGACCAGCAGCGAGAAGCCCAGCGCCGCTTCGGAGGTGACGCCGGCCGCGCCCAGATAGGCGATCATGACAGCCTCGCGCGTGCCCAGGCCGGAGATGGAGATGGGGAGCAGCGTGATGAGGCTGCCCAGGGCGACGGCATAGGTGACGACCAGGAAATCCGCCGGCAGCCCCAGGGCCAGCGCCAGCAGGTAGCACTGCCCGTAATAGACGCCGTAGGCCAGCGCCGTGAGTAGTAGCGAAGCCGTCAGCGCCAGTGGCGAGAGGCGGCGCAGGCTGTGGCGGACCTCGGTCAGCCAACCGTGCACGCCCAAAAGCCGGTCTCCGATGCGTCCCCAACGCTGCGCCCGGCGTTGCACCCAGCCATAGACCGCGGGGTTCAGGAAGAGCAGGAAGGGGACGACAAGCAAAGCAAGGGCCGCGGCGAGGCCGAGCGCGTCGCTCGCAGCTAGGGACGACAGGGCCAACAGCGCCAAGCCGCCCGTCACGAGTAGGGCGAGCAGGTCGAACAGACGGTCGGCGAGGACGCCGGCAAAGGCAAGCGCGCCGGAGACGCCGCACTCTCGCTGGACGTGAAAGGCCTTGACGAACTCGCCCAGCCGCCCCGGTGTGAGGAAGCCGACGAAGAGGCTGCCGAAGTAGGCGAGCAGCGCAGGCCGCCCGCCATAGCGAATGCCCTGTGCCGCTAGGATGATCTGCCAGCGCACGGTCTTGAGCCAGATGAGCGGCACGAGCAGAGCGAGCGCCAGCATGACCGGCAGCGGGTCCGCCTGGCGCAGCAATGCGGCGACCTGGCGCAGGTCCAGTCGCAGAAGCAGGTAGGCGAGCAGCGCCAGCCCAAAGAGGCGCAGCGCCCAGGTCCAGCCCTGTGAGCGGGGCTGCGCGGGAACTGCGCTATCTGTGCCGGCTAGTCGGTTCTGCAACTGCATCGCTCCGTGACGCATTTGGGCGCGTGTTGATTGTTTCCGTCGAATTTACTAGCCGCGCTTGCGGCAGACCAGCACGCGCCGCAAGCCCAGCAGAGGCATCAGGGTGCGGCGCGTGCGCTGCTCCACCCATTCGCCTGCCTTGACTAGAGCCGGCGGCCCGCCGGGGACGAGCACCGTCGTTTCCGCCTGCTCGGCAACGAAGCCTGCGTCTTGCACCATGCGCAGCAGGCGGCGATAGCCGATGAAGCGATGCGGCCCTTCCGAGTGGTGCAGCCCGGTGATGGCCGCTAGGGCGTGTACGGGCTCCCACAGCACGTTGGGCGTGGTGAGAATGAGCGTGCCGCCCGGTTTGGTCACGCGGCCCAACTCGGCGACCAGCCGCTCCGGGTGGGGGAAGTGCTCCACCGACTCGAAGCAGAGTACGGCGTCGAACTCGCGGCTGCGCAGCGGCAGGGGATAGTCAAAGACCTGGAGCCAGGTGAAGTCCTCTACGCCGCCTTCCTCCAGCCGTTGCCGGCAGATGTCGCCCATCTTGGCCGACACGTCGGCGCAGACGGCGGAGCCGACCTTGCCGTGCTGGTGGAAGTAGAGCGTGCCGTTGCCGGTGCGGGCGCAGATGTCAAGCACATGCGCGCCGCCGGGCAGATTGCTGAGACGCAGGCCGTCCACAAAGCGGCGGAAGTAGGAGTAGGTCTCGGCGTTGATGTCGTCGTAGTCCTCGGTGGCGTCCCAGTGTGCGCCGACATCGGCGAAGCTCCACTCGCTGCGACGCCAATGCGCCAACTCGGCGCGCGTGCGTTGCAGGATCAGGTCGAGGGTGGACGAGGTGCGGGCGTTGCGCATGGGTTGGCCGCCTTTGGGGGCGGTGATGAACCGGACATCGAGCAGTCCCTTGCGCTTGGCGGGCTTGGAGAGCGCTTTCCACGTCTTGCGCAGCGTGTTGAAGGCCGGGCCGAGCACCTGGATCGGGATCAACTCCGCCAGCCGTCGCGCCGCTGGTGTGCCGCAGAGCGCAAAGAGCGAAGCGATCACGACCTCCGCCAATTGCCGCGAGAGGGGGATCGTCGCGGGCCGGTAGCCGTAGTCCGGCACGGGCAGGCCGCGCGCCGCGCGCCAGGCTATGCGGATAAAGGAGCCGCGCTTCTTGAAGTCGAGCATGTGCCCGTGCATGGCGAGCGCGGACGGCAGGTCGATGTCCTCCAAGTGCAACGCGCCGGCCTCCTGCATCTCGTCTAGAAGTTCCTGCCCGGCGGCGGAGCGGGCGACGACGACGGAAAAGCCGCCGCCTTGCGCCTCGTAGCGCGGATGCCAAGCATCGCCCACGGAAATGTCAGTCAGTTCGTTGGTGAAATCGACCGAGTAGAGCGTGCTCTGCGTGATGTAGAAGGGGATGAGGTAGTTGTAGTAGAACTTTTCGGCGCGCAACTCGCGGCCGTCGCGCGTGCGGATGAGCAGATGTCCCGGCCATTCACCCGCACGGTAACGCAGCTCGACGACTTCCTCAACACTGCGCACGCCGTTGGCGCGTAGATAGCTCTCGATGGCGGCGGCGTACATGTTCGTGCCGGTGTAGGGGCCGAACACATAACGCACCTTGCGCGCGGCGGGGTGGCCCGCGGCTTGGAGCGTGCGCAGCGCGGCGACCTGGTCGGGCAGGCCGGCATAGGCCAGCACGCCGTCGAAGCGCTCCATGCGATCCAAGATGGCGTTGACGGGGATGGGTGCGTAGACGCTTTGGCTGGCGGCGCGGATTTCGTCGGCGGTGGCGGCGATACACGGCTCTGCCAGCCACGGCTGCGGAAAGCCCTGGCGCACGACGACCGCGCCGTCGATGCGCCCGCTCTCCAGCAGATAGAGCAGCGTGCGCGTGATTACCCCGCCCGACGCCGCGGCCCGGCGGATGGCCGGATCCGTCGCATAGCCGATGGCGATGCGGCGGCAGTGACCGATCAGCCAGTTGTCCGGTTCGCCGCCGAAGACGCTGCGGTTAAGCGCGGGGTAGTCAAGCCCTTTGCCTGGACAGGCGGCATAGGCCAATTCCGGCAGGCGAACGGGGCGGTCGCCCACGGGATGCGGCAGCGGGCCGCGCTCGGTTGGCTGCATGGCAAGCGCGTCTTGCGACAGCCCGGCGCATGTGCCGCAATGGGTGCAAAGCCCGGGGCGGATCACCTCGGCCTGGAGTCGCTGCCATATGCATGCAGAGAGAGACACGCCTATAACTCCCTATTGTGATCGTTTGACTGTAGCGCAGTCACATGTTCCGGTCGCTCCAGGCGACTGCGCGCCAAGCGCGCCTGGCTAGGGAAGCGCCGGTTGATCAACTCCGCCAGCAAGCCGATAACTGCGATCTGGACGGCGGCCATTTCGATAATCAGCGTACTGACGTCGGCAAGTTCGTCGAGGATGGTGATGCTGAATATGCCCCAGACCAGCCCCAACACCACCAACAACAGGCTAAGCGGCAGGAAGAGTTTGAGCGGCGCGAAATAGAGCGCGATGCGCAGAATCAACTGGATGAAGTTGAGCGTGTCGTGGATCGGGCGGATCTTGGACTTGCCGACGCGGGCGTGATAGTCGATGGGCGCGTACTCGACCAGGTAGCCGTTGGTGAGCATGCCCAGCGTGATCGTCGTGGTGAAGGAGAAGCCGTCGGGCAGAATGTCGAAAAACTCCATTGCGACGTCGCGGCGGAAGATGCGTAGGCCGGAATTGAGATCGGGAATTTTCCCGCCCGCCACGAGGTTGGCAAGCTGTCCGATAGCCCATTTGGCCGGACGGCGCAGCGGCGGAATGCGGACATGGTTGCCGGTGCGCGCGCCCACCACCATGTCGGCGCGCCCTTCTTCCAGCCGCGCCAGCAGATCGGGGATGCGCTCATTTGGATAGGTGCCGTCGGCGTCGGTAATGCAGAGGATGTCGTAGCGGGCGTGGCGTATGCCCGTCTTGATGGCGGCGCCGTAGCCGCGATTGGCGTGGTGACGCAGCGCAATGACCGGATGAGATGGGTTGGCGGCGATGTAGCACAGAACCGCCTCGGCCGTGCCGTCACGTGAGCCGTCGTCGACTACCAAGATTTCGTAAGGCCGGCCGGTTTGCGCCATGACGGTGTGAAGCTGGTCTAGCACGGGGCCGATGCCCTGCTCTTCGTCATAGGCGGGCAGGATCATACTAACTCCCGATGCCGGCGCGAAGTTCAGTCCATCGTACAAGGGATGAGCGGCAGGACCATCCATCTCCATATGTCAGTCTCCAATAACCTGAACGGGGCCGAGGGTGATCTGATTGTACGGCCCATCCGGTGCGCCGACGACAGGCAGACGTTCCATACTACTTTCGTCGTAAAGGCCCAGTGCCAGCGTATAGGCGCCGGGCGGCAGGTCTGCGGGCAGGGGCAGGGCGACGGTCTCGACGAGCGTTTCGCCGGGCCGCCACAGGCTAGTAGGGATCATGCCGGTGCTGGGGTAGTGGGCGGGCAGCGCGGCGGGATTGCCGCGATAAATTGCGTTCAACTCGACATCGGCAGCCAGGTATTCTTCGCGCAGCGTGAAGGGATAGTGGTCGAAGATAGCGGCTGCGTCGCCCTGGCTGTCCACTAGATGAACGAAGAGTTTATACTCGCGATCCGCCTGCTCGACGGCCTGCCAGTAGGTGGAGAGGTGCACCGTCTGGCTCGGCTGCCACGGCCCTGCGCTCAGCCCGTAGCCGAGGAACGCAATGCGGTCGCCCAGCCGGTATTGTTGCATGACGGGCGGCGCGGCCGTCGTGTCTTGCTTGACCGCGTAGATTTCCAGCAGGTAGTCCGGCTCGCGCGGATCGACCAGCGTCAGCTTGAGGGCATAGAGCCGGTCCAACTCCTGGCGCAGATCGGGAATCAGCCGCTCGAAGGTGTCCGTGTAGACGAGGACCGGGCAGTCATGCTGTTCGATCTCGGCGGCGATATCCGCGGCCGGAAGCAGCCCGCTAAAGAGGCGCGCGGTCGATATCAGCGACAGATGGGGCGTCGAGAGGCGCCCTGCCAGGAAGTGAAGCCGGTTTTCTTTCGAGATGATGCAGTCGCCGGGCGCGGTAGTCTGCTGCACGAAGTCGATTGCGGCCTGGCGCACCGGGTGCTTCTCGGTGAACGTCTCGATCTCGATCAGCGGTAGCGGGGCGAGAACGGCCCAGACCAGAATGCCTGTCGCCGCGAGCGGATTCAGCCAGCGCGCCAGGGCGGGCTTGTGCTGCGTCAGGGACGCGGCGAGCCAGGCGAGGCCGATGCCGCTCAGCGCGGCGAGGGAAGGCAGGATCATCACGGTGTGGCGCGGGCGCACCGGGTCGTGGCTGAGGAGGAAGGCCGCGGCCAGCAAAAACCAGAGCGGCCAGAGCCAGGCGTGGGCGAGACGCTGTCGCCAAATCGCGGCCAGGCCGATCAGCGCGCCGAAGGCGAGGGGGACGTATTGCAGCAAATCGCCGCCGGTCAGCGCTTCGGCAATGTTGACGCCTGCCTCGTCGGTCTCGATGGCCTCGCGCAAGTCGAAGCGGGAGCCGATAACCTGTTCGAGCATGGACGCCCGGTCGAAGGTGATCAGCAAGAGGGCGAGGACGAGCAGCACGCCCGCCGCACAGACCAGGCCCAGCTTGAGCAGTTCGCCATAGACGCCGGGGCTGCGCGGGCTGCGTCCCCGGTCGACGGTCAGGATCAGGAACAGTTGCAGCGCGATCACAGCCGAGATGAAGGGTACGAACACCTTGAAGGTCGTGCTAAGGCCGAAGACGACGCCTGCCAGGAGGAGCCACAGTGCGCTGCGTGCGTGCGCGGGCTGGGTGCGGTAATGCTCGACGACGGCGACGGCGATCAGTCCCAGGCCCAGCGCGCCCGCCTCCAGGTTGATGGACGTGGACACGAAGAAGAAGTGCGGGTTGAACGAGAATAAGACGGCTGCCAGTGTCGCCGCCAAAATGCCGTTGCGCGGGACGTGGCGCCGTGTTAGCCAGTAGAGGGCGGCGACGCCGGCCAGGCCGTAGACGATCAAGGGGATGCGCACCCAGTGCGTCGTATCCCAGAGCGTGGCTGCGGCGCGCATCGTGAGCAAGGCGAAGGGCGCGATGACCGAGTAGATCTCGCGGTACGGGGCGTGGCCCTGGCGCGCCAGCGCGCCGATCATGAGGTTGTGCGTCTCGTCGTAGCTGAACGGGTTGGCGCTGGAATACCAGAGCCGGGCCGCCAGCGATCCGAGCAGGATCAGGAGCAGGACGGCCCTGCCCCGCCAGGCGCGGTCGCCGCGGGCGGATGCCGGCGCAACGGGACTGCTCTTGGCGGTCATGCCGATGTGACCTGGCCGCCCAATCCCTTCGTTTTTTGCCCGGATTGCCCGCCGGCTTCGGCGTCCTTATCGGCGTAGATCTCCGGGTCGCGGCCGTAGATAGTGGCGGCTTCGAGCAGCCGCCATTCGATATGCCCGGTGAGCTGGACGGAGCGGAAACGCCAGGTCCAGTTGCCGCTGGATGTGCCGGGCAGGTTCATGCGCGCGTGGGTGTCGAGGCTGAGCACATCCTGGAGCGGGACGACGGCCATCACGGCGACGCTGCGGAAGGCGGCGTCGATCAGGCTCCACGCCGGGTCGCTGCCGTCGGTGCGCAGGTAGCGGCGGAAGAAGTCGCGCTCGTCGGGCGTTGAGCTTTTCTCGTACCAGCCGCGGCTCGTGTCATTGTCATGCGTGCCGGAATAGACGACGAAGTTCGACGTGAAGTTGTGGGGCAGGAACTTATCGCTGGCGTCGGTGCTGAAGGCGAACTGGAGCACCTTCATGCCCGGCAGGTTAAAGCGGTTGCGCAGTTCGATCACGTCGGGCGTGATCTCGCCCAGGTCCTCGGCGATGATGGGCAGCTCGCCCAACTCTTTCTGCACGACCTCGAAGAAGTCGGCGCCGGGGCCTTTGACCCACTGGCCGTTTTCAGCGGTCTCTTCGCCGGCGGGCACTTCCCAATAGCCGGCAAAGCCGCGGAAGTGGTCGACGCGCACGATGTCGTAGAGGCGCAGGGCGGCGCGGATGCGGCGCAGCCACCAGGCGTAGCCGTTCTTGCGCATGGTTTTCCAGCGATAGAGCGGGTTGCCCCAGAGCTGTCCGGTGGCGGAGAAGTAGTCCGGCGGCACGCCTGCAACGACGGTGGGCTGGTACTTATTGTCCAGGAAGAACTCGCCGGGGTTGGTCCAGGTATCGGCGCTGTCGAGCGCGACGAAGATGGGGATGTCGCCGACGATGCGGATTTGGCGCTTGTTGGCGTAGGTTTTGAGCTGAGTCCACTGGCGATAGAAGAGCCACTGGTTAAACTTGTGGGCGTGGATGGCGGCGGCATGGGCGGCGGTCGCCTCGGCTAACGCGGCGGGGCGGCGGCTGCGCAGGGGCATCTCCCACTCGGTCCACGGTGCGCCGTCGTGTGCGTCTTTGAGGGCCATAAAGAGCGCAAAATCGTCCAACCATTCGGCGTTTTCCTGGCAGAAGCGGTCGAACTCCTTTTGCTGCGCCGGGGAGGCACGTTCGACGAAACGGGCTGCAGCCTGGCGCAGGAGAGGCCGCTTCCAGCGGTAGATGGCGCCGAAGTCGACGCGATCTTCGGGAAAGTCCGGCGCTTCGTCTAGTACGGCCTGGTCGAGCAGATCTTCACTCACCAGATCTTCCAGGCTGATCAGGTAGGGATTGCCGGCGAACGAGCTAAAGCTCTGGTAGGGGCTGTCGCCGTAGCCGGTAGGGCCGAGGGGTAACACCTGCCAGAGGCTCTGGCGCGTCCGGTGCAGAAAGTCCACCCACTCGTAGGCCGCCTGGTTCATCGAGCCGATGCCGTACCGGCCGGGCAACGAAGTAGGATGCAGCAAGATGCCGCTCATGCGTGGTAGTTCCATTGGTCAGCCCCTCTTGAACGAAACTTGCCGATGCGGCGGCTAAGGCCGCCCGGCTCCAGGTTCCAGATTTACGGCGTAAGGTGTAGGGTCCGCGTGGCGAATTCGACGCCGAGGACCAGCACGACAATGCAGACTGTGACCCAGAGCGCGTAGTGAAACGTGCGGGCCTCTTCCTGCAGAGGCTGTGAGCCGGGCCGGAGCACGGCGGGGGCGGCGTAGCGGGGCAGCAGGCCAAAGGCGACGAGCGCGCCGCCGATCAGCCCGCCGACGTGTCCCCAGTTGTCGATGCCGGGCGCGGTGAGGCCGAAGACCAGGTTGATGCCGATGATAAGCAGCATGTTCTGCAGGATGGCGCGGCCGCGCGCGCCGAAGTTCTCGCGATAACGCAGAAAGTAGACGGTTGTAGCGCCGGCCAGCCCGAAGATGGCCCCGGACGCGCCCGCCGACGGGACGGGCGAGAAGGCATAGCTCGCCAGGCTGCCGAACAGCCCCGCGATCAGGTAGATCGCCAGGAAGCGCACATGGCCGAAATAACCCTCTACCAGCGGCCCCAGAGCGTTCAGGGCGTAGAGGTTGAAGAGCAGGTGGAAGACGCCGATGTGCAGAAACATGGCCGTGAACAGCCGCCACGTCTGGCCCAACGCGATCAGTTCGTTGACCTTGGCCCCAAAGAGGACCAAGATGCGCATGTCTTCGGAACCGTTGAACGTATTGTAGAGCAGAAAGCCGGCCGCGACCATGGCGACGAAAACCGCGACGTTGATCGCCAGCAGCGTGCGCGTCACCCACGGCGGGCTGAGCCGGATGTAGAATTGGGGCCGGGGATCAAACGGCTCGACAACCGGCGCGGGGCGGGATGGGTCAGGCGGCAGGTAGCTCACAAGGCGCTCGCTAGATCTTCACCGGCTTCCAGTCGACGCGCCGCTTTTCGGCGCAGATGATGCTGCGCACTTGCTCGGCTGTCTCCTGAAGCTGGTCCATGCGGTTGACCACAACGTAGTCGAACTCGACTACGCGCTTTAGCTCTTGGCGCGCGGTGGCAATGCGCATCTTAAGCTTGCCGGGGTCTTCGGTCTTGCGCTCTTGCAGGCGGCGCACCAACTCCCCTTCGCTTTCGGAGGTGAGGAAGATGGTGACGGCATTGGGGACCAATTTGCGGATGGTGGCTGCGCCCTGCACGTCGATGCGCATGATGACGTCTTTGCCGCTGGCGAGCGCCTGGCGCACATGTTTTTTGGGAATGCCTTTGTAGTCGCCGTAGACGACCGCATATTCGAGCAGTTCCTTATTCTCGATCATCTCGGCGAACTCGCTCATGGAGATGAAATGGTAGTCGACGCCGTCGACTTCGTTGGGCCGGCGGGCGCGCGTCGTAGCCGTGACGACGAAATAGAACGACGCGTCCTGTTCCTTCATCAGTTGCAGTGTGGCGTCTTTGCCCACGCCGCTCGGCCCGGAAAGCACCACCAACACCGGGTGCGGTTCCTCTAGAGTCCTGTAAAACGCATCAATATCGGATTCCGTATCGGCGAAAGGCCGCTTAGCGTCCGCCGGTTGATGACCCATCGGCTTGCCCCTGTCCTATCTACTCATTATAATGCCTGCGCGCGGGAACTGCGTTCCCGTCCTAGTACTTGTCAAAGTATACGTGAGGTCCGGCTGTCGAGGAAAATCAGCCGGCGTGAACAATGTCGAGGGAAGCGGGATGCCCATCTACGAGTATTTTTGTTATGACTGTCGCAAGCGGGTGAGCGTGTTCTTCCGGACGTTCAGCGAGGCCGGCGACGACAAGGCGCGCTGCCCGAATTGTCAGGGAGTGAATCTGCGCCGGCTGGTGAGCCGCGTGGCGATTAGGCGCTCGGAAGACAGCCGGCTGGACGAACTGGCCGACGATTCTTCGCTGATGTCGGGGCTGGAGAGCGAAGACCCGCGGGCGTTGGCGAGCTTCATGCGCCGCATGAGCGACGAGACCGGCGAGCCGCTGGACGCTGAGATGGGCGAAATGATCGACCGGCTGGAACGCGGCGAAAGCCCGGAGGAGATCGAGAAGTCCATGCCGGAGATGGCGGGCATGGATGACAGTATGGGTGACATGGGCGGCATGGGCGATGCGCTGGGGCCGGGCCTGGACGACGACGATCTGTAGACGCCGGCGCTAGGGATAGCGCCGTTATGGTTGGGGCTGCGCCCGCGCTAGAGGATGGGCGAGGCCAAACGATAGAGCGAGTCTGCGAAACGCCGCCATATGCCGGCGTTTTCGTATTCTTGCAGGCTAAACTCGGTGCAGTGTTCCAGGTCGGCGACGAAGTCGCGCGCCAATTCGCCCGCGATATCCTGGTCGTAGATGACGGCGTTGATCTCGTAGTTGATGCTGAAGCTGCGGATGTCCATGTTGGCCGAGCCTACCGAGCAGATGGCCCCGTCGATGTTGATCGTCTTGGGGTGGAAATAGGTGTCGTTCTGATAAAGGAAGATGCGGGCGCCGGCGCGCGCCATCGCCGCGTAGTAGGTATAGGCGGCGCGATAGGGCAGTTGGTACGAACCGCCGCGCGGCTGGAAGATCATGCGCACGTCCACGCCGGCGAGCGCGGCCGACTTCAGCGCTTCGGAGATGGACTCGTCCGGGATGAAGAAGGGCGACTGGATGCGAATCGAGTGATTGGCCGCCATGATCAGGAAGAAATAGAGCTGGCGCAGCCCCGACCATTGCGAGTCCGGGCCGGACTGTGCGATCTGCACCGGCGTGAATGTGGCGACCTCGCGGCGAATCTCGTCGATGGGGAAATAGACGGAATCGGTGAGCTTCTCTTGCGTGGAGTTGTGCCAACTGACGACGAAGCTAGCCTGCAGGGCCAGCGCCGCTTCGCCGTGGATGCGCAAATGGGTGTCGCGCCAGGCGGAAAAGCCCTTCGGCCCGGACAACTGCTCTTTGTCCAGATTCATGCCGCCGACATAGCCGATCTTGCCGTCGATGACGGTGATCTTGCGGTGGTTGCGGTACTGGATATTGTGCAGCGAGCGCAGCCGCTTATGCGCCAGGTAGGGGCGGATGTCGACGCCGCCGGCTAGCAACTCATTGCGGTAGGCTTTGCCCATCGCCCTGCCGGTAAAGGCGTCGTAGAGGGCGTGCACGCGCACGCCGGCCTGGGCGCGCTCGATCAGCACGTCCTTCACCTGCTGCGTGAACTCGTCGTTGGTCCAGATGTAGAATTCCAGGTGGATCGATGACTGGGCGCGGCGCAGGTCTTCGAGCAGGCGCGGGTACATGACGCGCGCGTCCTGAAGAATCTCGACGTCGTTGAACTCGGTGAGGATGGAGCCGGAGTTGTTGGCGATCAGGTTCAGCAGGTTGCGGTTGTAGGATTCGGGCTTTTCTTTGGCGATGCGTTCCATGATGGCGCTGTGCCGCGCCATGAGGGGCATCAGCGCCTGGTTCAACTCGGAGCCGACGATCTGCTGCGACAGGCTGCGCCCGGAGAAGGCGTGCCAACTGCGCCCAAAGAAGATGTAGACGAGCAACCCGACGACCGGCAGGCTGACGAGCAGAAACAGCCACGCAAAGGTGGATTGCGGGCTGCGGTTGTCGAGGATGATGAAGATGGCGACGCCCGCTACGTAGAGGGCGAAGAGGGTGGTGAGCAGTGCGCGCAGGTCCCACGCCGGCATGGTTAACATTTTGTTCTGTCGCCTTGTTTACCGCCGGATGGCGTGAACGCGCGCGGCCGCGCCTTAGGCGCGCTCGAAGCGATCCACGTCGACGACGAAGATGGTCGCCCCGCCCATGCGCTTTTCGACCGGCGTCGGGATGTGCACCTCGCCGGGTTCCATGACAGGCGGCAAGGGGGTGACATACTGCACGCGGTCCGGGCAGCTTGCGCGGATGATCTCCAGGGCTTCGTCGACGCGTTCGTCTTCGACGCCGCAAAAGACGGTCGCATTGCTGATGCGCAAAAAGCCGCCGGAGGATGTGGTCACGGTGGCGGAGAAATTGCGCCGCGCCAGGCGGTCGAGCAAGTTGCGCGTGTCGTCGCTGTGGACGATGGCGATGATCAGTTTCACGGTGTCATCTCCCTTAC
>CAYXRG010000007.1:33361-37310 GCA_964467575.1 uncultured Caldilineaceae bacterium | reverse complement strand
TCTGCGGGATCGCTTGCCCTGGGCAGATTAGCGGATCGGGATGAGCGCCTCGACGCGGGCGAGGATGGCGCGATGGACGGCGGCTTCATCCTGCCCGGCGTCGATCACCTGCCAGCGGCGTTGATCGGCGCGCGCCAGTTGCAGGTAGCCTTGGTGCACAGCCTGGTGATAGGCCAGCTTCTTCTGCTCCATGCGGTTCCATTCCTCGACCGAGCCGGTCTGTTTGCGCTGCAGCCCTTCGAGCGGGTCGATGTCCAGGTAGAAAGTCAGGTCGGGCGTCAGATCTCCGGTAGCGTAGCGCCCCAACAGGCGAAGCGGTTCGAGCGGCTGGCTGTGGCCGTAGCCCTGATAGGCGAGCGTGCTGTCGGCGTAGCGGTCGCACAGCACCAACATGCCCGCGTCCAGGGCGGGGCGGATGACCTCGTCCACCAGTTGGGCGCGGGCCGCGTTGAAGAGCAGCGCTTCGGCGCGCGGGCTCATCTGCGTGTTTTTCGCGTCGAGCAAGATGGCGCGCACCGCGTCGCCGATCTTAGTTCCGCCCGGCTCGCGCGTGGTCAGGACGCGCAGCCCCTGTTCCTCTAGGGCAGCGGCGAGCAGACGAATCTGCGTGCTTTTGCCGCTGCCCTCGGGTCCTTCGAACGTGATAAACCGGCTCATGAGGCAGGGCCGGCTATCGGCTGAAGATGCGAACGCGACGGAACGGTTCGCGCCCGTAGCTGTGGCTGATCAGGTTGGCCGCGCGCACCAACTGATGCTGTTGGCTGCGGATGGCGGCGGAGCGCGGCGGCAGCTCGGCGTCGGCGGCGCCGTTGAGGACGCGCTGGATGCCTTCCTGCGTCTCGCGCATGGCTTCGGTGAAGACGTCCATCGGCTCGCTTTGGATGTGGAAGATGTCGGCCAAACACTGCTCCATCTGCGTGACGGTGTTGCTGCGCAGGATGTAGATCGGGATGTTGCGGCGCTCAGCGTCGACCAGCGGCTGCGGCTGTTGGCGGTAGTAGTTCTTGAGCGTCATGATCACGTCGGCGTTGGATAGGGTGTCCACGATCTGCACCGGCACGTTGAGGCTGCTGACCGCGGAGCGCAGCCGGTTTTGGCCTACGCCATAGGGATAGATGCGCACGGGTTTGCGCTCTTGCGTTGCACCGTTTTCCTGGCTGCTCGCTCCTGTTTCACCGCGGATCAGCTCCGGCTCTAGCAGGCTGTTCTTGCCATTGGCTGCGGCGGGCGGCCTCGGTTCCGTCCATTCGCGTTCGCGCCGCCCTCGCGAGCGGTCATAACCGGCGAACTGGCTGGCATGGCCGTTATCCACGGTCTTCTCGATATGGATTTCGCCCTTGTCATCCAGATAGCGCACTTCGGGCGTGAGCGGGCGACCGCGCAGAAGCGCGTCCACCGAGGCGGCCACATCGTGATGGATCGCCATGCGCTGGCGGTCCTGGATCTCGATGAGCACGTTGAAGGTGGGGGGCGCCTTGCGCTCCAGCACGCTTTTCTGTGTGCCGCGACGGCGCGCCTCTTCGTCCGAGAGGGTGACCGATTCGATGCCGCCGACCAGGTCGCTCAGAGTCGGGTTCATGAGCAGGTTGTCGAGCGAATTGCCGTGCGCCGTGCCGATCAACTGCACGCCGCGTTCGGCGATGGTACGGGCGGCGACGGCTTCCTGCTCGCGCCCGATCTCGTCGATGATGATGACTTCGGGCATGTGGTTCTCGACGGCCTCAACCATCACCTCGTGCTGCAAGGACGGCTCCGGCACTTGCATGCGCCGCGCCCGGCCTATGGCGGGGTGGGGGATATCGCCGTCGCCGGCGATCTCGTTGCTGGTGTCGACGATGACGACGCGCTTTTGCTCGCCGCGCACGCGCGCGGCCTCGCGCAGCAAGGTAGTCTTGCCCACGCCGGGCCGGCCCAAGAGCAGGATGCTCTTGTCGCTCGTCACGATGTCCTTGATGATCTCGATGGTGCCGTACACGGCGCGGCCGACGCGGCAGGTTAGCCCGATCACATCGCCGCGGCGGTTGCGAATGGCGGAGATGCGGTGCAGCGTGCGTTCGATGCCGGCGCGATTGTCGGCGCCGAAGTCGCCGATGCGGCCGATGACCATTTTCAGGTCTTCTGCCGTGGTCTCCGTATCGCTCAGATAGACTTCGCGGTCGGCGAAGCGCGCTTCGGGCAGCCGGCCCAGGTCCAACACCACCTCGATCAAATCGCTCACATGGTCCGCTTCTTGCAGGGCGCGTTGGATGTGATCCGGCAAGATGTCGAGCAGCAAGTCCAGGTCATCGGTGATCTGGAGCGTTGCCGAGTGAGGGGGGCGTATGTTCAAATCAGACGCCTGTGCGGGTTGTCCGTATAGATTGTGTGAGATTCTAGACACGACCTCTTCGATGTCCTTGATAGTTCTAAAGATGCTAACTCAACCATTCGGCGGTCTGTCCTGGCGTGCGCTGCAGTTACAGCCTACGCGCGGCAGACCTTGCTTCTCTGGAGACGGCGCTATACGAGCGAGTGTTCCGGCATGGGCAGGCTTCCTCCTTGTGCCCGCGGGCACGCTTGGCCGGAAACGGCTGTTTCCGGCGCGCGGAGAGGTTCGAGAACAGCAGCCGCCAAATTGGGCGGGACAGACGGCGCGCTTCCGATTTGACCGTCGGCCAAGCGGAACGGGGCCGCAACGACGTTGGGCACGTTTTCGAGCGCCGGCACGGCCGCGGCTACCGGAACGCGCACCCATTGCGCAACATGCTTGACCATCTTAGCGCGGTCGGTGACCGGTGCGAAGCCGTAGTCCATCAAGAGTGCGCCCAGCGCGCCCTGGTAGTCGCTCACCGTTGTATACACGGGCAGCCGTGCGGAGCGGCGTTTGATCACGCCCAGACCGAAACGCAGCAACTGGTGTGTGGCGGACAGGTCGGGGTCGGCATAGTCGGCCCACAGTTGCAGCCAATAGCTGCTCTTGCCCTGCGCGATCTGGATCGAGCCGCACACTTCGCCGCGTTCAATCAGCAGATGGTTGCCGTAGGCGCCGCCATGCCACCAGTCTAGGATCGGCGGCCGCAGCGCGCTGTCCGACGTCATGCCCTCGGCCAACTGGACCGCTTCGGGCACGATGCGCCGGTAGAGTTGCTTGAGCGCCCACTCGTCGGCTTTGGCCTGGGGGCGAATTTCGGCGGAGACCCCACGCGTGTAGTCCTCGACGCCGTGTGCGCTGAGACGCCAAATCGTCTGTCGCAGATAGGTTCGGTACCCTACATGGCTCAAGGTGTTGACAGGCAGAGGCTGATCCGGCACGTCAATGTAAATGCGTTCAATCTGCTGGCGTGCGGCTTCCTGGGCATATTGCGAGAGGAGTTTTTCCCAAATAGCCGGGTGACCTGTCGGGGTGTCCAGGCCTGGAGCGAGGCGCGTAACATCCGTCTCGGGGCGTCCGGGGCGCTTCTGCACTTGAAGGAAGCCGTCGCCGACGAGTCCGTGCCCCTGCTGGCGCAAGATGTAGGTTGTAACCTTGGCGCCGTTCCAGGGGTTGATCGTGGTTAGTGATGCCCAAAAAGCGGACTGGCGATGAAGCAGGGCTTGGACAATATTCAGCTTCGTAGCCTGCCGGCCAAGGCGTTGAATCAGAAAGATGTCACCGAATCGAAACGGGCGAATCACCGATCGCTTTGCTCCTCGGCAGGAGTGGCACGCCCCGTCGCCCTCAATATCAGGCGATGAATGCTCCCTCTGTTAATCTGCCATTCTTGCCCGTCATTTTACAGGAAGTCGGGGTTTGTGGCAAGTAGGCGGGCACACAGATGCCGTTATGTAAATTGCCGCCGCGAGCAGTTTTGTCCAGTTTTCCCCGCCGGCTGGGGATAACTCTGGGGATAAATGCTTTTGTTGGGGAAATGTGCCCCAAAATCACGAATTGTGGTTGCACTGGTCTGCCCGATTGCTCGCCAAATTGCGT
>CAYXRG010000007.1:19222-33261 GCA_964467575.1 uncultured Caldilineaceae bacterium | reverse complement strand
CCAAAATCACGAATTGTGGTTGCACTGGTCTGCCCGATTGCTCGCCAAATTGCGTCAAGAGCAGAGGCCCGCCGCGAAAAAGCCGCGAATTCCACAAACGACACGAATTGTTGACCATCTGTCTGTTTTGTGAGGCGCGCCCGATTCGCGGCGGAGAAATGCCGGTTCAACTGCGGGAACGCGAGGGGGCAAGCTCAGCCGAGCTTGTGGACCAAGACGGCGATGGGGTCGGCGATGGGCAGGAAGCCGAAGGCGCGGTAGAGGCGCTGCGAGCGGGCGTTATCCGTCTGTGTGTTGAGCACGATCGCCCGATAGCCGGCGTGGGCGGCATAGTGAATGGCGTCGGCAAGAAGCTGGCGGCCGACGCCGCGCCCTTGTGCGTCCGGGCGCACGGCCAGGCGCGCAAGTTGGGCCTCGCTGCCCGAATTGGCGATCAGGGCTGCATAGCCGATAGCCTCGTCCTCACGCCAGGCGACCTGGAGACGGCTGCGCATGAGCAGTTCCAACAGGTCTTGGCGGCTGAAATGCCAGAGCGGCGGGAAGGCCGCGGCGTCGAGACGCGCCAGCGCTTCCAGGTCGGGGGCGCGGGCGGGTCGTAGACAGGCCGGGCCTGCCGGTTTGGGCAGAGAGCGGCTGCGTTGGCGCAGACGATCCAGTTCAAAGAACTGCACTTTGTCCGCGGTTGCATAGCCGGCGGCGAGCAAGGCCTCCTCCATCCAGGGATCGCCGCTATAGGTGATGATCTGCGGCGGCTCCGCACGGCGGCGCAGTTCGTCTTCGACAGCCGCCAACAGCGGCGCAACGAATTGCCGGGGCGCATGGCCGGTGCGCAGAGCCAGCGCCCGCAAGTAGGCGCGCGGCGAGGCGAAGGCGGGCAGGGTGGGCGGCCGCGCTTCGACCTGTACGCTGATGAAGCCCCACGGACCGTCCGCGTCCATGCCCAACCTGCACTCCGCCTTGCTCGCCAGAGATGGCAGGTCCTCGATGCCGTAGTCGGCGTAGCGGTAGCGCGCGGTCTGGATGAGGCGGCGAATGGCGGGCAGGTCGGTTTCGACAGCACGGACGATGTTCATGGTTTCCGGCACGTGCGTTTAGGCGAGGCGTTTTCGGTCGCCGTATACCCGCGCGTAATAGTCGCGAAATTCTCCGGAGCGGATGGGCTCCCACCACCACTGGTTGTGCATGTACCAGCGGGCGGTCATGCGCAGCGCCTCCTCGTGCGAATAGTCCGGTTCCCAGCCCAACGCCATGATCTTGTGTACGTCTAGACAGTAGCGGCGGTCGTGACCGAGGCGATCCTCGACGTGCTGGATCAGGGTGCGCGGCTTGCCCAGTTCATCCAGCAGGATTTCGACCATCTCCAGGTTGGTGATCTCCGTGCCGGTGCCGATGTTGTAGGTTTCGCCGATCACGCCTTTTTGCAGCACCAGGTCGACGGCTTCACAGTGATCGAGCACGAATTGGTAGTCGCGGCGCTGTTTGCCGTCGCCGTAGACGGGCAAGGGCATGTCGTTGAGGGCGTTGGTGACGAAGAGGGGCACGACCTTTTCCGGGTATTGGTACGGGCCGATGTTGTTGGCCCCGCGGCTGATGGTGATGGGCAGGCCGTAGGTGATGAAGTAGGCGTTAACGAGGTGATCGGCGCTGGCCTTGCTGGCGGCGTAGGGGCTGCGCGGGGCAACGCAGTCGGTTTCCAGGCTGCGATGGCTGCCCTCGACGTGTCCGTAGACTTCGTCGGTGCTGATCTGGTGATAGCGCAGGTTGCCGGCTTTGCGCGCCGCTTCGAGCAGGATATAGGTTCCGTAGACGTCGGTCTGGATGAAGTCGTCCGGGTTGAGGATGCTGCGGTCGACGTGCGTTTCGGCGGCGAAGTTGATGATGGCGTCGATCTGCTGCTCGGCGATAACCTTGCCCACGGCCGCGGCGTCGCAGATGTCGCCCTGCACGAAGCGGTAGCGGTCTCGGTAATTGGCCGCCACGTCCTGCAGATTCTCGACGCGGCCGGCGTAGGTCAGCTTGTCAAAGACCGTGATGGTGAGGTCCGGGTATTTGCCCAGCATCATGCGCACAAAGTTCGAGCCGATGAAGCCGGCGCCGCCGGTGACGAGTAGGTGTTGCACGCTAGGTTCCTCCCTCAGGCGGAATGCCTGCTCCCTGGCGAGGGAGAGGCGACGGGTTCGGGTTGCCGAAGTTTCATAGCGCCGGAGCGGCGGTCAAGGGTCGAACGGTCTTGCACAGGCATAAGGTTCCCAACTCAAGTGCGACGAAAAGGCTGTCGCGCGCCGGACTGGGCCGCTTCGGTGTGCGCCAAGGGGGGGCGGCGACGCGTGCGGTTGGTGCGCAGACGGCGCAGCCTGCCCGGTTGGCGGTAGGGCGGCAAAGGAAAGTCGACGGACAGGGTCAGCGTGGGCAGCGAGGGCAGGGCCGGCTGCAAGTGCGGATCCAGCCCGGCAGCGGGGCGTTGCCGCCAGATCTGCCGCCATCTAGCCCGCTCATCTTCGCTGCCGTTAGCCGCCAGAAACGACGCATCCTGGTCCAGTAAGCGGCGCGTTTGTTCCAGTATCTCTTGCAGATCCAGCCAGCGTTTGACCATGCGCGGCTGGATGACGTCTTGGAATTTTAGCACCGCGGGCAGCGGCTCGGCGGACTGAGCAAGGCTGTGCGTCATCCGTCGGTAAGCCGGGCAGAACGTCTCGGCCCAATAGCGTTCGGCGCTGCGAAAGGACGGCAGCAACAAGTCGGCATAGAAAGAAACATGCACGGTGGCGACGCGTTCCGAGATGCGGACCAGCCGGTGCGCCTGGGCGGGCAGAAGGTCAAAGTAGGCGCAGGCGTCGAACTCGCGCCATTCGGCGTAGGCCGGCCCCAGGCGGCGTAGACGCTCGGCCGTTTCGGCCAGGACATGGGCCGCGGCGGCGGCTTCGGCCTCAGGCGCAAGCCGCTTGATGCGGTACATGGGCACGAGCCGCTCACGCCGGAAGAGCGCGGCCGACGGCTGATGCGGCGCATCACAGGCGGCAACGCGCAGAGCGGCGGCAAGGGCGGGCGCGGACGTGATGGCAAACGGGGCTGCAACCTCCATCGTATGGCTGCCGGCAACCGGGCGCGCTATAGGAGCCCTACCTTCGAGTGATCGCCCAACGTCATTTTATAGGCCTTGGGCTTGATCGGGCTGAAGGTGATCTCTACATCGCGGCCGATAACGCTGTCTTCGATGCGGCTGGGAATGCCGACGATGCGGCTGTGATCTAGTACGATGCTGTGTTCGATTTCGCTGTCTTCGACCACGGTGTCGTGGTAGATGCTGGTGAAGGGGCCGACATAGCTGTTGATGATGCGGCAGTCTTCGCCGATGATGGCCGGCCCGCGCACCACGCTGTTGATGACCTCGGCGCCGCGCTCGACCGTGACGAGGTGGTCCAGCTTGCTGTCGCGGTCAACATAGCCTTCGATGTGGTGGGTCAACTCGGCTAGGACGCGGTTGTTGGCCTCCAACAGGTCGATGTGTTTGCCTGTGTCGATCCACCAGCCGCGGTGGATGTAGGGATGCACCTGGCAGCCTTGGTCGACGAGCCACTGGATGGCATCGGTGATCTCCAACTCGCCGCGCCAACTGGGCTGGATGCTGTTAACCGCCTGGAAGATGTTGGCGTCGAACATGTAGATGCCGACGAGGGCCAGGTTGCTGCGCGGGTTGCGCGGCTTTTCGACCAGACGCACGATGCGCCGCTCGTTGTCTAGCTCGGCGACGCCGTACTGTTGGGGATGATCGACCTCGGTGAGCACGACCTGGCTGTTCCAGCTTGAGCCAGCGAACTGCCGGATCAGGGGGCTGATGCCGCCTTCGATCACGTTGTCGCCCAGGAACATGACAAAGCGGTCGTCGCCGAGGAAGTCATGGCTGATTTTGACGGCGTGCGCCAAACCGAGCGGCGCCTCCTGCTCGATGTAGCGGATCGTCACATCCCAGCGCCGGCCATTGCCGACGGCCTGGCGGATCTCATCGCCGGTGTCGCCGATGACAATGCCGATCTCCGTGATGCCGGCGTCGCGAATGGCTTCGATCACCCGAAAGAGGACGGGCTTGTTGGCTACGGGGACCAATTGCTTGGCGCGGGTAAATGTGATCGGGTAAAGGCGGGTTCCTCTACCGCCGCTCAGAATCAGACCTTTCATGCTTCGCCTTCTCCTCTGCCTTTTCCTCTGCCTAGTTCCGGCCAGCGCCGCCGGCTTTTCGCTACCAATTATAGCCGGATATGTCCGCGTCGCGCTCGGCATCGAGCAGTACGGCCCCCACGATGCGGGCGTGGACCTTCTCCAGCACGGTCTTGGCGCGCTGCGCGTGGTCGCGCTTGGTGCGCCCGGCGTTGACGAGCAGTACGACGCCGTCGACCTTACTCGCCCACAGCGCCGCGTCGGTTACGGCGAGGATGGGCGGCGCGTCGATCAGCAGGTAGTCGGCCTGCTCTTGCAGTTCGGCCAAAGCGTCGGCCAGCCGGCGGCTGCTCAGTAGGGCCACCGGGTTGGCGGGCAGGGGGCCGCTGGTCATGACTTGCAGCCCTTCGACAGAGGTGCGCTGCAAGGGCGCGGGGCCTCCGTCACTCAGCCAGTTCGACAGGCCGGCTTGGTTGGACAAACCGAAGATTTCGTGCTGCTGGGGCCGCCGCAAGTCTCCGTCGACGATCGTGACGCGGTCCCCGGCCTGGGTCATGACCACCGCCAGGTTTGCCAGGGCGATGCTTTTGTCGGTGACGCCGTCTGCGCTGGTGATGAGGATGGAGTGCAGCGGCTGCTCCAAGCTGGAGAATTCCAGGTTGGTGCGCAGGCTCTGGTAGGCTTCCGCCGCCGAGCTGCGCGGGTCGGTGAGCGTGATCAAGTTCTGCATGGCATCAGGCCTCAGTTCACTCTGTACGAGTCGTTATCACCTTACAGGCGGCGCGCTGCGCACAGCCTATTCCGCCCGAATCGTCGCGACGACGGCCACATCGCCAGGCTCGGCGATCTCTCCCTGGGCGGGGAGCCGTACGCCGTCCTGCCAGTGGTACATGCCGACGATCAAACGATAGTCGCCGGGCGCCAGGTCCGCAGGCAGCGCCAGCGTTTCTGCATCGAGCACGCTCTGCCCTGCCTGCCAGGCGGACGTTGGCAACGGGCCGATGGCGTCTCTGGGTTGCCAATCCAACTGCGCCGCCCTCACGCCCTCAGCATCGAGCAGGTGGGCGAAGGCGGTGTAGTCTGCGTCCGGCGGCTGGCGAGCGGCCCAGTGGAACGTGACGGCCAACTCGCCGCCCGGCTGGGCCTTCGTCTCCGGCAAGGTCACGCCTTCCAATACGATGGCGTCGCCAAAGCGGACATCCACGCGCTGCGCCGGCGCGGTCTCCGCCGGATGGAACGGTATCCAATCCGCCTTGCCCGAGCGGCTAAACCCGCCCAGCCGCACCAGGGAGCCGTGTTCGAGCAGCGGCAACGGCGGTTCGATGCGACTCACCGGCAGGCGACCGCCTTCCGTCCAGCCGTTCTCCCCCGCATAGACGCCGAGCAACAGCGCAAACCGGTCCGCGTCGAGCGTCCAGGGCAGCGTTTGCACCAGCACCGTCTGCCCCGGCGTCCACCGCGAAGTAGGATACCACAGGACGGCGGGCGGCGGATAATAGTTCGTGTCGTACAGCGTTTCGCCGTCCCGGTCCTGGAAAGCGACATAGAAGCGCAGGTCTTCGTCCAGGGGGGCGAGCGCCTGCCAGTAGAGGCGGACGATAACCTCACCGTACTCGTCGCTGGCTACGGCGAAGTCGACCAGGCGCAGCTTGCCGGCGAAGTCAATCTGCCGCGGCTGCACCGGCGCGTGGTGGGGGCGCTGCCATGCAGTGTAGAACGCGGGCGGCGGTTCTCGTTGCGGTGCGTCGCGGCGCAGGAGCAGGTAGCCGTCGTCGGCCGCGGCCACCCCGAAGCCGTCCTGCAGGAGCCGGTCGACCGTGGCGCGCAGGTCGCTGGGGTGTTGCGGCCAAGCCGGGCCGGTGACGTCGATGAGGACGGTGTCGGCGTCCTCGACGCGCGGGAAGATGTAGATCGTCTCCCGTCCGCTGACGTGCGGGTTCAGGCGGTCCTGCGCCGAGACTTTGGCGTCTTTGGGGATCTGGGCGATGACGGCTGCGGCGCGGCGGTCATGATCCGAGACGGTGAAGTGGCGGTAGTTGCCGCCCCACGGCACGTAGCCATAGGGAACCGAAGTCGCCAGCGCCGCGACGAGGACTGCGACCGGCGCGATGTGCGACGCCAGCTCGTGCAGCAGGGGGGCGGATGGGCGATAGCGGGCTAGCCAGCGGCCCACACGCGCCGCGCCGTAGACGGCCGCGATCATCACAAAGGGGATGATCGGCGCAGCGTAGATCAATTCGTAGACCTGGTGCATGGGCGCGAAGTCGGCCAGCAGGTTGATCGCCAGCGAGGGCAGCGCCAGCGCCAGCGCTTCCGGCGCAAGCAGGGAGACAAAGGCGACGGGCAGGAGCAACTGCGCCAGGTAGCGCCCTGCTTCGGCGGCGCGCAACTGCGCTATCACCAGGTCGGGCCGGGTGATCAGCGCGGTTGCCATCTCCAGCGGGCTGTCACCCAAATAGCCGTAGCGATTCCAGTGGATGTTGCCCGCGGCGAAGGCGTTCTGGATGAAGAAGACGGCGGTAAACGCCCAGAGCAGGGAGAGGGCCATCGTCAGCGCGCCCAGGCGCGCCCAGCGGGCTCCCGGTCGCAGGGCGAGCGCCGCATAGAGGCCGAGCATGAAGACCAGCAGGGCGATCTCTTCCTTGCAACTCGCGGCCAGCACGGCGAAAAGCGCATACCAGCCGGTGCGGCCCGCCACCAGGAAGTAGAAGGCGGCCATCAAGAAGGTCGGGACGAGGGTGACGGGATGAAATTCGAGCCAGTTGGCCGCCTGGATGGACGGGTGCAGCAGGTAGGCCGCAGCCAGGGCCAGCGCCGCCCAGGGGGATAACTGCTTGTGCCGGGCCAGCGCATAGAGCGGGAGCGCGCCGAGCGCTACCACCACGGCTTGCAACACGAGCAGCGCCGGCGGCCCGTCGTATAGCCAATAGAGCCACGAGATGGGGATGAGGATCGGCTCGACGTGCAGACTCAGCCGGTTGACCGTGCCGGGCTGGTTGGTGAGGTGGAACCAGTTGCCGCGCGCCGTGTTCCAGATGGCCTGGTCGAGGTTGCCCATGTCGAGGGCGCGCGCTTCAAAGGCGGCGTAGCGCGTGATCGTCAGCCAGGAGAAATAGACCGCATAGGCCGCGACGGCCAGAAGCAGCAGAATGACCGGGGGGGAGAGTGACAGGCGACGACGGCTGTGCAAGGCGCTGACCGGCTAGGCCGTTTTGGGCGCTCCTACCCGACCGGGCTGGGGCGCGGGTTGAACCGACTCCTTCTGGCCGGAGACGGCAGGGATGGCCCCCAGCACGGGGACGCCCAGGGTGCGTTCGACCGCGGCGGAGGTGCGCAGCAGGTCCGCTTCCATCCACGTTAGGATGAGGACGAGCGCCAAGCCGAAGAGCATGCCCAGCACGCCGCCGGCGACGGCGTTGATGAGCGGCTTGGGCTGGTATTGTTCGTAGCTGATGGCGCGGCTGCGAATTTTAACCTCGATGCGGTTGTCCTTGTCCTGCTGTGCGTAGTAGGCGGTGCGTTCGTCGATGAATTCGTCCGCCAACGTGAGCGCCATCAATTTGGCGACCTCGCCGTCGCGCGCTCGCGCCTCGATCTTGATGGTGAAGTCGCTGGAATCTGCGGCTATGTTGATGTGGCCCAGAAAGTCGTAGGGGTTCTGGTCAAGCTGGGCGCGGTCAATGACGCGCTGGGCGATCTCAGGCGTCTGGATATTGGCGGCAAAGTTGCGCATCAGGTCCTTGGCCATGTTGCCGAGGCCCCAGTCGGGCCGCGCCGGCACGGTGCTCACATAGACCGTGGCGCGGTACATGTCTTCCTGCAGGAAGCTGACGCCGAAAGCGGCTGCCGCAGCCAAGATGACCGAGACGAGGATGATCCAGCCGCGGCGGCGAATGATGCGTGCGTATTCTTGGATGGTCATGGCAAATGCCTTTTCCTAATCGTCCGGGCCGGAGTCAAGCGCCATGCAACATGCGTCCAAGCGGCTCCGGCCAACTGTGCCCCAATCCTAACGGCGTTTGGGGATTTCTCCAAGGATGTGATAGCCCATCTCTTCCAGTTCGGCGCGGTCGCGGATGGACGTGTCGAGGTAGTCGAGCAAGAAGGCCAGGCCGAGGCCGGCGAAGAGGGCGAGCAGCAGGCGCAACGCCAGCTCCAGCCGGTCGCGCAGACCGGGACCGACCGCCGCCACGGACGGCGCGTCCAGCAGGGATATGCCGGCTCCGTCCGTGCCGAGCTGCTTGAAGTAGAAGGGCGCGTTCTCGGTCAGTTCGGCGGCGGCGGCCTGGGCGATGGCGGCGAGTTCGCCGGCATCGCCCCAGGTAAAGTTTAGGGTGATGATGCGGTGCTGTTTACCTGTGGCCGCGCTGCCCCGGATCACGCCGGGCGGAACCTGGAGCGCCTGCTCTGCAAGGCGGGCGCTGACGTTGCGGGCGAACAGGTCGCTGCGTACGACCTCGGTAAAGTCGTCGACCAGGTATTCGCTGGTGAGCCAGGCGTAGTAGCGCGGGTCATAGGCCGTGCGATCCGCTTCGGCGGCGGGCAGCACGCCCACCAACATGCGCAGCGAGGCGGAGTAGGAGGGCGGCGCCGGCTGCCAGGGGCGCATCTGCAGCAGGCTGAACAGACCGACCAGCACGGTCAGCAACACGGGCAACCGCCAACGGCGGCGGATGATCTGCCAGATCTGGCGAATCTCCATGTGCGCTACTCGCTGTCTTGGGCTGGGTTCTCGCCCTGCAACACTTGTTCCAGATAGTCGCCCAATTTGCGCCGGAAGGCGTGGGCGCTGAACTTCTCGGCCTGCGCGCGGCACGCAGTCGCATCATAGCGCGTCGGGTCGAACTGTGCCAATACAGCGGCGAGCGCTTCGGGCGTCTGTTCGCTGAACAACTCGCCGGTCACGCCTGGGGCGACGGTGTCTAGCGCGCCGCCGTCGCCGTAGGCGATCACAGGGCGACCTACGGCCATCGCCTCAACCGGCGCGATGCCGAAGTCTTCCAGACCCGGAAAGATAAACGCCCGGCAGCCGCGCAGCAGTTCCAGGACGCTGTCTTGGCGACCTATGAAAGTGACGTTGGGCGGGGCTTGGGCTTCGAGGATCTGGCGGTAGCGGCCGTCCCCGGCGATGATGAGCTTGAGGTGCGGCAGGCTGCGGAAGGCGTCCACGGCTAGGTCGATGCGCTTGTAGGGGATGAGGCGGCTGACGATCAGGTAGTAGTCGCCAACGGACGTCGCCGGGTCGGGCGTGAAGCAATCCGTGTCGACGGGCGGGTGGATGACGACACTCTGGCGGCGGTAGAAGCGGCGGATGCGTTCTTGGATGGCGCTGCTGATGGCGATGAAATGGTCGACGCGCTGGGCCGCGGCGAAATCCCAGCGGCGCAGCCAGGCCAGCGCGGGCCGCACTAGCAGGTCTGTGCCGCGGTTGAGCTGCTCGCGGGCGCGGTATTGGTCGTAGAGCCAGATGAAGCGCGTGGGCGTCAGGCAGTAGCAGACGTGGCGTGCGGCGGCTTGACGCGTGCGGGTGCGCACGCCGTGGCAGAAGCCGCTCTTGTTGCTCAACACCAGATCATAGCCGCTGACGTCGGTTGCGCCGAAGGCCAGCGGGTAGAGCGGCATGTAGCGCTGGTGGTTGGCGGCGATGCCCGGCAGCTTTTGCATGAAGGTGGTGCGGATGTCCCATCCGCGGTAGGCGGCGGGCATGTGTTCCGGCGCATAGAAGCTGGTGTAGACGGGCGCGGCGGGGAAGAGCGCCGCCAGTTCTTCGAGGACGTTTTCGGCGCCGCCCGCCTGGTTGAGCCAGTCGTGCACCAGGGCGATCTTGGCGTTGGGCAAAGCGGTGCGGTTCATGGCCGGCCGGCGTCAGCCAGCCCGAGGTCCTTCATCTCTTCAGCGATGAAGTGATCGATCAACAGGCGGTACAGGCGCTCGACGACGTCGGGGTCGAGGCCGGCCTCCTGCGCCCAGGCGCGGCGGGCTTGCATGACGGCCTGGTAGCGCTCCGGCGCGCGCACGTCCTCTTCGGTCTTCTTGAAGCGGGTGATGGCCTTGACGTATTCATAGCGGAGACCCAGCGCGCGGACGATGTCCTGGTCGATGGCGTCGATGGCGTGACGGACGTCTTCGATGCTGGTGCAGTCGGTTGGCGCTTTCATGGACGATTCTCGCGTGCTAGGTGGGGGGCGGAACGCCCCAGGTCGGCTAACGGACGGCAATATGGCAAAAGCGCGGGTATTGTACCGTAGGCCCGCGACGGCATCAAATGGCGGGCCGCTGTAAGGGCGCCTCTCACGGTTGACGAAGCGCCCCGATTTGGCCGGCGGCATCCTCGCCGCTGTTACAAGTCTAGCCGCCTATACGCTGTCGATCACGCGGATACAGCGATCGATCTCGTCCAGCGTGTTGTAGTGGACGAGGCCGAGGCGCAGCAGGCCGCCGCTCGGTTCGACGCCTAGACGTTCCGTCAGGTTGACGGCGTAGAAGTTGCCGTCCCAAGCGAAGATGTTCTCGGCGGCGAGGGCTTCGGCTAACTGCTGCGGCGTGGTTCCCTCCTTGCGGATGGAGACGGTCGGCACGCGGTGCGGCCAGTCCATGCGGTTGGTGAGGCCGTAGATGCGCACACGGTTGATGAATTGCAGCCCGCTGATCAGGCGATCCATGAGCATCAGCTCATAGTTGTTGATTTCGGCCCAGGCTGCGGCCAGTTGCTCGCGGCGCGTCGCTCCGGCTGAAGCTCCGCCATAGCGCACGCCCAAGTCGGCTAGGTAGTCGATGGCCGCGGCCACGCCAGCCAGCCCCTCGTGGTTCTTGGTACCCTGCTCCCACTTGTCGGGCGACTCGTCGCCGGTGGGTCGCACATGGTAAGGGCGCAGCCGGTTAAGGTGTTCGCGCTTGCCGTAGAGGATGCCGGCGTGTGGGCCGAAGAACTTGTAAGCGCTGCACGCCAGGAAATCGCAATCCAGCGCCTTGACGTCGATCAGGCCGTGGGGCGCGTACTGCACCGCGTCAATGAAGGTATAGGCCTTGTTCTCTTTTGCCCAGCCGATGATAGTCTGGACGTCGTTGATTGTGCCGCTGGCGTTGCTGGCATAGCCGACTGCGACGAGCTTGGTGTGCGGGTTAATGAGCGAGCGCAGGTGTTCCATGTCCAGCGTGCAGGTCTCGATGTCCACGTCGGCCCATTGCACGGTTGCGCCGGTGTCCTCGGCCATCATCACCCAGGGGCTGACGTTGGCGTCATGGTCGAGGCGGGTGACGACGATCTCGTCGTCGGGGCCGAACTCGCGGCTTAGGGCGTGGCTGAGCGCGAAAGTGAGGCTGGTCATGTTGTTGCCGAAGACGATCTCGTCCGTGTCGGCGCCGAGCAGGTCGGCCGCGGCCTGGCGGGCATGGTCGATCGTGGCGTCGGTGCGGCGGCTGGTCTCAAAGACGCCGTGGGTGTTGGCGTTACGCCGCGTCAGGTAGTCGGTCATGGCTTCGAGCACGCGGCGGGGGACCTGGGTTCCGCCGGGGTTGTCGAAGAAGACGGCCGGTTTGTCGTTGAAGGACTCGTGCAGCGCGGGAAATTGGGCGCGGATTGAATCGACGTCAAGCATGGCGGGTTTCCTTCCAAGATGCCGTTATAGGTGGTGTAGTCATGCGTTATCTGCCATTCGTGACTCGTGACGCATGGTTCGTGACGTGTTGCGCCTTTGCGGCCGCCGTATCGCCCTACTAATCGAACCTGGGCAGCCCGTCGGCGATCAGCCAGAGGCGCTCGCGGCCGAGCAGTTGCGGCAAATCCCCTTGCAAAAGAGCGGCTGCGGCGGTTTGCAGCTCGCCGGCGACATCCAACCCCAGCAAAGCTCTGGCTGCGTCGACCGGTTCGGCGAGCAGGCGCGTATGCGGCGCTGAGATGGCGCGCGTGCGCACGGAGCCGTCGACCGGCAGATTAGCTTCGGCGCAGGCGAGCTCTAGGGCTGTGTGAAAATCGCCAAGTTCGTCGACCAGGTCGTGAGCGAGGGCCTGTTTGCCGGTCCAGACGCGACCGTTGCAGATCGGGTCGAGCGCGTCGAAGTCCAGCTTGCGGCCGGCGGCGACGCGGCGCTTGAACTCCTGGTAGACGTGCTGGACGCTGCCTTCGATCTGGGTGCGCTGGGTCTCGCTCCAGAGGCTGTCTTCGCCGTAGAGGCCGGCGTTTTGGCCGCGTTGGACGATCTCGCGGCGGGCTTCCAACTTGTCGAGCGCGCCGGCGGTCACAGCTTTGGCGACGACCACGCCGATGCTACCGGTGAGGGTGGCGGGCTGGGCTACGATCCGGCGGGCGGGCGCAGCGATGTAATAGCCGCCGCTTGCCGCGACGTCGCCCATGTAGACGACGACCGGCTTTTCCTGGTTGAGCAACTCCAACTCGCGCCAGATGAGATCGCTGGCGAGGGCGGAACCGCCGCCTGAATCGACGTATGCCACTACTGCGGCGAGACTGGAGTCGCGGCGGGCGTTGCGGATCTGCTGCACTGCGCTGGCGCTGCCCAGGGTGCGCCCGCCGAGGAGCGGCAGAGGGATGGGCAGGCGACGGCTTTCGCCCACGACGATCGCGCCCGTCAGGCTGAGGACGCCTACTGCCTGGGCGGGACGGCGCTGCGGGCAATGCAGCAGCAGCCCGCGCGCCGAAGCGTAGGGCAGGAGGCGGGCAGGCTTGCCCGTCTCGCCCAGATGCGCGGTCAACTGGTCTTCGTAGAGGATGGCGTCGACCAGACCGGCGGCGCAGGCTTCGTCCGCGGTGACCGGCGCGCGGTCGATTAAGCCTTGGACTGTTTCGGGTGAGAGGTTGCGGCCCGCGGCGATGGCGCTGATGATGTCTGCGGATAAGCTGTCGAGCAGCCAGTTATACTGCTCGCGCTCGGCCTCGCTCATCTCGGTGCGGGTGAACCGGTCGGCGGCGGTCTTCCACGGCGCGATCTTGACGACATCCACCTCAATGCCGAGGCGGGCCAGCGTGTCCCGCAGGTAGACCGGCGCGGCGCGCAGCCCTAGGATGTCCCACGAGGCAAGGGGGGCAAGGCTGATGGCGTCGGCGGCGCAGGCGGCGACGTAGGCAGGCGTGCCGGCATGTTCGAGGTGGACGACGATGCGCTTGGGCGCGTGCCCCGCGGGCCGGAATTGGCTGTCCCGCTGGCGGAAGCGGTCAAAGAGGCGGGCGAGGCTTTGAGCTTGGGCTAAGCTGAGTTCCGCCCCCTTTATCAGAAAGACGACGCCCTTTACATCCGGGTCTCTGGCGATGCGGCGCAGGGCCTCGCTGATGTATTGTAGGCTGAGCGGCAGCTTCAAGCCGGGGATATACGCGGTCCACCAGGGCATGTCCGGCGCACGCTCGGAGACGGTGTGGTCGATGGTGATGACCACATAGTCGGGCAACCGGCGGCGCAGGAGGCGGCGGCGCAGGTTGGCGAGCGCGCAAAAGACGAATTGCCAGGCTGTACCGGCTGCGTGGGCGATGCGGCGCAGTGTGCGCAGCACACTGCGCGCCGGCGCCGATACCTGTTTCATCTGGATGACTCCGAACGTCCTGTCGCCGCTGCGATTGTTATATGGTCCATGCCGGTTCATTCTGCCCACAAAGGGCGACTTTGGCAAGCGCGCGGGGATGGAACGCGCCGAGACGGCTATCATGGCGACGCGTAGGCGTAAAGAGCCGCCACGAATTCCACGAATTGATCGAATTAAGTACGGTTTCACGAATTCCTGGGGTTACTGTCACCCTGAACGAAGTGTAGGGTCTCGACGTCAATCCCTAAGGACCAATGTAATTGCACTTAAGCCCAGCCGCTTCGAAAATTCGTGCAGCGCGTGGCGGCAGACGGCGCAGCGCGCCAACCAAGAAACTCGCAAATTTCGAGTGG
>CAYXRG010000007.1:16020-19122 GCA_964467575.1 uncultured Caldilineaceae bacterium | reverse complement strand
GCGTGGCGGCAGACGGCGCAGCGCGCCAACCAAGAAACTCGCAAATTTCGAGTGGGCGTTCCTGCTCAGGTCGGGGTGCGAGCATCTTGCCTGATGCACGGCCTGCTGATACACTGGCGCAATGAGAATGGATGCGCCGGTTTGGAGCGGACGCACCGGCGGATTGGCGTCATATTGCACCGGCTTACAATGGTTCGGGAGACTCCACGATGCGGATCGGATTGCCCAAAGAGATCAAAGACGGCGAAAATCGGGTCGGGCTGACGCCTGGCGCTGTGACGGTGCTGGTGCGTCGCGGCCACGAGGTACTGGTCGAGACCGGCGCGGGCGAAGGCAGCTTCCTCAGCGATGAGGAATATGCCGAGGCCGGCGCGACGATTGTCCGCACCGCGGCGGAAGCTTGGGCCGCCGAGATGATTGTAAAGGTCAAGGAGCCGGTTGGGCCGGAGTATGGCTTCCTGCGCGCCGATCAGATTCTCTTTACCTATCTCCATCTGGCCGCGGACCGGCAACTGACCGAGGTCCTGCTGGAAAGCCACACCACGGCCATTGCCTATGAGACGGTACAGACAGCGGAGGGCAAACTGCCGCTGCTCATGCCCATGAGCGAGGTGGCAGGGCGCATGGCGACGCAGATCGGCGCGGCGTATTTGGAGAAGCACCGCGGCGGACGCGGCGTGCTGCTGGGCGGCGTGCCGGGCGTGCCGCCGGCGGATGTGACCATCTTGGGCGGCGGCACGGTGGGCGGCAACGCGGCCAAAGTGGCTCTGGGCATGGGCGCACAGGTGACCGTGCTCGACATCCACCATGACCGGCTGCAATACCTGGACGATATTTTCTTGGGGCGCTTACAGACGCGCGCCAGCAACGAGTACAACATCGAGCAGGCGGTGTTCAACGCCGATCTGGTGATCGGCGCAGTGCTGATCCCCGGCGGGCGCGCGCCGTGGTTGGTGACCAAGCCGATGCTGTCGCATATGCGCAAGGGCGCGGTGATCGTGGACGTGGCCGTGGACCAGGGCGGCTGCGTCGAGACGAGCCGCCCCACCACGCACAGCAATCCAACGTTCGTGGTGGATGATGTCGTGCATTACTGTGTGGCGAACATGCCGGGGGCCGTGCCGCGCACCAGCACCTTCGCCCTGGTCAACCAGACCATGACCTATGCGCTGAGCCTCGCCAACGACGGGTTGGATGCGGTGCGCCGCAACCCCGATCTGCTGCACGGCCTGAATACGCATAAGGGCCGTCTGACGCACGACCTGGTGGCCGAGGCGTTCGACCTGCCGTATACCGATCCGCTAAAAGCACTGGAGTGATAAAGATGGCGAAAGTGAATACCGCGCCCCTAAGCGGGATGCGCGACTTCCTGCCCCTCGACGTCTTGCGGCGCAACTACGTGATCGACGTGATTGAGCGCGTCTATCAGAGCTATGGCTTTGAGCCGCTGGAGACGCCGGCGATGGAGCGGCTCTCGACGCTGTTGGGCAAGTACGGCGAAGAGGGCGACAAGCTCATTTTCCGCATCATGAAGCGCGGCGACAAGCTCGAAGACGCGCTGCGCAACGATCCGACTGTCGATAGCGTGGGCGATGCCGGGCTGCGCTATGACCTGACTGTGCCGCTGGCGCGCGTGGCCGCCAATTATCGCAATGAACTGCCGCGCGTCTTCAAGCGCTACCAGATTCAGCCGGTCTTTCGCGCTGACCGCCCGGCCAAGGGCCGGTATCGCGAGTTCTTCCAGTGCGACGTGGACGTGATCGGCTCCGCCAGCCAGACGGTGGAAGCCGAGGTGCTCAACGCCGGCGCGCAAGTGATGGAGGAACTGGGCTTTAGCGGCGAGGGGGCTTTTATGCTGCGCCTCAACCACCGCGGCATCCTGCGCGGGCTGATGGAGGCGGCAGGCGTGCAGCCGGAACTGGAAGACTCGGCGCTGGTCGCCATCGACAAGCTGGACAAGATCGGTCTGGACGGCGTGGCGGCGGAACTGACCGAGCGCGGCGTCAGTCGCGCCGCTGCGGAGAGCCTGCTGCAGACGATGGCGGGCATGCCTGCGGCCAACGGCGCCATCCTGGACTGGCTGGCCGAACTGCTGCAGGGTTCCGAGTTAGGCACGCGCGGCGTAGCCGAACTGCGCAGCGTGATCGACTACTGCCGTTACGGCCCTGCCGCAGAGCGTCTGCGCGTCGATCCGTACCTGGCGCGCGGGTTGAGCTACTATACCGGTCCGATCTTCGAGATCGAGTTTCTGGGCTTCGGCAGTTCGGGCGGCGGCGGCGGGCGCTACGACGACCTGATCGGCATGTTCAGCGGGCAGACGATCCCGGCGTGCGGCTTTAGCCTGGGCTTGGAGCGAATCATCCTGATCATGGAGGAGCAGGGGATGTTCCCGGCGCAGTTGGCGGGCCAGCCCCAGGCGGTGGTAACGATCTTCGACAAGAGCACGGTCGGGGCAAGCCTGGAGTTGGCGCAGCGCTTGCGCCGTGGCGGGCTGCGCGTGGACCTCTATCCGGATGACGACCGCTACGGGCGGCAATTCCAGTATGCGGATGAACGCAAGATCCGCTATGCGCTGCTGCTGGGGCCGCGAGAAGTGGAGGCGGGCGTCGTGGCAGTGAAGGACCTCTCCACCGGCGAGCAGACGGATATTCCGGCAGGCGAAGCGGTGGAGCGACTGCTCGCCATCGCCGGTTGAGCGCTTCTCCGGCGCGAAAACGCAACGCGGGCCAAATGCGCGCTTGACATTGCGCCGGGCTCTTGATATAGTCTGCAACAATTGAATAGCTCAAGCTCTTATCCAGAGAGGCGGAGGGACCGGCCCTTTGAAGCCTCGGCAACCTGGTGACGGCGACGAAAGTCTCGCCCAATCAAGGTGCCAAGTCCGGCAGAGTAATCTGGAAGATGAGAGACAAGGCTGAATTGTGTCTATTGCGCCCTCTCATCTGACTCTTAAAGATGAGAGGGCTTCTGTTTTTGTAGAGAGTGACCGAGAGACGTCTCCGGGGAGCTTCGAGTTTTCTGGAGGATTCAAGCCCAGTTGCCCAACTCCTTTCGAGGGCCGGTTTCGCCAAGGGCGTCATACAGTACAGGGCATCATACAGT
>CAYXRG010000007.1:2722-15920 GCA_964467575.1 uncultured Caldilineaceae bacterium | reverse complement strand
TCATACAGTACAGGGCATCATACAGTGCGGAGGCAGACAACATGATCGCAATGAAGTTCGGCGGCACGTCGGTAGGCAACGTCGAGGCGTTTGCCCAAGTCGCCAAGATTGTGGCGGACGCAGTGGAGCGAGAAGCGAAAACGGCGCAGCCGGGCGTGGTGGTTGTGACGAGCGCCATGGCGGGCGTGACGAATTTGCTGATCGAGGCGGCGCGGCGGGCGGCCGAAGGCGATGAGTTCTATCTGGAAGCCGAGAACACTTTGCGGGTCAAGCACCATTTTGTGGCGGGCCAGTTCATCGAAGACGGATTGGAGCGCGCCGAATTGGCTCGCCTGACCGATGAGCGGCTACAGGCCTTCAGCCGACTGTGCAACAGTATCGCCGTACTGGGCGAGGTGACCAAACGCGGGATGGACCTGGTAAGCGGGCTGGGCGAACGGCTCGCCGCGCCGGTGCTGGCCGCGGTGTTGCGCTCGCAGGGCGTGCCCGCCGAGGCTGTGGATGCGACAGACCTGATCGTGACCGACGGCGAATTCGGCGCGGCCGCGCCGATCAAGGCGCTGACCGACCAGCGCTGCCGCGAACGGCTGCTGCCTATGTTGGAGGCCGGTGTTGTGCCGGTGGTCACCGGCTTTGTCGGCGCGACCGTGCAGGGGATTCCCACTACGTTGGGGCGGGGCGGCTCCGACTATTCCTGCGCCATCGTCGGCGCGGCCTTAGGGGTCGACGAGATCCAGATTTGGACTGACGTCAACGGCGTGATGACGGCGGACCCGCGGATCGTGCCTAACGCGCGCAGCCTGAACCAACTCAGCTATGAAGAAGTGGCCGAATTGGCCTACTACGGGGCCAAGGTGATCCACCCCAAGACCGTGACGCCGGCCATCGAGAAGAACATACCCCTGCGCGTGCTCAACACCTTCCAGCCCGAACATCCGGGGACCTACATCCGCAACGAGAGCGACGGCGATCTGCACGGGTCGGTGAAGGCGATCACCGCCATATCGGGGCTGAACCTGATTACCGTGGCGGGGCGCGGCATGATGGGCGTCCCCGGCATCGCCGCGCGGACTTTCCGCAGCGTGGCCGGCGTGGGCGCCAATGTGCTGATGATCAGCCAGAGCAGCAGCGAGCAGAGCATCTGTTTTGTTGTGCCGGACGGGGCGGCGCAAACCGTGATCGAAGCCCTGCGCGCCGAGTTCAAAGTGGAATTGGAGCGGAAGTATATCGACGATATTTCCGGTCTGTCACAAATTGCAATTATCGCCGTGGTAGGCAGCGGGATGCGCGGCACGCCGGGGCTGGCGGCGGGCATTTTCCGCGCCGTGGGCGAGAAGCGCATCAACGTGATCGCCATCGCGCAGGGGTCGAGCGAGGCCAATGTCAGCCTGGTGGTGGAAGAGAGCGACCGGGCTGTGGCGGTCGGCGCCATCCACGACATCTTCGAGTTGCACAAGCCGACCAGAGAACGTGTGGGGTTGGGCTAAGCGCGGCGGGGCCGGCGGCAAAACCGGCCCCTTTTCATGTGCTTTGCGGGGTTATGGCGTGCAGGACCAGGGCGTGTTGTTATCGGCAAAGGCGCGCACGCGGAATTCCGGCTCGCCGCGCGCGACGTTGCCCGTCGAATGCAGCAGGCCGCTGTCCGTCCACAACTCTACGCGATAGGGGTGGCCTGCGCCGCCGTAAAGGTTCTCGTCGACCGGCAGCCCGTCGATCTTGAGAAAGCCGGCGGCGTCGCACGTGGCAAAGCCGCGCTCCGCCACGTCGATCCACGATCCATCCGGCTCCATGCGATAGATCTTGACCCAGGCGCAATGTCCGGGCTGCGCCGGCGCGCAGGTGATGATGTTGCCGACGCGGGGCCGGTCTTTGCTCTCCTCCTCTTGGCCGTCGATTCGCTTCCACGACAGGCGAACGGCGGCATCGCCCGTGTGTTCATAGTACTCTAGGCGGATGGTATGGACGCCTCTGCTCAGGCGCTGCGTGTGCGTGAACCTGCGGCGCGGACCGTCGCGCCATTCGTCGATGACGAGGCGGTCGTCGATGTAGAGGCGCGCGCCGTCGTCGACGGTGACGGTGAAGCGGTAGCGTCCCTCGCGGAAGTTCAGCGCGCGCGTCCAGCGGATGGAGAAGTCGTCGCGGCCGATCATCTCCGGCGCGGGCGAACCGCCGCCCCAGTCGAAGTTGATGTCGCCGTCGTTGCGCACCAGGCGCGGCGCCCCGGCCAGATGGCGGTTGTCGAAGTATTCGCCGCGCCAGGCGTCGGTTTCGTGGGCGTCTATGCGCGTCCAGCTTAGGCGGATAGCTGCGTAACCGACGTGCTCATAGTATTCGAGCGTCACCGGCACATCGCCCCCGGGCAGATAGATCTCATCCTGGTAGGTTGTTTCAGGTTGATCGCGCCATCTGTCAATCAACAGGTGGTTGTTCACCCATAGGCGCACGCCGTCGTCGGCGGTGACGGTGAAGCGATAGCGGCCCGCCGTCTCATTCAGGACGCCGGCCCAGCGCACCGAGAAATCGTCGCGCCCGATCCGGCCCGGCGCGGGCGAGCCTTCGCCCCAGTTGAAGTCGATGCGTTCATCGTAGCGCACCAGCGCAGGCGGGCCGGAAAGCGAGCGGTTGTCGTAGTATTCGCCCCGCCAGCGGCCGCCGCCTTCTGTCGCCGGTGACAGGAAGAAGCGCACCGCCGCGGCGCCGGCCTGCTCGAAGTACTCGACGCGGATCAGGTGATGCCCGCCGTCCAGATAGATGTCGGCCGTATCGACGGCAATGCTGCGTACGATCCATCGGTCGATGACGAGGCGGTCATCGACATAGACGCGGATGCCGTCGTCGCTGGCGGCTGTGAAGCGATAGAGGCCGGGTGACACGTCCACATAACGAGTCCAACGCGCCGAGAAGCCATCGCGGCTGATATTGGGAGCGGGCGAGCCTTCGCCCCAGTCGTGGTCAATCGCCTGCTCAGCCCGTTCCAGAGCGGGCGGGCCGCTTAGCGTGGTGTTGTTCCAATAACTCGCCTGCCACACAGGGTCGGAATGGGCGGGGGTTACCGGTTCGGCTGCCTGTAACGGTTGGGCTAGGGCCGGCAACAGAGCGGCAAGCAGGCCCGCTATCAGCGCCAGCGACCACAGGCGCAGACGGAATGTGTAAGTCATGCTCTGCATAATAGTTCTTCTCCCCGAACCGAACCTGAACCGGGCGCGACCGTCGTTCGTCGCCCTTATTCAGTATACGTCGGCGCAGAGGGCGGTGTTCCCGCAGGCGGAATGCAAAATCGGCGCTGTTCGGTAAGGCGCCTGCACCGCTGTAGTCGATTTGCGCACTCGGACGAATTATGTATAATCTCCCGACGCAACCTTGACGCAACCCTGACGCTACTTTGGCAGGGTAAGGTTTCCCCCGCGCTGAGATCGCACCTTCATCGCTCCAACAGCGTTTCTGTACGAGATTATATCGCTGACTCACCCTTCAATGCGAAGGGCCGACGCATTAACGGTTTGACGGGATCGGGCATGCGGGCTTATGCGGCGCATGCCATTCTCGATATTGGAGCGGGGCGAGAGCAGGCGCGGCAGTGCTGCTGCGCAGAAGGAGAGGGCCATATGCGTCACCGGCAGCGTCTAGTCAGTGAGGAGGCCGCATCCGATCCGCGGATGCCTGGGGCGTCGTCTGCCGTGCTCTCGCCGACCGACAGACGGACGCCGTTGGAGAAGAGACGCGTTTCGCGGCGCACGTTCTTGCGGATGGCAGGGGCGTCGATTGCGACCGCGGCCCTGAGCGGCTGCGCGCCGCGCCCCGCCAGTACAGCGCCCCATGAAGACGGCAAGATTCAACTCGTATACCAGGACTGCCGCTGCCTGGGCGAGCAATTCTTGCTGGCGGATTTCCACGAGGAGCATCCCGATATCGAGGTGTTCTACATTCCCGACCCGGAGAATTCGGACGAGAAGATGCTCGCCGACATGCAGGCGGGCATCGCACCGGACGTATTTTCGGGCTGCTGCGAAATGCTGCCCATCTGGGCGGAAGAGGGCTATCTGCTCAATCTGCATCCCTATGTAGAGGCGGACCTGGACGCCGCTACGATTGCCGATTGGGACGCAGCGCAATATGCCAGCTTCCTGACGCCGGACGGGATGCGGTTCGCCTTGCCCAAATACCACGGCGCGCTGGCGCTCTATTACAACAAGGACCTGTTTGACGAGTACGGCGTCGCCTATCCCGACAACACATGGGATCACGATACGTATCTGGAGGCAATGCGGCGGCTGACGGCGGACCGCAACGGCGACGGCAAGATCGACCTGTGGGGGAGCATGGCGGATATCGCCTGGGACCGCTTGCAGGTCCACGTCAACGGGTGGGGCGGTCACTTCGTCGATCCCGAAGACCCGACTCGAAGTCTTATGGCCGAGCCGGAGGCGATGGCGGCGATGGAATGGATTCGCGCCCGCATATGGGATGACCGTGTGATGGCGAACAAGCTCGACATACAGAACCTAGAGACCCGCCACGCCTTTATCCAGCAGTCGCTGGCGATGGTGGAGGACGGGTCGTGGGCGCTGCGCGACATACTGGAATTGGCCCCGTTTCGCATCGGTGTGGCGCCATTCCCTGCCGGGCCCATACGCCGCGTGACCCTAGCGACGACGGACGGATTCGCCGTCTATTCGGGGACGAAGCACCCGGAAGCGGCCTGGGAACTGATGAAGTTCTTTGTCAGCCTCGAGTATGGCCGGGCGATGGCGGAGGCGCAACTGCTCCAGCCGGCGCGCGCTTCGCTGGTCGATGAATGGGTCGAGATCGTGCGCACCCAATATCCGGAGCAGTCGCAAGAGATCGACATCGGCGCCTTCGCCGAGGGGCACATCCAGGGTTATTCGGTGACGGCCGAGATCTTCGCCAACATGGCGGAGGCGCGGCGTCTGACTCTAGCCGCCTGGGAGGAGATCTACACGTTGGGCCAGGCGCGCATGGACATCATGAAAAACACGTCGGCCATGATCGAGATGGCCCAACCTGGCCGCGGACAAACGTAGAGTGGCGCGGCGAAGGCCGCGCTGACGGATAACTTGGGCGGCGCGGCGGATGGCGCCCGGCTGCCCGATATTGAGGTGACGAAGTGAACTCAACGACCAAGCAAAGCCGCTGGCACAGCTACCACATCGCCTGGCTGTTCTTGGTGGCGCTGTTCGCGGTGGCGTCTCTCGCCGTGTACACCTTCATAGCCTATCGCAGCGCCGCGGTCGAACTGCTCATCGAACGCGACCGGCAGTTGACCTATCTGTCGGCGGCGCGTATCCGCAGCGAAATGACGAAGTTCTCGGATGCGCTGCAAACCTTTGCGCGCACGCAGGCGCTGTATGACAGAGACCTGGCCGTGCGGCAGCAAGCGCTGCAAGAGTCGCTGCTCGTGCGCGAGGGGGTCTTCGACGGCGGGCTGATCTTGTTGGACAATCACGGCCGGGTAGTGGCGACGGAGCCGGTGCGCGGCGACCTCATCGCACAGGACTGGTCCGACCGCGATTATTTTCGCCGGCTGCTCGGTTCGGCTGCGCCGATCTTCTCGAACGCCGAGACGGACGGGCCGGACGGTTCGCAGGTGATCGTCGTGAGCGTCCCCGTGTTCGGAGAGCGCAGCCAGTTCGTCGGCGCGCTGCTCGGCATGTTGCGCTTGGGCGAGTCGACGCTCAGCCCTTTCTACGCCGCGATTGTGCGGCTGCGCATCGGGCAGAGCGGCTCTACTTATGTGGTGGACGGCAACGGCAACATCCTGTTTGACTCCGGTTCGCGCGCCATCGGCCTGCCCTATGCCACGTACGCCTTGCCCGGCTTGGTGTTTGAGTCGCAGGGCGGCGCGGTGCGGACGCAGGACGCGGATCAGAACGAGATCGTCGCCGCCTATGCGCCCATTCCCGGCACGTTGTGGACGCTCGTGATCGAGGATGACTGGGCGACGCTGACACGCGACACGCGGCGCTACCGCGATCTGCTGACGCTGTTGTTGACGATGGGGCTGCTTCTGCCGATCGTGGGCGTAGCGCTGTTGCTCAAACAGCGAAGGGCGGAATTCGAAGCGCACGAATCCGCCTATCACGGCACACGCGTAGCCCAGGTGATCAAGGGCTCGCTCATGCCCAAGCATCCGCCGGTCATGCCCGGCTGGCGGATGGCAATTCATCACGAGACCGGCACGGCGGTGAGCGGCGATTTCCATGACATGTTGCTCTTGCCCGACGGTCGCCTGGTGATGACGGTGGGCCACATTACCGCTGGCGGGGTGACGGCTGCGATATTGCTCGCCACGGCGCGCGCCACCCTGCGCGGTACGGCGCGCTGCCTTATGTCGCCGGCAGAGGCCTTATCGCGCAGTAACGAGTTCCTCTGTCCCGAAACTCCGGACGAGGTTTCCATCATCTGTTTCTATGCGCTGTTGGACCCGTCCAGCGGCAAGTTGCAATACGCCAATGCCGGCCATGAGTTGGCCTTCTATCGTACAGCCGAAGATACGGCGGAGTTGCCCGCACTGCCATTCCGCCTGGGCGAGCAGTTGGATGTCGTCTTTGACCAGGATGAGATCACGATTGGCAGGGGCGAATATCTGCTGTTCTGCCAGCGCGAGTTGGTGGAGGCGACCAACCCTGAGGGCGAGCTTTTCGGCGTGGAGCGTCTTAAGGAGATCATTCGCCAGCATCCGAAGGCGGATGAGGCGCTGATCGAAGCTATCCGCACAGCGGCGCGCAAGTTCGCCGGCAGCGACTGGGACGAGGAGCATGAACTGACCCTGATCACGATGGAGCGGCTGGCGCCGGCGGCGGCCGAGGCGGAAAGCGCCGTCGTAACCGGCGCACGGGCAAGCGCATGACGCGCCGCCGGAGGAGACGCCAATGACCGCGAGAACCCAAGAACCTGTCGATTACCTCGAACGAATCAGCCGCGTGATCACGCTGGCGGGGTTTGCCCTCGCCAGCCTTTGTTCCGTTCTGGCCCTGGTGTTGGCGCTTTCGTGGCGTCACCAGCCGTTCGCGGGTTTTGTCGTCGAGCCGACACTGATGGTCAGCGGGATCAACGGCCCAGGGTGGCAAGGTCGGGAGGCGGGCATCAACCATCCCCAGCAGGTGATCCGGCTGGACGGCAGGCCCGTGACCAGTTCGCGCGATTACAACCGCATCCTTGCCAGCCGCCAGATCGGCGACAGGATTTCGATCTTTACACGCAAACCGGACGGCAGCGAGTATCTCTATCCGGCGATTCCGTTGACCGCGCTGACCGCCTCGGACACGGTGCGCATCTTCTGGCTGCCTTACTTCGTCGGCCTGGCGTATCTGTGTATCGGCGGGTGGATCTACCGCCTGCGCGGCGGGACGCGGCCGGGGCGGGCGCTGTCGTTCTTCTGCATAGTGACCGCGCTCGTCTGTATGTTGATGTTCGATCTATATACGACCCACGTCTTTGCTGCGATCTGGACGGGGGCGTTGGCGACAATCGGCGGGGCGTTGATCAGCCTGGCGTGGCGTTTTCCGGAGGAATGGCTGCCGGTGCAGCGGCGTTCTGCACTTCTAGCCGTGCCTTATCTAGTCTCGATTGGGTTGGGGCTCTGGGGCATAGCGGCCCTCGGCAACAGGAGCGAACCGTGGGCCTATGTGGCAGTGTGGGGCTTCTGTTACCGCTACACGGGGCTGGGCATCCTGATCTTTTTCGGGATGATGCTGTATCGCGCGGTCGCCGGCGCCAATGCGGTCGTGCGCCGCCAGGCGCGCATGGTCACCGTGGGCAGCATCGTGGCCTTTACGCCGATCAGCGCCTGGCTGCTATCGCCGCTGGCGGGCGTCCCGATGACGTTCAACCCCGTGTTTTTGCTCTTACCCATGCTGCTTTTTCCGTTTTCGGTCGCCCTGGCGATTCTGCGTCTGCGCCTGTGGGAGGTGGACACCTTCGCCAGCCGCGCCTTTGTCTATGGCGCGGTGACGTCCATTCTGGCCGGCGTTTTTTCGGCGTTGCACAGCTTTACGCAGAAGACTTTCTTTCTGGTGACGGGCGAAGAGAGCGACGTCGCCACCATTGCCACCACCCTGATCCTGGTGGCGGCGTTCACGCCGCTGAAGTCGCGCGTGCAGGCCTTTGTCGATCGCGAGTTTCGCTTCGAGTCGGAGGAGATTGCCAGGCTGCGCGCGTTCGGAGAGCAAGTCGAGGCCTATGTGCAATTGAGCGATGTCACCCAACTCGCCAGGCGGCTGCTTATGGAGGCGGCGCATTCGCTGCAAGCCGAGTCCGGCGCCGTTAGCCTGTGGATGGACGGGCGGCTACAGACGCTCCACACGTTCGGGCGCTGGAATCGGGACGCACGACTGAGCGTGCCGCTGGAATATGGCGGCCAGCGCTATGGGCTTCTGCAATTGGGGCCTCATCAAACTGAGCGGGCGTATAGCCGCAAGCAGAGTGAGGCCTTGCAACAGGCGGCGAACCAGGTAGCCTATGCGCTGCACTTCGGCTGGTCGCAGTTCAGCCTGGATCGTCGCGCCGAGGAGGCGAACGCCGCCGGCCCGTTGAAGACGAGTGATCGCGGCCCGGCGGGCGGCAACGGCAATCCGTTTCGCGCCCGCGCCGGCTCGGAATACCACAACTAGGGTTCGATAGGGGCCCGCGGCGGCGCGTGCTCGTCTTTGCCGACGATGAGGCGTACGCTGCGCCCGAAGGTGGCGTAGCTCCACGCCCATTGCAGGAAGACAAACAGACGGCTGCGGAAGCCGACCAAGTACATCAGGTGTACGAACAGCCAGAGCAGCCAAGCCGTGAAGCCGCTGAGACGCAGTCCGCGGATGTCGGCTACCGCCGCGGCGCGGCCGATGGTCGCCATCACGCCGCGGTCGACGTAGCGGAAGGCTTGCGTTTCCTCGCCGTCGATGCGGCGCAGGATTTGGGCTGCGGCGTGTTTGCCTTGCTGCATGGCGACAGGCGCTAGGCCGGGCAGGGGTTGCCCGGCCTGTTCCACATGCGCCATATCCCCGATGACGTATAGATTCGGATAGCCGGGCACGCTAAGGTCGGGGGCAACTTGCACGCGGCCGCCGCGGTCGATGGGCGCGGCCGTGCGCCGGTGCAGCAACTCGCCCAGGGGCGAGGCCTTGACGCCGGCGGCCCACATGACGGTGTGGGTCGCGATGCGTTCGGTCGCGCCGTCGCGCGCCACGCGCACATGGTCCGCGGCGATGTCCTGTACCATAGCGCCGGTGAGAACGGTGACGCCAAGCCTTTCCAATGAGCGCTGCGCCTTGACGGACAGCGCCGGGTCGAAGGCGGGCAGCACGCGGCCCGCAGCCTCGATGACGAGGACCTTCGTCTGGGCGGGGTCGATACGGCGGAAATCGCCTTTGAGTGTGTGGCGCGCCATTTCGGCGATGCTGCCGGCCAACTCGACGCCGGTAGGGCCTGCGCCCACGATCACGAAGGTGAGCAAGGCCGCAATGAGGGCGGGATCAGTTTCCTGCTCGGCGCGCTCATAGGCGGCGAGGATGCGGCGGCGGATGGCGAGGGCTTTGTCCAGGCCTTGCAGGTCGAGGGCGATGCGTTCCCAGGCGTCGTTGCCGAAGTAGTGATACCGGAAGCCGGCGGCGACGATCAGCGAGTCATAGCCGATTTCGCCGCCTGAGGCGAAGCGAATGAGCTGCTCGTCGGGGTCGATGTCCGTCGCTTCGGCCATGAGCACGCGCACATTCTCGCGCCGCTTGAAGATGCTGCGCAAAGGCGCGGCGATGTCTGCGGGGGAGAGGCCGGCCATTGCCGTCTGGTAGAGCAGAGGCCAAAAGAGGTGATAGTTGCGCTTGTCGACCAGGGTGATGTCGACGTCTTGGTCTTGGAGCGCTTTGACGGCGTTGAGGCCGCCAAAGCCGCCGCCGATGACGACGATGTGATGTCTGCTGCCGGTCATGCGTTTCCCTCCACGCGTCAGGGGGGACTTGGATCGGTCCTTCTGCGCGTTAGTGTAGCAGCGGCGGATCGGTTTCGTCGGGAGGGATTGCTACAAAATGCACAAACGGCCGGGCGGAGAACCAAAGGGCCGCGGTCTCACTTGGAGACCGCGGCCCTTCGGCGCAAGCGCCCGCATCAAAAGGGGGTGGCATCTGGGCTATTGTGAACGCCGAGAAGCCGTCGCACCGGCAGAATCCGCGTCCGGAATCCGTCACAAAGGCAACTTCTCGGCGCTGAATAACCATAGTATAGCACGGCGCGGGCCGGGCAGACGGGCGCGCAGGCTCTTCTCCGGCGACGGGGAATCTACGCTCGACTGACGTTCGCCCTACACGACATGCGGCTATCGCCGCCAGCACGGTGCAATTGATATAGAGAGGCCCGCAAAGGGCGGACCGCCGCCGGGGAATCCGGCAGCGGTCCAGAGATCGGTCGACGGCGCGAGAGCCGTCTATGAGGCATGAACGGCAGGGGAGGTTGGCTTCGTGGGCGCAGCCCCCTGCCGCCGGTTGTCGGTTATTGGGGCAGAATGCCCAGCCAGGGCGCAGGCTCGCCTGCGGGTTGGCCATTGGCGGTCGCAGCCTGAACCGAAGAGAGATAGGCCTCGGCTGCGTTGGCGCCGATAAAGAGGGCCACGTCGTCGATGAATAGGCTGCTGCGCAGGAAGATGTCGGTTTCCGCACGGAAGGCCAGGGTGATTTCTTGCCCGGCGAAGGGGGTCAGGTCGATCTGGTCGTGGGCCCACTCGCGGGTCTGCTCGTCGCGGCAGAGGTCAAAGCTGCGCAGTGCGGTATTCTTGTCGCCGGCGATGACAAGGACTTGTCCGGCGTCATAGCCGCACAGATCCTCGGACTCAACGCGGTACCAGTAGTCGAGGAGCGCGGCCTTGCCTGCGGGCAGGATGATTCGCTGTTCGATCTGCGCGGTCTCGAGGTCCGCTCCGCCCAACCAGACGAGACGGTCGCCGGTGTGGGGCTGCAAGTTGTCGCCGCAGGAGGTGAAGCCGCAGATCAACTCATATCCCCAACGAGAAGACTGGACCCAGGCGGAGGCATCGCCCTCGAAGGCGCCGTTGAGAATTACCCCCGGCTCAAGCTCCTCAGCTTCGTCCTGCGGCGGCGCGGGGAGCGCTTCCGGCTCGGCGGGCGGTTCGGGGGTCTCCATACCAGCCGGTGCAGGCTCGGCAAGCGGCGTCTCGGCAGGGGTTTGGGCCGGTTCTTCAGCCGGCTCTTCCGTTGGCTGATTGGCCGGCTTATCAGCCGGGGTCTCAGCCGGTTCTTCCGTTGGCTCATCTGTCGGCTCCTCGGTCGGTTGCTCGGTTGGCGCGGGCGTCGATTCCTCTTGCGCGAAGCGGGCGTAGAGCAAGGCGTTCGGCGAGCCAATGCCGGCGTCGGCCACATAGTCGGCGGAGGCATTGGCTAGCACTGCTTCCGTCACCAGTTCCGGCAGGGCGCGGGGATGCTGCTCCAAGTAGAGCGCGACCGCGCCGGCGACATGCGGCGCCGCCATCGAAGTTCCGCTGAGGGTAGCGACGGCGGTATCCGTCTTGTGGCCGGCGGAGGTGATTTCCGCGCCAGGGGCGAAGATGTCGACGCAGGCGCCCTTGTTCGAAAAGCCCGCGCGTTTGTCCTGCATGGTGGTGGCGCCGACTGTAATGGCCTCGCCCACGCGGGACGGGGACGTATTGCAGGCGTCGGCGTTGGCGTTGCCCGCGGCGATGACAAAGGTCACGCCAGCCTGGATGGCGTTGCGCACGGCCGTATCGAGCGCAGCCGAGACGTTGCCGCCCAGGCTCAAGTTGGCAACGGCTGGACCTTCGTAGTTGGCCGCGATCCAATCGACGCCGGCGATGACGCCCGCATACGATCCGGAGCCCTGGCAGTTGAGCACGCGTACCGGGTGCAGCGTCACGTCCTTGGCCAGGCCGTAGGTCGTGCCGCCGACCGTGCCCGCCACATGGGTGCCGTGACCATTGCAATCTTCCGTGCCCTTGTCGTCTTCGATCAGGGATATGCCTTCGCCGATGCGCCCCGTAAATTCTTCGTGGGTGGAGCGGATGCCGGTATCGACAATATAGGCGTGGACGCCGGCGCCGGTGGCGCTGTAGGCATAGGTGTTGTCCAGCGGCAAATCGCGCTGGTCCACGCGGTCTAGGCCCCAAACGACGGGCGATTGCTCGTCGAAGATGCGCACGACCCGGTCAGGCTCGATGAAGGCGATGCGCGGGTCTCTTTCCAGTGCGTCCAGCGCGATCGGCGAAAGCGTGGCGGAAAAGCCTTGCAGCGCATTTTGATAGGTATAGTGGACTTCGCCGCCGAAGCGGTGAATGACGGCATTCGCCATCAGTTCGGCGGACAACTCCTCGCCTTCGGGCGTGCGCGGCAGATGGGCCTCGTTGAAGACAACGATGTATTGGTCCGGAATGATCTGGGCGCTGTCGTTAGGCTCGGAGCCGAGGATGGACAGGGTGAGCGGCGCCGCATAATCGCCTGCTGTTAACTGCGTTTGTACGGCGGCGATGCCAATCACAAAGAGCGCGGCGACTATTGCGACGGTCACGCCATAGGCCAAGAGCCGCATGGTCTTGTACAAGAAACTGTGACGTTCTGCCATGAGAAGGCGTCTCCTTACCGAATCAAGCGCGTGCGTACTCGATGCACGGTGTTGCCAAAGATTAAAATGCACACAAAATTGCACCTGTCAACATAATAGACGCAGAGGGCGCAACTTTGGATACGGTCATGTGCGGCATTCGACAACAAAAAATGGCATCCTTGCGTGCAGCAGGTAGAGGATGGGACTCATGATAGGCATAATGGGGGCGAACGAGCCCTACGCCTGCGCGCTAGCCGGCAGGCATGTTGCCGACTTTGTGAGTGCGCTTACATAGCGCTGCGAACGTACCCGCTACCTTGTGCTATGTTTTCTGTAGCGCCTGCATCGCGCCTCACCGAGCATAGGGCGCAAACTCCACGTGCAGTCAAACCGATAGGGAGGAAGAGATGCGGTCCACACGGAGAGTTCGCGGTTGGTCGCATATGGCGCGACCGATGATGTGGTTGGCGGTTCTGGCCGCGGGGTTGCTGGCGCTGGCTGCGTGCAGCCCCGGCCCGTCGCCCGCAGAGGCGCCTATGGCGACAGAAGCGCCTGCAGAAGAACCTGCGGCTACCGAAATGCCCGCCGAGGAACCGGAAGCCACCGAGATGCCCGCCGAGGAACCGGAAGC
>CAYXRG010000007.1:0-2622 GCA_964467575.1 uncultured Caldilineaceae bacterium | reverse complement strand
CAGGGCGACCCGGCCGCGGGCGAGTTGGTGCTGGCCGCCGCGGTCGGCTGCGGCTGCCACTTCAACGGCGATTTGGGCGCACTGGCCGGCGGCAACAAGTTCGAGGGCGATTTCGGCGTGGTTCATTCGCGCAACTTGACCCCGGACCCGGCGACCGGCATCGCCGGCCTCAGCGACCACGAACTAGCCGACGCCATCCGCTACGGCAAGCGTCCGGGCGGCGGCAATCTGTTCATCATGCCGCGCTATGCGGGCATGGCGGACGAGGACGTGTATAACCTGATCGCCTATCTGCGCAGCCTGGAGCCGATAGAGAACCCGATCCCCGACCGTGATCTGGCCTTTGACCCGCCGGCGTATGAGGGCGAGATGGCGGCCCCGGCGGTCGCGCCCACTGAGCCGGTAGAGCGAGGCGCGTATTTGGCTTCGCTGGCGCGCTGCGGCATGTGCCACACGCCGACGGATGAGGACGGCAGTCCAGTTGAGGGCATGATGCTGGCGGGCGCACCTTTCCGCGATACGGTAGCGCCCAACCTGACGCCCCACGAGTCGACCGGACTCGGCCTGTGGAGCGAGGAGGAGATCGCCGCCTTCCTGGCGACGGGTCTGTATGACGATGGCATGGAGCCGCACGCCGCCATGAAGCAGGTGGCGGATCGCGGCACGTCTCGCCTGACCGACGCGGATCGACTGGCGATCGCCGCCTTCCTGAAGAGCCTGCCGCCGGTCGAAAACCTGCCGGCCACGCCCCAGTAGACGGCTATGATCGCACAGCACAGTATACGGCAGATCACGGGGCATACTATGCGGCGCTGCGCCGCAGTTGCGCTGCTGGGGGCGGCACTCCTTCTGGCGGCCTGCTCGTCCGCCGCCGATGCAGAACCGGCGACCGCGCCGGCTCCGGCTGCGACGGAAGCAGCGACGGCTCCGCCGCCTGATCCTACGGAACCCCCTGCTGCGACGGCAGAGCCGGCGGCGGAACCCGCGGTGCAAGCCGGCGATGCGGGAGGGTCGCGCTTGGCGCAGTTCGTGATCGTGCCCGAGGAAAGCGAAGCCCGCTATTCGATTAACGAGGTCTTCATCAGCGACAACAACACGCTGGCGACCGCGATCGGCGTCACGAGCCAGGTGCAGGGCGGCATGACGCTCAATTATGACGACCCCGCGGCCAGCGAGTTCGACCAGTTTGTCGTGGATATCAGCACGCTGCGCAGCGACCGGTCGCAGCGCGATCGCGCCATCCGCCGGCAGTGGCTGGAGTCGTCGACCTACCCGCTTGCCGTCTTCGACGTGCGCGAGGTGCGCAACTTCCCTGCGGAGCCGCAGGAGGGCGAGCCTATCTCGTTCCAGTTGGCGGGCGATATGACGGTGAAAGAGACGACGCAAGAGGTGGTGTGGGAGGTCATGGCGACGCTGGAAGGCGACCGCCTGAGCGGTACGGCGACGTTGGAGACGACGCTGGAGAGCTTCAACATCCCCGTGCCGAGCATTGTCAACATCCTGCGCGTGACGGACGGCATCACGCTGACGCTTGACTTCGTGATGGCGCGCGCAGCCGAGTAGGCCAGGCCGCCCGTTACGCGCGAAACGGTCCATGCCGATGGGCAGCGTCGCCCGCCGGCATGGACCGTTTGCATTGGCGGCATAGGGGCCGGGCTATTCGGGCATGTCGATGACGATCTTGACCGCACCCTCGTCGGGCGTGCGTTGCAGTTCGTAGGCGTCCAGCACCTGGTCGAACGGGAAGTGATGGGTGAGCATGGGGCCGGGGTCGGCAATGCCGCCCGCGATCAGTTCTAGGGCGAGGCGAGTGGAGGACTGGTTCGGCTCCTCCATGGCGTTGACGATAGCCTGCGCCTGCAGGCATTTCTGGAAGAAGGGCTCGAAGGGGAAGGGGATGTCGGGCAGGCCTGCGGTGCGGGGTACGCCGAAGTAGAGCACGAAGCCGAAGGAACGCGCTAGGTCGATGGCGAGGCGGATGGCCGAGACCTCACCGGCGGCTTCGACGACGACGTCGGCCATGCGCCCGCCGGTGATTTCGGCCACAGCCTCGGCTGCGTCGATTTCGGCGTTGTGGACGGTGTGGGTGGCGCCGTAGTAGGCGGAGAGGGCGAGCCGGTGGCCTTGCATGTCGACGCCGATCACCTGTTTGGCGCCCATGCGCCGCGCCATCAGGTTGAACCAGAGGCCGGCGGAGCCTTGGCCGATCACGGCGACGGTGCGGTCGAGCAGGTTGGGCAGGCGTTTGGAGGCGTAGATGACGGTGCCGAGTTGCTGGGCCTGGAGGTAGTGCTCGATGGGCTTGCCGGGCGGGAGGGGGAAGACATGTTCCACGGGCGCCAGGTAGTACTCGGCCATCGAGCGGTGTCCCATGACCAGGGTGAGCGCCAGGTCGCCGGGCTGGATGGGGCCGTCGGGCGGGTCGACGGCTTCGACGACGCCGACCATTTCGTGGCCGGAGGTGCCGGGCGGGAAGGGGTATTTGTGCAGCAGCGAGTGGTAGATCATGTGGACGTCGCTGCCGCAGAGGGAGAGGCGGCGCGTGCGGACAAGGGCATGGCCGGGCTTGAGTTCGGGCTTGGGCGTTTCGACGAAGACGACCTGGCCTGGGGCAATCACCTG
>CAYXRG010000006.1:98435-115434 GCA_964467575.1 uncultured Caldilineaceae bacterium | reverse complement strand
CAAGCGCAAGAAGGTCGCCAGCGGCAAGAGCATCGGCAAGAATCTGCGCTAGCTTGCAGGAGGCGCTGGAAGGCGATGTGCGGCGCACTCGAAAAGGGGTGCGCCGCTGTTATTTGTGGCGCATTGCTTCAGCCGCCGGCGCGCTTGGCCTGGTAGCCTAGTTGGTTGAGGATGGCGACGATATCGTCGCGCCGGTCGCCTTGGATTTCGAGCGCGTCGTCCTTGATGGTTCCGCCTGCGCCCAGCTTTGTCTTGAGCAGTTTGAGCAACGCCTGTTTGCCGCGCGGCGGGCTCATGACGCCTTCGATCACCGAGACGGCCTTGCCGCCGCGTCCCTTGCGGTCGAGGCGGACGCGCACAGGCTTGTTGTGCTGCAAGGTGGGCAGGGGCGCGGCCGGGTTGGCGGGCAGGGCGGGCTGTTTGGCGGGCGCGGAGTCAGCCGGTTCTGGGTCTGTCGAGTAGACGAGCTTGCGTTTGGGTGCGGTCATGCAGACGGTTCCTGTCCAAGTTCGCGCTGCACGGCCAGGTATTCGGCGTAGTCGCGGCTGCTGTAGCAGACCGCGATCACGCGTTGGAGGGTGTCGTCTTGAGCCAGGAAGTCCGCCATCGTACGCAGGGCGATGCGGGCGGCGCGATCAAAGGGGAAACCATAGACGCCCGTGCTGATGGCGGGAAAGGCGATGCTTTGCAGGTCATGGGCGACGGCCAGCGCCAGCGAATTGTTGTAGCATTGGGCCAGAAGATCGTCTTCTCCGTGGTTGCCGCCATGCCAGACCGGTCCCACCGTGTGAATCACGTAGCGGGCGGGCAAGTTGTAGCCGTGGGTGATCTTGGCCTGTCCGGTTGGGCAACCGCCGAGCGTGCGGCATTCGGCGAGAAGGCCGGGGCCTGCAGCGCGGTGGATGGCCCCATCTACGCCGCCGCCGCCCAGCAACGAACTGTTGGCGGCGTTGACGATGGCGTCTACATGTAATTTGGTGATGTCGCCCTGGACGATCTCAATCCGGTGCATGTTGTCTGTTGCCTGTCAGTCGCTTATCGGGGAGCGCCGTGTGCGCTGCCTGTATTGTACGGGGGCGGCTAGAGCAATGCAAGCGTTGCGGTGAGCGTCAGCGCGCTGGCAAGCGTGGAGAAGAGCACCGTTGTTGTCACGAATTCGGGGGCGAGGTCATATTCCAGCGCAATCAGCGCGCAGAAGACGGCGGAGGGCATGCTGGCCTGGATGATGCCGGCTTCGCGCGGCAGGCCGGACAGACCAAAGACGCCGGCAAGGACGACGGCCAGCAACGGCCCCACGATAAGACGCACGAAGCCGGCGGCGGCTACGTTGGCATCGAGGCGAGGGCGACGGATGCCGCCTAACTGCATGCCGAGCGTGAGCAGCATGACCGGGATCAGGGCGGCGGAAAGCAGGTCGATGGGGCGGTCGAGAAAGAGGGGCACGGTCCAGCCCATCCCGTTGACCAGCGCGGCCGGCAATACGGCCACGATGGCGGGCGTTGTGAGCGTAGACCAGATGGCTTTCTTTGCGCCGCCGCGATCCCAGGCGGCGGCCATCACGCCGACGATGAAGCCGTAGGCGCTGAGGGTGAGGAAGTAGATGGAGGCAGGCAGCAGCCCTTCTTCACCCAGCTTGAACTGGATAATGGGCAGGCCGAAATTGCCGGCGTTGCCGAAGGCGGCGAGCAAGATGAAGGCCGATACCATCTTCCCGCGATGGCCCATGAGCCGGGCGCTGAGCATGGCCGCCAATACGCAGCCGGAGGTGACGACGATGATAAAGAGGCTCATGCGCACCGCCAGCGAGAGGCTGATGGTCGCGGCGCTGAAGAGGTTGAAGATAAAGGCGGGGGCGAGTATGTAGTAGGCGATCTTGGACAAGGAGCGCCCGCCAACGCCCAGACGCGGGCCGGCCAGATAACCGATGGCGACGATGGTAAAGACAGGCGTGAGAACGTTGACGAAGATAGAGAGTAGCTGGCTCACGATGGGCTGTTCCGGTTGGGTTAGCGGGTTCGGACTCAAGTAAGCGACAAGGCGCCGGGAGGATGAGAGTTGGGCGCCTACGCCGGACGGCAGGCGATTGATGGCCTGGTCAACCTCTCAAGTATAGCATCAGACGGCGAGGGACTCGAAGACAGCGGGGCCCGCGGCGAGCCGGATTGAGCCTAAGGGACGCGCCGCCGCTTGGCGGCAAGCAAAACATCTACGACTACATAGCGGAAAGAAGGTGCGGTGTGGAACGATATCGTGTGAAGCCTGGCGTGCAAGTGAGGCTGGCGGAATGGGACCCGGCGGATCGCAGTGAATTCGATGGGGGCAAAAATAACGGCAAGGCCAAACTGGACGAGTTGACCGACCAGTTGGAGGAACTGCAAGAACTGCTCTATGCCGAGGGCAAGAACAAACTGCTTGTGGTGTTGCAGGGCATGGACACGGCAGGCAAGGATGGCGTCATCCGCCATGTGTTCGACGGCGTGAACCCGCAGGGCGTCAAGGTTGCCAGCTTTAAGGTTCCGACCCCTCAGGAATTGAGCCGCGATTACCTGTGGCGCATTCATCAGCACACCCCCGCCCGCGGTGAGATTGTGATCTTTAACCGCAGCCACTATGAGGATGTGCTCGTCGTGCGCGTGCACGAGCTTGTGCCGCAGGAGGTGTGGAGCAGGCGCTATGAGCACATCAACGCTTTCGAAAAGATGTTGGCGGATGAGGGCGTGACGATTCTCAAGTTCTTCCTCCACATCGATATGGATGAACAAAAGGAACGGCTGCAAGCGCGGCTGGACGACCCGACCAAGCACTGGAAGTTCAGCAAGGGGGACCTGGCGGAACGGAAGCGTTGGGATGAGTACATCGCGGCGTATGAGGAGATGTTGAGCCGTACGAGCACGGCGTATGCGCCGTGGTACGTGATTCCGTCCAACCGCAAGTGGTATCGCAACTTGGTGGTATCGACGACGATCATCCAGGCGCTGGAAGACCTGGAAATGGACTTCCCGCCGGCAGAGGAAGGGTTGGACGAGGTGGTGATCGAGTAGCGGGCGGGCCAGGCCGCCGCGCTTGTCAGCCGCGCGCCGCCGGCGCGGGCCAGGCCGGATCGAGGAAGGTTTGGATCTCGATCAGGTAGCCGTTGGGGTCGCGCAGGAAGCAGTGATAGATATTGAACTTGGGGTTATGGGCGGGCGGCTTCTCGAACGTCACGCCCCGGTTGCGCAAGCGTTCGTACCAGCCGTCTACGTCTTGGCTGACGAGCGTGAGGATGACGCCCTGCGGGTTGCGCGGGGCGTCGTCGCGTGTGCAGAAGCCGAGAAAGGCGTCGCCGCGTACGCGGTAGATACGACAGGCGCCCTGGTCGAGGACGAGCGGCAGGCCGAGCGCCTGTTCGTAGAAGGCGGCGGTCTGCGCCAGGTCTGCGGTGTAGAGAAACGTGACCAGTTGGTCGAAGGCTGAGTCCGGCATGGTTCGGCTTGTCTAGTCGGGTGCGGCTAGCTCGATGGCGGACATGGCGGCGCCGATGATGCCGGCCTCGTTGAGCAATTGGGCCGGGACGATCTCGGCGCGTGTGGAGAGGTAGGGGAGGAACTTGTGCTGTTTTTTGCTTACGCCGCCGCCGATGATGAAAAGATCGGGCGAGAAGTAGAACTCCAGCAGATGCAGGTATTCTTCCACGCGCTTGGCCCATTGTTTCCAGGAGAGATTTTGTTCTTCGCGGATGCGGGCGGCGGCGCGCAGTTCTGCGTCGCGCCCGCGCAGAGGCAGGTGGCCTAGCTCGGTGTTGGGCAGCAGGTTGCCTTCGACGAAGATGGCGGTGCCGATGCCCGTGCCGAAGGTGAGCATGATGACGACGCCGTCGCGCCGTTTACCTGCGCCAAAGGCCATCTCGGCCAAGCCGGCGGCATCAGCGTCGTTGAGCACGCGCACCGGACAGCCGGTCGTGCGTTCAAAGAGGGTCACAGCGTCAACGCCGATCCAGGAGTCGTCCACGTTGGCGGCGGTGAGGACGATGCGGTGGTGGACGATGGCGGGAAAAGTACAGCCGATAGCGCCGCGCCATTCGAAGTGCCGGGCGATCTGCCCGACGACCTCGGCCACAGCTTCCGGCTCCGAGGGGTCCGGCGTAGGAATGCGGTGGCGCGGGCCGGCCAGTTCGCCGGTGTTGAGGTCGACCGGCGCTCCTTTGATGCCGCTTCCGCCGATGTCGATGCCGAGAACTTTCATCGTCACCCTCCTGAGCGTGTGGATAGAGAGCCTCTCCCGGTTATCGCAATGGGGGTCAGTCTACCGCCGAGAGCGGCGATTGGCAAGCGGGCGAAAATCGAGATGGGACGGCAGATGACGGATGGGGCGCGCTCGGCGCGCTATGCTGTGGCCAAAGGGCTGTGTCGACAAGCAGGACGGATACGCAGGGTGATGGAGACGGACGCAGTGAAGAGGGAGCGAAGCGGGGTTGCATGCCGGTTGATGGCGGCGCTGACAGTGTTGCTGTTGGCCGCGGGGTGCAGCGCCCCGCAGTCCGCGGCCACGGCAAGTTCGAGCGTGATCGCGATGTTGAGCGGAGGCGCGGACGAGGGCTTTGCGCGCGCGATTGAGCCGCTGCCGCTGGCGTTTCCGCGTGATCACGGCGCGCATCCTGCCTACCAGATCGAGTGGTGGTATTTTACGGGCAATCTGGCGGATGATGGCGGCGATGAGTACGGCTACCAGTTGACCTTTTTCCGGCGGGCGCTGACGCCGGGGATGCCGCCCCGCGCATCGGGCATGGCGACGAACCAGGTCTATATGGCGCACTTTGCGCTGACTGATGCGGCCGTAGGTCGCCACGCCGCCTTTGAGCGCTTCAGCCGGGGCGACGGCAGCTTGGCCGGCGCAGCGGGTGAGCCGCTCTTCGCCGTCTGGCTGGAGGACTGGGCTGTGCGGGAAACCGAGCCGGGCGCGTACCGGCTGGCTGCCAAGGCGGAGACGGACGCAGGCGAGACGGTTGGGCTTGACCTGACCCTGCGTGAGACGCGTGCGCCTATCCTACATGGCGAGGCGGGTTTGAGCCGCAAGGGCGCGGAGCCGGGCAATGCAAATTATTACTACAGCCTGGTCGGGCTGGAAACGGCAGGCGCGGTCACGTATGGCGAACGCACCGTCACCGTTTCCGGCCTAAGCTGGATGGACCATGAGTTCGGCACTAGCGCCCTGGGAGAGGACGCACTGGGCTGGGACTGGTTCAGCGTGCAGTTGGCGGACGGCAGCGCGTTGATGTTGGCGGAGCTGCGCCTGGCGGACGGCGGCGTGGAGGAGAGCTTCGTGGGGACCTGGCTGGAGCCGGACGGCGAGCAAACGCCTGTTCGGGCCGGCGAATATGCGTTGGATGTGCTGGGCGAGTGGGTCAGCCCGTATACGGGCATCGCCTACCCGTCGGGTTGGCGCATTACGCTGCCGGCGCAGGCGTTGACGTTGACGGTTATGCCGCTAGTACGCGACCAGGAAATGCGCGTGAGCTATGTGTATTGGGAGGGCGCAACGCGGGTCGAGGGCGAGCGAGGCGGGCAGCCTGTAGCCGGGCGCGGCTATGTGGAGTTGACCGGCTACGACGGCGCACAGAACCGTTCTGTGCGCTAAGGGGCGCTTGAGGCGTTCTAGGCGGATGGCTCCATGACAGTGTGCGGATTTGGCGAACAAACCGCTTACTTTGCGCCAGTCTCCCCTGCAGGGCCTGTGAGGTCGTGACCGGTCAGCGCTGCGAAGGCTTGCCGCGCGGCTTGCACCTCATCCTTGAAGGTTAAGGTTATAATGGCTTCTTCGAGCGTAAACCACCCCACGCCGTCAACTTCGTAGGAGGCGTCGCTGAGTTCGCCGCCGACGACGCGCAGCAGAAAAAAGTCGACGGTCTTGTGGACCAGTTCGGGCTCGCTCTTGCGATAGGTGTCCCAGTACCAGTAGTCGACGCTGCACAAGAATGCCTCCGGTTCGGTGAGCAGCCCGGATTCTTCCTCCACTTCGCGAATGGCCGTTTCTTGGGCGGACTCGTTTGCTTCGCGCGAGCCTTTGGGCAACTGCCAGCGCTTGCCCCCGCGGGTGGCGATCAGGGCGATTTCGACGCGGCCGTTGCCGGGCGTGCGTCGATAGGCGATGCCGCCTGCGGAATAGTCGTGGCGGGTGCGGTTATAGTCGGGGTGAGGTTGGGGCGTTGCGGCGTCAGGCATGGGTCAGTGTTGGCGGCGATCCTGGCGGCGTTTACAGCCAACGCCGGCGGCGGAAGAAGGAGAGCATGGCGGCGGCGATGGCGACGAAGGCCAGCCAGGTAAGCGGGTAGGCCCATGCCCAGTTTAGTTCCGGCATGTGGCGGAAGTTCATGCCGTAGACGCCGGCCAGGAAACTGAGCGGCATGAAGATTGTGGAGATCACGGTGAGCACTTTCATGATCTCGTTGAGCCGATTGTTGGTGACGGTGAGGTAGGTCGTGATCGTGCTGTTGACCAGATCGCGCATGCTGTCCACCATATCGGTCAGGCGCAGCACATGGTCATAGACATCGTGGAAGTAGATCTGGGCCGAAGCGGGCACGGCTGCGTAGTCGATGCGCGCCAGGCGGCTGAGGACCTCGCGCTGGGGCATGAGGATGCGGCGCAGACGCAAGGCGCTGGTCTTGGCGGTCAGGATCTCGTTCAACATGCGGTTGACTTCTTTGGCCGGGCTTGTGAAGATGATGTCGCCCAATTCTTCGACCTGGTCCTCGAATGCATCTAGGATCGGGATGTAGTTGTCGAGCTGCGTGTTGAGCAATTCGTATAGGAGCATGGCCGGGCCGCGTGAAAGGCCGTGTTCCGCGTGGTATTCGGCGGTCCACAGCTTTTCGATAACGGCGCTGTGGTTTTTGTGACTGGTGATGAGGAAGTTGGCGCCGAGAAAGACGTCCATTTCGTCGCTGTTGATGTCCATGCGTTCGGCGCCCAGCGTGAAGGTGTGAACAACCAGATAGAGATAGCTGCCGTAGTCGTCGATCTTGGGCACATGGACGTCGTTGATGGCGTCGTCGATGGCAAGCGGGTGGAAATGGAAGGCGTCGACCAGTATCCGCTCGTACTCTGTCTGGGTGGGAGCGCTAAGGTCTATCCAGAAGCGCGACTGCGGGTCTTTGAGCGCGCCGGCAAGCTGGTCGAGCGGGCAATCTAGGATGACCGTACCGCTGCGATGCCGGTACAGAATGCGAATCATATGAAGTCCTACCGGTTGTGTCGCCCGTCAGGCGAGCGAAGGGTTGGCATGGCCCGTTGACGCCGCGGCTCTTGCGGGGATCATAGCACAAAGCCGGGCGAGCGCTAAACCGGTTTGGTTGAGGTCGGCGGTCCAGGATTTTGGCGGGCTGAACGCTTGCCGGCCAGAGGGAATTGGGTGATCGCCAAGGAGCGCACCCGGAAAGGCGGGAGAGCGACGCGGTTTGTATCCCCGCCGCTCTCCCGCGGCATCACTTGCGCCGCATGGTGATTTCCAACTCGTACGGGTCCGTGGAATCCGGCTCGATCAGGAAGTCGTCGACTGTGATGGAGCGATAGTCGTCGTGGAGCACGACGACGCTGTAGCTTTCACCGGGCATGACTTTGGCGTCGAGTTGGTACCGGCCGCGGCGGTTGCTTGTACCCGAGCCGTAGATCATGTCGTCGGGGAAGTCGGCATCGATCCAGTTGTCGATGGTGACACCCGGCTGTAGGAAGATGATCAGCGCGCCGGAGATGAGTTGGCGGCTGTTGTCCTCGTCGCTGACCACGCCGATCAGGTTGATGGGTTGAGCCGCGGGCTGGTCCGTTTCCGTGACCTCAAAGCCGCCGCTCTGGGCCAGATCATCTTCGATGTAGAGTTCCAGCATGTAGTCTGCGGCGGGCAGGCCGTAGTCGTGGGACAGGCTGACATAATAGCCGCCGCTCTCGCCGGCATCCCATACGGCCGGCGAGGAGAGGACCTCCTGCCCATCGACCAGCCAGCGCGTGCGCCATTCCGCGCCGTTGGTCATGCCGGAGTAGTCGAAGAAGGCGTAGATCTCGTAGAGGTCGCTGAAGACGGTTCCCGCATTGACAGGCTGCCCGCCTTGTATGTCTTGAGCGAAGGTGATGGGGCCGAAGACCGGCTGCGAGGCGGGGGCGCGCTGATTAACTTCGCCGATGACCACGCCGCCACGGTAGAGCGACTGCCCGTCATAGATCAACTCGACTTCGACAAAACCGTCGGCCAATCCCTCGTCGTTGTAGAGACTGACCCAACTTGTTCCGTCTGCGCCGCTGTCCCAGGCAAACGAATCGCGCGCCGACTCGAAGCCGTCGCGATACCACACGTAAGTGAAGGGTGCGCCGTTCTTGAACTTGGCATGGTCGAAAACGGCATAGAGGTCGGTGATGCCTCCGACAAAGCGAACGCCTGGGTTAATGGCCCTGCCGCGGCGGTTGATGGCCTCGGCGAACTGGACATTGGTCACGCTGGGACCGTCGCCGCCGGAGGAGGGGAAGTAGCTGCGTACGAATTCGAGGGCGATATTGCCGGTGCGGACTAGGCCGAGCGAGCCGGCGTCATCGCCGGCAACCTGGGTGGGCACGCCGACGAAATGGCCGTTGGCGTCGGTTGCCAGGCCGCCGGAGTTGCCGTGCGCCAGAGAAGCGTCGGTTTTGATCCACTCGTAGATGCCGTCCCGGTCTTCGTCGAGGAAGCCGGCGACGATGCCTTTGGTATAGGTAGGCGTGTTGCTGCCGATGTCCGGATAGCCGAACATATTGATTTCGTCGCTGATGATCAGGTCGTCGCTGTTGCCGAGCGTGATGGGGGTGAGGCCAAGGTTGCTGGGCAGCTGGGCTTGCGGATTGTCAATCGTCGCCACGATCTGGATCAGGGCGAGGTCGAGTTCAGGGTGGGTTTTGACGACTAGGCCGTAGTATTTGAGCACGGATTCGCCGCGTAGATCGGCGGGGGCGACGGCGATAGCGGCCATGCCGTCGTCGTTGCGCAGTCCGTTGGGGCGATCGCCGTCGACCACATGGTAGTTGGTGAGAATCAGTCCGGAGTCGTTCATGACGGTGCCGCTGCCCAGGCTGAAGATCTCGAATTCGTTGTCGGGCACGATGACCTGGACGGTGGCGAGCAGCGCGCGGGTGATGCCTTCGCGGTCGATGGCGGCGGCGGGCTGGGCGGCGGAGGCGCTGATCAATAGCGCCGTCAGGATCATGGCAAGGCGCAAGGCCGTGCGCTGCAGACGGGTGGCGCGGGTTCGGATCGGGCGGGAAAACTCCATCATTGTTCTGCCTCCTGGAGACGCAGGCTACGGAATATGATGTCGAACTCCTTCTGGGCCGAGTCCCACGCGGCGACGTCCGCCGCGACCGATACGACGACGAGATTGTTGTCGTGTACAAAGAGCAGGTCTTGGCCCTGTACGACGACGGGCGGCGAACCGGCCCCGGCCAAGCGGGTCGGATCGGCGACATAGGCATAGGTGACGAGTGCGCCCGGCTGCCCGTCTAGCACGGTGACGGGGTCGGCGACGAGTTCGCGGTAGCGTTCCAGGTCTTGGCCGCGTCTGACGCCCCAGGCGGTGCGCGCGGAGATAAGGGTTTCCTCATTGCGAAGCGGGCGCGAGAAGACGGCCATTTCCGAATCGAAAATGCTGGGGCTGCCGCCGCTGCGGGCGTAGAAGGCTAGGTTGTCGGCCGTTCCGGGCATCCAGTGGGCCGGGATCGCCAGCGGCGGCAGCCCATCCAGTTCGACCTTCTTGCTGGCGTTGAGTGTGCCGTTGCGGACGGCTAGGCCGAGCAAAAGCGCGATGATGATCAAGGCGACGGTTGCAAGGTCGCTGCGCATGATCTCGCGAGAGGTGGGCGGTTGATTGGTGACGCTGGGCTTGCGTATGGCGTCGAGTAGAGCGGACATTAGACGTTTCCCTCCTCAGCGCTGGGGGCGGCGCCCGCCGCCGCAGGACTCTCCGGCGTCAACACAGTGAATTGCGCCTTCGCCAAGCGCAGCGTTTCCTCGTTCGCCCGGGCGATCAGCCAGAAGACGACTGCCATGCTCACCGCGGCGACGGCAGCGGCGAGCAGCAGATCGGTCCACGGATAGGAAGTGAGCGCGCCGGCGGACGTGCGATCCAGAAGATAGGCGAAGAGACCGTTGATGGTTGCAGAGATCGTCAACCCCAGGGGCATGTAGTAGATAGGGGTGCGCTCGAAGCGCGCTTGGCCGATGAAATAGCCGAGGACGCCGGCGAAACTGGCCTGCGCCATGGCGGTCACGACCATGCGGATAGAGCCGATGCTGAGGTCGACGCCGCCGCGCGACAGCACGTATTGGAAGTTGAGCACGGTTGCCACGCCTAAGCCGGCGGCGATAGCGTAGATCACGCCGTCTACTCGCTCATCGAATTCGGGGTGAGAGAAGATGGCATAACGGACGATGCCCCACACGATCAATTGTTCAACGAAGCCGATGACCAGGATGCTGCCGAGCAGTTGCGACCACCAGTTGGCGTAGAGCCATTCGTTCACTGCGAAGACGCCGTCGAGGATGGGCGCGTGCAGCGCCGCAGTGACGAAAACGCCAAGCAGGAAGATGTTGAAGACCATCCGCTTGGGTTCCGGGTCGAGACGGTCGAGACGGTAGAAGAGCAAAAGCCAGAAGCCGGCCGGGATCAGGGCGAAAACCAGACCGAGGCCGATCAGGGGGGCGCCGTCGAGACCGGCGCCGAAGTTTGGGAAGATCAGATTGAAGACGGCTACGAACGCCAGCAGGCCGGCTAGAGCGATGATCACGGCGAACCAAAGCCCGCGCCGGTTGTGCGCCACCTTTTCAAGGCGGTCTAGTTCGTTGTCCGCGGTGTAACTGACTTGCACCGGTTCTCCTCCTTGTGAGCTAGGTGGTGCGGACAGATCTCACGATTGTTGGGCAGGAAGGGAAAAGTCAGGCGGTTCACCCCAAACCTGCGGGCGGATAATTGATTAGGTAGCGTACGGCGGCGCTGCGCTGTGTAGGAACGGCGCGACCAACCTCTGTGGCCCAGTGCGTTTGACACCCGATGTGGCTGCGGGTAACATGGCCTAATGTCTATATTCTAGCTGATGAACACAGGGACTGACAACAGGCAAATGTCCGTCTATAACGAGCGTAAACCGGTTTTGATAGACAACAAAACGACTTTCCGCCAGATGATGAGCGTCTTGGAGGGGCGACGCAGGTTCGCAGTGGATACCGAGAGCGACAGCCTGTTCAGCTATTACCCTAAGGTGTGTCTGCTGCAGATCACCGTTCCGGCGACCAGCGACGAAGACGGCGCACCGCCGGATGCGATGAATGTGGTCGATTTTCTGGTCGATACGCTGCGTTATCCGGCGCTTGACCCGCTGGGCCGGCTGTTGGCTCGGCCCGAGGCGGAAGTGATCATGCATGCGGCAGAAAACGACCTGCTGCTTTTGCAGCGCGAGTTCGGCTTTTCCATTGCCAACGTGTTCGATACGCAGCTCGCCGCGCGCATTCTGGGCTGGCAGCAGGCGGGCTTGGCCGCGATCCTGGAGAAGTGCTTCGGGGTTGTGTCGGATAAGCGCATGCAACGCACCAATTGGAGCAAGCGCCCGCTGACGCCGGAGCAGATCGCGTACGCGCAGATGGATACGCACTATCTGTTCGCTCTGCAACGCAAATTGGCGACGGAACTGAAAGATGCCGGCCGCTGGGAAGAGGCGCAGGAAGCCTTTACGCTCTTGGTGCAGACCGACTATGGCGAGAAGGAGCCGCCGGAGCGCAGTTTTTGGCAGATGAAGGAGACGCGTAGCGTGCCGCGCGAATATACCGGCGTGCTGGAAGCGCTGTGGGAATGGCGCGAAGGCGAGGCGCAGCGGCGCAACGTGCCGCCCTTCAAAGTGCTGCGCAACCATGTGCTGGCGCAGTTGGCGGAAGTGCAGCCCGCGACTGAAGACGAACTCGGCCAGATGCCCGGTCTGAGCAGGGGCGACGTTCAGCGCTACGGTCCTCAACTTCTCCGCGCCATTGCAGAAGGACGCAAGCGCCCGCTGCCCGGCCTGCCGGAACCGACGCTGCGTCCGGAACAGATGCTGGACCGCGAGGTGCTGAACCGCTACGACGCCTTGCGCAAGTGGCGCACGCGCACGGCGGAGGCCCGCAACGTGGCGCCGGAGATCGTGTTGGCGAACAGCGCGCTGCTGGAGATCGCCAAGCGCCGCCCGCGCACACAGGCCGAATTGTTGGAATTCCGGGAGGTCGGCCCGTGGAAGGCAAAGACCTATGGGCCGGCGATCCTGCAGATCGTCGCCAAGTAGGACGCTGTTTCGCAGGTCTGCCGGAAGGTTATTCCGTATCTACAGCCGGCGGCGCAGCCAGCGCCAGCCCGCCGCCATCAGAAACCATACCCCGCCCAACGCAAAACCCATCAACATCACGCCGACGAACAACGCCAACGTCTCTGTACGGAAGGTCTGTACGGGGCTGCCCAAAAGCCAGCGCCAGCCGCCGGGGATCGGCGCGTCCGGCTCGATGCGCCAGACGCCGATCAGCGAGTCGCCCAGCAGGCCGCTGATCAGGGTGCAGAGCAGGACGGCGCCGAGCACGGAGTAGCGCTGGATCAGGCGATCCGTTCCGGCGGCCGGCGCCCGGCGGGGAGTTGAGCGGGTCATGGCGCGCTCCTGTGAAGGTTGCTGTGTCGTGTGGCGTGGTTTGCGATCCATCATTGTTCGTTACTCCCTGGCGGCAAGGTTGCCTGTTCAGAGGGCTAGGCGATTCGCCAGCGCCTCGGCCAGGTGCAGGGGCATGCGGCCTGTGAACTGCTCGATCTGATGACGGCAGCTTGTGCCGCTGGCAATGACGGCCGTGTCGGGCGCGGCGGCGCGCACCGCAGTAAACAGCCTCTCCTCCCCGATCTTGCGGCTCATTTCGAAGTTCTCCTTCTCATAGCCGAAATCTCCCGCCATGCCGCAGCAGCCGCTGGCGATCACTTCCACGTCGTAGCCGGCGGCTTTGAGCGCGGCGAGGGTCGAGTCGTTGCCGACCAGCGCCTTGTGGTGGCAATGGCCGTGAAGCAACGCTTTGGCTGCTTCCTTTTTCCAGGCGGGGCGGAAGCGGCCAGCCGCGGCCTCGCGCGCCACGAACTCGTCGAAAGTGAAGGCTTGGCCGGCTACGATGCGGGCGCGGTCCGGGTCGGCTGCCAGCGTCAGGTACTCGTCGCGCAGGGTGAGGATGCAACTCGGCTCGACGCCCAGGATGGGGATGCCGCGCTGGGCATAGGGCGCGAGCAGCGCCACGTTGTGATCGATCCACGGTTTGGCCTTGTCGGCCTGTCCGCCGGTGATGAGCGGACGGCCGCAGCACTTGCGCCCTTCGGAGAGGAAGACCTCATAGCCGGCGGCTTCCAACAAGCGCACCATCGCCATCCCGATCTGGGTCTCGTTGTAGTTCACCCAGGTGTCGTGGAAGATCATGACCGGGCCGTTTGGCCAATGCTTGGTGACGGGGGCCTGCTCGCGGTTGTTGGCGCGGCGGTGGAACCAGGTCTCGAAGGCTTCGTTCGCGTAGCGCGGCATGGTGCGCTCCGGGTGGACGCCGATCTGCGACATGAGCGATTTGGCGATGGGCGTGCTCATGCCCCAGTTGACGAGGGGCATGAAGGCGGAGGGGGCCAGCTTGAAAAGCCACTCATCGATCACAGGCAGCCAGCCCATCATGCGGTTGAAGAGCGGCGTGCCGTTTGCATGGAAGTAGTGGACGAGAAACTCGGACTTGATTTTCGCCATGTCCACGGAGGAGGGGCACTCGGTTTTACACGCCTTGCAGCCCAGGCAGAGGTGCATGATCTCATACATCTCATGCGCAAAGAGCTGGTCGACGGGGATGCGCCCGGCGAGGGCGTTGCGCAGCGCGTTGGCGCGGGCGCGGGTAGACTCGCGCTCGTCCTTCGTCGCCATGAAGCTGGGGCACATCGTGCCGATGTCCAGCTTGCGACAGACGCCGGCGCCGTTGCACATTTCGATGGCCCCGGCATAGCCGCCGTCGGCGCCCCAGTCGAAGACCGTCTCTAGCTCAATTGTGGCGTAGTCCGGGCCGAAGCGCAGGCTTTCGGCGGGTGACGGCGGGTTGACGATCTTGCCTGGGTTCATCAGGTTGTCCGGGTCGAAGGCGGCCTTCACCTCTTGCATGGCGGCGTAGAGTTCCAGGCCAAAGAGCTTGGGGTTATAGGCGCTGCGCGCTAGGCCGTCGCCGTGCTCGCCGCTCATGGCGCCGCCGTAGGAGAGGGCCAGGCCGCAGGCATAGTCGCTGACCGCCTGAATCAGTTCCATGCCGCGCGCGCTCTTGGGGTTGATCAGCGGGCGCACATGCAGACAGCCGGCGGAGGCGTGCGCGTAGACGGCTACGCCGGGAATGTCGCCCTGGCTGCGGCAGAAGTCGAGCAGTTGGCCGATGTAGTCGGCCAGGCGTTCCGGGGGGACGCTGACGTCTTCGATGGCGGGAATCGGCTTGTAGTCGCCGCGGCGGCTCATGAGGATGTTGAGGCCGGCTTTGCGCACCGACCAGACCTCGCGCTGGCGGGCGGGGTCCATGACGCGCGTCACCGCGCCGCGCCAGCCGCGTGTCGCCAGATAGCTCTGTAGCCGGTCGAGCTTGGCGGCAAGTTCCTGTTCGTTGGCGCCGTAGTATTCGGTGAGGAGGACGGCGGCGGGGTCGCCTTCGACGAAGTGGAGGCGCCGCGCCCATTCCGGCTGGGCGCGGGCCAGGTCCATGAGGTGCTTGTCGAGCAGTTCGCAGGCGCTTGGTTCGGTTTCGAGGATGTCGGTGATGGCGGCGCAGGCTTCAACCACGTCGTCGAAGTGGACGACGCCCAACGCGGTGCGGGTGGGGCGAGGCTCCAGGCCGAGGGTGATGTCGGTCATCACGGCTAGGGTGCCTTCGCTGCCGGTGAGCAGTTGGGCGAGGTTGAAGCGGTCGATCTTGGCCGGGTCGCTGGCGGGCGGGCGGAAGCGCGAGTCGAAGCTGAGGCGCGGACGCTGGTCGGGCGGCAGCAGCGCGGCGGCAAGCCGGTCGAGCGTGTAGCCGGAGGTGCGCCGCCAGTGCTTGGGCCAGCGCTGCAAGATGTCGTCGAGCGCGCCCTGGACGATGGCGGGGACGCGGGCGTAGATCCGCCCCTGCAGCCCGTCAAGGCGGGCTAGGGCGGGCAGGCCGGCGGGCGCGACGGGGCCGAAGCGAGCCGTTGCGCCGTCGGCGAGGATGGCCCCGGCCTCTAGGACGACGTCGGCCAACATGCCGTAGAGAATGCTGTGGCTGCCGGTGGCGTTGTTGGCGACGCTGCCCCCGACGGTCGCCCGATCCGCGCTGGCGGGGTCCGGCCCTAGCATGAGGTTGTAGGGGGCTAGGGCCTTGTTAAGGGCGTTCACGGTGATGCCCGGCTCGACGCGCGCGGTGCGGGCGTCGGCGTCGATGTGGAGCACGGCGTCCATGTACTTACTGAAGTCGAGTACGATGGCGGCGCCTACGGCTTGGCCGGCCAACGAACTGCCGCCGCCGCGGGCGAGGATGGGCAGCTTGCGCCGCGCCGCAATCTCGACCGTCGCCTGGACGTCTTCCAGATTGCGCGGGATGACCACGCCGATCGGCTGTATCTGGTAGAGGCTGGCGTCGGTGCTGTAGAGCATGCGCGAATAGCCGTCGAAGCGGACTTCGCCTTTGACGACGCGGCGCAGTTCATCCACGAGGTCTTGGGTCTCTTCGAGCGCGGGGCGCATATCGGCGGGCGCGAGGGCAGTGCGCGGAGCGGTCAGGGAAGCGGCCATCAAAATGCCTTTCACAGGGGCGGATCGTTAGGAATCGACGGAATTCACTTTAGCGTATGCCGGGCAAAAGTCAAGGTGCGGGTCGCTCCATCTGGCTGCGCTGCCAGGCGATCTGGGCGGCGAGGCCGTCGACGAGTTTGGTAGCCGGAGCGTAGCCCAAGAGGCGGCGCGCTTTGCCGATGTCGGCGACGGTGCGGCGCTGATCGCCGGGCCGCGGCGGGCCGTGGGTGATGCGCGCGCTCTGCCCGGTAAGCTCCTCCAGCATGCGCAGCACCTCGATGACGGAGATCTCCTCGCCGCCGCCGATGTTGAAGGTCTCGCCGGCGCTGGCGGCGGGCTGCTCGAAGGCCAGGATGAGGCCCTGCACGCAATCGCGCACATAGGTGTTGCTGCGGCTGTCGGTCCCGTCGCCGTCCACCGTGATCAGCTCCTGGTTGAGTATGGAGCGGATGAAGATGTTGTAGCCCATATCGGGGCGTTGGCGCGGGCCGTAGACGGAGAAGAGGCGCAGGATGGTGACGGGCAGGCCGTGGTTGGCGGCATAGGCGCGGCATAGATGCTCTGCGGCCAGTTTGGTGATGCCGTAGGGTGAAATGGGGGCCAGCGGCGCAGTCTCGTCACCTGTGGCGAAACGGCCATAGACCGACGAGGTGGAAATGTGCAGCAGGTGCGGGATGCCGGCCTCGACCGCGGCGGCGAGCAGGCGTTGCGTGGCGAGCACGTTGCACGTCATGTAGGACTCGAACTCCTGCCAACTGCGCAGCAGCCCGGCCATGGCGGCGAGGTGGAAGACCGCGTCCGCGCCGGCGAGCAACGGACGCAGGTCTGCGCTGCGCAGGTCGGCTTCGTAGAAGGTGAAGCGCTCCTCTTGGCGCAGGCCGGCGAGATTGCCCTCCTTGAGCGGGCGCGGGTAGTAGGGGATGAAGGCGTCGATGCCGGTGACGCGGTGGCCGCGGGCGATGAGCTCTTCGCAGAGGTGCGAGCCGACGAAACCGGCGGCGCCGGTGACGATGCAATGTGCCATAGGTCTCCTCACGGTTTGCCGGATGCGGTCCGGCCCTTGCTTAGATAATGATGCCATAGGAGGCGCAGGGCGTAGGCGAAGCTCTCTTCGGTCAGGGCGTTCTGCGCCAAGACGGCGTCCATCGCCTTACCCCCGTTTGGCCTGCCACACGAGCGAAGACGCGCCCACGGCCCCGGCC
>CAYXRG010000006.1:93478-98335 GCA_964467575.1 uncultured Caldilineaceae bacterium | reverse complement strand
GCCTTACCCCCGTTTGGCCTGCCACACGAGCGAAGACGCGCCCACGGCCCCGGCCGTCACCTGGGAAGGGATGACCTGGAGGCGGGTGCAGCTTTGAGGGACGACGCGGCGGCTCAGTTCGGCCAACGCGCCGGGAACGAGCAAGTCGAAGGCGGCGCGGCCTAGCCCGCCGCCGATGACGATGCGCTCCGGGTTGAGCATGACGGCGCAGACGGCGAAGACCATGCCCAGCCAGGCGGCAGTCTCGTCGAACACGGCGACGGCCAATGGGTCGCGGGCGAGCGCGGCGTCGAGCACGTTCTCCGGCGTAAGGCCGGTTGCGTCGCGCAGGGTAGACGGCTCGCCGCGGGCCAGATGCTCGCGTGCGGTCGCCAGGATGCCCGGCCCGGAGACGACGGTCTCGACGCAGCCGCGCAGCCCGCAGGCGCACAGCCGGCCCGCCGGGTCCAGCGATAAGTGGCCGAGTTCGGCGGCGGCATAGGTGGCGCCGGTGACCAGCCGCCCGTCGAGGACGATGCCGCTGCCCAGGCCGGAGCCGATGGCGATGTAGGCGAAGTTGGCGCAGCCCTGCGCAGAGCCGTAGTAGTACTCGCCCAGCGCCAGCACGTTGGCGTCGTTGCCGGCCCACACGTCCAGGCGCACCTCGTCGCGCAGCCGGGCAGCCAAGTCCACTTCCTGCCAGCCGAGGTTGACGGCGTTGCGTACGATGCCCTGCGCGGCGTCGACGTAGCCGGGGATGCCGACGCCCACGCCGGCTATGGGCGCGGGCGCGCCGCGCTGCAGCGCGCGCACGGCCGCGGCGATGCGCGACACGACCGCGGCGACGCCCTCCGCCGCGCCGGTGAGGGCGCGCTCTTCGGCCAGGACATGGCCGCTGCGGTCGGCTAGGATGGCGGCGATCTTGGTGGCGCCGACGTCAACTCCGATGGCAAGCGATGCGGTCACGGCTGAACCTCTTCAAATGCATGTTCGTCTGTTTGTTCGTCTGTGTACGGTTCGTTCCGGCAGAGCGCGGTTGTCAACGCTTGCAGCGCCGCCCGGTCGCCGGCGGCGCGCTGGACGAGAACGACGCGCTCGACGTTGTAGACCAATCCGAAGTCCTGGTCATGCGCCTGTTGGAGCGTGGCCGCGTAGTCTTGGCATGCCCAGGGATGGTGAGAACGGTAATCTATCGTGTTGAATAGCGCAAGTTCAGCCCGTTCCAGCCCTTCCGTGTCCGCCGGGTCGAACATCAGGTAGAGATCGGTGCGGTGGGCCAGATGCGTGCCGTAGTAGTTGGTGGTCAGGACGGCGGCTTCGGGCGGGACGAGGGAGAGGGCTTGGCGCACAGCGTCTGCATTGGGCAGGCGCGTCCAGGCGGGGGGGACCGCGCCGTCGTCGGCCAGCGGGTTGTTGAAGATGAGCGAATGCCAGCCGGTGAAGATCAACAGCCCGGCGCAGATGGTCCAGACCAGCCAGTAGGCCTGCACGCGGCGCGCCCAGGCGAAGGTGCGGGCGGATGCCAGCAGCGCGGCGGCGATGACAAAAGGTACGATGGGCGCGACGTAGTGGAAGTAGGCGACGCGTTGGGCCATCTCCGTGGAGAGCAGGTTGTAGACGGCGGCGGGCAGCGCCACGAGTACGATGGTGTGCGCAAAGGGCAGGAAAAGCAGCGGCGCGGTGAACGAGACGACAAAGCGCACCGCGTCCACGCCTAACAGCCGGGGCAGGACGAGGTCCGGGCGCAGCAGCAGGTTGCGCAGCATCTCTATCGGGTCTGCGCCGAGCCACAGGTAGCGGACGAAGGAGTCCGACGGCGCGGCGCGGAAGGCGGGGATGATCACGAACATGGCGAACAGGGCGAAGCCGATGCCCGTCGCGGCCCAGGCCAGCCCGAAGCGGAGCGCTTGCCGCCGCCACGCCAGCCACAGGCCGAAGGCGGCTACGGTCAGGCCGATGTCTTCCTTGCTGAGCAGGGCCAGCGCCAGCCAGAGCGAGGCCCGCCGCCAGCGTTTGGCGTCCGTGTCGTCGACGGCGGCGAGCAGCAGGGGGATGACCGCAGCCTCCCAGTGGAAGTCGAAGCGGTTGACGTAGCCGACCGAGGGATAGAGAAGGTAGAGTAGGGCAAAAAGCAGGCCGAAGCCGGGCGCGCCGAGCCTGCGTTGCGCCAGCCGGTAGGCCGGCACAGCGCCCAGGGCCAGGACGACGGTCTGAAAGGCGAGAAGCCAGTAGACGCTGGGCGCGATCAGATAGAAGGGGGCGAGCAGGGCGACGAGCGGCTTGAAGTGGTCGCCCATGTAGTTGCCGACCTCGATGGAACTGGCGTACCAGCGTCCGTGCGCGGTGTTCCAGACGACCTGATCTTGCACGCCCAGGTCATAGACGCCGGCGTTGAAGTGCCAGTAGCGCTGGGCGGTGAAAGCAATGTAGACGCCGATGTAGAGCAACACGGCGAGCGCTGCCAGGCGCGGGGCCCAGCGGCCCAAAGAGAGTGCAGCCGACCAGCGTTGATGGCGGGCGGGATTGACGGCGGCGAAGAAGAAGGCGGCGCAGAGCAGCAGCAGACCCGTGGCGGCGAGCATCTGCCGGGCATAACGCACGATCTGCGGTGAGATGTCCGCGGGGACGGCTTGCGCCATCCAGCCGGGCGTCACCCCGGCGGCGACAAGGCCCAGCCCAGCGAGGCCGGCGGCGACGGCAGCCGTCTGCAGGCGCGTGCTCATGCGGCATCGTCGCCGGCGCGGCCGGCCTGCGCGTCCAGCAAGCGGCGCAGTTCGGTCAGGGCGCGGCGCAGCGCGTCGATCTGCTGCTGTGCCGGGGCGTCGTCGCCGCGTGGCAGCGCATCCAGCAGCGCGTCGACCTGGGCAGCTAATTGCTCGGCGCTGCGGCGGAGTGCAGCGGAGGCTTGGCGCGTCTCTTCCAGACTGCGCCGCTGGGCGGCTAGGCGGGCGGCAAGTTCTTCCAGGCCGGCGACGGCGCGCAGGTTGAAGGCTTCCTGCCGTTGCAGCGTCGGGTCGATGTACGGCTCGTGCAGATGGGAGGTCAGGTTGCGTCGCACCCAGGCGATCAGCGGGCCGACGTAGGGGGTGGGCGAGCGCACCCGGTAGTCTGCGAGCATGACGCGGGCCATCGCCTTGAGCTGCTCTAGGTCGTCGTCCAGCGTCCAGGCCTGCGCCGCGTATTCAGCGGGCGCGGCGAGGCTGCGGTCAAGCGGCGGCGGTTCCGGCGCGGACTCGGCGCGTTGATGGAGGGGCAGCCAGCCGCAGGCGTCGTTGGTGACTTCGCTCCACGCCTGGCGGTACGCTTCCTGGGAGTGGCGGGCGGCGAGGTCGAGGCTGCGGCGCGCCATCGTCCCGTAGAAGGCATCTTCGGTGAAGAGCCGGACGGCTGTATCCGCCGCGTCGCGGGGGGCGGCTTCCTGCTCGGCAAGAAGCGCCGCGAGCGCGTCGCCGGGCAGGTCGATCAGGGGCAGGCCGCAGGCAGCCGCTTCGAGGCTGCGCCGGATGGATGTGCGGTCGCCGTCGAGCGCTATGAAGGCGTCGGCTAGGCGATAGGGCTGGGCAGGGCCGGCGAAGGACGGCAGACGCACGACGGGGAGCGCCGCGTCCAGGTCCGCGGCGGCGAAGGACGTCTCCCCGGCTATGGCAAGGACGGCGTTGGGCAGGCGGGCTTGGACTCGGCGCATGAACGCTGCCAGTTCGTCCAGGCGCGGCGCGGATGCCGCCGGCGGCATCGCCAGCAGGACGTGGCGGCCAAGCAGGTCGAGGCTGCGCCGCAGTTCCGCATCCGGCGGCGCGGGCGAGAAATCGGCCAGGGAGATCGGCGGCGGGATGACGTACAGCCGGCCCGGCTGGGCTGCGCCCGTGGCGCGCAGGCGTTGGGCGCCGGCCTGCGACTCCACGACGACGAGGTCGGCGGCATTGGCGAGGCGCACGAGGCTTGCCGCGGCCTCTTGCGGCAGCAGTCGCTCTGCAACGGGAGCCGGGGGCAGCGTGTGGTAGAGGATAACGACGCCGCGCGCCAGCGCAAGCATCGCATCCAGCAGAGGGTGAGGCGCGGAAGCGCAGAAGATGTACAGGTCGGCGCAGGCGAAGTCCGGGCTGCGCGCCAGTTCAGCGGCATCCGAGACGCGGGCGCAGCCGGGTTGCGCCAGGGCGGGCGGCAGTTCGTCTGCAACGTCAGCGGCAAAGAGGCGCACGTCATCCCCGCGACGCAGAAAGAAGGCGGCGAGCGCGGCAAGCGGCTCGGTTGTGTCGCGGGCGATGTAGGGAGAGATCAGGCGGATATGCATAGCGGCTGCCCTTCGCTGGCGGCGTGCTTGCGGCGCACGCGGTAATAAGCGCCTTCGACGATATCAGCGGCGACGCCCACGGTGTAGCGGACGCACAGCTTGCGATAGCCCTGCTCGCCCAATGTGCGGCCTAGTTCCGGCTGCGCGGCTAGCTGCGCCAGGCGGCGGCTGAGGGGGCCGGGATGCTCCGTGTCGACCAGGAAGCCGTTTACCCCGTCGTCGATGAGCGAGGCGGCGGACTCGATAGCGGCGGCGATGACGGGCTTGCGGTAGGCCCAGGCTTCCAGGTAGACGATGCCGAATGACTCTCCGACGGAGGGTAGGGCGAGTACGTCACAGGCGGCGAGCGCGGCAAGCCGTTCGTCATCCGTCACCGCGCCGCGCGTGATCACGCCGGGCTGCGGCCCGCGTTCGGCCCAGAGGCGGCGCGAGTAATCGGTTTCGGGGCCGGCAGCCAGGAACACGGCGGCGGGATGGCGGCGGCGCAGCGCGGCGAACGCGTCCAGGAGCAGAGACAGGCCCTTGTACGCGGTCTTGCGGCCCAGGAAGAGCACGACGAAAGCGCCGGCGGGCAGGCCGAGCTTGGC
>CAYXRG010000006.1:91659-93378 GCA_964467575.1 uncultured Caldilineaceae bacterium | reverse complement strand
AAGGCGACCCAGGCGTGGGCGTAGTGGAGGTTGTTGATGTGCACCAGGTCGTAGGCGGGCGTCTGACGCAGCAGCGCCGCGGCCATGCCCGGCGAAACGGGACCGTTGCCGAAGAAGACGAGCGGTTCGCAGCAGGATTTGCCCGCGCCCATCGAGCGCTCCATGCCGAAGGCCAGCGCATGCCAGGCGAGACGGTTGCGGCGCAGGCTGCGGAAACGCCGCACGCGCACGCCGTTCACCGTCTCGTGCGGGGGCAGCGTGTTGGCCCAGGTGACGTAGTCCTGTGAGCGGGTGGTGAAGACGTCCACCGTATGGCCGCGGGCAGCGAGCTCTTCGGAAAGGCCGGTGATGTAGCGTTCCGCTCCGCCGATGGCCGGGTAGTACTGGTGGCTGACGTGCAGGAGGCGCATTAGGCGAGGGCCTCCTGGTAGACGCGTTGCAGCGCAGTTATGTGGTTGGCGAGCGACAGTTGGCCTACGACGAACTCGCGGCAGGCGTGGCGCATGCGGCGACGTTCGTGCGCGGGCTTGGCGAAATGGGCCGCCGCCTGTGCGGCCAGCGCGCCGGCGTCGCCGGGCGGGAACAGGTAGCCGCGCATGTCGTGTGCGATCAACTCCGGTACGGCGCCGATGGCCGCGCCCACAGCCGGCGCGCCTGCCTGGAACGCTTCGTACACGACCATCGAGAAGGATTCCGGCACAACGGACGGGAGGAGGACGAGGTCCGCAGCGGCATAGAGGGCGCGCATCTGTTGGAAGGGCACTGGCCCGAGGACCTGCGCGGCTGGCGCGTGCCGGCGGAAACGGCGTAGGATGGGGTCATCGCCGCCGCCGGCGACGATGAGTTGCAAGCCGTCGAGCGCCGTCGCGAGCGCGGGCAGCGCGTCCAGCACGGTCTGCGCGCCTTTGATCTCGACGCCGCCGCCGGCAAAGAGCAGGGTGGGGCGGGTCTGCGCCGCGGAGCACGCCGCAGCGACGGGGCCGGAAAGCTGATCTGCGGGCGGGATGGGCCGGTCCTCGATGCCGTGGCGCACACAGCGAAAGCGGCCCGGCGCATAGCCGGCGGCGACGTGCTGTGCGATCAGGGCTTGGCTGGGCGAGATGAAGAAACGTACGTTGGCGGTGAGCCGGGCGAACAGACGGCGACGGTAGGGCACAGGCGCCCAATAGTCGTAGCGGCGAAAGCACTGCCCGCAGCCGTCCGGATGGGCGGCGGGGTCGCAGGTAGAGCCGTCCCGGCGGTAGAGCATGTTGTTGGGGCAGAGCAGCCAGTAGTCGTGCAGCGTGCTGACGACCGGCGCATGTTCGGCGCGACAGGCGACGAAGGGGGCCAGCGACGAGCCGGAGACGTTGTGCACATGCACGAGGTCGGGGCGGAAGCGGCGGATCTCCTGGCGTACGACCTCGACGATGCGGCGGTCGAGGATGTCCTGCCAGATGCGGTGCGAGTCGAACTGCACACGGCGCACAGGGATGCCGTCGACGCTGTAGCGGTCATCGCCTGCGGCCTGGCGGCGGTTGTTGACGTGCAGGACGCGACAGGTGACGCCCGCAGCCATCAGCCCGCGGCAGGTGTGGTAGAGGGAGACCTCGGCGCCGCCTGTATAGTCGGGCGGGAAGGTGTTGGTGACAAAGAGCACGCGCATCATGGTCGGCAGGCAGGCTTTCCGGCCAAATCAGCCGTCCGTTTCGGTGTCTGGGGGGAGGCGCCGCTTGAGCG
>CAYXRG010000006.1:81961-91559 GCA_964467575.1 uncultured Caldilineaceae bacterium | reverse complement strand
GCACCAGTCGACATCCTCGTAGTAAGCGGGCGCGAAGCCCTCGTCGAGGCCGCCGATCGCTTCGTAGGCTGCGCGCGTGATCGCCAGGGCGGAGCCGGTCACAAAGTCGACCTCGCGCAGGTAGGCGAACTGGCCGCGGTCGGGCTGACGGTAGCCGATGTGGCGCGTGACGCCGTGGCGGTTGATCTCGCCGCCGGCGTGTTGGATGGTCCCGTCCGGGAAAAGCGCCTTGCTGCCGGCGATGCCGATGGAGGCGTCGTGCTCCAGCGGGGCGACCAGGCGAGCCAGCCAGTCGGGGCGCACTTCCGTATCTTGGTTGAGCAGGACGAGGACGGCATAGCCCTGGGCGGCGCGCAGGCCGCGGTTGCAGCCGGCGGCAAAGCCGAGGTTGGTCTCGTTGCGGATCAGGCGGACGTCCGGGTAGTTGCTCTCCACGAAGCCGGCGGAGCCGTCGTCGGACGCGTTGTCTACGACGTAGGTGTCGAAGGCGACGCCCTGCTGACGCTCCAGCGCGGCCAGGCAGGCCGGCAGGTCGCGCATGCCATTCCAGACGGGCAGGATAACGGCGATGGCGGGAGACTGCGGCAAGGTTGTTCCTCCGGTTTGTATTGGCGGCAAGTGCGCCGCCAGTTCACATTGCGGCAGATGCGCCGCCGCTACGACCTGGGCGAGCGCCGGAAGCGGCGACGCCGGCGTTCGATCCAGCGCATCAGGCGCATGAAGCGGCCGCTCTCATAGCCCCGGATCAGCGCCTCATAGTGGGCCCGCTCCTGCTCCAATTGCGCCATGAGGCTCGGCCTGTACACGTTGGATGCGCCTTTGTCGGCTGCGCGCCAGGGCGAACGGCAGTAGGCGATCAACGGCGCGGCGGCGCGCGTCCAGTTCAGATCTTCGACGGCGACGGCGAAACCCGGGCGGTCGTCCTCTTTTGCGTCGAGCAGGGCAAGGATCGCTTCGGCTGCGTCGCCAGCGTCATTGTAGCGCACCACGCGGCCAAGCGCATAGCGCGCCACCATCTCGGCGGCGGCGTCGCCCTCGGTGGCTACGATGGGCAGCCCGGCCCAGATGTATTCGAGGACGCGGCTGCGAAAGGCGAGGCGCGTCTCCAACGTGTCAAAGTGCAGCGATAGGGCAATGTCACATTCCAACAGCAGGTTGGCCCAGTCCGCGTAGGGAATCCAGTCCCCGAAGAAGACAACCGTATCGAGCAGGCCCGCTTCCTGTGCGGCGGCGCGGGCGTTGCGCAGTTGGCCGGGCAAGTTGCGCAGTTCGGGGTTGGGGTGGCGCGTGCCGGGGAAGATCAGACGCACGTCCGGGCGTTGGGCGGCGACGCGGCGTACGGCCTCGATGGCTGTGACGGGGTCGAGCCAGGACCACAGCCCGCCGCCCCACAAGAGCAGCTTGTCGTGCGGGTTGATGCCGGGCCATACGCCCTTGACCACGGGCCGGGTGTGCTGCGGGGGCGCGTCGGGCAGGCCGTAGGGTACGACGTCGATCAGCTTGCGCAGGGAGGGGTCGGCGGCATAGGCGGCGGGGTTGACGCGGCCGTTGGCTTCGAGCAGGCCGAGCCACCAGTCGCGCTGGCGTTCGCTGGCGCAGATGTAGAAATCGCCGAGCGTGTATTGGCGTTGCAGTTGGGCCAGGCGGTCGCGCCAGTCCGCGGCCAGCGCATCGGGGTCGCCGCGTCCGTGGATCGCCAGCCACTCGGCGAGCAGCGGGTCGTAGCCGTCTACGACGAGATAGGCGGCGGACTGCGCCAGTTGCGGGAAGGTCCCGGCGATGTCGCTGGGGAAGATGCAGATGTTGCACGCCTCTACGTGTGGCGCCAGAGACGGCCACGCCGCGCGGTCATAGCGTTCTATGCGGAACGGCTCGCCTGCCGGCTTGCCGGGCGATTCGTGGGGGATGGCAAGCGTGACCTCGGCATGGGCGGCGAGAACGCGGGCCAGGTGGACATAGCGGATGCCCGGCCCGGCCATGAGCGGGCCGACGATGTCGTGGCTGATGAGCAGGACGCGGCGGGGCATGGGTGAAGCGGCTTTCTCGAACTGGGTCATGCGTCCGGCTCTACAGCCCTCGCCAGCGCAGGTAGCTCACGGCTTCGGCCAGCAGCGCGGCGGGTCCCTGGGTGCGGACGATGTCCTGGGCGCGGCGGGCGAGGCGCAGCGCTTCGCGGGCGGCTGCTACGGCGCGGCGGGCAGCGGCCCAGGCCAGCGCGCCGGCTGAACGAGGGGCGCCGCCCCAGTCTCGCGGGCCGGAGCGGCCGGGCTGCGGTTCCTGGTTGGGCAGTGCGTACAACGTCTGGAAGGCAAGCTGACCGCGCAGTGGTTCGTCGCCGGCCCAGAGGACGGCGGCTTCGTGGCGGCGCCGCCACAGCCGCCACACGCCGGCGCCGTGGATCGCGGCATCGCCGCCAGTCGTGATCTCCAGGGTGTACATCTGCCGGTAGGATTCGGCTTGCGGCGCAAAGGTGAGCGTATAAGGCGCGTCGAAGGGCAGTTCGGCGGCGGTGACGGTGCGATCCAGCAGCGGCTTGCCTGTGGCGGGTCCGGCGTAGAGGCGGATGCGCACCGTCCCGGCGTGGAGTTCGCCCAGCCCGGCGAACATCAACTCCAGGCGGCAGAGGTGAGAGCGGTCGGCGCGGAAGGTCTGGCGGACCGGCGCAGCGGGCAGCGGCAGGACCGAAGCCGGCTCGCGGCCGATGGCCCAGGCGGGCGCAGACCGGCGGATGACGGCATCCGGCAGCATTGCAGGCGAGGCGGCGCGGCTTTGCGCGGGCGCGCTGAGAAGCGTCTCGGCGCGGCGCAGTTGGGCGGCCATCTGCGCTTTCTCGGCCAGGGCGCGGTAGAGCATGGCGCGCAGTTGGTCGAGTTGGTCGCGGTTCTGCTCGTCCGCGTCGAGCAGCCGATTGATCTGCCAGAGCAAGTCGGGGATCTCGCCTGTGCTGCGGCGTTTGGCGAGGACGCGTTCTGCGGGCGGCGGCGCGTGCTGCAAGAGGACCTCCTCCACCTGGCGCGCCGAGTCGCGCCACGAACGCCGCGCCACATCGACATAGCCTTGCTCGACGACCTTGGCGCGCAGGACCGGGTCTTGCAGCAGGCGCATGAGGGCGTGGGCCAGGGCTTCGGGCGCCGGGTCGGCGAGCAGCGCGGTTTCGCCGTCCGTCACCAGGGTTTGCATCTGCTCGTTGCGCAGGTCAACCACGGGACAGCGGCAGGCCATCATCTCGAAGGGGACTAGCGACGGATTGGTGGTGGAAAGGGAGAGTCCGGCGTCGCAGCTAGAGTACAGGGCGGCCAGTTCGTAGTCGTTGAGAATGCCGGCATTGGTGTGGGCGAAGGGCGGCGGCGGGTCGAGCGAATCGGCGCCGTACATGACGATCTCGACGTTGGGCAGTTGCGACTTGACGATGCGCAGCGCCTCGATGCCGATCTCGTAGGCGCGGCGCGGGGTGCTGGGCCGGGCATAGAAGGCCACGCGCTGTCGCCCGCCGCGCTCGCGCTCCCTGGGGTAATAGATGTCGGTGTTGACGGCGAAGTCGAAATGGTCCGCCTGGGCGCGGTAGCGGGTGCGCAGCAGGCCGGCCAGCCACGGGCCGAGCGTGAGGCAGTACAGCCCGCGGCGGTAGGTGTTCTCGGCCTGAAGGTATTCCGTCCCCATAGGGTAGAAGAACGGCTCGAAATCCTGGACGAAGTAGTAGCGCCGCCCGGCGTTGGGCAGGTCGTCCAACTCGCGCACGGTCTTCCAGTAGGTGGCGAAGGTGGCGTCGGCTTCTTGCACCTTGCCCGTCCAGCGGTGGAAGTGCGCGCCGGTGACCATGAAATGGGCGTCGACGAACTGCCGCAACTCCTGCGCGGAGTAATCGTGCATGTGGATGACGGGCAGGATGTAGATGTGGCACTCGTGGCCGAATTCGGTCAGATAGCGGATCAGGCGGAAGATGCCGGTGTGGCCGCCGGAGCCGCGCATCGGCTCGGAGACCAGCCAGTTGAGGACGAGCGGCGTGGAGACTTCCTCGTCTGCGGCGCGGGCGGGCTGTGTGGCCGGCGCATCCGTTGTCAGTTCGGGCATTGGGCGATCCATGTCGGCGGGTTGTCTTGGCACAGTATTCGACACAGTAGTGGGCGCGATGTTGGGCGCGGCATGTAGTATAGCATCGATGATCGGTTGCAGGTCGCGGGCGCGGGCCGCCGGGCTGTAGCGTTCGAGCACGGAACGGCGCGCTTCTTCGCCAAGAGCGATACGGCGGGCGCGGTCCTGCACCAGTTCTTGCAGTGCATCGTACCACGCCTGCGGCCCGGAGGCGAGCAGGCCGTTCTCGCCGGGGCGGATGGCGTCGACGAAGGCGTCGGCGGGCGAGGCCACGGTAGGAATGCCCAGCGCGCCGGCCTCGACGAACTTGATCTCGCTCTTGGCCCGGCAGAAAAGGTTGCCGGCTTCCAGCGGGGCGAGGTTGATGTCGAAGCGCGCCGCCAGGCGGAACCAGCCCTGCCAGTCCATGAGCGGATGGCGACGGATGCGCTGCGCAAAGGCGTTGAGCAGGGGCGGAAGCTCAAGCGGACCGGCCAGCCAGAGTTCGACTGCCGGGTGTCGGGCGAGGATCTCGGCCAGCGCGGGCGCAGCCTCGGCGAAGTCGTAGTCGTGGGTAGGCGTGCCGCTGCCGTAGCCTATGACCACGCGGTCGCTTGGCGGGCGGTCGCCTCGTTCGGCATAGAGCTCATCCGCCAGCGCCGACATCTCGCGCCCGAGCGCGTTGCGGTGGACAAAGACGGGCTTGCCGCGACGCTGCACCAGGCTTGCCAGGAAGGGCGTCGCCACAGTCACAAAGTCGCTGGCCTCCAGCGCCGCCAGATAGCGCTGCACCCCGTCGGCGTATAGCTCCTGCTCTGCAGGCGAAAGCCGCTCGACGCCGCGGTGCCAGCCGGTCATGCGCGGCTCGAAGACGAGGTCGTCGGTGTCGAAGATCACCGGCGCGCCCCGGCTGCGAGCCCGGTCGATGAGCAGACGCAGGGCGGCGGACATAGGCAGCCGATAGAGGACGATCAGGTCGTAGCCCTCGGCCGCGGCGGGGTCAATCTGTTGCGGGTCGGCCCACTGGCGCACGCCGGCGTCGATGCCGTTGGCGGCGAACTGCTCTTGCAGGTGGATGCAGCGGTAGAGCGTCGTGGTGGCGATGGGGCAGCCGCTGGCGATCAGGGCGCGGGGCATGGCTTAGCGCCTCGCTTGAAGCCGCGCCAATATGTGGCGCAGGTCGTCGGCCAATATCTGCTCGGCCAACTGCTGCTCTCTGCGCCAGAAAAGGGTCTGGTCACTCTGCTCCCAGCCGGCAAGGGTCTGGCGCAGCTGGACAAGCTGCTGATCTTGCTGCGCGCGCTTCTCTTCCAGGGCGTGGAGGCGGCGCAGCAGACAGCGGGCCATCGTCTCCGGCACGCTCTGCGGCGCGGCGCCTGGCGATGAGAAGCCGTCGAGTACGTCTTCGAGCAGGGCGATCAACTGCGCGCTGCGCTCCTGTGGCGAGTAGCTGCGAAGCGTCTGCGCCCGCGCCCGGTCGCCGATGGCGTGCCTGGCGTCGGGGTTGTCGATCAGGCGGGCGAGCGAGGCGATCCAGTCTTCCGGGCTTTCCGCCAGCAGGCCGGTCTCGCCCGGCGTGATGGCGTAGCGGAAGGCGTCGGTGGCGGAGGCGACCGTCGGCACGCCGACCAAGGCGGCCTCGGTGTATTTGATCTCGCTCTTGGCCTGGCAGAATGGATTGTCCAGTTCGAGCGGGGCCAGGTTGATGTCGACCTGGGCGATGAGGTAGGGCAGTTCGCGCCAGGAGACATAGGGCGCGCGGCGGATGCGGTCGGCGAAGGCGTCGAAGGCCGGGTCGATCTGGAGATGGCCGCTGAGGTGGAGGCGCAGTTGCGGGTAGGCGGCCATCGCTTCCAGCAGCGCGGGCGTGATGGAGGCGAAGTCGCGGTTGTGCGAACCGGTGCCGCTGAAATAGGCGGCGATAACCGTGCCCTGGTCGGTGCGGCGTTCGAGCTGGGTGGCGTAGGCCTGTTCGGCGATCGCCAGCATTTCGGCGCTGCATGCGTTGCGGTGGACGCGCGCGGGCACGCCGGCTTCCTCCGCAGCCTGCGCCAGATACTCGGTCGTGACTAGGGCGAAGTCGGCGCGGCGGAAAGTCTCGGCTTGGCCGGCGAGAGAAGCGCGCAGCCGCTGCGCCTCGGCAGGGCCGAGCATGTCGAGCAGCCCGATGCGGTCGTGCAGCCCCGGCTCAAAGACGAGGTCGTCCGTCTCAAAGAGGACGGGCTTGTTGCGCTGGTGCATGAGCGTTGCCAGGTCTGCGATCAGGTCGGACCAGGGGACGCGGTGGAGGATGGCGACATCGCAGGTTGCGGCCGCGGCATAGATCTCCAGGTCGTCGTCGACGAGCAGGCTGCTCTCGACGCCGGCTAGGGCAAGTTGCTCTTGGTGATGGATGCAACGATAACGTCGCGTGTCGCCGTCCATGCCGCTGACAAAAAGGACGTTCATGCTTTGTCTCCGGCTACGTAGCACTCGAAGGGGCGATCCACGAGTTGGATGGCGTCGGATAGGGTTTGCCCGGAGCGGCGCACCTCGGCCAAGGCGAAGTCGAAATAGGGCTGCACCAGCCAGCGGGCAAGACGCAGCTTCGCCTGCCAGATGAGGCCGCGCAGCAGGCCGGGCGGCTTGGGCAGCGCGTCTTGGAGCGGCGTGGGGCCGCCCAACGCTGCGGCGGACTGCGCCAGCCTGCGCAACTCGGAGACAGGCGCGGCGGCGGCTACCCGTTCCGCGGCGGTGGCCGGGTTTTCGCCCATCTGCGTGGCGGCAAAGCCGGCGTGATGCATGAAAAAGGCCAGGAGCGTCGGGTGATACATGGCGACGTGGCCGAAATGCATCGGGTACAGCTCGAGGTGGCTGACGAGGGCGCGGGGGTTGGGCGTGATCAGCAGCAGCCGTCCGCCGGGCGTCAGGGCGCGATGCGCCAGTTCGACCATCTCCAACACGACCGCATAGGGCAGGTGCTCGACCAGGTGGGCGGCGACGATGGCGTCGCAGCTTTCGGGCTGGGCCTCGCGCAGGTAGCGGATGACGTCCGCCTCGATCACGGGCAGCCCGTGGCGGCGGGCCTCGGCGATGCAGTCCGGGTCCGAGTCAACGCCGAGGGCGTCGATGCCGGCCGAGCGCAGCAGGGCGACGAAGCCGCCCATGCCGCAGCCGAGGTCGATCACGCGCTTCTTGCCGGTGAGCAGGGGCAGATACCAACTGTGCAGCGCGGCTTCGCCGTCTACGGAGACGCCGATATGCTGAAGAAATGCGTAGTCGAGGCTAGTCTGGTCTGTCATGCGCTCTCTGTCGGGCAGGCGTGCGGCTGCACGGTGCGGCTAGCTGCGGGTTTGCGCCACGGCTTCGGGACGGCGCGCTTCGAGCGCAGGGTCCGCCTGACTCGACTCCGATGCGGGGTCCAGGCGCCATTCGCCGCCCAGGGAGATCAGCCCGTAACGCTCGTTTGCCTGGCCGGGGAATACTTGGAACGGGTAGCGGCGGTCGTGATAGTCATAAGTTTCGCTGTCTACGCTGTCGACTGCGGCCACGGAAATGACGTACTGGCCTTCCAGCAGCGGTAGTGCGGGAATAGTATAGGTGAGGCTGCCCACAGGCTCCAGCCGCGGGATCTCCAGCCCGCCGAAACGGGTGTTGGGCCCGGCGATGTGTGCGCCGCTGTCGTGGTGGATGGCGAGGCCGAAGACGGGGTTGGCGACCGGCTCAGCGGCCACATAGCGGAGCCGGACGCTGAGCGGCGCGCCGGAGTAGAAGACTTTAGACGGTTGCCCGTCTGTGTCCAGCAGTTCCACGGCGGTGATGCGCACCTTGCCCGTTCCCCAGCGGCGGTTTTCGATCTCTGCGGAGGAGGGGATTCCGGCGCGGCGGGTCTTTTCCTGCTCCGTCTGCGCCACATGGTTGAGGTAGGCCATCACGACGTCGGTCGGTGCGCCGTCGGCCTGGACCTCGCCATCCTCCAGCCAGATGACGCGCTTGCAGATGCTCTGCACCGCGTCCAGGTCGTGAGAGACCAGAAAAAGTGTGCCGCCGCGGTCGCGATATTGCTGGATGCTGTGCAGACATTTGCGTTGGAAGGCGGCATCGCCCACGGCCAACACTTCGTCCACGAGCAGCAAATCCGGCTCGGTGTAGATGGCGATGGCAAAGCCAAGACGCACATGCATGCCGGAAGAGTAGTGCTTGACCGGCGTGTCGATGAAGTCGCCCAGTTCGGCGTAGGCGATGATGTCGTCCAGACGTGCGTCGATCTCGGCGCGGGTCAAGCCGTAGATGGAGCCGTTGAGGTAGATGTTCTCGCGGCCGGTCAGGTCCGGCTGGAAGCCTGCGCCCAGCTCCAGCAGCGACGAGATGCGCCCATGTACGTAGAGTTCGCCGCCGGTCGGCTCAAGGATGCCGGTGATGAGCTTGAGCAGGGTGCTCTTGCCGGAGCCGTTGGGGCCGATGACGCCGATGCTGTCGCCGGGGTGTACGGCGAGCGATACATTGCGCAGCGGCCAAAACAGATCCTGGGGCGGCTTGCGCCCGCGCAAGAGGCGGATGAAGAGGTCCTGGAAGGAGCGATGGCGCTCCGCTCTTTTGACGAAGCGGCGTGAGACCGCGCGCAGTTCGACCAGGGGCGTGGCGGGCAGCGGCGCGTGGCTGCGCTCGACGATCATACTTCCTCACCGAAGCGGCTGCTGTAGCGGATGAAGAACCAGTAGCCGAATGCCAGCACGGCCAGGGCGGTCGCCGCAGTGCGAAAGAAGAAGTCGGGATCGGTGCGGTAGCCGTAGTAGAGCATATCGCGATACATATTCACCAAGGATGCCATTGGGTTGACGATGTAGGCAATTCGGTGAACATCCAGGTTCATGCCCAGGAAGGGGTAGTGCGTGGGAAGCTGCTTGATCGAGTAGAAGATGGGCGTAAGGAAGAACCAGGCCAGCATCAGCACTTCCATGACGATGGCCGTGTCGCGATAGAACACGTTGAGGGTGCTCAGGATCAGCGCGATGCCGAGCGTGAAGGCCGTCTGGATCAGGATGATCACAGGGAGCAGCCACAGCCACGGGCTGAGGTTGGAGCGGAAGATGAGCAGGACGGCGAATAGCACGATGAAGGCCAGCAGGAAGTTGGCAAGTTGGGCCAGCACCGTGGCGATGGGCAGGACTTCGCGCGGGAAGTAGACCTTTTTGATGAGGCTGCCGTTGCCGACGATGCTGTTCATGCTGCTGACCACGCTGGCTGAGAAGTAGTTCCAGGGCAGCAGCCCGCAGAGCAGAAAGAGCGGGTATTTTTCGATCTGGTTATTGGGCCAGAGGATGCCGAAGACGACGGTAAAAACCACCATCATGCCCAGCGGGTTGAGCAGGCTCCAGACGAAGCCGAGCACGCTGTTTTTGTAGCGCGCCTTTAGCTCGCTGACCACCAGGTTGCGCACCAGGTCTCGGTAGCGAAAAAGCTCAGCCAGACGGTGCGCCACAACCGCAATGGGTGAGGGCGACCGTCTTGGCTGCTGGGCTGATGATGTTTCAACTGTCATGCGTCA
>CAYXRG010000006.1:0-81861 GCA_964467575.1 uncultured Caldilineaceae bacterium | reverse complement strand
GTGAGGGCGACCGTCTTGGCTGCTGGGCTGATGATGTTTCAACTGTCATGCGTCATAAATCATGCATCACGAGTCATGCGTCAGAAAAAGCTTAGCGGTTTGATCGCTAACTACGCAACCCTGTCATGTTGAGCGTAGCAAAACATCTCTACTTCTGGTACAACTAGATTCTTCAGCTCGCTAACGCTCGCTTCAGAATGACAGACATTTGGCGAACGAAGCGCCTAACGGCCGAGTGCGGGCAGATAGAGTCGCTCTCTGCCGATGTACAGCGAGAATCGCAGGGTGTTGTTCTCTGGGTTATTGTCAAGCCCGGACGACGGCTCGACGACGACGAACAGGTTGTGTGCGCCTAGGGGGGCGTCTTGCCATACGACAGAGGCTATCTGGTTGGCGCCGCAGCCCTCCAGTGAGACGATCTGGTCGGCGCCGATCTGTACGCCGCTGCCGGCCGGGTTGCCGTTATAGAAGCGGACGCGGGCGGTTTGAGCGGCGGCGTTGTTGCCGCTGTTGGCGATAATGGCGCGCAGGGTGATGTCAACCGTGTTTTCGCCGTCCGGCACGGGCGGCGCCTCTATGGAAGCGTGTACCGGATAGAAGTCGACCTGCTTGGCGATGCTTGCCGCATAGGTCGAGAAGTTCTGGCCCATAGGCGACAACACGAGCCTGTTGCTGTTGGAGTCGCTCTGGAACAGGTAGCCGTTGAACGCTTGGTCGGTCACGCTGTACCAGGAAAGCCGCTGGATGAGCCGGTAGCCGTCGTTCGGGTCACCTAATTGGGGGTCGACGGCTTCTTTGAGGATATAGTCGAAGGTCTGGTTCATGAAGCGGTTGACGCGGTCCGGCGGGAAGTCGTCCGGCGGGGCGAAGATGTTGGGCATGAGCACGCCGTATTCGGACAGGTAGACCGGCGCGCCGCCATAGCCGCGGTCGACCAGCCATTGGCGGAAGCGCAGGATCTGCTGTTTGAAGAGGTCGAAGCTGTCGTTGTCGCGCACCAGGACGCGCAGCCCCTCCTTAGCGTCGATGCCGGGCGGGATGCCCGCGCCCCAACACTCGCTCTCCGGAAAATGGGCGCAACTGGCCTCGTTGAGGATAAAGTTGTGCAGCGCCCACACATCCACGGGCATCGGTTCGCCGTAGCGCGTGCGGTAGGCCTCCAGCACCATGTCCAGATATTGGAGACGAATCTCCGTGGCCTGGACGATCGAGCCGGCGATGATCTTGGCCGTGGGGTCCTGGTTTTTGATCAGATGGTAGAGATCGTGGTAGGCGATGGCGTAGATGTGCGGCTCGATGTCGTCTTGCAACAGACGACGGTCCGGCTCGTTGCCGATGAACCACTCCGCGCCGGGGTTGGCGGCGATGACGTCCAGAAGCTGCTGTTCTGTGGTTGGCGCGTGGTTTGCGGAGAGCGAGTAGCGATAGGGCCTGGGGCCGGTGTTGGTCTGCACCAGCCGGATCATGGGCATGTAGCGCACGTTGGCGGGCTTGACCGCGTTGAGGGTGGCTCCGTAGTCAACGTACCAGCCCAGCCGGAGAAGGCCAGGATCAATGCTGCGAATATCGCCGTTGACGCCCAGGCGACATAAGGCGGCGGACTCGGCGTCGATCAGGGGAAGGAAGAGCGTCTCCACCGCGGCCGGCCCGCTTTGGGCTTGAACAGCGCGGCCCGAAATGAGCAGGGCGAAGGCGCCGATGAAGATCGGCGCCATCACCCATCGTAACACGCAGCGGACGAAGTTGTGCGGCATGGTCACTTGTACTTGGTCCTTTGGCGGTTTACTTCACGATTTCGATAATTCTCGGCTGCCCGCCGATCAAGATTCTCACAGTGCCGTCGTTGCTGTTGACGGTCTCCAGCAACACGCCATAGATATTATATACGTTAGCAGTCGTTCCCGGCAGACTGATTGTCGCCTTTTCTTCCTTAACTTCCGGCGTGCCGTCTCCTTTTAGGTCAAGCCCCATTTTGGCCGGGTTGAGCCAGGCGACGTAAAAGGTGTGACCGCGGCCGGGATGGAAGAACTGGTAAGCGTCCATCGCCTTAGCCTTTAACTCGGCGGCGGGCAGGCGGCGAACGAAGCGAGCAGGCGCGAGCCAGTCTTCGGCGACCTGGTAGGCGGTGAAGGCAGGCTTGCGCTGTGGGGGCGTGTCGGCGCTCACCAGGCCGTTCTCGTGCGGGTAACCGGAACCTGGGTCAGTTAGCGCAAAGAAGATGGTGCTGAGAACGCCGGCGGCTTTGCTCTGGGTGAAGATTTCGAGCACGTAGCGCGCTTGCATTTCGGGTGAGCTTGGCTGGTCGGGGGGATTGTCGCTGTGCCAGCCGGACTCGGTGATCATGATGGGCTTGGTCAACCCGTATTTACTCAGCTTGTCGTGCACGTAGGCGACTTTTTCCACGATGCCGGGGCCGAAACAAGTGCCGTTTTTCACGCAAGAGGGGTCCGTTTTCCTGACCCAATACCCGCCGAAGGCCGGGTAGGAATGGATGTTCATGATGTCGAAATGGGCGCCGCCGCCGGCCGCGAGCACATCGTCGAGGAACTTCTCGACAAAGTTGCCGCCGTCACTAACGAAGTTGTCGTAGGCGATGCCGCCGAAGAGGACTTGGGCGTTGGGGTTGGCTTGTTTGATCGCCTGATAAGCGACGGACAGCATCTCGGCATAGTCGGCGCCGTATTCGCCCCAGCCCTTGTGCCAGTCTTCTCCCAGCACAGATATGCTGGCGTCGGGTTCGTTGTACAGTTCCCAGTAGGTGACAATAGGCGAGCCGGGCGCATCGTCGATGCCGTCGCCGTCGTAGCGCTCGACCGTCGCCCTGACGAATTGGGCGAATTCGCCCAGTTGGTCGCGCTTGATGCGCGAGTTGGGGTAGGTTGCGGCCCAGCTCGGCGCGGAACGCAGGGTGACGATCAGGTTCTTGCAACTTGCGGCCGCGGCGGCGACGGCAGCATCAGCCGACTGCCAGCGGAAGTTGGCCGGCGGCCGATTGGTCGGCTCAACAGCGTCCCACTCAATCGGAACGCGCACCCATTCAGCGCCGCTGTCGATGAGCGCGCTGTAGTAGGCCGTGCCGGCGCCGGTCGCGCCATACATCTGCACGCCGAAGATATTGGCAGTGGCGGAGAAGTTGCAGCGCTTGCTCACCGTGGGCAGAAAAAGGGTATGCGGTCCGGCGGTCTGGTCGTCGTCGGCCAGCGCGCGCGGGGACGCGGGACTTGCTATGATGAGCAACGCGCCAATAAGCAGAGCGGAAATCGTCTTGACAAAAACTATGCGTGATCGCGATGAAAATCTCAGGTACATGAACGGTTATTCCCTAATATGAACTGACGGCAGGTGCATCGCGTAAAAGTAGGGGGGAGGCAACTCAGAGACGATGCCCCGGCCGTACTCCGCAAACCAAATGTGATCATCGGGGCCGATGGCTATGCCGGACAGACCGCTGCCGACCGGCTGGCCGATTTCGACCTTGGCGAGCAGTCTGCCGTTGGCGGCAACGGTGAAGCGCGCCAGCTTGTCTGCATTCTGTTGGGTGAACCAGAGAAGGGCGTTGTCGCCGTCTGCCTGGATGGCGAGATCCTTGGGGCCGCTACCGGCGCTTGGGGTCGGGTACCAGGCCCAGTTGGTGAGCGTGCCGGTGGCTAGCCGCCCAACCATGCCGGAGCCGAAGGCCGTGATCCAGATGTTGCCCTTTGCGTCGATGGCGATGCCGGCAGGCCATTTGCCGACGCCCGTCTCCTCGTTATAGGTGACAGCGCGTCCGAACTGCTCGCCTTCGACGTCGAATTGCAGCACCGTATGGTAGGCGGGCATGGTCAGCCAGATCTTCATCTTGCCGCCGGCCTGGACGACGATGTCGGCGAGAACTAGATCAGTCGGCATGACATTCTGCGCCGGCAGGAGGCTGTTGAACGGATATTCCCTGAAGGTCTCCGTCACCGGATCAAAGCGGCTTAGCTTCTTGGCTTTCTGCTCGACGAACCAGACGCCGCCATCGGGTGAAACGGCGATGCCCGCGGGTTGGCTGTCGGCTGTGGGGATGAGGTACTCCTTGATTAGACCATCGTCCGGCAGCGCGCCGCCGATAAGGTCGATGCGGCCGATCTTGTTGGCGCCGTACATGGTGAACCAGACGGTGTCGTCGGCGTAAACGATGTCGTAGGGCCGGCTGCCGGCTTCCAGCCGCATATAGTCAATGGTATAGAAGAGGGTGGATTCGTCCGGGTCGGAGCGCAGGGTGATGAGGCCGACAGCGTCGTCTGCGGGCGAGGTGAACCAGGTTTTGCCGGGGGCCTGCGGCGCGACGTTGGACGGGCTGTTGGGAACCGAGTATTCGATCTTTAGACCCGTCCTTACTGCGTGGATTTCGAGCGTTTCTGCGGATGCGGGCGGCGCGCCGATGCTCCAATTTACACCGAGCAACAGACCCGCAAATGCCAATGCCAGTATGCCCCGCGTGACGTTGCGCAGGACAGTTCTCCCTAACCAGAGTTTCTTCATTGTCCTACCTCCGTATAAGGCGTGATAACGCAACCGAACGTGCGGGTGAATTACTGCCCGGCTTGGCGGTGAGACGGGTATAGGCATCGACGATCACTCGACCTGCCTGCCGCCAATCGAAATAGCGAATTGCCCTCTGACGCAGGCGGCGGCCCATCTCTGCCGGGACGTCAGCCGCTTCCGCCTGGGGGAAGAGCGCAGCCTCGAGCTTCTCTGCCAGAGCGGCGGCATCCCCTGGCGTGGCGAGCAGCCCGTCTGCGTCTAGGTACTCGCGTGCCACGGGCGTGTCGAACGCGACCGTGGGCAGCGCAGCCGCCATGTAGTTGAGCAGCTTGCCTGAGCTTTCCGTCAGGCTGAGCTTGGGCGCGACGGCGACATCGCCCAGCGCCAGGTGTTGGGGCGCCTGCTCATAGGGAATGCGCCCGGTTAGGATGACGGCATGGCGGATCCCCAGCTTCTCGGCCAGGCCGGCGTAGTAGAGTTCGCCGGGGAAACCCATTAACAAAAGGAATACGTTGCTATGCCGAGCCAGGATACTCTTAAACGCCTCCAGCAGGAGATCGGTGCCCTGATATTGGGCAAGCAAACCGAGATAGACGATGACTTTAGCGTCGGGCGGGATGCCGAGGCGGGCGCGCAGCGCGTCCAACTCACCGGGCGGGAAGTCGGCGGCGGGCCGGAAAACGTCTGTGTTGACGCAATCGGGCAGGGCGGTAATCTGTTGGGGCTTGCAGCCGAATTCCCCCATAAGGAGCTCTGCGGCATGCGTCGAACTGGTGAAAACCACGGGCGCGGTCCGGTCGATCCACGTTTCGAGCCGGCGCAGCGGCTTGTAGACGGCGCTGTCGCGGCGCAGGAACTTGTGATCGATCATCTCTTCAGTCAGGCTGCCCTGAAAGTCGAAAACGACGGGGGTGCGCACGAGACGCCCCAGGACCAAGCCGATGAGCGCGCCTTCGTGCAGGTGGGCGTGGATCACGTCGTAGCGGTTGCGGGCCAGAAGCGCGAGCGTCTTGAGGCCGAGCAGCGCGTCGAAGGCGATCTTGTGGCGGCTGGAGCCTACCTCGTAGTTGCGCCTCCAGGGAATGGGCAAGGTGCGGCGGATGGTGAGATCGGGCAGATCGCGTCCGTTATGGTAGGCGGCGATGGTGACGGCATGGCCCAGCTTCTGGAGGATGCGCGCCTCTTCAAGGATGCGCACATGGCAGCCGTAGTCTGCGAAGAAACTGGTAGGGGCGATCATCAGGATGCGCAGCGGGCGAGAAGGTTCTGCGGCATCTCCGGCGCTGGCGGCAGAAGGTGCGTTGAGTTGTGGCCGCGCTTCGCTTCTGTTCATGATGATCCGGCTGAATCGAGACGGCGCACCAGCCGTCGTCGTTCTTGTCTGCGGCGGCCATCCATTCTGTCCGCAGAACCAGCACAGACAAGAGCAGACCGGTCGCGCCGGTCACAGCCGGTTATTGTAACGGACGCGCCCGCCCTGGACAAACTCACGGCGCATTGCCGCGCAGCGCCTGGCGCAGGAGTTGCACGTCCGCAGGCGCGAAAGCGCCGGTAACCCAGACGAGCGCCAGATAGGCGGCGGCGCCGGCTGCGAGGCGCAGCGTCCAGAGGGCGGGAAGCAGCAACGCAAGCAGGCCGGCGGCCGCGGCGGCTACGACGGTAAACCCGATCCTAGTGAAGGGGGTGCGGATGTTCTGCCGGCGCAGGTTGACGAGGCCGGCAAGCGCGGCGATGCCCGCGGCCAGAAGCGCAGCCCAGGCCGCGCCGGTCGCGCCGCCGAAGCGGGTGAAGGGCGGCAGGAGCAGGACAAGGGCGCCCAGGTTCAGAGCCATGACAGCCAGGCCGCGTTGCGGCCGCCCCTCGAGCATGAGCAGCGTGACCGCGTACATCTCGACGAAGAAGAGGGGCGCGACCCAGACTAGGCGCTGTAGGGCCGGCGCAGCAGTTGCGTAGTCCGTCGCATAAAGCCACCCCATAATCTCGGCGGCGATGCCCGTACATAGGGCTGCCGCGGGCAGGAGCAGCAGCAGCCCATAACGCAGGCTGAGCGCGCTGAGCAGCGCGTAGCGGCTGCTCGCCTGGCGGCGCAGGCGGCTTAGGGTGGGGTAGGCGGCCTGCCAGAAACTCTGCACCAGCTTGACGAGGACGCGCACCAGGTTGTAGGCCGCACTGTAGAGGCCGGTGATGGTCTCGCCGCCGACGACGCTGAGCAGGAGGATGTCGACGCGCTGTAGGAGAACATCGGCGATGGACAAGCCGAGGAACGGCGCCGCGTCTTTGCCTAACCCGGCCATGCGCACGGCGACCGATTCTTGCGGCGCAGAGAGCAGGCCCGTGCGCATCACGACCGCAGCGCAGACGAGCGCGGAGACGGCCTGCGTGATGACCAGGATGGCGACGAGATGGGCGACCGTTGCGCCGGAGAGCAAAGCCGCCACACTGAGCGCCAGGATGAGCAGGTTGATGACGGTCTCGACGGCCATGAGCAGTTCCATGCGCTCGGCGGCGCGGAACAGCGTTTGGCAGGCGGAGGTGACGGCGTAGAAGGGCAGCGAGGCGCCAATCAGCCAGATGGCCGTGCGCGTGGTTGCAGTATAGGGAAGCGCGTAGCCCAGCGCGGCCAAACCCGCCCACACGAGGAGCGAAGCCGCCAGTTGTAGGCCTAGCGCCGCCCAAAAGTAGGCGCGGCGGTGCTGCGGCGCGGGCGCCAGGTCGCGCACGAGCAAGGCGGGCAGGCCCAACTCGCTTAGGACCTGGCTGACGTTGAGGTAGGCCAGCGCCACGGCGTAGGCGGCGAGGGCTTGGATGCCGAGCAGCCGCGCGATGAGCAGTTGCAGCGCGAAGCTGACGCCGATGCGCCACAGGTTCGACCCGCCCAGCGCGACGACGTTCGCCAGGACGCGGCGTCCGGCGGGTTGGGCTGCGGGCTGCGGGGCGGAGGATGGCTCTTTCACGCCTGACGTCGAGTCTGTGGGCGGCGGCTGGTTGGATGCTTCATGGCGCGATTGTAGCATGTCTGCGCCTGGGAGCGGAACCGATGGCCGGCAGTCGCTGCGCTATTCGGCTTGGCGGCGCGGCTTGCCTGTGAGCAGGAAGTCGATCAGACGGCGCGGGCGGTAGAGGCGATGACGCCAGACGAACCAGGCGAGGGCGAGCAGGCCGCCCAGCTCCCAGGTCCACAACTCTGGACGGCGCGTGAAGGCGATCCAGTAGGCTTTGCCGATCTCCTCTTGTTCGGAACCGCGCTTGCCCCAGACGTGAAAGCGCCAGCCGCGCAGAGGCCAATAGAAGGTGGCGGGATAGAACCAGATGCGGTCGAGGACGATATGGCCGATGAAGGAGACGGCATAAAGGCCGAGGCGCGGGAAGCGGGTCACGGTCAGGATGGCTACGGCGAGGTGGGCGAGCAGCGTGTGTGCGAAGAGGACGGCAGACCTGTATCTCTTATAGAAGTGCGCCCAGGCCAGCGGTTTGTCGATCAAGTCGGGGCCCATTGCCACCAGCGCGACCAGGCGGTAATCGGCATCGGGGGCGACGTCCAGCTTGTCTTGGGCGAGGCTGAGGGCCAGCCACGTATAGGCGACGTGCGATTGAGGGAGCATAAGGCTGCGGGCTAGGCGCCGCGCTCTTCGCGCACGTAGGGCTGCCCGAGTGCGGCCGGGGAACCCATGCGTCTGCGCATGGCCTCGCGCGAGCCGATGACGAGGACGACGATAGTGAAGAGGTACGGCAGCATGTTGGTGAAGTAGCCCCAGGTGGGGTTGCGCAGGAAGATAGGCAGAATTTGCAGGTCGAGCGGCAGGCGGCGGATGGCGCCGAAGAGGTAGGAGCCGAGCGCGGCGCGCAGCGGGTTCCAGCCGGCGAAGATGACGAGGCCGATAGCGATCCAGCCTTGGCCTGCGGTCATGCCTTCGAGCCAGAGCGGGGTGATGGCGAGGCTGAGGGCCGCGCCGCCCATGCCCGCCAAGATGCCGCCGGCGATCACATAGAGATAACGTTGGGCGTTGACGTTGATGCCCTGCACGTCGGCGGCGGCGGGGTATTCGCCGATGGCGCGCAGTTCGAGGCCGGGCCGCGTGCGGTAGATGTAGAACCAAGCCAGGGGCGCAAGCAGGAAGCCCAGGTAGACGATGATGTTGTGCTGGAAGAAGATCGGCCCCAGGATGGGGATGTCGGCCAACAGAGGAATGGAAAAGGCGGGAAGGCGCGGGGCCGACCTGACCTCGACCAGCCCGGCGCCCAAGACGGCGCTGAGGCCTGTGCCGACAAAAGTGAGCGCCAGGCCGCTGACGACCTGGTCGGCGCGCAGGGTGATGGTGACGAAGGCGTGGAGCAGAGCCAACAGACCGCCCATGACCGCGGCGACGAGCAGGCCGAGCCAGGGGTTGCCGGTGGCGTGGGCTGTGCCGAAAGCAGTCATCGCACCCATCAGCATCATGCCCTCAACGCCGAGGTTGAGCACGCCGGCGCGTTCGGCAAAAATCTCGCCGATGCTGGCGAAGAGGATGGCCGTACCCGACCGTATGCCGGCGGCTAATAAGTTGACGAAAAAGACAAGTTCCATGCCGGTGTCCTCACCTGCGGCGGCTGCCGGCGCCTAGGCGGCGGGCGCGATGCGCACCCGATAGCGCAGCAGCATTTCGCCGCCCACCACGACGAAGAGAATGACGCCTTGCAGAAGTTGGGCGATGCCCGCGGGCTGGATGGCGTCGCCGCCGACCAGGAGACCGCCAAATAAATAGGAGACGAGCACGATGCCCAGCGGGTTGAGTTTGGCAAGCCAGGCGATGATGATGGCCGTGAAACCGTAGCCCGGCGAGAAGCGCTCTTGCAGGCGATGCACTACGCCCGCCACTTCGCTCATGCCCGCCAGGCCGGCCAAGCCGCCGCTGAGGGCCATGACGAGGATGATGTTGCGCGTCAGGTTGATGCCGGCGTAGCGCGCCGCGCGCGGGTTGTCGCCGATGACGCTGACCTCGAAGCCCCATTTGGTGCGCGACCAGACGATGAGCAGCACGATGGCGAGGCCCACGGCAATGAAGATGCCGAAGTGGGCCGTCAGGCCGCGCAGGGCGGGGAATGAGCTGCCGAAGTCGGTGAAACGCGGCAGCCATGCGCTGCGCGGGAACTGGGGCGTCAGGCCGAAGCCGCGCTCGCTCCAGGGGCCGTAGACGAAGTAGTTGTTCCACAGGGCGGCGACGTAGGTCAACATCAGACTGGTGATGATCTCGTTGACGTTGAGCTTGGCCTTGAGCACGCCGGGGATGAAGCCCCAAATCGCGCCGCCGATGAAACCGGCGATCGCCATCGCCGCCAGCATGAACGCCTGGGGCGTGTTTGCCGGCAGGAGAAAGAGGGCGACGCCCGTAGCCGCGAATGCGCCGATGAAGAGCTGACCTTCTGCGCCGATGTTCCACAGGCGCATACGAAAGGCGACAGAAACGCCCAGACCCGCCAAAATCAGCGGGGTCGCCTTGATGGTGGTATCGGACCACCCGTAGAGCGAACCGAAAGCAAGCTGTCCCATGCGCCGGTAGACGAACCAGGGGTTGGCGCCGGTCAGGCTGAGCAGCCCTGCCCCGACGATGAGGGCAAGGATGACCAGGATGACGGGCGATAGAAGGTTGAGCCAGCGGGGCTGCGTCTGCACGCGGGTGACTTGGAGGCGGAAGCCGCGCGGCCTGACGTTCGCCGTCTGTGGCGTGGTCATGGAGTGATCTGCTCCCCTTGGAGTGGCGGCGCGACGGTTTCGCCGGCCATCATCAGCCCGATCTCTTCCAAGTTGGCCTCTTCGGCGGGCACGATGCCGGTGATGCGGCCCTCGTAGAGCACGGCAATGCGGTCGGACAGGGCGAAGATCTCGTCCAAGTCTTCAGAAATGAGGACGATAGCCGCGCCTTCGTTGCGCTCTTGCAAGAGAATGTTGCGCACGTTTTCGGTGGCGCCTACGTCGAGGCCGCGGGTGGGGTAGGCGGCGATGGTGACCTGCGGCTGCTGTGCGATCTCTCTCGCCAGAATGACTTTCTGCAGATTGCCGCCGCTCAGGAACCGGGCCGGGGTGTCCGTCGTGGGAGTGGAGATGTTGAACTGATCGACAAGGCGCCGCGCTTGCTCGCTCATGGCGCGACGGTTCATGAACAGCCGCCCGCCAATACCGGGCTTGCGGTAGTTTTTGAGCGCCAGGTTTTCGGCCACAGAGAGGTTGGGCGCGCTGCCGGTGGCGCTGCGGTCTTCGGGCACGTAGGCGACGCCGGCCTCGATCATGATGATGGGCGGCGCGTTGGTGACGGGGTTGGCCGCCACACGGATTGCGCCGCCGGCGGTGGGGCGCAGGCCGCAGATCGTTTCGGCCAATTCACGCTGCCCGTTGCCCGCTACGCCGGCGATGCCCACAATTTCGCCGGAGCGAACGGTGAGGGAGAGCTTGCGCAGCGCGGGCAGTCCCTTGTCGTCCAGAGCCTCCACTTCGCTCAGGATCAGGCGTTCCTCGCCGAGGTGTGCGGGGGGCTTTTGCAGTTGAAACAAGACCTCGCGACCCACCATCAGGCTGGCAAGGTCGCGTTTGGTCATCCCCTCTGCCTCGACCGTGGCAACCCAGCGTCCATCGCGCAGCACAGTGATGCGGTCTGCAATCGACAGCACTTCATCCAGCTTGTGGCTGATGAAGATGATGGTTTTGCCGGCTGCGGTCATCTCGCGCAGTGTCTGGAACAGGCCTTCCGTTTCCTGCGGCGTAAGAACCGCAGTCGGTTCGTCCAGGATCAAAATCTGTGCGCCTCGATAGAGCAGCTTAATGATCTCGACGCGCTGCTGTTCGCCTACGGATAGCTGCCACACTTTGGCGTTCGGGTCGACGGGCAGGCCGTACTGCGCGCCGATGCGGCGGACGTCTCGCTCAATCTCGTTGGTGTTGAGGATGAAGCCGACATGGCGCAAGCCGAGGATAATGTTCTCGGCCACGGTCTGCGAAGAGACGAGCATGAAGTGCTGGTGCACCATGCCTACGCCGGCCGAAATGGCGTCGCGCGGGGAATGGAACACGACGGGCGCGCCGTTGACGAGAATCTCACCCTGGTCCGGACGGTAGAGGCCGGACAGGATGTTCATCAAGGTGGATTTGCCGGCGCCGTTCTCGCCCAGGAGGGCGTGAACCTCGCCTTTGCGCGCCGTAAAGGTGACCGTATCATTCGCCAGCACGCCTGGAAAGGTCTTGGTGATGTTGCGCATTTCAAGGGCGTTGGCTGCGTCTGTCATGCGTGTGGAGTTCCAGAGGCTGTGCGACTGATATCGCCGGTTTTAATCTGTGGCACAAAGAATGCCAGAAGGGGGAAAAGATCGCAAGTGCGTCAGAAAAGCGTTCGGAGCCGGCTGCTCACCAAGAGAAAGATTATGTGATATTTTGTGTGGTATTAGCAATTTTGCGTGCGAGGGGGCGCTGCGCCCCCTCGCACGCACGCATAGCCTTACTGTGAGAGAGACGCCTCGGGCGAGACGCCTTCGGCCAGCCAGTTCATGCAGATGGTGCAGGCCTCGCGGCCGGTGGCCGCGGCAGTGGCCTCGTCGATGCCTTCCAGGTCAGACTGCGTCAGCGACACGCCGGCGGGGATGATCTCGTTGCCCTTGTTGTCGTTGATGGGACCGGTGAAGACGTCGAAGCGCGTCATCTCACCCGCGAGCATGGCGTCCAGCACCTCGCGCACTTGGGGAATAACCTCTTCAGGCACGCCGGCAGCAGGCTCCTGGCCTTCCATGAAGCCAAGCAGACCCAGGCTGCCGCCGTCGACGTCGAAGTAGATGTCGTCGGCCACAAACGTGCCTTCCATCATGCTGGTTACGAGGCTGATGTACTCGGGGCCCCATTCCCAGTAGGGGACGGTCAGGCAGTGCTCCGGATCGACGTCGCAGGAGTTGCGGCTGTCGTAGGCGATGCCGTACTTGCCCTGTTCGCCGGCGACCTGCACCGGGCCGGTGGTGTCGGCGCCGGTGATCACGACAGCAGCGCCGGCCTCGAGCAGCGACTCGGCGGCCTGTCGCTCAATATCGGGGTCGAACCAGGTGAAGATCCAGCGGATGTCCAGAACACATTCGGGGCAGGTTTGGCGCATGCCCAGGGCTGTGGCGTTGATGTGGCGGACCACTTCCGGGATCGGGAAGGGTGCGATGTAGCCGATCTGGGTGGAGCCGTCAACCACGGCGCGGGCGCCGGCGATCATGCCGACCAGGTACTTCATGCTCTCCATGGCGCCGAAGAGGTTCGAGAAGTTAGGGTCGGCCTTCTTGAAGCCGGACACATGCACGAAGTAGACATCCGGGAACTCTTGGGCGACGGTTTCGGTCGAGTCCATGTAGCCGAAGGAGGTGGTGAAGACGGCGTTGAAGCCGGCGCGGGCCAGGCTGCGCACCACGCGTTCGGCGTCTGCGCCTTCGGGCACGCTCTCCAGATAGGCGGTGTGGACTTGGTCGCCCATGTGTTCTTCGAGATAGAGGCGGCCTTCGTTGTGGGCGTAGGTCCAGCCGCCGTCGCCGATGGGGCCGACATAGACAAAGGCGACGTTGAATTTGCCCTCAACGGGTTCCGGGATCTGAATGCCGCCTGCGGCAGGGGCGGCTTCAGCCGCAGGCGCCTCGGCTGCCGGTTCGCCTTCGGCTGGAGCCGGGGCCGCGGCTGGCGCTGCGCATGCCGCAAAGAGCATGGAGGCGATAACCAGTATCGCGAGGACGGTCCAGGTTCTAGGTGTTCGCATGGTTCCTCCAGTCATAAGGGGGTGGATTGAGAAAGGATTCAATAACAGCCAAGCGCTTTGTTCGTGAAGGCCGGCTGCACGCCACAGAAATCTGTCGCGCATAATCATACCCTATTTTACCGCGCGAGGCCGCACGCGGGAATCGGTTTTTAGTCGTAAGAGCGCGAGGGTTCGCCGCGAGGTCGTTGAGGGGAAGAAGATGATTGTAACGCCGATCAACGGCGAAGGGCCGTGGGGATGAAGCAGACCTTCCAGGGAGCTTATAACTCCCTGGAAGGCGACAGACTTTGTTACTTCTACTATGTTGCTAAAACAGCGCCGCTTTAGCTGTCGTTGCGAACTACGGCGCCCTTGCGGGTGAGCGCTGCGCCGGCAAAAAGGACTGCTATCAAGCCTGCGGCGACTGCCAGCGCCAGGGGCAGAGAGGTCTGGCTGCCGCCCGTGACGGGCAGTTGCGTCGGGGCGGCCTCAGCGCCGGCGGGCGGCAGGATGACCGCGTCGATGACGTGGATGACGCCGTTGCTAGCCTCGATGTCGGTCACGATGATGTTGGCGTCGTTGATCTTCACGCCATCCGCCGAGACGCTGAACTTGACTGTATTGCCCAGAAGGGTTGGGGCCTGGAGGCCATCGGTCACATCGGCGGCCATCACCTTCTGACCCAGCACATGGTAGAGCAGGATGTCGGTCAGGTCGCCGCTTGGGTCTGCAACCAGCGCCTCAAGCGTGCCATCGGGCAAGGCTTCGAAGGCGGCGTTGGTCGGCGCAAAGACGGTGAACGGGCCTTCGCCTTTCAGCGCGTCGACAAGACCGGCGGCCTGCACGGCTGTGACTAAGGTGCTGAAGTCCTCGTTTGAGGCCGCAATGTCGACGATGTCCATTGCCGGCGCATCCTGGGCTGCGACGACCGGCGCCATGACGAAGAAGAGGACGGCAGCCAGGGCCAACGAAAGCGCTTTGTACATGTGCATTGTTTCTCCCCCTATAGGTAAGGATTGCCGGCGTATCGCAGTCGGCCCGTTGCCAAGCTGCTGTTCGCCACACGCTGATTGATTTGACAACCGCAATCCTATGCCAGGGCGTTGAAAAGTTCTGTAATCTTTATACAAAATCTATACAAAACATGATCGGAGTATGGTGTGCGAAGGCAAGGAGACTAAGCGTTCCTGATCCGTGTAGCCAAGGGCTACTGGGTCGCGGGGATGGCGATGCGCAACGGCGGGGCGAGGTGCTCCAGTTGAGGGCCGGCGTACATGCCGGCAAGCAGCGTAAGGCCCTCGGCAGGCAGGCCGGCGTCCAGGTTGAGCAGGCGTTCGTCGATCAATTGCTCGCCGGGCTTCCACAGTGAGGCGGGGTAGTATGCGCCGCCAGACGGTCGGTCGTCCTGGGCGATCATGTGTTCGTCCGCGGCGAGGAGTTGCACCGTCCCCGTATAGTCCTGGTGCAGCCGCTCGTCCACCCGCCAATAGAGGCGCACGCGCACGCCTTCCGCAAGCGGCTCCCAATCGTAGCCGGTCAGGGTCAACCCGCCGAGCGGCTGGTTCACGGGATACATCGGCGTCGCCTCCACGGGCCCCAGCACGCGCACCAGCGGCGGCGCGTCCGGTTGCAGGCGATACTTGATCTCCAGGCCGGGCATCTCCTTGATCAGGTAGACCGGCTGCCCGCGTCCTTCGCTCAGGGCCGTGTCGATGGTTGCGCCGATGTCGCTGAAGCGTTCATCCGGGGCCATCAGCGGGTGAAGGCCGGTCAGGCCGGGGGCGCGGCCTTCCACGTATTGGAAATAGAAGAGCGGCACGATCTCGTCGCGGTCGTTGCTGATGAGGATGGCGTTGTCAGCGGGCGCGGCGGCTAGGATCTCTTCCCACGTGGCGCGGGCTGTGCGGTCGGCAGAGAGGTCGAGCCGGCTGCTGCCGCTGGACAGAGCGGAGAGAGGCAAGAGAAAGAGCAGTATGGCGATCAGTGCGCTGAACGACGCCGCGATCTGCGGGCGTCTGAGCCGGGCGGCAAGCCATGCGCCGTCGACTAGGGCGGCCGCGCCGTAACCCGCCCACAGCGCGCCGGTGACGTAGAGCGGGATGTAGTAGACCAGAATGTCGCCGATGGCGTAGAAAAGGTTGAAGACCTGCTGCGTGACGGCAAGGGCGACGGTGAGCAGCAGGAGCGGGCGGTTATGGCGGGCCACGAAGTAGAGGCCCAGCGCCATAAGGGTCAGGCCGGCCCAGCCGAAGTGGGCGTGCCACAGGAGTGCGGCCTGGGGGATGTTGGCCCACGCCTGCTCGACGCTATAGAAGCCGACGGAGATCGACCGGCCTGTGATGAAGTTGAGAAACGAAGACCAGTCGTTGTGGTAGAGCGAGAGCGTTCCCTCGCCCAAGCGTTGGTGCAGCCACGGCGACGCCTGCGGTCCGCTGCGCAGGGGGATGTAGGCATAGAGCAGGAGGGGGAGCGTAAACGCAGCGACGAGCGCCAGCCAGCCGCGCGCGGTGATTGTGCGCCAGGGGTAGCGCGTGGCCCAGAGATAGAGCAGCACGGCCGGCGCCGCAAGCAGGGTCATGGCGTGGTGCGTCAGGGAAAGGCCGGCGATCAGCGCGACGCCGGTTAACGGACGGGTCACGGCTGAGCCGGATGAGTCGCCGCGCGTGAGGTTGTCCAGCGTCAGGAGCAGCCCCAGGAGTAGCAGGGCGTGCAGCGTGTAGACCTCGGCGATGAGGGCTTGGCTCCAGAAGGTGTGATTGGCGGCGAGAAGCAGGGCCGTAAACACGGCGACTGCGCGACTCTGGGTCAGGCCGGCCAAGGGAGGCCGTCGCATGAGCGCGTATAGGGCAAGGACGGCGAGCACGGCGAAGACCGCGCTGAGCGCGTTGAGGGCTGCGGCCGGATTCACGCCCAGCAGCGCCAGGCCGCGCTGCCAAAGACCGCCGAGGAGCATGTAAAGCGGGTAGCCGGTGGGGTGCGTCAGTCCGAGACGCCAGGCGGCGAACTGAAACTCGCCCGGGTCGCCGGGCAACACGTCATAGGCCAGGGTGCGCAGGTATATGGCTAGCGTTGTCGCGGCAAGCAGGGCCGGCGTCAACCGGTCCATGCGGCCAGAGAGGCTAGATTTGACCGACGCGTTTGCTTCACGCATAATCGAAAGGTTGAAGTCGTCGCCTCAGGCATTGGAGCGCCAGACTGTGAGCCGTGAATCCGCCCCGGCATGGGCCGGGCAGGCACTGGTCATTGTGCCGACGTATAACGAACGCGAGAACATCGTCCGCTTGGTGACTGAACTGCGCGCGCTGCCTGGCGAAGTCCATGTCTTGGTAGTAGACGACAACTCGACAGACGGCACCGGCGCGCTGGTCGACGAGATGGCGCAGAACGACGCCGGCGTCTTTGTGCTGCACCGCCCCGGTAAGCTGGGGCTGGGAACGGCGTACAAAGCGGGCTTCGGCTTCGGGCTGGCGCGCGAGTACGCTTATCTTTGCACGATGGACGCCGATTTTAGCCACAGCCCAAGCAGCCTGCCGGCGTTGCTTGACCTGGCGGCGGCAGACGCGGATCTGGCGGTGGGCAGCCGTTATGTGCCCGGCGGCAAGGTGGTGGGCTGGCCGCGTTTGCGCAAACTGATCAGCCACAGCGCCAATTGGGCCGCACACGTATTTCTCGGCGTGGTCACCCACGATTGCACGGCCGGTTTTCGCTGTTACCGGCGGCACGTGCTGGAGACCATCGACTTGGACGGCATCTTCAGCACGGGCTACAGCTTCCTGATCGAAATGGCCTTCCTGTGCCAACGGGCGGGCTTTCGCATCGCCGAGACGCCCATCACCTTCGTCAACCGCACGCAAGGGGCCAGCAAGATCAGCAAGATCGAGATCTACAAAGCATTCTACACGTTGCTGCGTCTGCGTACACGCGCCCTGCCCTGGGAGCGCATGATCGGACTGTGGCGGCGGCGCGCTGACCGCAAGCTGCCGGCGGGCAAATAAGCGCACGATCCCCTCAATCCAGCCGCCTTAGCGATCTGTTAACATAATTCGTGCGGTTGTCATTCTGAGCCGAAGGCGAAGAATCCTTGTGTGGCGGATGATCAGATTCTTCCTCCCTGCGGACGTCAGAATGACAGATACTTGGCGATCCAACCGCTTATGGCGCAGGGCGAATTTCTACCCAGTCCACGGCCGCGGCCAGGGTACGGCGGTCGCGGTTGAGGCTGACGCGCAAGAAGGCCTCGTTCGGATCGACCGCCACAAGCGCGCTGCCTGGGGCCGCTCCCTGCACGCCCACGATGGCGAAATAAGCGTTGCGCAACTCATCCAACGTCACGTCTACACCCAGGCTGCGCAGCGCCTCGACCGCGTCTTCGGTCAAATGCGCGCCGGCGTCGCCGCTGCTGGCGATGAGCACGGGCGCGCCTGGCTCCGCCTGGACCAGATAGGCGACGAGCGCCTCGTTCTCGTAGGCGTTAGCCGCGGTGTCGAAGCCGGCGCTGCCCGTCACCTTACCGGAGGCGGGGTCAAGCACGGCGACGTTGACGCCGCGCCGCCCTGCCGACGCGTCGGTTTGGTTGCCGTCCTCGTCGAAGAGGGCGATAAAACCGCCCTCGGCGAAAGCCTTGAGGTCGGCGTCGACGGGCAGTTCGACGCCGGTTGCGCCGATGGCGCGGTCGCCGCCGAGCACGGCGCGCGGCGCGGCGGCGTAGGCCCACGCCAATTCGAGACGGTTCAGCCCGTCGATCAGGCTCGCGCCGGAGACTTGCCACTCGGCCGTCTGCCATTCGGCGCTCAGGGGCTTCGCCTCCAGTAGTGCGCCGTTGACCAGCAGCGCGACCGTCTGGGACGGGCTGCCCGCGTAGGCGAAGGGGTGCAGGCGCACGGCAACCGTGTAGGACGCGGCAGGGTCGATGTTGCGCAGCGGGATGAACAGGCGGCTGGCCTGCGCGGTGGCCCAGACGGCAGGCGTGTCGTAGGGCGAGTCGACTTCCGCCTCGTCCCAGCCTTCGCCGCGGTAGGGATAGGTCCCCGGCGCGCCCAGGTCCAGGGTGAAGCGGTCTTCGCCCGCGGGTTGGCGGACGCGGTACGCCTCGATGCCGTCAGCGGCGTAGAATGGCTCCGCATCGAGGGGCAGCGTCTTTTTGGCAAAGGCCCAGGCTTCCTGCCAGTGGTCGGCGTAGGGGAAGCGCTGGGGGATGGGCGGCATGAGGACGACGTAGCCGGTGTTGTAGAGGTACATCAGTTCCGCGGCCTGGTCGCGTGCCGCGGCGAGCGTCTCTTCGGGGACGTCATGTCCGAACTGGACGCCGGCGAAGGCTGCGAAGAAGGGGATGCGCCGGAAATACGCCATCTTGAAATCGGGCGCGCGGCTGATGTTGCCGCCGAGCATGGGCTTGCCGTGGACGGTCTGATAGTACTGGAACTGGGTGCGCTCCGGCCCGAAGACGCCGAAGCTGTTACGCCAGCCGAGCGGCGCATGCATCACGCTGACGGGGCGCGGGTCGGCGGCGATGGCCTCGTAGAGGCTGGGCACGGTCGCGTCCGACAGGGGCAGGGGCAGGGCGAGGTGCTCCAGCAGAATCAAGGCCGAGAGCGCGACGGGGACGGCTGTCTGCATGGCGCGCGGGACGGAACGGCGGCGCAGTTGTTCCTGCAGCCAGACAAAGGCATAGGCGGCGAGCACAGCCAAGGCCAGCATGAGCAGCACGCTGTTGCGATTGGGCGCGCGGTTGGCCTTGATGATGGGCAGGTAGTGCAGGAGCGCATAGGGCAGCGGGAAGGTCGCCTCGATGCCGTCTAGGTCAAAGCGATAGCGCCCGTTGATCTGCAGGAACGGGCCGAGCGTGAAGACGCCGAAGATGAGGGCGGTCCACGTCCAGATGCGCACGCGGCGGCGGCTGACCGCCGCACCGAGCAGAGCGAGGGCCAGGCTCACCCAGCCGAGGAAGACGGTGTTGACGTCGCGGAAGCCGGTGACGCCTTGCTCCAAGGCGCGCAACTGCACGCGGCGCAGTTCGGCCACGAGGTCCCCGCCGAAGATGGGATGCAGCACCGTGGGCGTGAACCAGCCGAGCAGGTCCGTGCTGAGGGGGATAGCCTCGCCCCAGCCTTGCAGCGAGAAGTCGTCGGTGAGGAACTGCGTCAGGATGGGGATGAGGACCGGCGACCATACGGCGAAGGCGACGAGGCCCAAGATGATGCCGGAGCCGAGCAGCGCACCCAGAAGCGGACGCAACGCCGGCCTGCCGGGGGCGTCGCGGCGCAGGCTGTCCGCCAGCAGGACAAGCGCGACAATGACCGTGAACATGCCGAGAAAGAGTGCGGTGATCATCTCTGCCAGCCCGTTGAGGGCCAGGAAGAAGCCGGCTAGCCCCGCGGCCTGGAGGCGGCGCTTTCGGCTAAGGCGCTGGTCTAGGCTGCGCAAGAGCGCCAGCGCGTAGAAGGGGATCCACTGCGTCGTCGCCATGTCGTAGTGGCCCAGGGTGGCGTAGATGGCGCGGTTGCTGGCGAAGGCGTAGAGCAGGCCGGCCGCGACGGCGGCGAAGGTGACAGCGCCAGGCTGGGCGCGCTGCCCTTTGAGCAGGTAAAGGACGAGCAGGAAGACGCCATAGGCGCTGAGGATCGTACCGGCCAACAGAGCGACGTTGCTGCCGAAGGGCAGATTTACCGCCAGCATCAGCGGCTGGGCGAAGAGGGCGTGGAAGAAATTGTAGGTGTAGAGAACCAGATCGATGCCCAGGGGGTGCCAGATCAGGTCGGTGTGCAGCGGGCTGCTGAGCGAATCGACCAGGGCGTGCTTCAGATACCAGGTATTCCAGAGGAAGGTGGATTCGTCGAAGGCCCATTGCGCCACGCCGGGCACGGCCACAGCCATGCGCGCCGCCAACGGCCACGAGAGGACTAGAGCGAGCAGCGTATAGAGGCCAAGTACGGCCAGATGCAGGCGCAGACGAGAATCAGGTCTAGGCATAAATCCGGTCGGGCGAAGCGCTCGCCCGGCAAGCGTGTAGTCAAGCGTGTAGTAATGAGCCGACCGGCGTCAGTGTATCATAGGTGCGCGATTATGCCGGAAACAGGCGCATTGGTCTGTGGCTGCGGGCCGCGGTATGCTATACTGGCGCGGTGACGATTGGTCGTTTGGAGAACGGGGTTTTCGGTCTTTATGAGGGTATATCTTGACCAGATCGGCTGCCGTCTGAACTACAGCGAGATGGAGACGCTGGCGCGGCAGTTAGGCGCAGCCGGCCATCAGATCGTCGACGAGCCGGAACTGGCGCAGGTGATGGTGTTTAATTCCTGCGCCGTGACCAGAGACGCCGTGCGCACCAGCCGCCAACGCGTCCGCCAACTGCACCGGGCCAACCCTGCGGCGCGGCTGGCTGTGACCGGCTGTTGGGCGACGTTGACGCCGGATAAGGCCCGCAGCCTGCCCGGCGTGGCCCTGGTGGCGGGCAACGAGCGCAAGGACTTGCTGCCGCTGCTGTTGGAGCCGTGGAGCGCGGAACTGGGCGATCCGGCGGACCTGGCGCGTCTAGAGCCGGACGGAAGCCCGTTCAGCGACGCTGCCGGCGAGTACGCGCAACGCAGGGCGCGCACGCGCGCTTTCATCAAGGTGCAGGACGGCTGCAACAACCGCTGCACGTTTTGCGTGGTGACGCTGGCGCGCGGCCACAGCCGCAGCCGCTCTGTTGCCGATGTCGTCGCCGAGGTGCAGGAACTGGTGAGCGAAGGCATACAAGAAGCCATCCTCACGGGCGTGCACCTGGGCAGCTACGGCCGCGACCTGGCGGGCGGGCAGCGAAGCGACCTGAAGCGGCTGATCGACGCCATCCTGACGGACACGGACCTGGCGCGGCTGCGCTTGAGCAGCCTGGAGCCGTGGGACTTGGCGGACGGCTTTTTCGACTTGTGGCCGCGTTGGCCGCAACGCCTGTGCCCGCACCTGCATTTGCCGCTGCAGGCCGGCACGGACAAGCTGCTGCGGCGCATGGCGCGGCGCTGTACGACGCAGAGCTTTCGTCAACTTGTAGCGGAGGCGCGGGCGGCCATTCCCGACCTGACCGTGACGACGGACTTGATTGCGGGCTTCCCCGGCGAGAGCGACGCCGATTTCGAGGAGGGGCTGGCATTCGTGCGCGAGATGCGCTTTGCACATGCGCATGTCTTCCCATTCAGCGCCCGGGCGGGGACTGCGGCGGCGAGCTTCGGGCCGCAGATCGACCCTGCCGTGAAGAAGGAACGCGGCCGCCGCCTGCGCGCCGTGGTCGCACAGACGGGGCGGCGAGAACGGCGGCGCTTCTTGGGCACGAAGCGCCCGGCGCTGTGGGAAGGGACGGCGGAGAAGAGCGCAGACGGGACAAGCGCTTGGTGGGCGGGGCTGACCGACAACTATTTGCGCGTGACCGCACCCGCGCCGGCTCACGCCCAGTTGGAAAACCGGCTGACGCTCGTGCGCCTGGACGAACTGCACGGCGACACCTTGTTAGGAACCATCTACGAATCAGGAAGACGTGAGGCAATCCATGAGCAGCATGTTGGAGCAACTGGCGCAGCTTAAGCAGAAAGCGCTGGCGGAACTGGCCGCGTTGGCGACGACCGACGAGACGCGGGCATGGTACGGCAAGGTATTGGGCCGCAAGGGAGAACTGACCGCCCTGTTGAGCGGGATGATGCAACTGCCCAAGGAAGAGCGTCCCGCCGTCGGCAAACTCGCCAACGAGATCAAGGCGGAACTCGATGCCGCGCTGCAAGAGCGCCAGGCTGCGATTGCCCTGGAGGAGATGACGCGGGCGCTGAGCGCGGAGCATGTTGATGTCACCTTGCCGGGCCGCCGCCCGCAGATCGGCGCCTATCATCCGACGACGACCGCGCTGCGCGAGATCGTCGATATCCTGGTGCAGATGGGTTTTCAGGTCTACGACTCGCGCGAGGTGGAGACCGATGATATGAACTTCGGCCTGCTCAACTTCCCGCCTGGGCACCCGGCGCGCGAGATGCAGGACACCTTCTTCACGACCAATCCGGACGTGATCTTGCGCACGCACACCAGCCCGGGGCAGATCCGCGCCATGCGCGAATATGCGCCCGAGCCGGTCCGGCTGATTATGCCGGGCAAATGCTACCGCAACGAAGACGTGACGGCTCGCTCCGAGATGATGTTCTATCAGGTGGAAGGACTGGTGGTGGGCCGGTCGATCACGTTCAGCGATCTGAAGGGCGTGCTGCTGAACTTCGCCAACCAGATGTACGGCGAGGGACGCAAGATCCGCTTCCGCAAGTCGTACTTCCCCTTCACCGAGCCGAGTGTGGAGATGGACGTAGACTGCATCCTGTGCGGGGCTGAGGGCTGTCGTATGTGCAAGTATTCGGGCTGGCTGGAGATCACGGGCGCGGGCATGGTGCATCCGGTCGTGCTGCGCAACGGCGGCTACGACCCGGCCGAGTTCAGCGGCTTCGCCTTCGGCATGGGCATCGAACGCCAGGCTATTCTCAAACGCAGCATCGACGACATCCGCTACTTCTACGACAACGACGTGCGTTTTCTGGAGCGGGTCGCCTAAGCGGTAGGGGTTTATGCGCCGCTCAGCAGGCATGTCCTGGACGCTGCGGCGAAACAAATGGATAGGCTTCAATGGGGACGCAGCGGTTCAGCCGAGGGGTGGACTGCCAACAAACGATGTGCACAAACGGTGCGCGGCGCAGGTTGCCGGGCGCCGTTTTGATTGGTTGCTAGAGGCCGGCACGCAAGAAGGGCGGTGCAACGGGAGCATTCTCACCGACGAGCCGGAAGAGCGGTTGTATGCTCGATAAACATTGTGCAAAACCATTTCAAAGCCTGTGAGGGGCGAACCAATGAAAAAGAAGATCGTGGTTGTCGGCAGCGGATTCGGCGGGTTGGGCGCCGCGGTGCGGCTGGCTGCGCGAGGGCATGACGTCGAGGTGTTCGAGAAGTTGGACAAGCCGGGCGGGCGCGCCTATGTGTTCGAGCAGGACGGCTTCACGTTCGACGCCGGGCCGACGGTGATCACCGCGCCGTTTTTGTTCGACGATATCTGGGCGTTGGCGGGGCGCAAGCGAGAGGACTACTTCACCCTAGAGCCGTGCGATCCGTTCTACCTCATTTTCGATCACGAGGGCCGCCCCTTCGGCTATAACGGCGACCACGAATACATTCTCGAAGAGATCCGCAAGTTCAACCCGGACGACGCTGAGGGCTACACCCGCTTCATCGACTCGACCAAGGCGATCTTTGACTCCGGCATGGCGCTGATCGACTCGCCTTTCCTGCACATGACCGACATGCTGCGCGTGGCGCCGGACTTGATTCGCCTTCAGTCCTATCGCAGCGTATACGGCTACGTCTCCCAGTACGTGAAGGACGACTTCCTGCGCCGCTGCTTTTCCTTTCACCCGCTTCTGATCGGCGGAAACCCGCTCGACGCTTCGGCCATCTATGCGCTCATCCACTATCTGGAGCGCGAGTGGGGCGTGCACTACGCCGTGGGCGGAACCGGCGAGATTATTAAGGGCTTTGCCCGTCTCTTCGAGGAACTCGGGGGGCGCATCCATCTCAACGCCGAAGTGCAGGAGATCGTGATTGAGAACGGCAAGGCGACGGGCGTGCGGCTGGTCGACGGCACGCTGCACAAGGCTGACGCCGTCGTGTCCAATGCGGACCTTTCCTGGACGTATCTCAACCTCATTGCGCCGCAGCACCGCAAGAAGAACAGCGACGGGCGCATCAAGCGGCTGAGGCACAGCATGTCGCTGGTGGTGATTTACTTCGGCACGAAGCGCCGCTACACGGACACCAAACTATCCCATCACAACATCATCCTCAGCGAAGACTACAAGAAACTGCTGCGCGAGATCTTCGCCAACAAGGGCTTGCCCGAGGACTTCTCGCTTTATCTGCATATGCCGACCAAGGACGATCCCTCGCTGGCGCCGCCGGGGCATGAGGCGTTCTACGTGTTGTCGCCCGTGCCGCACATGGGTGCGGGCATCAATTGGGCGGAACAGGCCAAGCCCTATCGTGATGTGATTATGCAGTTTTTGGAGGACAACTATCTGCCCGACCTGCAGGCGAACATCGTGACCGAGCACATGGTTGATCCGCGCTACTTCCAAAACTCGCTGAACAGCTATCTCGGCTCCGGTTTTTCGGTCCAGCCGATCTTAACCCAGTCTGCCTGGTTCCGCCCGCACAATCAGTCGGAGGATATTCCTAATTTGTACTTCGTGGGCGCGGGCACGCATCCCGGTGCGGGGGCGCCGGGCGTGTTGGCGTCGGCCAAGATAGCGGAGGAACTGATCGGGCCCGCCTAGCGAGAGGCGCGACGCGATCAGTCGCCGCATGGGCGCCCTGTCACTGCGCAACCATCCGCAGTGACAGGGCGCTTTTTTGTGATTTGGCAAATTCTATATTGACAAATATCTATATAGGTGCTATTGTCGCAACGTGACCCGGAACGATTGTGCGAAGGTCGAGTGCAGGGAGACATCATGGACGTCATGCACAGCAAGCCGGCGGATGAGCTGACGCTTACGCCGAGTGCACGCTGTTGCACCTTGCAGACGAGCTTGCGCCTGCCGGAGAGCGAGGCGGCAGGCTTGGCGGAGATGTTCAAGGCATTGGGGCATCCGGTACGGATACAGATTGTAGACCTGTTGAGCCGGTTCGGCGGGCAGGTATGCGTGTGCGACATCGAAGCGCACTTTGCGCTGTCGCAGCCGACCATCTCGCATCATCTGCGCGTGTTGCGCCAGGCGGGCCTGGTAGAGGCCGAGCAGCGCGGGCTGTGGGTCTATTACGTGACTGCACCGGAGGGGCTGGCGCAGGTACGGCGTTATCTGTCCGCGCTTGGGCGCCAGGACGCGCCGGATAGCTGAGTTGTACTTGGCGCGGGAACGCGCCGGTTAGGAAGCCGGCCCTCTGCGGCCGGTTTTTTCGGGACCACTATATCGATGTTTATCGATTTAGTGGGACGTGTTGAGCGAGGTGGGGCGGTGCAAGCCGCCACAAGTCTTTCGATGATTCACTTAGGAGGAGCAGATGGCAAGCCGACAGAAAGAACCAGCCGCGATTCGAGAAGAGGTGCGCGCCTATTACGGCGCACGGGCGAGGAGCGCCGGCTCGTCCTGTTGCGGGCCGGAAAACGGCGAAGGCTGCTGCGGCGCACAGGCCGAGCAGATTGCGCTCTACAGCGCCGAGGAACTGGTCTTGGCGCCGGAGGAAGCCGCGTCCGTCTCGCTCGGCTGCGGCAATCCGACCGCGCTGGCGTCGTTGCGGCCCGGTGATGTGGCGGTCGATCTAGGGTCGGGCGGCGGGTTGGACGTACTATTGGCTGCGCGCCAGGCGGGGCCGACCGGCTTCGTCTACGGCGTCGACATGACGGATGATATGCTGGATCTGGCGCGGCGCAATGCGACCAAGGCGGGCGTAACCAACGTCGAGTTTCGCAAGGGCCATATCGAAGAGCTTCCCCTGCCCGATGCCAGCGTAGATGTGATCCTCTCGAACTGCGTGATCAACCTGTCGCCGGAGAAGGAGCGGACGCTGCGCGAAGCGTTTCGCGTGCTGCGACCCGGCGGGCGGTTGGCCGTGTCCGACATCGCCATTGACGGGGACCTAAGCGACCTGCCCGTGGCGGAGGAGCAGATCCGGACGGCGTTGAGTTGGGCCAGCTGCATCGCCGGTGCGCTCAGCCTGGATGGGTACCGCCGGCTGCTGGAGGATGCAGGCTTCGAGGACATCCGGATCACGATCCGGCATCGCCTCACGTTGGCGGATGTAGGCCAGGGCTGGGAAAGCGCGGGCAAGGAACTGCCGGCAGACGTGGTTGCCGAATTGGTGAGCCGTTTTGTGAGCAGCGAGATCACGGCCAGGCGGCCAGAGATGGGTGATACGGCGGCTACAGGCTGAGAAAGACGGCGATCGCCAGCAGGACCATCGCCGAAACGACGAGCGCGCCGTTCTGCCGGAACAACTCATTCCAGCCTGCCTCGACCGGCGGCGGCACGTGGACTTGAAGCTGGCCGGGCGGCATCGCCGTACCCAAGAGCAACTCGCGGAAAGCGCGCACCGTCGGCGGGCGTTCGCTGGGGTGCATGGCGAGCGCCTGGAAGATCGCCCGTTCGCAGCGGGTGGTGACTGTGGCGTTGAGTTGGCGCAGCGAGGTTAGGCTGCCGGGCTGGAGGAAGCGCTGCTTGGCGTCGGCGGGCGGCGAGCCGGCGAGAAGGTGGTAGAGGGTGGCGCCGAGGCTGTAGATGTCGCTGCGCACGTCCGTGTAGCCCGCGTCGCCGCCGTATTGTTCCAGGGGCGTGTAGGCGACGGTGCCGCGCCCCTGGACGACGGTGACGGTGCGCGTGTCGTCCGGCTGCATCACCTTGACCAGGCCGAAGTCGACCAGCTTGACCGTGCCGCGCGGGGTGACTTTGATGTTGCTCGGCTTGACATCGCGGTGCAGCACGGGCGGGTCCTGCTCGTGCAGGTACTCCAGCGCGTCGAGCAACTGGCCGGCCCAGGCCAATACCTGCTGCTCCTTGAGGCACTCCCCGCTTTGCTGCCGCTCGCGCAGAATCTCCTGGAGGTTGCGCCCCTCCACGAAGTCCATCACCAAGTATTCGCGGTCGTTGGTAGAGAAGTAATCGGAGACTTTGGGCAGGTTGGGGTGGTCCAGCCGCGAGAGAATGCTGGCCTCGATGCGGAACTGCTCCGACATCTGCTCCAATTCCAACTCGGACATGGCGCTGGTGGAAAGGGTGGGCAGCACCTCCTTGATGGCGCAGATGCGGCCTTCGAGGCGCCGGTCGCTTGCCTTATAGACCGCGCCCATGCCGCCCTGGCCGACCAGTTCGAGGATCTCGTAGCGCCGGCGCAAGAGGACGCCGGGTTCTAGGATGTGTTGCACCGCGCTCTCCCTGGGGCTTTCGCCCATGCATTTTTGTCGCCGCGCTTTTTTGGTATAATGGCGGCACAGGAATCCTGACCGACCTATCCTGACCGCGCGTCGCGGCGACAGCCTGCTTCATGAATTATGCGCTTGGCTCGTTCCGGTGTCAATTCAGTGGTCGGCGGCGGGAATTATCGGCAAACCAGACCAGGAGACCTTGACGGTTGAGTTCGCTATGAGTGCAGAGTCGACTAATCAGGAAGAAACGCAACGTCCGGCGGAGCCGGCGGTCAGGCCGCGCGAGAGCGCGATGCTGGTTTTACAGCGCGGCGCAGAGTCGGGTCGGGTGTGGCCGTTGGACCGCACGCGGCCGATCTCGATTGGGCGCAACGAGGATTGCGATATCGTTCTGCCCGACCGGCAGGTCAGCCGTCACCACGCGCGCATTAGCTGGAATGGAGAGCGCTTTGTAGTCGAGGATTTGGGCAGCAAGAACGGGACGCATGTCAACGGCCTGGAGGCGGTCGAGCCGATCGCTCTGCGCGATGGGGACGAGGTGCAGATTGCGCTGCGCTTCAAACTGGCGTTTGTCGACGCAGGGGCGACGGCGCCGCTGTCGTTGGAGGGGGGCGACGAGGGGCTGCGGCTGGACAAAGAGACGCGGCAGGTGTGGGTGAACAACACGCAGATCGATCCGCCGTTGAGCCTACACCAGTTTCGCCTGCTCGAAGCGCTTTGGGATGCGGGCGGCAGCGTGATCACGCGCGACCAGGTGATCGAGGCAGTCTGGCCGGAGGCGAGCAGCGAGGGAGTCAGCGAGCAGGCAATCGACGCGCTGGTGCGCCGTCTGCGCGAGCGCGTGGCCGAGACTGACGAGGAATTCCGCTATATCATCACGGTGCGCGGCCACGGGTTCCGGCTCGAAAATCGTTGAGACGGCCGAACGCGCCTTGGACAGCATCCCGTCGCCTGTAGACCCGTTTGGGCTGTACATCCACATCCCCTTTTGCGAGCGCAAATGCCCGTATTGCGATTTTAACACCTATGCCGGGCTGGGCGATCTGTTTGGGCGCACGGTCGATGCGCTGTGCGCAGAAATGGCCGGCTGGCGTTCCCGGCTTGGCGATAGGCCGGTGACGTCGGTTTTTGTGGGCGGCGGTACGCCGACGGTGCTGGCGGATGCGCAACTCGAGCAGTTGATGGCCGCGGTGCGTGCGTCGTTTAGCTTGGCCGCGGGCTGCGAGATCACGTTCGAGGCCAACCCTGGCACGGTGGACCGCGACAAGTTCGCACTTCTGCGGGCGTTAGGCGTCAGCCGTTTGAGCATCGGCGTGCAAAGCTTTCAGCCGGAGGAACTGCGTTTTCTGGGGCGCATCCACGACGTGGCGGATGTCCACCGCGCGTTCGACGCCGCGCGCACGGCCGGGTTCGACAACATCAACCTCGACTTTATCTTCGGTCTGCCGCATCAGGAGATGGCGCAGTGGCAGGACACGCTCAACCGGGCGTTGGCGCTGGGGCCGGAGCATCTCAGCCTGTACAGCCTGATCGTGGAGCCGAATACGCCTCTGTACCACTGGGTTGCGACGGGCAAGACGGATGCGCCCGACGAGGACATGGCCGGCGAGTTGTATGAGGCGACCATCGACCGGCTGGGGGCTGCCGGGTACGCCCATTACGAGGTGTCGAACTGGGCAAAGCCGGGACCGGCGCAGCCTGCGGATGAGGTTCTGACGCCGGGGTACGCTTGCCGGCACAATCTGGTCTATTGGCGCAACCAGGAGTACCTGGGCATCGGGCCGGGCGCGCACAGCCATCTGCGCCGCCGCGATGAGCAGGGGCGGTCGGTTTCGCAGCGCTGGAGCAACCGCAAGCCCGTGCCCGGCTATGTGCGGCGCGTGCAGCAGGGCGATCCGGTCGAGGATTTCGCCGAGGAGGTGGGGCCGCGCCTGTCGATGGGAGAGACGATGATGCTGGGGCTGCGCCTGGTGTGCGAGGGCGTGGAGCGCGAGCGCTTTCACGCGCTGCACCGCTGCGATATGGAGGAAGTTTTTGCGGCGCAACTACGCGATCTGCAAGCATGGGGTATGATAGAGACGGATGCGGCTCGCGTGCGCACGACCCGGCGCGGGCTGCTGATGGGCAACCGGACGGCTGCCCTGTTTTTGCCGGATGAACCGGATGCGCCCGGAGCCCGGCGTCACTGAGCCATTGCGGGCCTTCTTTGCGGCCGGCCACGACGAGGAAGGGACGGCAGTCCATGACCAAGGCGCTGTATCCAGGTACGTTTGATCCGATCCACAACGGGCACATCGACATTGCCAGCCGCGCCAGCGCTATGTTTGACGAAGTTGTGCTGGCGATCTACGACGCGCCGCCCAAGAAGTTGTTGTTCGGCACGGAAGAACGTCTGGACCTGGCGCGGCGCGCGTTGGCGGGGCTGCCCAACGTATCGGTGGTGAGTTACAGCGGCTTGACCGTTGCTTGCGCGCGCGAGGTGGGGGCTAACGTCATTGTGCGCGGGCTGCGCAATGTGGCCGACTTTGAGTTCGAGCAGCAGATCGGCTGGGTCAATCGCGAGATGGCGCCGGATGTTGAACTGTGCTGCCTGTTCTGTAATGACAGTTATGCCTTCCTCAGCGCTACGATCCTGAAGGAAGTCGCCAGTCTGGATGGCGACTATTCCCGCTGGGCGCCTGAGCATGTGCGGCGCGCGCTGCGCGAGAAGTTCCTGCTCGGCGGCGAGGCGGCGAGCGTCCTATCCAAAAGCCAGAGCAAGCTGACCCATCGCGGCTAGGTGCAGCGCAAACCGATCGGCAACATTGCCGGGCATCCGCACAGGACAGGAGGTGCGCCATCGCTATCCTTCAGTTGGTGGATCAATTGGCGGCTCTGGTGCAACAGGGCCGGCAGATTCCCTTTACGCCGTATCGCGCCGTTCGGGCGCGCGAGGTTGCGCAGTTGATCGAACGCATGCGCATCAATGTGCCTAGTTCGATCCGCGAGAGCGAGCGAACATTGGCCGAGCGGGATCGCATCATAGCGGATGCCGAGGCCGAAGCGGAGCGCATTGTGGAAGAGGCGCGCGCCCGGGCGATGGAGATGGTAAGCGAGCGCGCCTTGCTGGACACAGCGCGCGCCGAGGCGGAGCGCATCGTTGAGGAGGGCAAGGCGATGGCCCGCCGCCGCGCCGACGAGGCCGATCAGTATGCGGTGCAGACTTTGCGTGTGCTGCAAGAACAGCTTGAACTGGTGATGCGCCAGGTGGAAAACGGCATCGAGGTGATGGCGGAGGGCGGACAGGCGGAAGACAGTCGGGCGCGGAAAGAGCGGTGATGGTACACTCCGAAAGGCCGGCGGCGCCGTTCGTCAAGAAGCGCGCCACGCATAGATCGCCCTGGTGAAGTCGCCGTTTTTTGACAGAGCAGGGCCAAAGGGCTATACTGCTTGTCTGTTTGTCACGCAGTCAGGACGGGCCGTATACGCCGCGGCTGCGGTTCTATCGGGCGCTGCAAGCCAAGCCTTGCGCCGCAGATAGATTTGGGCGGACGCAGCACATTGACATTTCTGAGCTTGGCGGGAGCGAGGCCATGCAGTTCAACGTAGCGGGGTTGCTCAAAGAGGCGACCGGCTCTGTGCGCCGATTTGAGTTGCAGGAGGACATCAGCAACCTGGACCCGGACCTGGAGATGCTCGGCCCGCTGGTCGGCAGCGTGCAGTTGTTGCGGATTCACAGCGGCATTTTGGTGACGGCTTCGCTCAGCACCGCCGTACGGGTGACGTGCAACCGCTGTCTGGAGCCGATTGCGATGCCGGTGCGCTTCACGCTTGAGGAGAGCTTTCGCCCGCTGGTCGAGGTGAATACGGGGCGTTATATCGCTCCGGATGAGTTTGAGGGTTCGTCCGATGATCTGGAGGATGAGGCGCTGTTGATCGACGAGCGCCACATTCTCGACATTTCGGAGGTGGTGCGCCAGAACATTTGGCTGGCGATGCCCATGTATCCGGGGTGCAACTGGACCGGCGCGGGCGAGTGCCCCAATCTGACCGCCTATCTGAACGCGATCCGCAGCACGAAGGCGGGGGAGGAGATTGCGGCCCGCGGCGGCGATGTCCTGAAGGAGAACACGGCGGACGCAGATGCAGATGTAGAGGATGCGGTCGACCCTCGCTGGACGGCGCTGCTCGATTTGAAAAACAGGCTGGGCAATTCGGGGCAGGCCTGAGCAGGAGCAGCCCCATATGCAGGTAAGAACCGGATTGTGGAATTTTGGGCGCGGCATGCGCAGGTTCAACTAGGCGGTAGACTGATAGGTCGCCAGGAAACTTGAGGAGTCAAAATGGGTCCATTACCGAAGCGAAAAGTGAGCAAGGGGCGAAGGGACCGGCGTCGCGCCCACGATGCGATTGGGACGCCGAAGCTGGTCGAGTGCCCGAATTGCCGGGAAAAGACGTTGCCCCATCGAGTATGCCCGCACTGCGGCTACTACAAGGGGCGACAGATTGTGACTGTAGCAGAGGAAGCGTGAGTTTCCCAGGGAAGGCAAGCAAGGGGATTTGGAGCCTAGAGCCAAATCCCCTTTTTGCTTGCATCCGGTTTTCATCCGGGCCAGCGTAGTTAGGCGAGCGGGGCCGGTTGCAGCTTTGGGCGTCACTCAGTGTTCTATCCGATTGGGCTTCCGGTTACGCTTGGGCGGTGCGGAGGCCGCATAACGAATTTGCCATGTCTAGACCGAATTTGACCGAATATGTTTCAAGAGCGGCTTACCTGTTTCCCGGGCAGGGGAGCCAGGCCGTGGGGATGGCGCGCGATCTGGCGGACGAGTTTCCGGCGGCGCGTGCGGCGTTTGAGGAGGCGGACGATACGCTCGGCTTCAGCTTGAGCCGGCTGTGCTTCGAAGGGCCGGAAGAGGCGTTGACTGACACGATTAATACGCAGCCGGCCCTGATGGCGGCGAGCATTGCCGCGCTGCGGGCGCTGGAAGAAGCGTTGGCAGAGGCGGGCGTGCGGCCGCAGGAGACAACCGAGTACGTGTACGCGGCCGGCCACAGCATGGGCGAGTACACGGCGTTGGCGGCGGCGGGTGCGCTGACGTATGCCGATGGGCTGCGGTTGGTGCGCGAGCGCGGCCGGCTGATGAAAGAGGCCGGCGAAAAGGCCCCGGGCATGATGGCCGCGATCCTCGGCTTGGACGAGGCGCAGGTGAGCGCAGTGTGCGCTGACGTGTCGGCGCGGGGCGGCGTGGTGCAGGTGGCGAACGACAATTGTCCTGGGCAAATTGTCATATCGGGCGACAGGCAGGGTATGGAGGCGGCGATGGCGGCGCTGCAACAGGCCGGCGCGCGCAAGGTCGCTCCGCTGGCGGTGAGCATCGCCGCGCATAGCCCGTTGATGCAGCCCGCCGCCGAAGAACTGGCTGCAGCCATCGCCGCGACGTCCATCGCCGCGCCGCGGGTTCCCATCCTTGCCAATACCACAGCCGAGCCGATCGCCTCGGCGGAGGCGATCCGGGCGGAACTGGTCGCGCAACTGACTGGGGGCGTCAAATGGACGGCGTCGATGCAATATGCGCTGGCGCAAGGCGTGACGGACTTTGTCGAGATCGGTTCCGGCGAGGTGCTGGCCGGGCTGATGAAGCGCATCGACCGCCAGGCCGGACGGCGCAGCGTGAAGGATGTAGCCGCGGTGCGTGAGTTCGCAGACTGGCTGGCGACTCGCCAAGGCTAGGCCGGTTGACAGGAGGAAGTCCGTCTACGGGCGGCGACCGGGCGTTTGCGTCGAGGGTGCGCTATTCGCTATTTGGCCCGCAAGCCGGTATAATGTGGGCATTTGGCAAGGGGAACCTGTATGGATTTTTCGGGCAAAGTAGCGTTAGTCACGGGCAGTAGCAGCGGGATCGGCGCCGCGATCGCCAAGGAATTGGCCGGCGCGGGCGCGTCTGTGGCCGTGCATTACCGGGGTAATGAGGCGGGCGCGCAGGAAGTGGCGAACGCCATTCGCAACGCCGGCGGAACATGCGCCTTGTTCCAGGCGGATGTCAGCGATGTGACCCAGGCCGCGGAGTTGGTCAAGCAAGTGCAAGAGAGCCTGGGCGGGCTGGATATCCTGGTGAACAACGCGGGCACGACGCGCGATACGCTGCTGATGACCATGTCCGAAGAAGCGTGGGACACAGTTATTGCGACGAACCTGAAGAGCGTCTATGCCGTCACGCGCGCGGCGCTGCGCGGCATGGTGCGCAAGCGCTGGGGCCGCATCATCAACATCACCAGCGTGGTCGGGTTGACGGGACAGGCGGGCCAGGCCAACTACGCGGCCAGCAAGGCCGGCATCGTGGGCTTCACCAAGAGCTTGGCGCGTGAAGTCGCCAGCCGCAATATCACGGTGAATGCGGTCGCCCCCGGCTTTATCCCGACGGCGTTGACCGGTCTGCTAACCGACGAGCAGCGCGATGCGATCATCCACAGCACGCCGATGGGCCGCATGGGTGAGCCGGAAGAAGTGGCGTGGGCCGTGGCATTTCTGGCGGCGGAGCGCTCGAGCTTCATCACCGGCCAAGTCATGACGGTTGACGGCGGATTGGTAATGATGTAGGATGCCGGTTGCACATGGGCGCCGGTCGACGAGCCATCTCTAGCCAGAATCCTCTGTAATGCCAGAACAGCCAGATTGCGAGATGACCAATGGCGGCGCCGGTTCTGAACCCCCGAAAGACAGGAGGCCGGACAGGACGGGAGACGCCGATCGCCACAATTTGATCCACCAGCGCCGGCGAGCGCGCCGGCTTGCGATCCAGGCGTTGTTTGAAATCGACAGTGCGGGACATGCGCCCGGTTTCGTGGTCGATGAGCGGTTGGCGTATACCAATCCAGGGGAACAAGGGGCGCAGCATTTGCGTTGGCTTGTCAGCGGCGTAGTCCGCAATCGAAGCCGGCTGGACGATTTGATCGCCAAGTACGCCCCCGAATGGCCGGTGGATCAACTGGCGATCATCGACCGCAACATTCTGCGCCTGGCCCTCTTCGAGATTGGCAGCCAAGAGTCGGACACCCCGCCCAAGGTCGTGATCAACGAAGCCGTTGAACTCGCCAAACTTTTCGGCAGCGACAGCAGCCCGCGGTTCGTGAATGGCGTTTTAGGCTCTGCGCTCGCGGAGGCAGGCAGAAAAACCTTCTGAGTGAGTGATGGATAGCTTATTTGGCATCGGCATCATGGAGTTGTTTTTCATCGCCCTGATCGCGCTGATCGTATTGGGGCCGGAACGCATGCCCGGCGCGATCCGCGAGGTGATGAAGACGATCCGCTATGTGCGCAATCTGTCGAACGAACTGACTTCTCAGTTTAGCGAGGAGTTCAAGGACCTCGATGATCTGAATCCGCAGAAGATCATGAAAGAGATCGCCGGCGACTTGGACGAGGAAGAGACGCCCAAGAAGGCTGCCGCGGCCAAGCCAGGGGCGGCGAAAACGGCGACAAAGCCTGCCGGGGTAAAGCCTGTTGCGCCCAAATCGGCGGCTAAACCTGCTGCGAAGCCCGCAACTGCGGCCAAGCCGGCATCGAAACCGGCTGAGGACAAACCGTCCGAGAGCAAGACAGCCGAGACGAAGGAAGGCGAACAAGCCGACGCCAAAGCGGCGTCTGCTGCGAAAGAGCCGGACGCAGCAGCGGATGCGTCGGAACTTGCTCCACCCGAGGAGGCTGTCGCCAAGAGCGACGGCGAGACGCAGCCCGAAAATACGATCCTGCCGCAGAGCAGGGCGGACGAAGCGTCTCCGCCCGCCATAGACGCAGACGAAACCGTCTCCGCAAGCGCGGACGACGAAGAACCCTTGAAGGCGGAAACGGAGTCCGCTTCCGAACCGCCTGCGGGCGCAGAGAGCGCTACGGATGATGGCGCTGCGGCGGAGTTGAAGCCGGCGCCGGCAGCCAAGCGTGCGGCTCTCAGTGTGAACGGTAAGAACGCCGATCCTAAAGGTGAAGGATGAGCCGGCAAGCCTCGACGGTTGACCCCTCATACGACTCGGTTGAAGCCAGCAGCATGACGTTGATGGAGCACCTCAAGGAGCTCCGGCTGCGTCTGATGTGGATGAGCGGCGCGCTGATCGTCGGCACGTTGGTGGCGATGATCTTTACGTGGCAGGTGGTCGAGATTATCAACCGGCCGCTGGGCGGTGAGATTCCGCAGGTCATCGGCCCGACCGACGCCATCTCTGTCTTCTTCAAGGTGGCGCTGGCGACGGGCGCAGCGCTGGCGATGCCGGTGATCATGTATCAACTGATTGCATTTGTGGCGCCGGGTCTCTATCCGCATGAGCGGCGCAACCTGCTCATCATCCTGCCGGGCATCATGGTCCTGTTCGTGACGGGCATAGTGTTCGCCTACTTCATCATGCTGCCCCCGGCGATCGGCTTCCTTCAGCGCTTCGGCGGCGAGCAGTTGCGCACTGACTGGACGGCCCCCTTGTACATCGGCTTCGTCACGCGGGTGACGTTTTGGATTGGGGCGGCTTTCCAGATGCCGCTTGTGATCGCGTTTCTAGCGCGCGCCGGCATTACGAGCGGGCCGTCGCTGATGCACTATTGGCGACACTCGATCGTCGTCGTCTCCATCGCCGCGGCCATCATCACTCCTACCATCGATCCCATCAACATGACGATTGTGATGATGCCGCTGATCGGGCTTTATTTCCTCAGCGTGGGGATCGCTTATCTGGTATACCGGCCACGTGTGCCGCGAGATTTCTCGCAAGAGTCGTTCATAAAGGACGATGAGTAGCTCTTAGCCGGGGGAGGGAGCGCAATGGGGGAGCGCTTCGCACTGATGGCGCGCAAGCAGGATGTGCGCAGCCGCATCGAACGGTTGCGCCGCCAGTTGGAGCACGAGCGTAGCCTGGGCGAGAGGGCGAACCGTCGGCGCATGCGGACGCTGGAGAACCAGTTGGAACGGTTGATGGCCGAGGAGTACAACTTGCGCGTGGCAATTGACCAGAACCGCTAGGGCCGCCTGCGCACGGGACAACAGCAGAACAGTGTGATGACCTTCCGGGAAGCCGGTAACTTCCCGGAAGGCGTTTTTTTACGGAAAATCAGTCGCCGGGCTTTGTCTCCGCTGCGGCCTGGGCGGCCATCTTGGCCTTTTCCTCGGCAATCAACAGGCGCCGAAGAACTTTGCCGACCTGGGTCTTGGGCAGCTCGTCGCGGAATTCGACGGCGGTTGGCACTTTGTAGGGGGCGAGATTCTCCCTGCAAAAGGCGCGGATCTCCTCTTCGGTCGCCGTCTGGCCCGGTTTCAGCACGACGTAGGCTTTGACCGTCTCCCCGCGCTTGGGATGTGGCACGCCCGCCACCGCGGCTTCCATCACCTTGTCATACATGAAGAGCACTTCTTCGACCTCACGCGGCACGATGTTGTAGCCGCTGGCGACGATCAGGTCCTTCTTGCGGTCGACGATGTAGAAATAGCCGTCATTGTCCATGCGGGCGATGTCGCCGGAGTGGAGGCCGCCGGTCTTGTCGATGGCGACTTCCGTGTCTCGGTCGGCGTTCCAGTATCCGGTCATGACTTGCGGCCCGTAGATGACCAGCTCGCCTTCTTCGCCGGGGGGCAGTTCTTTGTAGTTGCCGTCGGCGTCCGGTTCGAGCGAGACGATGACGGCGCGCGTATTGGAAACCGGCACGCCGATAGAGCCTACCCGCCGCTCGCCGTGGACGGGGTTGCCGCACGCCAGCGGAGAGCATTCGCTCAGCCCATAGCCTTCGACCAGACGACCGCCCGTGATCTTCTCGAACTGAGTGGCGACTTCGACCGGCAGCGAGGAGCCGCCGCTGACGCAGGCCTTGACAGAGTGCAGGTCATATTGACTGACCTTGGGGTGGTTGTTGATGGCGGCGTACATGGCGGGCACAGCCGGATACATGCTGATCTTCTCGTTGTGGATCACCTTTAGGATGTGATTCACATCGCGCGGGTCGGGCACGAGCACCAGCTCCGAGCCAAGGATGGCGGAAAGGAGGGTGCCTACTGTCATGCCGTAGACATGAAAAAGCGGGAGCGCAGCCAAGACTTTCTCCTGGCCGTATACGGAGCCGGTAAACCAGACCTTGCATTGGTGGGCGTTGGCGACAAGGTTGTGCTGCGTCAGAATTGCCGCCCTGGGCACGCCGGTCGTGCCGCCGGTGTATTGGAGCAGGATCATGTCCTCGGGATGGTAGTCGATCTTGGGCGGGCGCGGCGCGTGTTTCTTGAGCAAGTTGCCGAAACGGTGGATGTCGGGCGCAGAAGGCACGTTGGCGACGAACCCCTTGGCGCGCAGCTGCCTGGCAACCAGGCTGCGGAACGGCCATCTCAACGTGTCCTGCAGGTCGGCAAGGATGACGAACTCGATGGCGGTCTGGGCGCGCACCTGGGCAAGACGGCTGTACAGACCGCTCATCATGATGATGGCGCGTGCGCCCGAATCCGCCAGTTGGTATTGCAGCTCGCGCGGGGTATAGGTCGGGTTGGTGTTGACGATCACGCCGCCCGCCTTGAGGATGCCGAAGTAGGCGATGACCTGCTGCGGGATGTTGGGCAGCATGATCGCCACGCGGTCGCCTTTGCGGATGCCGAGGGCATGGAGCGCGGCGGCGAAACGGCTGCTCGCTTCATCCAACTCTCGATAGGTGAGCTGCGATTGAATCTTCCAGCCGAAGGGGAGGTACTTGAGGACCATATGCACGGCCGTATTGTCCGGAACGCGCGTGGCGGCGTCGACCAGCACCTGGTGGAGAGGGATATCCGGAATGTCGACAATAGCGGGCACTTCCTCTTCGTAGAATCTGAGCCAGGGCTTTTCGGTTGACATATTCGCTCCTTGTGACCGGTGCGGTTCTTGGGCATACGACATACCGCCGCTTGCCGAGGAAAGGGCGCTGCAAATCGGAATGGCCAAACTGCCCGAATTATAGCACAGGGGAACCGCTGGGGAAGCGCTCTCCTTTTTGGCGTCTCCTCTGACATACCTATTCTATTGTGCGCGCTTGTGCGCGTGCACGCGTACGTTTCGGACGCCAATCCGGACGGCTCCATCGCCACCGGTCTGAAAGCGCTAGGCTCCCGGATGACGTCGCGCCGGCAGTTCGACGCTAGACGGCTAGCGCCTCCTCGGCAGCCAGCAGGCGGCGTAAAACCTTGCCCACTTGGGTTTTGGGCAATTCGGTGCGAAACTCTACTGCGGTCGGCACTTTGTAGGGGGCCAGGTTCAGCTTACAGAAATTGCGAATTTCCTCTTCTGTGGCGGTCTGGCCGGGTTTCAGCACGACAAAGGCTTTGACCGTCTCCCCGCGCTTGGGGTGCGGGACGCCCGCCACAGCGGCTTCCATCACCTTGTCGTACATAAAGAGCACTTCCTCGACCTCGCGCGGCACGATGTTGAAGCCGCTGGCGACGATCAGGTCCTTCTTGCGGTCGACGATGTAGATGAAGCCGTCTTCGTCCATGCGGGCGATGTCGCCTGTGTGAAGACCGCCGGTCTTGTCGATGGCCGGCTCTGCGTCTGCTATCGCGTTCCAGTATCCGGCCATTACCTGCGGCCCATAGACCACCAACTCGCCCTCGGCGTTTATGGGCAATTCCGCGTAGTTGCCGTCCTCATCCGGCTCCAATGAGAAGATGGCGGCTTGCGTGCTTGGGAACGGCAGGCCGATAGACCCTGCGCGCCGCTCGCCGCGAATCGGGTTGCCGCACGCCAGCGGCGATGATTCGGTTAGCCCATAGCCTTCGACCAGACGCCCGCCCGTCAGCTTTTCAAACTGGTTGCTGACCTCTACAGGCAGGGCGGAGCCGCCGCTGAGACAGATCTTGATCGACCGCAGATCGTACTCGCCAACACGGGGGTGGTTGTTGATGGCGGCATACATGGCGGGTACGGCCGGATAGATGCTGATCTTTTCGTTGTGAACCACTTTCAGGATGTGATCCACGTCGCGCGGATCGGGCACAAGCACCTGTTCGGCGCCATTCACGTGCGTGAATAGCGTGCCAGTGGTCATACCGTAGACATGGAAGGCCGGCAGCGCAGCCAATAGCCTTTCCTCTCCATAGACCATCTGGGGCACCCACGCCTTGCATTGATAGGTGTTGGCAACAAGGTTGCGCTGCGTCAGCATAGCCCCCCTGGGGGAGCCGGTCGTCCCGCCGGTATATTGCAGCAGCGCCACGTCCTCGGGTCTGTAGTCGACCTTGGGCGGGCGCGGCGGATGTTGTTTGAGCAGCTTGCCGAAGCGGTGAATATCGGGCGCATCGGGCAAATCGGCGACAAGGCCCCTGGCGCGCAACTGCCGGGCTACCAGGCCGGAAAAGGGCCACGCCAGCGTTTCGTGCAGGTCCGCGATGATCACATGCTCGACCGCTATGCGCTCGCGAATTTCGGCTAGCCGGCTGTACAGCCCGCTGAGCATGACGATGACGCGTGCGCCTGAATCGCCGAGCTGGTGTTGCAACTCGCGTGCGGTGTAGGTCGGGTTGGTGTTGACGAGCACCGCGCCGGCTTTGAGAACTCCATAAAAGGCGATGACTTGCTGCAGGATGTTGGGCAGCATGATCGCCACGCGATCGCCCTTGCGAATGCCCAGCGCGTGCAGCGCCGCGGCAAAGCGGTTGCTGGCCTTGTCCAACTGGCTGTAGGTAAGCCCAGACTGGATCTTTATGCCCAACGGCAAGTACTTAACAATCATGCGCACAGCCGGACGGTTTGGCACACGAGCCGCAGCGTCGACCAGGATCTGGTAGAGAGGAATGTCGGGGATGTCGATCACAGCCGGCACTTCCTTCTCGTAAAACTTCAGCCAGGGGGCGTCAATGAGCACGGTTTCTCCTTTTTGTTGGCTCGTGCTAGGCTTGCCGCTTTGCGCAATCCGTCATCGCAAAGCTGCCCGGCAGACAATAGCATGGCGACGGCATGGCGTCTCCATGAATATAGTAACACCGCAGAAGCGCAGGAGATGCGCTCTCCTTTTGACATCTGTTCGGCGCCATCATATACTCACGCAGAGTCCCTCGCGCAGGGCGAGGCGGAGACTGCGCGCACGCCAATCACACTCTAGACAGGTTAAGGCATATATGGCGCGGGTGAAGTGGGTTGAAGGCAGGACCTTTTTGGGCGTGGACGACAACGGGCGCGCCGCGTTGATGTCTAGCGGAGACGGGCCAGGCGTCAGCCCCATGCAGATGCTGCTTTTGGGGCTTGGCGGCTGTTCGTTGATCGACGTTCTGTCGATCCTGCAGAAGCAGCGCCAACGCGTGATCGATGTCGAGGTGGAGGTGCGCGGGGTGCGCGGCGCAGAGTTGCCGCGCCCGTGGGAGACCGTCGATTTGCACTATGTGGTGACGGGCGAGGGTCTGGAAGACGCCAAGGTGGCGCGGGCCATCAACCTGAGTCTGGAGAAGTATTGCGGGGTCCACGGCACGCTTTCCGGCGTAGCGGATATTCGCCACGATTATGAGATCCGCGAGAGCGACACGAGCGAACCGGCGCAAGTGATGGTGAAAAAGGCGGATAGGCGATGCTGAAACGCATTCGCAAATGGGCGAACCTGTCTGCCGCGCCGCCCAGTCCGCCGCCGGAAGACAGGCCGCGACCGCCTGCGGCCAATGAGCCGCTCGACGTGACCGATGCCGACTTCGATGCGCTGGTGTTGGCGGCGGATAAGCCGGCCGTGGTCGATTTTTGGGCCGAATGGTGCCAGCCGTGTACGATAGCGGCGGCCTATATGGGCTTTCTCCGCGAGGAGTTCGGCGGCGATCTGCTGGTTGCCGCGCTGGATGTCGACGAGAACCCGGAGATCCCGGCGCGATACCAGGTCATGGGGTTGCCCACGTTGATCTTTTTCCGAGACGGCGCCGAGGCGGACCGGTATGCGGGTCTGCTCGAATACGATGAACTGCGCCGAAAAGTCGAGCAGTTGCTTGCCGCGCCGCCGGCCTCCTGAGTATTCAGCACTTATCAGCCGTTCATTCGCATTATCAACAGCAGCAGTTTGGAGCGAAGCGCTATGAGAATGTCGAGGTTGTTCTTTCAGACTCTGCGCGAGGCGCCGGCGGACGCAGAGATCGCCAGCCATCAGTTGTTGCTGCGCGCCGGCCTGGTCCTTCCCATTGCCGCGGGCATATTTGACTATCTGCCGCTTGGGCAGCGCGTCAAGACAAAGATCGAAGACATCATGCGCGAGGAGATGGACGCCATCGACGGGCAGGAAGTGACGCTGCCGGTGGTGCATCCCGCGGATCTGTGGCAGCAGACCGGGCGCTGGTACGACATCGGCGACGACATGGCGCGGTTGAAGGACCGGAACAACCGCGATTACTGTCTGGCGATGACGCACGAAGAGGTGATGACCGACCTGGCCAAGGCGGTGGTGAGCAGTTACCGCCAACTGCCTTTTATGCTTTATCAGATCCAGACCAAGTTCCGCGATGAGCCGCGCCCGCGCGGCGGTATGATCCGCGTGCGCGAGTTCACCATGAAGGACGCCTATTCCTTCGACCGGGACTTCGCCGGGCTGGATGCCTTCTACCCGCGCATCTACCAGGCGTATTTCAACATTTTCCGCCGCTGCGGGCTGGACGTGATCGCGGTGGAGAGCGATACGGGCATGATGGGCGGCACGATGGCGCACGAATTCATGGCGCTGACGCCCGTGGGCGAGGACACTTTGCTGCTGTGCGACGGCTGCGGCTACAGCGCCAACCGACAGATCGCGCTGTTTCGCAAGCCGGAGCCGGAGGACGCGGCGGCGCTGCTGCGCGAGGAGGTCCATACGCCGGGCGTGGATACGATCGCCGGGCTGGCCGCGTTCTTGGGCATCCCCGAATCCGCCACGGCCAAGGCTGTCTTTTTGATGGCCGAGATGCAGGACGCGGAGACCGGAGAAGTGCGCGAGCAGTTCGTCTTTGCGGTGGTGCGCGGGGACATGGAACTGAACGAGACCAAGTTGACGAACGCCATCAAGGCGCGGCGGCTGCGCCCGGCAACGGCGGAGGAGATCCGGGCCGTCGGCGCGGAGGCCGGCTACGGCTCGCCCATCGGCATCGACCGCAGCAAGGTCGTGCTGGTGGCGGATGACCTGGTGTCGCGCAGCCGGAACCTGGTGGCTGGGGCCAACCGTCCGGACTATCATTTCCGCAACGTCAACTACGGGCGCGACTATACGGCCGACATCGTGACCGACATCGTGGCTGCGGCTGAGGGGCATGCCTGCCCGCACTGCGGTACGGCGCTGCGCGCGGTGCGCGGGGTGGAGGTGGGCAACATCTTCAAACTCGGCACAAAATACAGCGCGGCAATGGGGGCGACCTATCTGGACGAGGAAGGCGTCTCGCGCCCAATTGTGATGGGGTCGTATGGCATCGGCACGGGGCGGCTGCTCGCCAGCGTCATCGAGCATCATCACGACGACCTGGGCATTAAGTGGCCGATCACAATTGCACCCTATACGGTGCTGCTGGTGAGCTTGGCGACGGAGCGTACGCCGGAGGTGGCGGAGGCCGCCGAGCGCATCTATGCCGAGTTGACGCAGGCCGGCATTGAGGTGCTGTACGACGACCGCAACGAGCGCGCCGGCGTCAAGTTCAACGACGCCGACCTGTTGGGGATTCCGATCCGCCTGACGCTGGGCGCCAAGGGTTTGGCCGCGGGCGTAGCCGAGATGAAACTGCGCCGCAACGGCGAGTCGGGCGAACTGCCCCTGTCGCGCTTGGCGGATGAGGTGCAAGGCATCATCGACGCCGAGACCGCGTTGATCCGGGCGACGTTGAAGCCGGAGGCGTTGAGTTAAGCTCGTGGAACAACCGGATTTTCCATACTACAACACCGTCGATCAGATCTACCACGCCGAATGGTCGACGGCCAAGTTGGCGCGCCTGGAGTTGCTGCGCGAGTCTATCGCCGCCCTGTGGCCAAACGGGCATCCCACCCGCCTGATCCATGTGGCGGGGACCGGCGGCAAGGGCTCCACTTGCCGCTTCTTGGAGGTCGGCTTCGGCTGTGCGGGCAAGGCCGGGTCGTTCATGAGCCCGCACCTGTTCGATTATCGCGAGCGCTTCAGCGTGGGCGCGGAGTTCGTCTCGCGCGCCGACGTCAACGAATTATGGAGCCGGCGCATCCAGCCGTTCTGCGTGCGGCGTGCGCTGCGCGGCAATCACTATGTTCACACCTTCCACGAGGTTTCGATCCTGCTGGCTTTGGCCCTCTTCGAGCGGCACGAAGTGGAATGGGCGGCGATGGAGACGGGCGTTGGCGGGCGCTATGACCAGACGCGTGCGCTGGATGTGGTTGCGACGGCGCTGACCAATGTCGGCGGCGATCACGCGCACATCTTGGGCCGCGAGCAGTGGCAGCGCGCGCTGGACAAGGCCGGCATCGCGCGGCGCGATACGCCGTTCTTCACCAGCGAAACGGACCCCGACACGCTCGCCATCATCGAGGCGGTGTGTGACGATGCCGGCGCGCCGCTGACGGTGGTCGGCGAGGCGGACGTGCGGCGCCTGGAAGGGCTGTTGGGCGGCGTGGACGAACTGCCGCCGGACGAAGACGCGCTGCTGGGCGCGCCCTATCAGAAGTGGAATGCAGCCTTGAGCATGGCGGTGGTGCAGCGCTTTTTGCCGGAGCTGGAGCTGGGGCGGCTGGTGCGGGTGCTGGCCCACGCCAAACTGCCAGGCCGGTTCTGGCGGGTCGAGGAGGGCGTTTACGCCGACATTGCCCATAACGTGGAGAAGATGCGCGCGCTGGCCGGCGAGGTGGATGCGCGCTTCGGCAATCGAGGCAAGATTCTGATCCTGGGCATTTCGGGCAAGCGCGCCCCCGCCGAGGTGTTTCGCGATCTGGCGCGGGTGGCAAAGGCCATTATCGTCACAGGATCGTCGTATAAGGGGCAGGACCCCAGCGCGGTGCGCGACGAACTGAACGCGCTGACCGGCGATACGCCGGTGCTGGTGATCTACGAGGCGCGCCAGGCGTTGCAAGTCGCCAAGAGCATGCGCAGCGGCGATGATGTGGTGCTGTTGACCGGCTCGACGTATATGATCGAGCAGGCGCTGAACCCGGACCCCTATCTGCGCACGTTGAGCGCCACGTTCGGCTGGCGCATGCAGACCGAGACGGAAGCCACGGGCACGGTCAGCCTGACGTTGCCCAAGCCGCCTTCGCCCTATCGCTAGCGAGGTGAAGCTTGCAGGAACTTGAACCGTTCGAGACATTGCAGCCCGAAGAACTGCCCCCGGACCACCGCAGCGGCTTCATCGCGGTAGTCGGGCGGCCCAACGTGGGCAAGTCGACGCTGCTCAACCGGCTGCTCGGCCAGAAGATCGCCATTACCAGCCCCAAGCCGCAGACGACGCGCGACCAATTGCTTGGCATCCTCACGCGCGAGGACGCGCAGTTGCTCTTTATGGATACGCCGGGCATCCACCAGCCCAAGCACAAGCTGGGCGAGTATATGGTGGCGGTGGCTGAAGAGACGATTGAAGACGCCGATGTGGCGCTGTGGCTGGTAGACGTGAACACGCCGCCGACCGAGGAAGACCGGCGCATCGCCGATTTGCTGCGCTCGCTGGCCCAACGCAAGAAACTGCCGAGCCGGTTTGTGCTGGGCATGAACAAGGTAGACGCGGCGCCGATGGACGAAGACGTGCTGGAGGCGCGCCGCCAGGAGTATCTGGCGTTGTTGTCTTGGCTGGAGGGAGGCTGTAGTACGGCCGTTTTCAGCGCGCTGCACGGCGCGGGGACGGCGGAACTGGTCGCGCTGTTGCGCGATCTGCTGCCGGTCGGGCCGCGCTACTATCCGGCGGAGCAGGTGACTGACGTGCAGACGCGCTTCATCGTGGCCGAATTGATCCGCGAGAAGGCGCTCATGCTGCTGGAGCAGGAAGTGCCGCACAGCCTGGCTGTGGCGGTGGACGAGTTCACGCCGCGCAGCGAGAATATGACCTACATCTCGGCGGTGATTTATGTGGAGCGCCAGAGCCAGAAGGGCATCGTGCTGGGCCAGGGCGGGCGCATGATCAAGCGGATCGGCCAGGCGGCGCGGCCCGAGATCGAGGAACTGGCGGGAACGCGCGTCTACCTGGAGTTGTGGGTGAAGGTGTACGAGAAATGGCGTCGCCGCGAAGGGCTATTGCGGCGACTGGGCTACGCTACGGGCTGAGGCGGCGGCGACCTTGGGGCATCGCTGCGGCGTATGATAAGATCAGGCGGCCCGGTGATTGACCGGCAGGACGGGCATGAAGCCCGGCACAGGAGAAAGGCGAAGACGGCGCGGCTAGACGGGCGCGCTTATAGGCGATGAATCCGCGCACGCTGAGGGTATTGGAATACGCCAAGGTATTGGAGCGCGTTGCCGCGTACTGCTCGTTCAGCGGCGGCGAGGAATTGGCGCGCGCCTTGCTGCCCAGCGACGACCTGGAGACGGTGCGCGACCGGCTGGCCGAGACCGCGGAGGCGTCCAAACTGCTGGAACAGCGCACAGAGGTCAGCTTCGGCGGCGTGCGCGATGTGCGGCCGTTCTTGGAAAAGGCCGAGCGCGGCGCGATGTTGTTCGCCCAGGATTTGCTGGAGATCCGCAGCACGTTGATGCGGGCGCGCACTTTACAGAACATGTTCCTGCGGCTGGAGCAGTCCTTCCCCCGCTTGGCGGGCATTGCCATTAATATCCAGCCGTGCAGCCACGTCATCGACGAGATCGGGCGCTGCATCAACGATCGTGCTGAGGTGGCGGACGGGGCAAGCGATGCGTTGGGGCGCGTGCGCCAGGAACTGCGCGTGGCGCAAGAGCGTCTGCTCAGTACGCTCGACCGTATCGTCCACAGCGCCGACATCAAACCCCATCTGCAAGAGGCGCTGGTGACACAGCGCCAGGGGCGCTATGTCATCCCGATCCGCGCCGATGCCAAGGGCCAGGTGGACGGCATCATCCACGACCAGTCGGCCAGCGGCGCTACGCTGTTTGTGGAACCGCTCAAGGTCGTGCAGCAGAACAACGCCGTGCGCGAGTTGGAACTGCAGGAAGAGCGAGAGATCCGCCGCATCCTCACCGAGTTGAGCCAACTCGTGGGCGAGGAAGCGGTCTACATTGCCCAAAACACCCAGATATTGGCGGAACTGGATTTCACCTTTGCCAAGGCCAAGTACGGGTATGCAGTGGGCGGGACGATACCGGAGGCGGTTCCCTTCGAGAAAGCGCGGCCTATCGGCCAGGCCGGCGTCGCGGCCAACGGCGCCAACGGGGCCGGGGATGGCGAAACCGTCGCGCTCCATCCTGGTTCCGTGCTGGACCTGCGACGGGCGCGGCATCCGCTGTTGAACCCCGATGCCGTGGTGCCGGTGGACGTGTACCTGGACGAGGACACGTACATTATCGTGATCACAGGGCCGAACACGGGCGGCAAGACGGTGACGCTGAAGACAGTGGGTCTGCTCACGCTGATGGCGCAGTCCGGCCTGATGATCCCGGCGGAGCCGAACAGCCGGCTGTGCGTGTTCGACGGCATCTACGCCGATATCGGAGACGAGCAGAGCATCGAACAGAATCTCAGCACGTTCAGCAGCCACATGACGCACATCATCGAGATTCTGGAGGAGGCGGACCCGGCAAGCCTGGTGCTGTTGGACGAATTGGGCGCAGGCACCGACCCGGACGAGGGCTCGGCGCTGGCGATGGCGCTGCTGGACAATCTGCGCGACCGGGGCGTTACCGTGTTCGCTACGACGCACTTTAGCGACCTGAAGCTGTATGCGCACAATACGCCGGGCGTGCGCAACGCCTCGGTCGAGTTCGATGTGGAGACGTTAAGCCCGACATATGAACTAAGCATTGGCCTGCCGGGGCGCTCGAACGCGCTGGTCATCGCCAAGCGGCTGGGGCTGAACCCGGTCATCGTGGAGCAGGCGGAGAGCATTGTTCGCCCCGGCTCGCTGCAGGTCGACGCCATGCTCGACGACATCCGCCGCGCCAAGCAGGAGGCGCTGCACACGCTGGAGCAGGCCAAGGAGCGCGAGCGCCAGGCTCAATTGATAGAAACCGATCTGCGCTACCGGCTCGCCAATGTTGAAGAGGCGCGCCGCGCGGTGATCGCAGAGACGCGCAGCCTGATGCAGTCCGAGCTGGAGACGGCGCGCCGCGAGATCGAACAGGCGCGGCGGCAGATCGCGCAGGCGACCCAGTTCGGCGGCGGCGCCGGCGCGCATGAGGACTTCCTGGCCCGCGCCGAACAGGAACTGGGCCGGCGGCAGCAGGATGCCGAGGAAGTTAACCTGGATGTAATCGTGCCGGGCGACAGCGAGCAGCGCTTGGCCGGCCCCATCGAGGTCGGCGATCGCGTGTGGGTGGCGAACCTGCAGGCATCCGGCGAGGTGTTGGCGCTGAACGAGCGGGCGCAGGATGCGGATGTGCAGATCGGCAATTTTCGCCTGAAACTGCCGTTGAAACGGCTGGAACTGCGCCAGAAAGCCGTGCGCGAGGAGCAGCCCGGCGCGGTGCGCGTCCTCGCCCGCCCGGTGCATCAAAGCCCCGGCATGGAATTGGACATGCGCGGCGAGCGGGTGGAAGAAGGGCTGGAAAAGCTGGAGCGGTATCTTGACAATGCCTATTTGGCTCGGCTGCCGTGGGTGCGCATCATTCACGGCAAAGGGACGGGCGCGCTGCGCGACGCCGTGCGTGACCTGCTGCGCCATCACCCGGCGGTGAGCGAGTTCCGCGCCGGGGATGCGGGAGAAGGCGGCGACGGCGTCACCGTCGCCAAGCTGGTCGGCAGCGACTAAAGGGAATGGTTTTGGGACTAGAGAGCGCATGGTAAGCACAAGCGACGAGAAGATCGTTTGCAGCGTCGGCGTCACGGCGTACAACGAAGAAGAGAATATCGGCCATCTGCTGGAGGCGCTGATCGACCAGCATCTCCACGACACGGAGATCGCGGAGATTATCGTCGTCGCCAGCGCCTGCACGGACCGCACCGTGTCTATTGTGCGCGAGTATATGGCGCGCGATCCGCGCGTCAGGCTGATCGAGCAGGAAGAACGCCTGGGTAAGACCAGCGCAGTCAATCTGTTTCTCGCTGCAACACGGACCGATATTTGCGTCTTGGAGAGCGGCGATACGCTGCCGCATGAATACGCGGTCGAACACCTGGTGCGCATGTTTGCGGACCCGACCGTGGGCATGGTCGGCGCGCAGAAGATCGCAGTGGATACGCCCGATCACATCGTGGGGCTGTTGAGCCACCTGCGTCTGCGCATGGAGCACGAGCTGTGTCTGGAGATCCCGCGGCTGGGCGAGATGATCGCGTTCCGCAAGGTCTTCGATCAGATTCCGGCGGACGTCGCCATGGACGAGGCGTTTGTCGAGGCCATCGTCGTGAAGCATGGCATGCAGGTGCGCTATGCGCCCGATGCGATCGTCTATAACACCGGGCCGACGACCATCCCCGACTTTGTGCGCCAACGCCGCCGCAACCATGCCGGCCATCTTTACCTCAAGCACAAGTACGGCTATGCGGTGAGCAGCATCCAGAACCAGCGCGTGATGCGCGTGGCGTTCAAGGAAGTCATCGGCGTGATCAAGCTGCTGTGGGTGCTCTTCTTGCTGGCGGCGATCGAGGGCTACAGCCGGCTGCTGGGCTGGTATGATTTTGCCGTCAAGCGCGACCGGCATGTGGTCTGGGACATGGCCTGGACGCAGAAGCAGGACGTGCAGCATGTGCGTCATGAGGCGCAGCAAACCGCGGCCTCGAACGGTAGCAAGCGCACATCGTATGCCGTCTCCTCGGCTTCGCGCGCGGGAACCGAAGTGCGCGTGGGGGCCGAAATGGTCGACAAGGGCCGGCCATCCGCCGGCGCATGAGCGCCCGGCAAGACCGGCCTGTGGCAGAATGGCCGGCAACCCGCCCATGAACAGGCAAACGCTGCTTAACTTCCTCAAGCTGGCCGCCGGCATTGGCCTGCTTTATTTCCTCTATACCCGGCTGGAAGACCCGCAGGAACTGTGGCGGCAGATGGCGAATGCCGACAAGCTGCTGCTGTTGGCCGGCGCTTGCCTCTACGCCTCGGCGGTGGCCCTGAACGGGGTCAAGTGGGGCGTGTTGCTGCGTGCCGCAGGCATTCGCGTCACCTTTGTACGGCTGATGGCCTATCAGTGGGTGGCGGAGTTCTTCAACAACTTCCTGCCGGCGCAGGTGGGCGGCGACGTGATGCGCGGCTACCGGCTGGCGACCGATACGCGGCGCACCGCGGACGCGGCGGCGAGCGTGCTGATCGACCGTTTTATCGGGCTGCTGGTTTTCATGCTCGCCGCGGCGCTGGCTTCCTGGGCTATGCTCCTGTACGGCAGACCGGACGGAACAGACTTTCCGCCGGAGCAGTTGGTTACGGTGCGGGTAATCGCCCTGGGCAGCGGCATCGTGACATTGGGCTTGGGCGCGGCGCTGCTGGCGTTGCTCAGCCGGCGGCTCAAGCTGTTGGTGGAGCGCATCCTGGCGCGCCTGCCGCTGGCGCATCGCACCGTGCCGATCTGGCACAAAATGGGCGATGCGTTCAACGTCTATCGCTACTCCTACAGCGCTCTGTTGTGGACCGCAGCGGGCAGCGCGGCGATCGTGGCGCTGACCAGTGTCAACATCTGGCTGATCGCACGGGCCATCCAGCCAGACGGCATTTCGCTGCTGGAGGTGTTCGCTATTAACCCGATCATCGTCTTTGTCTCGCTGGCGCTGCCGCTGTCGCCGGGCGGGCTGGGCGTGCGCCAGGGGGCGTTTGCGGCGACTTTCCTGCTCATGGGGTCGGGGACGGAGCTTGGCTTTGCCGTGGGGCTGCTGCAGCAGTTCATCGGCTATCTGGTGAGCGTGCCCGGCGGCATTCTGTGGATGCGCGGCGGCAAGAAAGCGACGGCCGCGCAGGCTTCCGTAAGCGACGGCTAATTGCGGTTCGGTACGGGAGAAGGAGGAGGCGAGCCGGCGAACTCGCCTTTTTTGTTGCCTGTTGCCGGCGAATGTTTGCCCGAAAGCGCGCAGCCTTTACACAGGCGGCGGCGTATATACCCGAAGAAGGTAAAGATCAGTGCGAATGGACGAGTTCTTGAGCGAAGAAGCGGCCTGCCGCCTGTATGACGAGGGGGATGCGGCGCACGATTTTGACCATGTGCTGCGCGTGATGCGGCTGGCGGTGCGCATAGCCGAGGCGGAGGGCGCTGACGTGACGGTGGTGCGGCTGGCGGCGCTGCTGCACGATGTGCCCGTAGAGGACCAAGGCCGCGCTGCGCATCATCTCGCCGCGGCGCGCTTTGCCGGCGAGTTGCTGGCGGCGCGCGGCTTGGGAACTGAGCGGACGGCCAATGTCGTTCACTCTATCGAGGCGCACCGCTTTCGCGACCGCTCGATCCAGCCGCAGACGCTGGAGGCCAAGTGCCTCTACGATGCGGACAAGCTGGACAGCATCGGCGCTATCGGCGTCGGGCGGGCATTCGCCTATGCGGGCAGCCACGGCAGCCGCCTGTGGCGCGAGACGAGCGAGCAGGCTGCCGCTGCTGTGCAGGCGCCGGCGAGCGCCGAGTATACGCCGGTGCATGAATATGTACATAAACTGCGCCGCGTGCTGGAGACGCTGCACACGGAGACGGCGCGGGAGATCGGGCGCGAACGGCACGCTTTTATGCAGCGGTTCTATGCCCGGCTGGACGCGGAGATGTTGGGGCTGGCCTAGAAGGGCAAGCGAGGGCGGTCTGCATGACAATGCTCTGTGGACGAGTACGCCAATTTAGATCGGCGGGGGGGCGAAGAATCCGGCTCGTGCGCAGATGCCGGATTCTTTTCGCGATCGTAGCGGCGTTGGCGGTGAGCCTGTGGGCGACGACAAGCGGGCAGGCGCAGAGCGTCGAGCCTGATGACAGCCCGCGCCTGCCGGCGGTGTTGGCGCAGACCGAGGCGGTTAGCGCGGAGTCGGGCGCGGCGTTCGTGCCCGGCGAAATCCTCGTGGGCATGCGCGGGGATGCGCTGGGCGCGGCCGCGGCCCTGGAGCAGTTCGGCGCTGAGACAATTGCCACGTTCGGCGCGGCTGATGCGGGCGTGGCGGGCTACGTGCTGCGCGTGGAACCGGGCACGGAGTTGGCGGCCGCGGCGGCGCTGACGCAGCATCCGGCCGTGGCCTATGCCGAGCCGAACTGGATCGTGCGCGCAGCGGACGCAGAGGCCAATGCCGCCGCTGAAGCGGTCGCAGCAGAGACGCCCGTCCGCGTCAACGACCCGCTCTACCGCACGTGGCAATGGCACCTGCCGCGCGTCCACGCCAGCCGCGGCTGGGCGTTGAGCGGCGCGGTCTTTGCGCAGGAGGAGGCCGCGGCAGGCATCCGCGTGGCGGTGATCGACAGCGGCGTGGACATGAACCACCCGGACTTGACGAAGAACGTCGACGTCTACGCCGGCAAGAGTTATGTGGACGACAGCCCGACGCTGGATGATAGTTGCGGTCACGGTACGCACGTCATCGGCCTGATCGCGGCGACGACCAACAACGGCAGGGGCGTCGCCGGCACGGCGCTGAACGCGACAGCGGTTCCGTTCAAGACGCTGCGCTGGGTTGCGGACTCCGGTTGTATTGGCGATCTCTTCGACGTAGTCCAGGCGGTTTACGACGCAGCCGGAGCAAGCTATGACATCATCAACCTCAGCCTGGAATTGACCGTTTCGTCTCCCGCGCTGGAGGCTGCGGTCAATTATGCCCAAAGCAGGGGCGCGCTGCTGATCGCAGCGGCGGGCAACTCCTCGCCGGTCAAGTACCCGGCGGCCTACCCCGCGGTCATGGCGATCGCGGCGACGGGTTATCTCGACACGCGCGCCTACTACAGCGCAGTCGGGTCGCAGATCGAACTGGCTGCGCCGGGCGGTGACGGGATACGCGGGCTGTACAGCACATGGCCGCAGGCCGCGGCGTTTAACTGCGTCAGTTCCTACCAAAACATTGACGGCGGCGCGTACTGTGAGGCGTTCGGCACCAGCATGGCGGCGGGCGTGGCGACCGGCGCGGCTGCGCTGCTTTGGTCGGCGCGGCCGGACTTTACTGCGGCGCAGGTGCGCTACATCCTAACGGAGTCGGCGCGACCGATCCCCGGCTCTGCGGCGGAGGTGGGGCGCGGCTTGCTCGACGTCGAACGGGCGCTGCGCTATGCCGTACGCAGCCGCTTGGGTGTGTCGCCTGCTGCCCTGAGTTACCGTCTGTTCTCTGGGGCGGCCCCATTTACGCAGGAGTTGGCGCTGACCAACCCCAGCCTGGAGCCGATGCGGTGGAGCATCACGCGCACACAGCAGATCGAGTGGCTGTCACCCAACCAGCCGATTTCGGGGACTGTGCGCTACGGGCAGCCCGTGCGCGCCGGGCTGACGATCTCGCCGACGCACCTGATGAGCGGGACGGTTGCCGGTTCGTTTTGGGTGGAAGGTGAGCGACTGGACGGCAGTCGCGTCCTGATCCCGGTGGATGCGCGCCTGTCGATCTACGCGCCGGCGGCGGGCAACGACGTGTACCTGCCTTCGGTCGCCAACGCCGCGCAGCAGGGATCGGGTTGGCCGTTGGTCGATTTCCGGTGGGAATGGCCCGATGCCGGGGGCCGGAAGGTGCATTTTCTGACGGACAACAGCAGCATCGGCATCACCCTGCCGCTGACCATTACCGTGGGGGGCGCGTCCTATGTCGACGCGCACGTCTATTCGGACGGGTATGTGGCGCTGCCGGCGGCTGCGCGCATCGAAAGGTCAAACAACGAGTGCCTGCCGCTAGTGGCCGCGTCGGGGCCGGTGGTGTATGGCTGGTGGGCTAACCTAAACGCGGGGGCGTCGGGCGCACGCGTTTCGAGCTTTCAGGCTGGACCGGACCGTTTTGTGGTGGAATATCTGAACGTGCCCAGCGCGCCGGGCCAGCCTGCCTACACGGTCAGCTTTCAGATCGTGCTGTACGCCGATGGCCGGATTGGGTTAAACTATCTGCACGCTCCGGACGGCGCGCCGCCGCGGATGACGGCGGGCATTCAGACGCAGGACGGGCGCTACTTCAATCAACTGGCGTGCGTGACTTCATCTACAGAGATCGGCAGTGTCCCGCGCGCCTACCAATCCATGCTTTTCACAGAGGGAGATCTGTTCTGATGGGCGCTGAAGAACATCGCAAGGAAGCCGAGGGCCAGGGAAGCGTGACGCTGGCGATTGTCACGGTGAGCGACACGCGCACGCCGGAGACGGACGGCAGCGGCAAGCTGATCCGCGAGTTGGCGGAGGCGGACGGCCATACTGTGGCCGGTTATCGCATTGTCAAAGACGAGCCGGGCGAAGTGGCCCAGGCGCTGGAGGATTTCGCCGCAGGGCCGGCGCAGGCGATCCTGTTCAACGGCGGAACCGGCATCAGCCGCCGCGACCGCACCTACGATGTGATCAGCCGCGCCCTGGAAAAGGAACTGAGCGGCTTCGGCGAGATCTTTCGCATGCTCAGTTACCAAGAAGTGGGCGCGGCCGCCATGCTCAGCCGGGCGACGGCAGGCATCTATCGCGGCAAGGTGGTGATCAGCATGCCGGGATCGACCAACGCGGTGCGGCTGGGGATGGATAAGCTGGTGCTGCCCGAGATCCGGCATCTCGTTTGGGAACTTGTGCGTTAGGCCGTTCTTCATTATGCTTGTGAAACCCCTGAGCCAAGGGTGAGTTTAGTCGCGCTAGCCACTGCGAGGAGCTTTCAACATGCAAATATACAGCGCTTATCCCCACAGCCAGATCGGCCTCGAGACGCATGGGCTGAGTAATCTGAAGACGGTCTATTGGAATCTGCCGACGCCCGCACTCTACGAAGAGGCGCTCAAGAGCGGCGAGGGCATCATGGCCCATTTGGGGCCGCTGGTCGTCCGTACAGGCCAATTCACCGGCCGTTCGCCCAATGACAAGTTTATCGTGGACGAGCCGAGCACGCACGATACCATCTGGTGGGGGAATGTGAACCGGCCCTACCCGCGTGACCGCTTCAGCGAGATTCAGCGCCGTATGGCTTCGTATCTACAGGGCAAGGACGTGTTCGTACAGGACTGCTGGTGCGGCGCCGACCCGGAGTATCGCATGCCGGTGCGCATCATCACGCAATATGCCTGGCACAGCCTCTTTGCGCGCAATATGTTCATTCAGGCGACGCCGGACGAATTGGCCATACATAAGCCTGAACTGGTCGTTATCGACTGCCCCGGATTCCACGCTTTCCCGGATATAGACCGCACGAATTCGGATGTGTTTATTCTGGTGGATTTCGCCAAGGGCCTGGTGCTGATCGGCGGCACGGAATATGCCGGCGAGATAAAAAAGTCGGTCTTTACGGCGATGAATTACCGCCTGCCGTTCGCCGATGTGCTGCCCATGCACTGTTCCGCCAATTACGGCAAGGAAGGTGATGTCGCGCTCTTCTTCGGCTTGAGCGGCACGGGCAAGACGACGCTGTCGGCAGATACGAACCGCACGCTGATCGGCGATGACGAGCACGGTTGGAGCGACAGCGGCATTTTCAACTTCGAGGGCGGCTGTTACGCCAAGGTGATCCGTCTCTCGCCGGAAGCCGAACCGGAGATCTACGAGACGACGCGGCGTTTCGGCACGATCTTGGAGAACGTCGGCATCAACGCCAGCACGCGACGCGTGAACCTGGACGACGCCTCGCTGACGCAGAACACGCGGGCGGCCTACCCCATCTCGCACATCGCCAATGCCACGCGCAGCGGCCGCGGCGACCATCCCAAGAACATCATCTTTCTGACGGCGGATGCATTTGGCGTGCTGCCGCCGATCGCGCGGCTGACGCCGGAACAGACCCAGTACCATTTCTTGTCCGGTTATACGGCCAAGGTGGCGGGCACTGAGCGCGGCGTCACCGAACCGCAGGCCACGTTCAGCGCCTGCTTTGGGGCGCCCTTTATGGCGCAGCATCCGCGTGTCTACGCCCAACTGCTGGGCAAGCGCATCAAGCAACACGACGTGAACTGCTGGCTGATCAACACGGGCTGGACCGGCGGGCCGTATGGCACGGGCAGCCGCATCAGCATTGCGCACACGCGTGCGATGGTGACGGCTGCGCTTACGGGTGCGCTGGATGATGTGGAGTTCGTGAAGGATCCGGTGTTCGGCGTGGAGGCGCCTAAGCGCTGCCCAGGCGTGCCCAGCGAGGCGCTGCGCCCGCGCGATACTTGGGCGGACCCGGCGGCCTATGACGAGCAGGCGCGGCGGCTGGCGGAGATGTTCGCCAACAACTTCGTCCAGTTCGAGGACAGCGTCACCGCGCAGGTGAAGGCAGCCGGCCCCGTCGTGCGCTGAGCGGTTTCCCCTCTTTGACACAAGACCTTCCAGGAGGCTCGTCCCCTGGAAGGTCTTCTTTTTTAATCGCTAAACCGATATTCGAGCGAACCATCCGGCTGGGGGGCGTAGTGTCCGAAGAAGATCGGCCCCTCGTCCAGCGCGCGCGGGATAATCTCCGGCAGATCGTCGACCAGGGGGTAATCCGCCAGGGCGTCGACGGGCAGCCATTCGGGCGTTCCTTCGGCGGTCGCGCTGACCGTCCGCTGCGCGCTCTCGGCGTGGAAGACGAAGACGAGCACGCCGGGTCGCGGCCCCTGCGCATCGGCGCCGGTGTGGATGTTGACGATGCCGCGCAGGGTGAGCGCGGCAGGCGTGATACCCGCTTCCTCCGCCAGTTCACGGCGCGCGGCGGAGAGAACGTCTTCGCCGGCTTCTACATGGCCGCCCAGCCCGTTATAGCGGTTGGGCCACAGCCGCTTGGTGGGCGCGCCCTTGAGCAGCAGCACGTCGCGCCCGCCGCTCTGCGGGTTGAGGCTGGTGACGAAGATGAGCGTGCGCGGTATGGCTCGATAGCGTCGGGCGCCCGCTTCGTTTACGCCCTGCTCGGAAGCCTTCATGCTGCGCCTTAAGCCCGCAGTTCCCAGCGCTCGACCGTGACTTCCTCCAGGCGCGCTTCATCCACCACTGCGCCGCAGCCGGGCGCAGTGGGCACGGTGAGCGTACTGTCGGCGTTGAGCGTAAAGGGGTTGGTCACGATGTCACGGGCGAAGTAGCGGTCGTTGGCGCTGATGTCGCCGGGCAGGCTGAAGTTAGGCAGGCTCGCCAGGGCGACGTTGCCGGCGCGGCCGATGCCGGTCTCCAGCATGCCGCCATGCCACACGGGGATGCCCGCCTCTTGGGCCATGTCGTGGATGCGCCGAGCGTCGGCGTAGCCGCCGATGCGGCTGGGCTTGATGTTGATGATGTCGCATGCCTGCATCTCGATGGCCCAGCGCGCGTGGTCAGGCGAGACAATGCTTTCGTCCAGGCAGAGCGGCGTGCGCAACTGCGGCTTGAGCTTGGCGTGGTCGAAGATGTCGTCGTGGGCGAGCGGCTGCTCGACCAGAAGCAGGTCGAAGGCGTCCAATTCGGCCAGGTGAGCGGCGTCGGAGAGGCGGTAGATGCTGTTGGCGTCGACTTGCAACTTGAGATTGGGCCAGGCGTTGCGGACGGCGCGCACCGGCTCGATGTCCCAGCCGGGCCGAATTTTGAGCTTGATGCGACCGTAGCCGTCCTCCAGATAGCCGTTGACAGTGGCGAGCAGCGCGTCGATGTCGGGCTGGATGCCGACGCTAACGCCTACGGCGACGCGGTCGCGCGTGCCGCCCAGCATTTCGGCCAGGCTCTTGCCCCACAGCTTGCCGAAGAGATCCCACACGGCGAATTCGAGGCCGGCCTTTGCCATGCGGTTGCCGCGCACGCGGGCGAAGGCGGGGGTGACGTCCTCCGGCTTGGCGAGGTCGGCTTGCAGAAGCATAGGCGCCAGAAAGTCTTGGGCGATGGCCCAGACGGTCTTGGTGTTCTCTTCGTTGTAGAAGGGACTGCCGCCCACGGGGGACTCGCCCCAGGCGGTGATGCCCGCGGCGTCAATGCGGACGATGACGGCATAGCTGCCTTCCTCGCGCCAGCCGCTGGTCACGAAGGGGGCGACGTAGGGCAACATGACTTTGCGTAATTCAATTCGTTCGATCTGCATGGGCGTAGGCTCCTGGGGCGAGTGCGGTCCTTGACGAGTGATGAGTGACGAGTAAACCTCATTCCGCCGGCTGCAAGATATAGCGCCAGCCGTGCTGCGGCCAATGCACGCAGTCGGTCATAACATAGCCGGCGGCGAAGGCGGTTTCGAGGGCATGGCGCAGGTAGAGCCGCCAGGCGAGCGCCAGTTCCACATCGGCGCGGCGGATGGCGGCGATGTCGTCGGGCAAGGGGACGGCGATGGGGCGTCCGTCGAGGACGATCTCCTGGTCGACGGGCCGGGCGAAGCCGGAAGGGGCGTTCGTGATTGGCGGCACGATCAGGGCTGCGGGGTCCCAGCCGGGCGTGGGGCGAGGGCGCGTCGCGTCCTGGAGGATGGCGGGGCTGCGCAGCCGCCAGTCTACGGTGCAGCGGTCGCTGGGCAGGCCGGCGTTGAGCGCGTCCTGCATGGCCCCGTATACGTTGCGGTCGTAGGTGCGGCAGGTGGCGCCGAGGCGATGAATGTTGAAGACGGCGTTGGGCCGGTAGAGGGGGTCGTAGGTCCAGGTCATCCAGTCGGTCAAGCCCTGGGCGAGGATGGCGTCGCGCTGGGCGAGTTTGAGGCGCAGGCCGATGCCGCGTCCCTGCCAGGCGGGCAGCACGCCGACCGAGTGGCTGCACGCTTTGAGGCGCAGGGGGCTGCCGGGCGGATCGGCGGGGTCATGCGCTGCGCCCAGCCACCAGAAGGCGAGGCCGACCATCCCGCCCGTCTCGGCGGGGCCGTCATCGGCGTAGGCGCCGAGGATCATGCCGCCGTTCTTGATGACGGTGATGGCGATGTGGGTGGGCACGTAGTCGACGAGCGGCGCGCCCCAGATGATGCCTTCCAGTTTTTGGAAGTGTTCGCAGCCTGTGATTTCGGTGACAGGGCGAATGGCGATGTCCATGCGTGTCTCTGCGCTCTTCTGGTTGGGCGAGGCTTGTTGCAAGCTTAGGCCCAAAGTTTCGTGATCTCGTCGGCGGTGAAGTGCGGGAACGGCACGGGTTTGCCGTCACGCCGCGCCGAGTAAATGCCGGCGTGCGGCGTGATATGGCCGATGACCGCGCCGGGCCAGCCGCATTCCCGCCACGCGGCCAGGACGGTGTGCGCGTGCTGCGGCGCGACCGTGGCGAGCAGCGCGCCCGACGCGATCACGCCGAGCGGATCGAGGCCGAAGGCGGCGCACAGGCGGCGTGAGAGATCGGCGATGGGCAGCGCGTCCAGGTCGATGTCGAGACCTGCATCGGCGGCGAGGGCCATTTCGACGAGGCCGGAGGCGACGCCGCCCTCGGTGGGGTCGTGCATGGCGGTAACGAGGCCGGTACGGGCTGCGGCGTGGGCCGGGGCCAGCACGCTGATGCCGGGGTCGAAAAGAAACTGCGCGGCCCGGTCAAGTTCCTCGGCGGGCCAGCCCTGTTGCAGCAGGACGGCGCGCCGTTCGCGGGCGATGATGCTGGCGCCTTCCACCGGGATGGCGCCGGCTAGGAGAATGGCGTCGCCGGGGCGGGCGCCGCGCGTAGAGACGAAGCGGTCGCGCGGGACTTCGCCGAGCATGGCGCCGGCGACGACGGGCCGGCAGACGGTGTGCGTGATCTCGCTGTGACCGCCGGCGACGACGATGCCGAGCTTGGCGCAGGCGGCGCCGATCTGGTCGAAGATGAGGCGCGCCCGGTCCGTGTCCGCGCCGTCTGCGGGCAGGAGGATAGCGGGCATGTAGAAGCGCGGCGTTGCGCCGGTGACGGCTAGGTCGTTGGCGCAGACGTTGACCGCATAGTAGCCGATCTCGTCGGATGCGAAGGTGATGGGGTCGATCTTGGCGACGAGCAGGTTTTCGCTGCCGGCGGCAAAGTCGATGATGGCCGCGTCTTCGCCCACTGCAGGGCCGAGCACCAGTTGCGGATCGGTGGAGGGCAGGGCGGAGAGCAATTCCGCCAGCAGCGGCGCGGGCAGCTTGCCGGGCGGGAGTGGGCGGTTCTCTTGGCGGTTGGCAGGGTCGGCAGAGCGCGTCATAGGGCAGGCGATCTAGGCGGGCCGCCGGACAGGTGCGGCGCGGGCGGCAGATTCAGGGCACAATATACACCGGCATGCCCAGATATGCCAGATCAAAGAGCGTGGCGGCGTCGGCGTCGTCGAGCATGGCGCAACCGAAGGTGGCTGGCTGGCCCAAGAGCCCTTCCCAGATCTTCTCGCCTGTCTCCCACTTGATGGGCAGGCCGTGGATGCCGTTTTCGTAGGTTCCCACGTCGTAGATGCCCAGCCAGTAGGGCATGTCCAGCTCGTACATAGTGCTGCCGGCCATTTCCAGCTTAGTCTGCACCGTAAAGCTGCCGGTGCGGGTGATCCATTGGCCGTAGCCGGTGCTGCATACCCAACTGTGCAGCACGCGATCGCCGCTGAGGACCCAGCACTGCTGGCGGCTGAGGCTCACCATGAAGCGGCTGCCGGCGAGCGGGATAGGGGGCAGGCGCAACGGCAGAGGCGGCGGCCCGTAGGGGATGCGCAGCGCCAGCCCGTTGTAGACGGTTTCGGGGTCGGGCAGGTCGTTGTATTCGAGGATCGCCAGGACGGTGGTGTCGAACTCGCGCGCCAGCTCGGAGAGGGTGTCGCCGGGCTTGACGGTGTAGTAGTAGAAGCCGCTGCGCGGACGGCCGATGTCCGCAATGGAGGGGGCGGGATCGCCGGTTACGTCCGGCTCGACCGGAATGAGGAGCCGTTGCCCGATGTAGACCGTATCCGGGTTGGCGATGTAATTGGCCTCCATCAGTTCGGCCAACGTGAGGCCGAAACGTTCGGCGATGAGGCCGAGGCTGTCGCCGGCCTGGACGATGTACGCCTCCTGATTGGTTTCGGGCCGGGGCCGTTCGACCTGAAGCTCTAGGCTGGTGGCGGGCAGGATCAGTTCTTGGCCGAGGGCTAGGACGCCGGGGCCGGTCAGCCCGTTGATGGCGGCCAGCGCGGCGCTGTCGACGCCGTGGCGGACGGCGATGGCGGTGAGGTCGTCGCCGGGTTGGACGCGGTAGGTGCGGTTGCGCGTGGCGATGGCGCGGCTGGCAGTGTACGGGCTGGGGGCCGGCGCTTCGGCCTGCGGCGCCGCCATCGCCGCGCCCGTGGACATGGCGTGCGTGAGGCGCAATTTCTGGCCCTGGTAGATGGCGTCCGGGTTGACGATGCCGTTGAGGTCCATCAACTCGGTCATGTCGATGTCATAGCGCAGCGCGATCTGGCTGAGGCTTTCGCCCGCCTGGACGATGTGTGCGTCGGGCTCATCTGTGTTGGCATAGCGGGGATCAACCTGAACAACGTCCGTCTGTGCGGCGCTTTCAGCCGCGAGGGTCGGCTGCGCAGCCCGTTCGGCCGCTCCAGGGGGCAGCAGCAGGGATTGCCCGGCGTAGATGGCGTCGGCGTCGGCGATGCCGTTGAGGGCCATTAGGTCCGCTACGGGGACGCGGTATAGTTCGGCGATCTGGCTAAGGCTTTCACCGGGCTGGACGACATGGACCGAGCCGGTTGCCGCCTGGCGCGGCGGCGCGGCAAGGGCCGGCAGCGCGCCGATCAGGAGTGCAAGGGTAAGCAGCAAGGAAATGCTTGTGCGGCGAATCATTTCGGGCGGGATAAGCCAAACGTTTACGTAAGCCAGGCAGCGGGTCGCGCCGGCGGGACGAGTTTGCGAATGGCCTCTATTATGGCGCGGGTGCGAGGCGATCTGCAAAGATGGGCGCCGCCATCCCGGAAGTTGCCGCCGGTGGATGCTCTTAGCAGCCGCTCTCGCATTTCTTTGCGGTTTGCCGATTCGGTTTGTAGAATGGGAAGTCGAGCATGCCTTTTTCACTGTGTGTGGAGATGCAATGTCCATCCTGACGACCCGCAACCTGGGTCAATCTTTCGGTGATTTCGATGTCTTCGGCGGCATCAGCGCCAGCATACCCAACGACGGCAGAGTCGGCCTGGTCGGTCCGAACGGGATCGGCAAGACGACGCTGCTGCGTCTGCTGGCGGGGCTGGACGCGCCGTCCTCCGGCAGCGTGAACATTGCGCAGGGGGCGCGCATCGGCTATCTGCGCCAAGAGGCAATGGAGGCGTTTGCCGGGCGCGAGAACACGGTCTACGGCGAGATGCTGGCCGTGTTCGGGGACATCAAGGTGCAGGAAGCGTATTTGCGCACGCTGGAAGAGCGCATGGCCGCGGGCGACGCCTCCGACGAGCTGCTGGCGGAGTACAGCCAGGCGCAGCACACGTTCGAGGCGGCGGGCGGCTATGAGTACGAGATGCGCATCCGCCAGGTCTTGCAGGGCCTGGGCTTTGGCGACGGCGACTGGGACATGCCGCTCAGCCAGTTGAGCGGAGGCCAGAAGACGCGCGCGCTGTTGGCGCGCCTGCTGCTGGAACGGCCCGACCTGTTGATTCTGGACGAGCCGACCAACCACCTGGACGTGCAGGCGATTGAGTGGCTTGAGGCGACGCTGCAAGCCTGGCCCGGCGCGCTGCTGGTCGTCAGCCATGACCGCTATTTCCTGGACAAGGTGGTCAACCGCATTTGGGAGTTGAACCGGGCGGGCATCGAGGAGTACCGCGGCAACTACTCGGCCTATGTCCAGCAGCGCCAGGAACGTTGGCAGCGACGCGAGATTGAGTTCGAGGCCATCCGCGAGAAGTTTCTGAAAGAGTTGGATTATGTTAAGCGAAACATCGCCCGCGACAGCACGACCAACATGGCGAAGGGACGGCTGCGGCGGCTGATCCGCGAGGTGCGTGTAGTGCAGGCGGGCGGCTTACAGACTCTGCTGGACAAGCAGTGGGGCCAGGTCATGCAAGAGGTGGACATCTCCGAATCCAAGTGGGGCGTGATGGATGTGGAGCAGGCCATCAGGGGGCTGCAAAGCCCTATCCGGCGGCCTCCGCAGCTTAACCTGAACCTGCGTACGACATTGCGCAGCGGCAACCTGGTGTTGCGCAGCGGCGAGTTGGAGATCGGCTACCCGGGCAATTCGCTCTTCATGGCCGGGCCGATCCAACTGGAGCGGCAGGAGTGCGCGGCCTTGATCGGGCCGAACGGCACGGGCAAGACGACGTTCCTCAAGACGCTGATGGGCGAAATGAAGCCGCTCTCCGGCGAGATCCGCTACGGGGCCAGCCTTAAGGTCGGCTATTTCGCGCAGGCGCATGAAGGCTTGGACCCGGACAAGACAGTGCTGGACGTGCTGCTGGACCACAAGCACATGTTGCTGGGCCAGGCGCGCAACTATCTGGCGCAGTACCTCTTCCGCGGCGACGACGTGTTCAAGCCGGTGCGCCAACTGAGCGGAGGCGAGCGCGGGCGTCTGGCCCTGGCGCTGCTGGCGTTGGAAGGGGCGAACTTCCTGCTGCTGGACGAGCCGACCAACCATCTGGACATCCCGGCGCAGGAGGTGCTGCAGGAGGTGCTGGAGCATTTCGACGGCACGATCCTGCTGGTATCGCATGACCGCTATCTGATCGACCGGCTGGCGACCCAGGTGTGGGAACTGCGCGAGGGGCGGCTGGACGTGTTTGAGGGTTCGTATGCGCAGCTGATGGAGGCGCGCGCTAGCGAGCGCGAGACGGTTAAGGCGCAGGCGGCAGCCGCGCGCGTGGAGGAACGGCGCAGCCAGAACGGCGGTCGCCAGAGCCGCATCGAAGCGCGGCGTCGCGAGCGCGCCCTGGCCGAGGCTGAGGAACGCGTGCACGCCCTAGAGGCGCAACTGGCGCAGCAGGAGCAGGAATTGGCCGCGGCCAGCCAGGCGCAAGACTTGGCGCGCATCCAGCAACTCAGCGCGGCCTATGCCAAGACGCACGCCGAACTCGAAGAGGCCATGTCGGCGTGGGAAGAATTGGCCGCAGAAGCGGCGTAAGCCTGCGGCAGGAGCGTTGAGCATGAAACGCGTGACCGCGATTGTCTATGGCCGTGTGCAGGGCGTCGGCTTTCGGGTGAACGCCCAACACGAGGCGAACCGTCTCGGCGTGCAGGGCTGGGTCAAGAACCAGTGGGACGGTTCGGTGAAGACCGTGGCCGAGGGGCCGGACGCGGCGTTGGAGCGCTACGTCGCCTGGCTGCAGCGCGGGCCGCTTAACGCGCGGGTCGACCGCGTGGAACAGAATTGGTCCGAGGCAATGGGGGAGTTTCGCGGCTTCCACGTGCGCGGCTGATCTCCTGTCCGTGCGGGTATTGGCAACTGCGCTAATGCCTAGTCTTCACCGCGGTTACCCGCAGCCAAGTGCAAAGGAACTCTTCAACTCGCTAGCGCGCGTCTCAGCATGACAGGCTGTGGGCGAAAACACCGTTAGGTAGACATTCAATAGAAAAGCCGGCATCCATGAACTTTACGCAATTCGGCAGCAGATTCACGGGCGATTCGGGCATTTTGCGTCTGATGGACGACCTAGGCCGCGCCGCGCAGCAGGAAGGCGTGATCATGCTGGGCGGCGGCAACCCCAGCCGCATCCCGCAGGCGGAGGAAGCGTTCCGTACGGCGATGGAGCGCATGCTCGACAGCGAAGAGGATTTTGAGCGGCTGATCGGCAACTATGACGGGCCGGCCGGTCACCAGCCGTTTATCGCCGCGCTGGTCGACCTGCTGCGGACGGAGTACGGCTGGGAGATCGACGAGCGCAACGTCGCGCTCACTAACGGCAGCCAGACCGCGTTCTTCTTTCTGTTCAACCTGGTGGCGGGCGCGTTCAGCGACGGCAGCCGCAAGCAGATCCTCTTGCCGCTGGCGCCGGAGTATATCGGCTACGCCGACGTGGGCATCGATGGCGGGCTGTTTACGGCGCGGCGTCCGCAGATCGACTTTCTGGATGGTCGGCTCTTTAAGTACCGCATAGACTTCGCCGGGCTGGAGATCGGCGACGACATCGGCGCCATCTGCGTGTCGCGGCCGACGAACCCGACGGGCAACGTCCTGACCGAGGATGAGATGGACCACCTGAGCCGTCTGGCGCGCGAGCGCGGCATCCCGCTGATTGTGGACAACGCCTACGGCGCGCCCTTCCCCGGCATCATCTACACCGAGGCAATCCCCCGCTGGGAGCCGCACATGATCATGTGCATGAGCCTGTCGAAGCTGGGCATGCCGGGCGCGCGCACGGGCATTATCATTGCGCCGGAAGAGGTGACGCAGGCCGTGACCGGCATGAACGCGGTAATGAGCCTGGCGCCGGGCGGGCTGGGCGGCGCGCTGGCGTTGGATGCGGTGCGCACGCGCAGCATCTTGCGGCTGAGCGAAGAGGTGATCAAGCCGCACTACCGGCGCAAGGCGGCGCAGGCCGTCGCCTGGCTGCGGGAGGAGTTGGAGGGCGTGGACTATTTCATCCACAAGCCGGAGGGGGCGTTCTTCCTGTGGCTGTGGTTCCGGGGCATGCCCATTTCTTGCGCGGAGCTATACGAGCGGCTGAAGGCGCGCGGGGTGGTGGTGGTGCCGGGGCATTATTTCTTCCCCGGCCTGGATGAGCCGTGGCAGCACCGCTATGAGTGTATCCGCATGAGCTACGCGGGCGCGGACGACAAGGTGGAGGCGGGCATCCGCATCATCGCCGAGGAAGTGCGCCGCGCCTACGCTGAGGGATAAGGCTTGTGGCCGGCGCTACTACAAACCCTGCCACGGATAATTTTTGCCACGAATTGCACGAATTTCACGAAATGAAGAGCTAATTCGAGTAATCGGTGTAATTCGTGGCGAATCCGAATTCTCCGCTTTTTATGGGAGCTAGCCGCGACGCAGTTTGCGATAGGTGATGCGGTGCGGGCGGTCCGCCTGCGCGCCGAGACGCCGGCGGCGGTCGGTCTCGTATTCGGAGTAGTTGCCGGGATACCAGACTGCCTGGCTTTCGCCCTCGAAGGCCAGAATGTGGGTGGCGATGCGGTCGAGAAACCAGCGGTCGTGGGAGATGACCAGGACCGAACCGGCGAAGCTCTCCAACGCATCTTCCAGCGCGCGCAGGGTGTTCACGTCCAGGTCGTTGCTCGGCTCGTCGAGGAGCAGGACGTTGCCGCCCGCCTTGAGCATCTTGGCGAGGTGGACGCGGTTGCGTTCGCCGCCGGAGAGAGCGCCGACCTTCTTCTGCTGATCTGTTCCCTGGAAGTTGAAGCGCGCTACATAGGCGCGGGAGTTCATCAGCCGGTCGCCCAGGCGGATCTGCTCCTGCCCGCCGGAAAGCTCTTGCCACACGGTATTGTCCGGGTTGAGGTCGGAGCGGCTCTGGTCGACGTAGGCGAGCTGGACCGTGCCGCCGACGGTGAGTTGGCCGGCGTCGGGCTGCTCCTGACCGGCGATGAGGCGGAAGAGGGTGCTTTTGCCGGCGCCGTTGGGGCCGATGATGCCGACGATAGCGCCGGGCGGCACGTCGAAGGTCAGGTCCTCGTAGAGCAGGTTGTCGCCGTAGGCTTTGGCGATCCCTTCGACGCGGATCACGACATCGCCCAGGCGCGGGCCGGGCGTGATGTAGATCTCGCGTTCCTCGCGCGCTTGCTCCATCTCTTGCGAGAGCAGTTCGTTATAGGCGTTGATACGCGACTTGCGCTTGGTTTGCTGGGCTTTGGGCGTCATGTGCAGCCATTCCAACTCGCGCTGCAACGTCTTCTGGTAAAGGGTGGCGGACTTCTCTTCTTGGGCCAGGCGCTGCTGTTTCTGCTCCAGCCAGGACGAGTAGTTGCCCTTCCAGGGGATGCCATAGCCGCGGTCAAGCTCGAGGATCCAGCCGGCCACGTTGTCTAGGAAGTAGCGGTCGTGCGTCACGGCGATGACGGTGCCGGCGTATTCCTGCAGATGGCGCTCCAGCCAGGCGACGGACTCGGCGTCGAGGTGGTTGGTCGGCTCGTCGAGCAGGAGGATGTCCGGCGCGCGCAGCAGCAGGCGGCAGAGGGCGACGCGACGGCGTTCGCCGCCGGAGAGGATGGCGACGGGCGTATCGCCGGGCGGGCAACGCAGTGCATCCATCGCCAGTTCGAGCCGGCTGTCCAGGTCCCATGCATCTAGCGCGTCGAGCCGGTCTTGGACTTCGGCTTGGCGCGCCATCAGTTCGTCCATCTCCTCGGCGGAGAGGTCTTCGCCAAAGCGCATGTTGATGGCGTCGAATTCGGCCAGGGCATCGACGACTTCCTGCACGCCTTCTTCTACGATCTGGCGCACGGTCTTGGCGTCGTCGAGGTGCGGTTCCTGTTCTAGATAGCCGACAGTGAAGCCTTCGGATAGAATGGTATGTCCGTTGAAGTCCTGCTCTACGCCCGCCATGATGCGCAGCAGCGTGCTCTTGCCGGAGCCGTTGAGGCCGATGACGCCGATCTTGGCCCCGTAGAAGTAAGAGAGGCTGATATTGCGCAAGACCTGGTTATTGGGCGGGTAGGTCTTGCCCACGCGCACCATGGAGTAGATGACTTTGTTTTCCGACATGATCACCGCCTGATGAGTAGATTGCCCGTTGCCTTTGCAGGGCATTCTACACCGAGCGCGGCGGATGGGGAGAACGCGGAGGTTGGGGGTTTGGCGTTCCGAATCGTGTATCGTTTGCACTCAGCGGCGGAACCGCCGCGCAGCGGTTTCGGTTGTTGGGTGTGACGGTAGTAAACTGTTCTGTTGATGGGAGACAATGACGTGCATCGTTCAATGAGCCGACGGGCAAGCGCGGCGGCGCCGGAGACGCGGCTATGTTAAGCCCGCGCGCCAAAGTCGGTTTTTGGCTGGTGATCGGGGCGATCCTGCTGTCGGGCGCGGGCCGCATCTTCGCGGATCCGACGCGGGCCATCACGCGCGGTTCGCTTCCCGCCGGCGCCAGCCCGGTGATCATCACTGAGTTTATGGCGAGCAACGCTTCCGGCCTGACGGACGAGGACGGCGACCATCCAGACTGGATCGAACTCTACAACCGCAGCGCATCGGCGGTGAATCTGGAGGGGTGGACGCTGACGGACAACCCGGCCAATCCGGACAAGTGGACGTTTCGCCCGCTGACCCTGGAAAGCGGCGCTCGCTACATCGTCTTTGCGTCGGGCAAAAATCGGCGAACAATCGAGCCGGAGGAGGGCCGGCGCTATCCGCATACCAACTTCAGGCTGGCGGCGAGCGGCGGTTTCCTCGGCCTGTACAGCCCGACCTCGCTGCGCCACCTTGCGGCATCCGAGTTCACGTATCCGGTGCAGTATCCCGACATTTCCTACGGGATCGTAGCGGATGAGACAGGCGCGCAGCGCGAGGTGTATTTCGAGCGCCCCACGCCCGCGGCGGAGAATGATGTTGAGCAGACGTGGGCCGGCCTGCTGGAACCGGTCGAGATGTCCGCGCCGCACGGGCTGTATATGACGCCGTTCACGGTGACGCTGGCGCACCCGGACTCCGAAGCCGTGATCCGCTACACGACGGACGGCAGTGAGCCGGCATTGGAGAACGGCGAAGTCTATGCGGGGCCAGTGACGATCGCGGCGACGACGCCGCTGCGCGCCGCCGCCTTCAAGCCGGGCTTCCGCCGTTCACCGGTTGCCACGCGGACGTATGTCTTCCCTGCCGACGTGCCCGCCCAGCCTGATGATCCCGCCGGGTGGCCGCAAACCTGGGGTGTGCACGCCGTCTCGATTGGCGGATACGAGGCCGGCACGCCCGTGCTGGCCGATTATGGCATGGATCCCAAGATCGCCGCCGATCCGCAATACGGTCCCCAATTGCCGGACGCGCTGGCCGCGCTGCCTTCAATATCGCTGGTGATGAACGTGGCCGATTTCACGGCGCTGTACAGCAGCCCACAGGATCGCGGCGTGCAGACAGAGCGTCCCGTCTCGGTGGAAATGTTCTACCCCGACGGCGAGCGGGCCGGTTTCCAGGTCGACGCCGGCCTGCGTATTCAGGGCGGGGCTGGACGCTGGGAGTTCATGCCGAAGCATTCGTTCAGGCTTTTCTTCAAGCAACGGTACGGAGCCGGCAAGCTGAATTATGCCCTGTTCCCCGATTCGCGCGTGGCGGAGTTCGATACGCTGGTGCTGCGTGCGGGCGTGGATCGCTCGTTCGCGGGGCATCCGTCTACGCCGGAGACGCCGGTCGACCACCGTCAGGCCACCTACTTGCGCGACGAGTGGACGCGGGCTTCGCAGATCGCCGCGTCCGGCGCAGGCTCGCACGGGGTATTCGTCCACCTATACATCAACGGGCTGTATTGGGGGCTGTACAACGTAGTAGAGCGTCCTGACGCTTCCTTTGCCGCGTCATATTTCGGCGGTGAGAAGGACCGTTGGTTCTCGGCCAACCACGGCGGCGCAGTAGGCGGGCAGCCGGATCGCTTCGACGTGCTGCTGCGGCTTGCTCAGGAAGGCGGGCTGGACGATCCCCAGAAGTACGCCACCATGCTGGAGTTCATTGACCCCATCCAGTTCAGCGACTACATGATCGTCAACTGGTACGCGGGCAACAGCGACTGGCCGGAGAACAACTGGTATGTGGATGTTCAGAACCCGGCTGGGCGGAATTACTTCTTCATTTGGGACGCAGAAATGACGTGGGACGACGGCGCGGCCATTGTGCTGGGCAGCGACGGCTGGGAGGGCGCGCCATATCCGAACGTCGTCAAGCTGGTCTTCGAGGCGCTGATCGAGAATGCCGACTTCCGCATGACATTCGCGGACCGGCTCTACAGGCAGTTGCACCATGACGGCAGCCTGACCGATGCCGCCGCGGCTGCACGCTGGAACGCGCTGGCCGATGCGGTCGAACCGGCGATTGTGGCGGAGTCGGCGCGCTGGGGCGATGTGCGCTACGATGAGCCGGTGACGCCGGACGATTGGCTGCGCGCCCGTGACAACGTGTTGGCGCAGATGGAGGGCAACGCCGCCAAGCTGATCGACCTGGCGCGCGCGGCGGGTTATTACCCGGCGATCGACCCGCCCCAGTTCAGCCAACAAGGCGGCGAGTTTGATCCGTCGCTGGCACTGCGCCTCGACGCGCCCGCCGGCGAGATTTACTATACGACCGACGGGACCGACCCGCGCGAAGCGGGAACAGGCCAGCCTTCGTCGACGGCGTTGCGTTACGTCGAACCGATCGCGTTGACGACCGCAACCACGGTCAAGGCGCGTACGCTGGCCGGCGGCGAGTGGAGCGCGCTGAACGAGGCCGCTTTCCGACGACCGGGTCAACGCAGCGATGTGCGCATTACCGAGATCATGTACAACCCAATCGGCGACGAGGAGGCCGAGTTCCTGGAACTAAAAAACGTGGGCGAAGTGGCTGCGGACCTCTCCGGGGCTTATTTCGACGGCATCACCTACGTCTTTCCGGACCATACGACACTTGGGCCGGGCGAGTTTGCGGTGCTGATCCGGGACTTGAAGAGCTTCCGCAGGCGCTACCCGGAAGTCGAGGTCTTTGGCGTCTATGGCGGCAAGTTGTCGAACGGCGGTGAAGAGATCACGCTGTACGCCGCGGACGGCAGCGTGTTGTTCAGTGTGACGTATGACGATCGCAACGGCTGGCCCCTGAGCGCGGACGGGGCGGGGGACTCCATTGTGCTGCTGTTGGATGCCGAAGACCCCACGAGGCCGGAGAGTTGGCGGGCGAGCGCAAGGATATACGGCTCGCCCGGTGAGGATGACGAGAACGCGACGCGCTGAGTGCACTTGAGATTATGCGTATCAAGACCGATTTGCGCTACGAACTGAAATACCTGATCCGCCGCGAGCAGATGGAGCGACTTGCGCTCGACCTGGCCGAGCAGATGGACCCGGACGGGCACGGCAACGAGTTAGGCCAATATCCGATCACCAGCCTGTATTACGATTCGCCCGATTACAAAGCCTATTGGGACAAGCTGGACGGGCATCGCAAGCGGCGCAAGGTGCGCGTGCGCGTGTACGGCAACCAAACTGTTACGCCCGACACCCAGGCTTACTTGGAAGTGAAGGAGCGCATCAACGTGCGCATGCGCAAACGCCGCGTGGCGCTGCGCTATGACCAGGCCGTGGCTTTCGACGATTTCGGGGAGCTGCGCGAAGGGCTGTCGCCGTCCGCCGTCGCGGTGCTGCAAGAGGTATACTACCTGTACCGGACGTTGCAACTGCGTCCGGCGTGCATCGTCCACTACGACCGCACCGCCTACGAGGGACGGGCGCCTTATGAAGATCTGCGCGTGACTTTCGACGTGAACCTGCGCGGGCGCGTACATGACCTGTCGCTGGTCTCGACTGGACATGCGGCGGACCAATATTTTCTGCCGTTGGACCACGCGGTGTTGGAGGTCAAGGCGAACCAGAATGTGCCGGCTTGGCTGGTGCAGTTGTTGAGCCGGCATGGTTGCACCTACTACCGCATCAGCAAATACTGCGCCGCGCTGGAAAAGAGCAAGGCGATCACGCGGCGGCAGCATGTCGCCTACGCGCCCGCCGTCGCGCCGCCGCACTGAGGCAATAAGGACGGAATATGGATTTCAACAACTTGTTGGCGGCGCTGCACGATTCGACCGAGGTCTTTACGGTTCAGGATATCGTGTTGACGATAACCCTGAGTTTTGTGCTCTCACTGATCATCGGATGGACATACAAGATCACGCATCGCGGGGTGTCCTATTCGCAGTCGTATGTACAAACCCTAGTGATGATGGCGATGATCGTGGGCATCGTCATGCTGATCATCGGCTCGAACATTGCGCGGGCCTTTACGCTGGTGGGCGCATTGTCGATTGTGCGCTTCCGCAACGCCGTCAAAGAGACGCGCGACGTGGGCTACATCTTCTTCGCCATGGCGATCGGGATGGCATGCGGCACGCGCTTCTACCTGCTGGCTGTGACCGCTACGCTGGTGATTGCGGCGCTGATCTGGGTGATGGACCGTTATGACTTCTTCTCGAAAGAGGCGGCGGTGCAGCTTCTTAAGATCCGGCTGCCCAGCGATGTGTCCTATCGCGGGCTGTTTGACGAGACGTTCCGCCGCCATGTGAACCGCTATAGTCTGGTGGCAATGGAGACAGTGCTGGCAGGCACGCTGACGGAGTTGGTGTATAGCGTTGAACTGAAGCGCAACGCAGATGTGGAAGCGTTCTTGCGTGAGTTGGGCGAACTGAACCAGAACAACAAGGTTGTACTGGTGACCGGACAGCAGGAAGTGGACCTCTGATGCGCGGAACAGGGAACCTGGCGGAGCGGCTGCGCTGCGCAGGCTACAAGATCACGCCGCCCAGGCTGGCCGTTCTGGAGGTGATCTCGCAGGAAGGAGAGCACCTCAATCCCAACGAAATACTGGATCAGGCTCAAGCGATCCGTCCTGGCCTGGGGCGGGCGACCGTGTATCGCACGCTGGAGATTCTGACGCAACTCGGCATCGTGCGCCCGATCTATGTCGGTGAGAGCGGGCCGATGTACATTCGCGCCGAGGGAGGCCACCACCACCTGGTCTGTTCGGAATGCGGGTGCATCATCGATTTTGACCAGTGCGCGGCCGAGGAAATGGTGCACGAGTTGTGCGAGCGTTTCGATTTTGAGATCACGAGCCACCTTTTGGAGTTTTATGGGGTGTGCGCGGCGTGTAGGAGACTGGATAAGCCGAACGAGCTAGAGAGTCGTTAGCGAGGAGGAGCGAAGATGGAACTGACGACGGTGCGCATTGATAAGCCCGAAGAGATCAACTTTATTTTGGGACAGAGCCATTTTATTAAGACGGTGGAGGACATCCACGAGGCGTTGGTGACCGCAGTGCCGGGCATCAAGTTCGGGTTGGCCTTTTGCGAGGCGTCGGGGCCGGCGCTGGTGCGCTGGAGCGGCACGGACGAGGCCATGATCGAGCTTGCCAAACAGAACGCGCTGGCCCTTTCCACCGGGCATGCCTTCATCCTCTTTTTGGGCGAGGGCTTCTTTCCGGTCAACGTGCTCAATGCAGTGCAGGCTGTGCCCGAGGTGTGCCGCATCTTCTGCGCTACGGCCAACCCCACCGAGGTAATCATCGTCGAGACGGAGCAGGGCCGCGGCATCCTCGGCGTGGTCGACGGCCTTAAGTCGCAGGGCGTCGAGGGGCCGGAGGAGATTGCGGCGCGCAAGCAGCTTTTGCGGCGCTTCGGCTATAAGTTCTAAACGCAGGAAAGCCGTTATCGGCAGGTCGTCCGGCGCCGGGGTCATCAGGCTCCGGCGTTTTTGCTTGTTTGGCGGTGGGTGCGCAGAGGCCGCCTGACAGGGGACTCGCTGCTGTGGTATGTATCATGAGAAATTGAACCAAGCCACTTGCGCGGCGACTGTCATCCCCAGCGTGAAATGCGCCCGTACGGGACCTCATGTTTGACGAGCATTGCGCCTGGTGTTAGAATGACGTCCTAATTGAGACAAATTCTCATTTGCTGGCATGTCAACCGAGGGAGGGTGCGGTGAAGCGAGGGCATTTGAAATGGGCCATTGTTGCCATAGCGTTGTCTATGGTTTTGGCGGCGGGCGGCTGCCAGTCGCCTGGCGGGCAGGAAACCGCGGATGACGCCGCGCCCGGCGCGCTGTCGCCTGTCTCGTTGGAGCAGGGCGAGAAGTTGCGCGTGGTGGCGACGACCAGCCTGATCGCCGATGTGGTTGCGAACGTGGGCGGCGATCGCATCGAACTGGCCCAACTTATCCCCACGGGCGCAGACCCGCACGGCTTCACGCCTGCTCCGCGAGATGTGCGCACGCTTAACGATGCGCATGTCGTCTTCATCAACGGGCTGGGGCTAGAGGAGTCGCTGTTGCCGGTGCTGACGAACCTGGATAGCCGGGCGCCGCTGGTGACGGTCAACGACGGCATCGAGGTCATCACGCTCGATGAGGGCGAACACGAAGATGAACACGCCGCCGAGGATGAGCACGAGCACGAAGGGGTCGATCCGCACGCATGGTTCAGCGTGCCCAACGTGCAGGTGTGGACCGGCAATATCGCTGCGGCCCTGAGCGCGCTGGACCCCGCGCAAGCCGAAGCCTACGCCGCGGCGGCGGCGGCTTATCAGGAAACGCTGGCCGCGCTCGACCGTGAACTGCGCAGCCAGATTGACGCCATCCCCGACGAGGCGCGCAAGGTAGCGACCGACCACCAGGCCCTCGGCTATCTGGAGAAGGAATACGGCATCCGGACGGTGGGGGCTATTGTGCCTTCGTTCAGCACGCTGGCGTCAGCCTCGGCGCAAGAGTTAGCCGCGCTGCAAGAGCGCATCAAGGCGGAAGGCGTCAAGGCGATCCTGGCGGGCACGACGGTGAACCCCCAGACGGCGAACCGGCTGGCGCAGGACCTAGGCATCGGCGTTGTGCCGATCTACACCGGCTCGTTGAGCGAGCCCGGCGGGCCGGCCGCGACCTATGTTGAGTTTATGCGCAGCAACGTGTCGGCTATCGTCGAGGCGCTGCGCTAGGGAAGGCCGTCCTCTACGTCCAATGGCCCGATTAGTGTACAGCCCTCAGCGCCACATTCCAGTTGGAATGACGCGTCGGTAACCGCCAGTTCCTCGGCGGACGTTGATGGGCGACGCGGGCTTCTCAACGTCGGGATGTAGAGCATATCGTGAATAGAGGAACTGCCCACGAACGCCACGTTGGTCACATCGCCCTTGGACAGGTCCACGGTGATCGTAGGCGGATAGAACTGGAAGCCTTCTTTGGATGGCGTTAGGACGTGCCGGGTCTTGCTGAGGTTGGGCAGCGTGAAATTGCCGTTGGCATCGGTCATGGCCCAGGCGCCGTTCTGTGCGGTGATGCGCACGCCGGCCAATGGTGAAGCGGCGGCGGCATCGACATCGCCTTCACCTTCACCGGCTGCCGCCGCGCCGATCACGCCCTTGCTCAACACCAGGCGGTCGGCGTAGGCTCCCCAATAGGCTTGCCCTTTGCCGTCTCGGTTGACCTTGTCGTCGGTGATGAAGGCCAGCGCCACCCAGACTTTGTCTCGTCCCAGTAGACTGCCCATCCGATAGACGCGATTCAGGTCGAGCGTCTCCGACACCCATCCCCAGAGGTTTGCTTCGTTGACGCTGCTGCCCGAGACGCAGGGCCCGTTGAAGGTCCGTTTGTCCGTCGAGGCCAGTATGCAGAGCATGTCTTTATACGGTTCTGTGTGGACCCAGACGTTGACGCGCACGTCAGCAGCGATGGCGTCCTTCAGGCTGAAGGGGCCGTAGATCATCCACGAACGGGCGTTGTGGGGGTAGGGGTCGCTGCAGGCCAACTTCGATCCGTGAACCCCTCCGCCTACCGCTCTGCCGGTGCGGCTGCTGGGATTGATCAGGTCGCCGCCCGGTACGCAATTGCTCAGACCCCACGCATAGTCCCCATTCGTCGATTTGTTGGGGACGGAGACTTCCCAGTTGCCGGGCCAGGGACTCGCGTCAAAAAACTGGCTGGTGATGGTGACCCAGGCGGGCTGGCGAGTCTTGCCGGACACTTTTGCCGTGTTAGGCTGAGGCGCCGGGGGCTTGACCGGCTCCGGATCGGGCGGCGGCTTGACGACCGGCGGGGCGGCATACGTCCACGACGCGCATGGGTCGAACAGGTTGAGGACGACGATGTCGGTGTTGGGGTAGCGAATCCCGGATTTGGGGTTGGTGTGTGCGCCGCGTGCGTGGCCCAGGCCGATCAGGCCTTCTGTCTCAGCCCTGCCGCTGTTGTTGTTATAGGCGTTCCAGAGCAGGGCATGGCGGTGGCCCCACGTCTGGTCCATGATTTCCTTGCCGTCTTTGTCGAAGATCCTGTCGTCATACATCCAGTTATAGATGGCGCGCTCTATTGCAATGCGATCGGGCGTAGCGAAGTTCGACCACCTGTAGGCGAGGTTCTCAGCAACGCCGAGGAAGTCATGACAGGCAGCGATGGCGGGCTTGGCGTTAAGCCGCTTCCACGGGTCGCTCCCATCAGCAAAGTGACCCGTCTTGTTGTTGACGAGCAGGTAGTCGGCGTAGGCCTGTGCCACCTCAGTGGCGTTCTTCTCGACGCTGTCCAGCGGCAGCAGCCCGCGCGCGGTGCGCTCCTCGTTGATCAGCCAGAGGGCTTTCTGGCCGCCGTTCATCGCATCCCATTGAGCTTGGCTGGGCATGGCGAGGGGCTTGACGAGCGTACCCAACTGGCCGTTTTCCAGGCTGCGCGCCCGGTTGAATTGGGCTTCGATCACGGCGACGCTGTCGCCGGCGCCTGTCCACTTGATTTCGGACGTCGGATCTCGAGGATAGTTTTGCGTGACCGCGGCGGCATCTGCCGGGGTTTCCTGTTCGGGCACGGCTGCTGTAGCAGGCATAGAGATCACGAAAACCGCATAGAGAAATACGGATAGGAGGAGACCCGCCTCCTGCAAATGTAATTTGCGCATGAGGTTGCCTCGCAGTGTGATAGGTTGAGTTAAACGGAGAAATCTTTAGGAACCGGGCGCAACCATGAGAGCCATAGCGAACCGCCTTAGTTTGTACAATATAGCACAATCGGCCGGTATTGGGAAGATGCTTGGTCGGCTATGCTGCTACCCAGCCCTGACGCATCCCGGCTTTGGTTCGGGCGGTTCTAGCGGGCGTAGGCGCGCTGCAAGCGATGTTCCATGTAGCGCACAAGGCGGGTGAGCAGTACGACCAGCACGAGATAGATGAAGGCGAGCATGGTCAGTGACTGCATGTAGAGGAAGTTGCCGCTGTAGTAGAGGCGGGTGAGTTGCGTGAGGTCTTGCACGCCGAGAATGGCGACAAGCGAGGAGTCTTTGACCATGGCGATGAAGTCGTTGCCCAGGGCCGGCAGAATGCGGCGCACGGCTTGGGGCAGGATGATCAGGCGCATGGTCTGGAAGTAGCTCATGCCCAGGGCGCGGGCGGCCTCGAACTGGCCCTTTTCGATGGACTGGATGCCGGCGCGGAAGATCTCGGCGGTGAACGCGCCGTAGCCGATGGCGAGGGCGATGATGGCGCGGGCGATGCCGGGCACGTCGCGCGTGGAGATGGGCACGCCTAGCCAGTTGAGAAACTCCACAGCCAGCGGGGTCAGTGCGAAAGCGATGTACAGGAGCAGCACCAGCATGGGGATGCCGCGGATGATCTCTACGTACATCGAGGCAATGTTGTAGAGGACGACGTTGGAGGAGGAGCGCATCAGGCCGAAGACCAGGCCGATGATCAGCGACAGCGAGTAGGCTACGATGGTTACCGTGAGCGTGATGGCGAGACCCTTGAAGAGAATCTCCCCGCCGCTCAACGCTTCCGGCGTCTGGCCGGAGATGAACCAGAACGTCTTCTGCATCTGCTCATCGGTGATGATGAGATAGACGATGTAGAGGGCGACTGCGATGGCGAGCAGAAGCCACCAGGGCCACTCGGACATCTGGTCGAGCGAACCGGCGAGGCGCGAGCGTCCAGGGGCGGCAGGGGGGGCGGTCTTTACATCCGTCTTGACATCGGTCGTCATCATGTACGCTCTTCCCAGCCACAGACGCATCCGGCGTATGTAGCGATGGCGTGCTCTGCTGCGTGAAGAAAATGGACCCGCTGGGACAGGCAGCCCATTGGGTCCATACCCATTGTCGTTATGCGCCGAGGGCGTTTACGCGCTATTCGGAATCGGTCTCGAACCACTTGGCGAAGAGCTCTTCCAATTCGCCGCTTTCTTCCATGGCCGCGAGGGCTTGGTTGACGGGGGCGACTAGCTGGCTGCCTTTGCCGAAGATGAAGCCCAGTTCTTCGCTCTCGACTGGGCCGCCCGTGAGCTTGAGTCTGTCGGCGTTGACGCCCACATAGCCGATGCCGGCTACGTTGTCGATCATCACGGCGTCGACGTCGCCGTTGATCAACGCCTGCACGGCTGTGCCGAACTGGTCGTAGGCGGTGACGCGCTCGGCCCCTACCAGGGCCTCAGCCGCGATGTAGTTGGTGGAACCCAACTGCGTGCCGATGATCAGGTTGGGATCGGCGACAAACTCCTCCGGCTCGACGAAGCGGTCCTCTTCGATTCTGACCAAGAGGACCTGCTGCGAAGCGATGTAGGGAACGGAGAAGTCGACGTGTTGGGCGCGTTCTTCGGTGATGGTGATGCCGTCGGCGCCGACGTCGAAGGTTTCAAAGCTGCTCTCGCCACCCATGACGGCGACCATAGCGTCCCAACTGATCTCGAGGTATTCCGGCTGGCAGTTGAGGTATTCGCAGATGGCGTTGAAAATGTCGTAGTCGTAGCCGACGGCCTCGCCGGTTTCGGGGTCGATGTAATTAAAGGGCTGGTAGGCGTTTTCGACGGCGATGCGCAGCGTGCAGCCGCCGAGATCGTATTGGCCGTCAACTTGGGTGATCTCGATGGCGCCGCACGGCTGGCTGGCTTCTTCGCCGGGAGAGGCTACCGGCGCGCAGGCGGCCGCGATGAGCAAGATAGCTCCTAGTGCGGCCCAGACAAAGATGGTGCGCAATTTCATGAGAGAGTTCCTTCGTGGCTAGTTTTCTTGCTTGGTCAATATGTCACGAAGATTATGCATACAATGCCCTGGATGCGCAAGCGCGAAATTCAGGCCCTCACGTTGACTCTTTGTCCGGCGACTAGGGCATACTGGCGGCCATCTCGACGACGGGCACGGTGAGGGTCACCGGCTCGCCGTGCTCAAAGACCAACTCGAGCTGGATCTCGTCGCCGGCAGCCATCGGTGCAGTGACGTTGAGCAGCATGACGTGCTTGCCGCCGGGCATCAGTTCGACAGTCTCGCCGGGCGGGAGTTCGAAGCCTTCGGGCATGTGAACCATGCGCATCATGTCGCCGTCTTTGACCGTCTCGTGCAACTCGACGACCTCGGCCGCGTCGCTGCGCGCGTCGACCAGCCGGTCGGGCTGATCGCCGTGATTGGCGATGGTGAGGAAGACGGCGGTGTTGCCGCCGGGCATGGGAACAGGCCGCGCCCGCACGTCCGAGATGTGGAGGCCGCCGGCGTGGCTGTCGTCTGCCGGCGCGGCCGCGAGCCGTGCGCCGCTCTCGTCGACCGAGACGTCGACATCCGCGCTAATGGCCGCGCCGTCCGCAGCGGTGACGGAGACGGTGATGATCCAGTCCCCGAACATGGTAAACTCGAAGGGGACCTGGTAGACGCCGTCGGCATCGCCGTCTGCATCATCGGTAACGGGTTCGCTGATGACGGGGACCATGCCGGCGTGGTTCATGTTGCCTTCGAGGCTAACCTGGGCGTCGGTGACGGGTGCGCCGTCTGTGCCGGTCACGCGAACCTGCAAATAGGACGCGCCTGTTTCGGGCGGCAGCAGATCGATGGCGAGCGCGGCCTGTTCGGCGGGCGCGGGCGATTGCGGCATCGGCGCACAGGCGCCAAACAAGAAAGAGGCCAAGAGCGCCGCAAGCAGAGGCAGCGCGACGGAACGATGGTGACAAAGCCGGAAGGTGGGCGATGTGAGCAGCCGGGCCATGTTCGTCTCCTTTGTGCATTCATTTATGTTATGTGGACTAGATGCATGTGAAGTAAATAGCGAATTACGGTTGTCGCCCATAGCGATCGAGTCGCAATCAGTCTAGCAGAGGCGGGAAGCGCGTCAAATCAGCGGCGGCGCGCGCGGGCGCAACATCGGCGCGGTGTCCGCCTTTGGGGAGGGGCGTGCTACAATGGCGCTAGTTTGCCCGCTTTTTGGGTCCGCCCCTGTATCTGTTCGGTTAGGCTAGATTTGGTTAAGTTACTGCCATGATCAACTCGATAGAACGCACCTCCCGCCGCTTTGACGTGTTGCGCACGCCGATCTTGGGGCGCCTGTTGCTGTGGAAGCACAGCCGCACCGCGCTGCAAGCCGTGCTGTTTGCAATCGCGGCGATGATGGTGATCGACGGGCTGATCGGCAGCCCGCTTGCGGCCAAGAACACGGCGACGGTGGCAGCGTGGGTGCACTATCGCGGGCTGATCGTCGTCGTCCTCTTGTTGGCGGGCAATCTGTTCTGCGCAGGCTGTCCCTTCATCCTGCCGCGCAAGCTGGCGCGCTGGATTGGCCGGCCGCGACAACGCTGGCCGCGTGTGCTGCGCAACAAGCGGCTGGCGATCGGCGCGCTGTTGGGCATGCTCTTCGTCTACGAGCTGTTCGACCTGTGGGCAAGCCCCTGGCTGACGGCCTGGGTGATCGTCGCCTACTTTGTCGCCGCCTTCTTGCTGGAAGCGCTCTTTACGCGCGACAGCTTTTGCCTGTATGTCTGCCCGCTGGGTAGCTTCAACTTCCTGTACAGCACGGTTAGCCCGACCCAGATCATGAGCCGCAGCGCGGATGTGTGCCGCGACTGCGCGGGCAAGGAGTGCATCAACGGGCGCTACGACGAGGATGACGTCCTCGTGCAACAGGGCTGCCAGCTTGAACTGTTTGTGCCGGCGATGCGCGGCAACATGAACTGCACGCTGTGCCTCGACTGCGCTAAGGCGTGCCCCTATGACAACGTGGCGTTGGCCGTGCGCCCGCCCGGCGACGAGTTGTTCCGCCAGACGTGGCCGCGGCGGCTGGACCTGGCGCTGCTGGCGATCCTGGCGGCCTTTGCGGCGTGGATGAACGCCTTCGCCATGACGCCGCCGGTGTACGAGTTGGAGCGCAACCTGGCCCAGGCGCTGGGCACGGATCAGGAGGTCGTGGTTCTGGGGCTGATCTTCCTGGTCGCGGCCGTGGCAGGGCCGGCGGCGCTGGCGTTCTTGGCGGCGGCGGTGAACCGCTGGACGGCGCCCGGCGACCGGCCCGCGTCGCTGCGCTCTTTTGTGACACGCTATGCCTATCTGTTTGTGCCGTTGGGCTTCGGCATCTGGACGGCGCACTATCTGTTTCACCTGCTGATCGGCCCGCTGACGATAGTCCCGGCGGCGCAGGGCTTTTTTGCGGATGTCGTGGGGCTGCCGATCTTCGGCCAGGCGGACTGGCGGCTGGCCGCGGCGTGGATGCCCTCGGCTTCGGCGGTGCGCTGGGTGCAGATGGCGGCTATGGCGGCGGGTACGATTGCCGCGGCGTTGGTCGGCTGGCGCGCGGCGACGCGCGTGCATGGCCGCACGCGACGGGCATTTGTCGAGTTCCTGCCTTGGCTCCTGATCTTGGTCGTGCTGGCTGCCGCAGCCGTGTATGTATTCCTCCTGCCGATGGAGATGCGCGGCAACGTACTAGGGTGAGCGCGCAACGGTTAGCTATCTCGGTTATCTCGTTCAATCGTTTGGGACTTACGTTCGGAACCAAGTTGGAAAGGCTGTAACACCAATGCAAAGCTTCAAGAATCTGATCGGCGGCGAATGGGTAGAAGCCGGCGATGGCGCTACCTTCCTCAATGAGAACCCGGCCAACCATGACGATGTTATCGGCGCGTTCCCTTCCGCCACGAAGGAGGATACCCGCACCGCCGTCGAGGCTGCACGCGAGGCGCTGCCCGCCTGGGCCAATATGCCCCCGCCTAGCCGCGGCGCCATCCTCGACAAGGCCAGCCGTATTTTGGAGGCGCGCCAGGATGAATATGCCGCCATCCTCACCCGCGAGGAGGGCAAGACCCGCAGCGAGGCCCTGGGCGAAGTGATGCGCGCCCGCGATATCTTCCGCTATTACAGCGGAGAAGGCTGGCGCATGGGCGGCGACGTCCTCCCCTCGAATACGGGCGGCGAACTGCTCTATACGAGCCGCGAAGCCCTGGGCGTCGTCGGCATCATCACGCCCTGGAACTTCCCCATCGCCATCCCGGCGTGGAAGATGGCCCCGGCTCTGGTCTACGGCAACACCGTGGTCTTCAAGCCGGCGTCCCTGGCGCCGCATTCCGGGCTGGTGTTGGTAGAGGCGCTGGTCGAAGCCGGGCTGCCTGCGGGCGTCGTCAACTTCATCACTGGCTCCGGGCGCAATGTAGGTGACGAACTGGTTTCCAGCCCCCTCGTCAACGGCATCAGCTTCACCGGCTCCTATGGCGTGGGCGTGAGCATTTACGAAAAAGCCATTCGCAACATGACCCGCGTCCAACTGGAGATGGGCGGCAAGAACCCCGTGATTGTCCTGAACGACGCGGACATCGACACGGCCGTCAAGCTGGCGGTAATGGGCGGTTTCGGTCTCACCGGGCAGGCGTGTACGGCGACCAGCCGCATCGTCGTCGAAGAGGGCATCGCCGACGCCTTCGCCGCGGCTTTGTCCGACGCCGCTTCCAGTCTGGTAGTCGGGGATGGCCTCGAAGCGGGCACGCAAATGGGGCCTGCGGTCAGCCAGGATCAACTGGAAACCGACCTGGAATACATCGGCATCGGCCAAAGCGAAGGGGCCAAACTGCTGGCGGGCGGCGATGTCGCCAAAGAGGGCGGCCATTTTGTCAAGCCCACCGTTTTCGATTTCGTGGAGCCCAAGATGCGGATCGCGCAGGAGGAGATTTTCGGCCCGGTCATCGGCATCATGCGCGCCCGCGACTTCGACGATGCCATTGAGAAGGCCAACAGCATCGGCTTTGGTCTCTCCGCCGGCATCGTCACCAACAATTTGCAGCGCGCCTTCCACTTTGCCAAGCGGATTGAGGCGGGCGTGGTGAAGATCAACGAGCCGACGACCGGCCTCGCCCTGCAAGCGCCGTTCGGCGGCTTCAAGCATTCCAGCGCCAATACCTTCAAGGAGCAAGGCCCGGCGGCTATCGAGTTCTATACCCGCACCAAGACCGTCTACGTCGGTCACGGCTAGAGTCTCGGGCCGCGCCAAGTTATTGACATGTGCGCCGCAATGCTGATATACTGCGCGTAC
>CAYXRG010000005.1:124108-151309 GCA_964467575.1 uncultured Caldilineaceae bacterium | reverse complement strand
CTTCTCTTTGTTCGCGGCAGCAAGCTTTTGGTTCGATATTATGTGACTGGGGTTGTATACTGCACGCAATAGCCTGCAAGGCGCTTGTTCTGGGCCGCGCCACAATCATCCGTCCGTGTCTAGAGGAGGGGACGCCGTGTTGAGTGCCAAGTGGTTTATGGAGACAAGGCCGCAATTCTTGCTTCTATCGGTTGTGCTGGTCGCGCACGGCGCTATGCTGGCGTTGTGGCAGGGGTCGTTTAGCTGGACGCGCATGCTGTTGGCCGCGATCGCGCTTCTGTTGATGCACGCCAGCGTCAACGTGCTCAATGACTGGCACGACTATTCGCGGACGGGCATTGACAAGCGGACGCGGCGCACGCCGTTCTCCGGCGGCAGCGGGCTGCTTCCCGCCGGCGTTATGACGGCGAAGGGCGCACTCGTTCTTGGCTTGGGTACGCTGCTCGTAGCCTGCGCCATCGGACTTTACTTGGCCTGGATCTCCGGTTGGCCGCTGTTGGCGATCGGCGTGCTGGGGGCGTTGTCGGTCGTCGCCTATACCCCTGTGCTGACGCGCATCGGGTTGGGCGAGGTAGCTGCGGGGCTGGCGCTGGGCACGCTGCCCGTCGTCGGCGCGTACTACCTGTTCACGGGCCGGCTGGACGCGGTTGCGTGGGTGTCGGGCATCCCTGCCGGGTTGCTGACCTACAACCTCCTGCTGCTTAACGAGTTTCCGGATGCAGAGGCTGATGCGGCGGGCGGGCGACGGCATATGGTGATTCTGCTGGGAAAGCGAGGTGCAAGTTGGCTGTATGCGGCAGTGGAGGCGGGCGTCTATGTGGCGGTGATCGCGGGCGTCGCCGCGGGCATGCTGACGCCGTGGGCGCTGCTTTCGCTGGGAGGCGCGATCTTTGCCGCCAAGGCCATTCAGGGCGCGCTCCAACACTATGACAGCCACGAGGCGCTGATACCGGCGCAGGGCGCCAACGTTGCGGCTGTACTTGTAACCAACGCGCTGCTCGCTATCGGCTATCTGATCGCGGCGTTGACAGGCTGATAGAAATGTCGCCTGCGCGGAAACGAACATCTTCCGCGCAGGCGACAGCGAAGTTGCGGCGTCTCTAGATTACGGGGCAGGCGCATCCCGCCAGGCGGCGAAGTTGTCGAAGATCACCTTGTAGCCCTGCTCGCCCATCGTACCAAAGCCATAGACGAAGAGCGCGGCGTTGCCGCCGTCCGCCGGCGGGTCGAGCGGCCAAGCTCCTTCCAGCACGCCGTTGACCGTCAACTCCAGCCGGTCGTTGTAACAGACGGCGCGGATGTGGTTGGCGGCGTTGACCTCGTGCGCCAGGCCGTTGGACGGCAGTTCAGCGACGCCGTCCGGTCCTTGGGTGACATAGACGAATTTGCCGCCCACGTAGCGCGCCGCCGAGATGCTCAGCGTTTCGGGGTCTACGCTTAAGAAGTCATAGTTGTCTCCGTTGCGGTAATGGCAGATCACGCCGTACATGCCGCCGGAGGAGCCGGGCGTCACAGTCGCGTCAAACTCCATTCCCATCGGTGCGAAGTCGCCCGCGGTTTTGCTCATCACCCAGTAGGTCGGCTGCTTCACGAGGAGGGCGTAACCGCCGCTTTCGTAGCCGGTGGTTGCGGCCTCGTTATCCCGAATTGACCAGCCTAGCGCCGTGGAGGAGAAGTCGTCAAAAACGGTCCCTTCCTCGAGACGCTGCTCGCCTGTCAACGCCGGTTGTGGCGCGGGTTCCGGCGTAGGTTCTATGACCGGTTCCGGCGTGGGCTCCAATACAGGTTCGGGCGTGGGTTGCGGTGAGACGGATTGCGCCGGCGGGCGCGTGCCGGCGGGCGCCCTTCTTGCCGGGCCCGCTTCCTGTCCAGGCGCCGGCTCGGCGGCATCTTCTGTCTGTAGGGCCGGCTGTTCTGCGGGTTCCGTTTCTGGCTCCGGCGGCGTGACGTCAACCGTGTCGAAAAGAACGCCTTCGTCAGTCTCCAGCCGCTCGATGGTGAAGTGCGCCATTTGTGGGCTTGGCTTAGGCGTGATCCATTGGAAACGGAAGTCGAGATAAACCGGGTCCGAGAAGCCGTCGCTCCATTTGGACAACAACAGCCAGTCGTTGTCCTGCCAGATGTAGCCGGAGAGCAGGCCGTCCTGGCGCACAAGACGAACGCGGCCTGAGCTTTCCTGTGTGTCCTGGTAGAAGTAGCGATACCAACCCCCGTCGATCGCCATGTCTACGTTCATGCGCTGTAAGTCCGGCGTGAGGGCGTGGCGTACGTAAGCGTGGTTTTTCTCGTCGTTGGTGGTGACGGCGACGTGAATGTAACGCTCCTGCCCCGGTGCGCGTTCGAGCGCGGGGGCGTCGTAGCGCACGATCAGGTCGAAGTCCCCGTCGATGGTCCAAGGGCTGTAGACTTGGGAGTGGGATTTTGCCGTGCCGTCTTGGAAGAAGAACAGGTCGGCGCCGAAGGCGGCGACCGTACCTTCGTGACCGATCACGTCCCATTCATCCTCCAACATGCCGTTGAGGGGCGCGCTGGTCAGGCGCACGTCGCGCAGTGTTGTTACGGCGGGCGGTTCAGGAACGCCGTCATACGCCATGCGCTTGAACATCCACCCGGCCCAGATCGTTTCCGGCAGGGGCAAGGTCTGGCGATTGGAGAGCGTCCAGGTTGCGCCGTCGTCGACGCTCCAACGCGTCTTGATCACATTGCCGCGGCGCGACAGCTTGACGCGTACCGCTTCGTCGGGCGCAGGGGCGCTGTGGGCGATATCGCGGTTGGCGACGCCCAGGTAGTTGGCGTTCTGATAGCGGTTCCAGCCGCCGGCGGCGACATAGTAGTGTGCGCCCAACCCGTCCGGCTGCATCTGTCCGGCTAGATAGCCCAGGGGCGTGTCCGGCGTGAAGAGCAGGAATTCAGTGAAGGCGAAGTTGTCGCCCGGGCTTTCGAGCAGCAGATCGGCTTCCAGGTCAAAATCGCCCGTGACCTTATGAAGCAGGCGAGGGGCGTCGGAGCGATGGCCGTAAAATTCGTTTTCGTTGGGGACGGTGATGCGCAGGGTTTCGGCGTTGACAATCTCATATGTAGCGTCGCCGGGACCGTTAAGGTTCTTGTTGGGCTCCTGCCAGACCCAACCGGGCGGCAAGATCCCCTCTGCGGCGTCCCATTGGACTGCGCCGTAAGGCTGCGGCGTGTCGCTGTCGAGCTCCAGCTCGTTGAGCGGGATGCCGCTCACGCGGCGCAGCGGCAACTCCTCCAGCGCCGTGATCTCGCCGTCGGGCAGCGAGGCTTGGAAGCCCGCTTCTACCGTGAGCGTGTGACCGTCCGGCCCGGTCATCACTACCGCGCCATCGAGCACGCGCACGAATGCCAAGTCATCCTTCTTCTCGATGATGAATTCCGTGCCGTCAGGCTTGAGCAGGTAGTCATTGACGAGATAGACAGCCGGCTCTACGAGGGGGTATCTGTGTTCGACGACATGGAGCAGGCCCTTGCCGACGATTAGCTGCCAGTCTTTGGCATTGCAGATTTGGTTCCATACACCGGGGGTCACGGTTGGCGGCGGTTCTTGCCTGAGCGCGTCGCAATTGCCCTGGGCCAAAGGCAGGCGGTAGGTCACGAGCGTGTGGCGCTCGGCTCCTAGTGCAATGATCTGCTGGGCGAGAGGTTGGTACCGGTTATAGTAGTTGTATTGGGCAGAGCGAATCGCATCTCCGTACTTCATCAGCGGCACGCCACAGCTGCGTTTCAGGGGGTTGCTCAGGCAGCCGCTCTCAGCTAGCTTGTTGGCGACCTCGTATCGAGCGATCTCGACGCGCATATCTGACTTGGCATCCTCGATTTCGGCCAGGAGTTTTACGATCTGTTGGTTCAGTTCGGTGCGACGCTGCTCGACCTGCTGCGCCGTCATCTCGCGTGAGGCGGAGAATGTTGCGAGGGCGTCGGCGGCTTTCTGCGCGTCCTGGTAGGCCGTCGCTTCGGTCATGATTCGCTCGACGGTCGCCTTGCCGTTCTTCAGGTTGGCGACCACGCCTAAGCCAGGCACGGGCACGAACGCCGACAACGCGTTCCACTCGTTGGGCAACAGCCAGATGGAGAGCGTGTCGACGGCCCAGTCGTAGCTTCGCGCAAGCGTCTGCGTTCCGGGGTGTTGTTTGGATTCGAGGAACAGCTTGAGCGTGACGGCAGCCTCACAAGGGTCCTGCTGATCGCGGATTAGGTCATACGCTTCAGCCATGACGGAATCACTAAAGGTTGCCATGTAGCCGGGCGGGTCGGCGTAGTAGGCTTCGGGCATAGGCAGACCGTCCTGCGCCAATTCCCGCGCCCTGTCGGGAAGCTTGGTGACCCAATCGGGAAGGGGCAGTTCGACCGTAGGGGTGCCTCCGGCTACGCCGGTCTGGAAGATGATCTCGCTGCCGGGGCCGATAAACTCCTGCGAGCCAGCGATCAGCACCTCGCCCCAGCCGTCTTCGGTGACGATACGGTCGCCGTCATACAGCGTCATGCCGGTCACGATCGGCATTGACTCCGCCACCTCGACGACTTCGGCTTCGACAGTGTAGGATTGGCCGAAGCAGGAACCGGTTAGGGGGCCGCTGCCGCCCGCCGCGCCGACGACGGCGTGTAGACGGCCTGGTCCGGACCAAGACGCGCCTTGCTCGGTTTCGGATTCCTGCGCCGGCAGCGCATGGAAGAGTATCTGTTGGCTTGGGCCGTAATTGCCATCTCCCAGGAGGGGCTCGAACCCAATGTACAGGCTAACGCCGTTGTTATGCAGGCTCCATTGATTGGGCGCGGGCGGGTCTCCGGTAATTCGGGCAACCAAGCTGCCGCCGGCGCTGACCTCGAATACGCCCGCGTCTTGGGGCGGATCGCAGGGCGTGTCGACCGGCTTCTCTTCGAATGAGCCTGACGCTGAGAAAAGCATGCCAGGCTCCATGCCGGGTTGCGCGCGGATAATCGACGCCTGGCGGGCGCTGACGACGGTTCCAAATGAGCAGCGAAAAGGCGCAACTTGGGGCTCTTGGGCCGGCGTTGCGGCGCGCGCGGCTGGGAGAGGAAGGAGCAATAAGACGGCAACAAAGGTCAGGATAGCGAGTTCGGCTGCGCCGAGGGGACTGCGCGCCGAAAACCATAAGCCCCACCGGCGACCACGCCGTTGGCGGGCGAAGGACCTGGATGGTCGCATGACGAACTCCTTGCGATCGCTGGTATAGGAGCAGGGGATCAGTCTGCTGCGTGGATGGGCTCGGTTGAAATAAGGCGAATTAGGAGATAACTGCCGCTACTGTCACTATATCACGTTTCTGGCTCCGCCGCGCGAGGAAATTGGTGGATAGCTGCGACCGGCTCTAGGCGGCCGCAGCTGGTCGGTTTGCCTAGTCCAGAGTGACAACTAGACGCAGGCCGAGAAGGTTCATCTGCTGATCGGGCGGGTAGAACATGTTGTAGAGCGCAGGCAGGCTGCCTGCCTGTTCGTACCACGACGCGCCGCGCACATAGCGATCGCCGGCGAACTCGACTTTTGTGGCAGTCCATTCGGCCACGTTGCCTGCCATGTCTAGGGCGCCGTAAGGGGAGGCGCCGGCGGGGAGGCTGCCTACGGGCGCGGTGCGACCCAAGGCGGCTGCATAGTTGGCGAGCGAAAAATCAGGCACGGCATCGCCCCAGGGGTAGCGGCGGCCATCGGTTCCGCGCGCCGCCTTTTCCCACTCTTCCACGGTTGGCAGCCGTACGGCCAGCCCTGTCTCTCGGCTGAGCCAGGCGGCATAGGCGGTCGCCTCGTGCCAGTTGACACAAGTCACCGGTTGGTCAGGCGCGTTGAAATCTCCGTCTTGCCAACAGCCGGGCGCGGCGTGGGTTTGGGTCGATCGCCATGCCCAACCGTCCTCTGTCCACAGGTCTCTGGCGTCATAGCCGCCGGCGTCGATGAAGGCTGCGTACTGGGCGTTGGTAACTTCGGTCAAGCCGACCCAGAATTCGGCGAGCGTAATCGTCTCGGCAGTCCGGCCCAGATCGGGATTGTCTTCGCTGAAAGTGAACTCGCCGGCAGGGACGCGCACGAAGTGCAGCCCCCAGCGTTCCGCCAGTGGCAGCAGGGCCGGGTGCGATTCGTCAAGGGAGGCGAGCGCCAGGGCTGTAGCCGTCGCTTCGACGGACGGCGCGGCTGCGGTGGCTGTGGCGCGCACCGTCTGAGCGCGGTCTGTAGCTTGAGCGCTGACGGCTGCATCGGTCGCACGCTGGTTTTCCGCATAGGGCGGCGTCTGCATGTTGCAGGCGAGCGACAAGACCAAGACGGCCGCAAGGGGAAGCGCAAAAAGTAAGGTGAGACGTTGCCGGACGAAGCCGGAAGCCGGTTGGCGAGTTGTGGACACTGTCAGTCTCCATGAGCATGGACGAGAAATGGATCGACCCCCGGCGGCTGTTTGTGCAGCGCCGGGCGCTAATCATACGGCGCATCGTTCGCTCTGCGCAACTCGGATTTGCGAGGAAGCATTGCATTACAAAGCGATAACTCTCTACGGTTCCTGCTGTATTTGTTCAGAATCTCACGATCCGTTACTATTTTCCGCACCAACTATGGGTTGTCATCTGTTCTTATTGATCCTAGGCGCAAGTTGACCGCTTTCGAACAATGGTGTTCAAAAGCCGCCTTCTGTTATCCGGCGAAGATGCCGCCATTGTTGTCGACTCTGACGCAAGGGGAGGTTATTCACTGTGTCGTACAAGGATGAAGTGCTTGCATATCTGCACCAGAAAGATGCACACGAAGCGGAGTTTTTGCAGGCGGTTGATGAGGCGTTGGACGCGATCGAGCCGGTGCTGGAGCGCAAGCCGCACTATCGCAAGACGCGGCTCTTGGAGAGGATGGTCGAGCCGGAACGGGTGATCATGTTTCGCGTACCCTGGATCGATGACAATGGCAACTGCCAGGTCAACCGCGGCTATCGCGTGCAGTTCAGTTCGACATTGGGCCCGTACAAGGGCGGCTTGCGTTTTCACCCGACCGTGAACCTAAGCGTGCTTAAATTTCTCGGCTTCGAACAGACGCTGAAGAATTCGCTCACGACGCTCAACCTCGGCGGCGCCAAAGGCGGGTCTGATTTCGACCCGAGGGGCAAGTCGGACGATGAGGTGATGCGCTTCTGCCAGTCGTTTATGAGCGAACTTTTCCGCCATATTGGTCCGTTTATCGACGTGCCGGCGGGCGACATCGGCGTGGGCGGCCGCGAGATCGGGTACCTGTTCGGGCAGTATAAGCGGCTTGCCAACGAGTTCAGCGGCGTGCTAACCGGCAAAGGCGTCCAGTGGGGCGGTTCTCTGGTGCGCCCGGAGGCGACCGGTTATGGAATGGTCTATTTTGCGCAGGAGATGCTGGCGGTCCACAAGGAGTCGCTGGCGGGCAAGACCTGTGTCGTGTCCGGTTCAGGCAATGTGGCGCAGTTTGGCGTGCAGAAGCTGATCGAGGTGGGGGCAAAGCCGGTCACGCTTTCGGATTCGGACGGTTTTATTCACGACCCGGACGGGATCGACGAAGACAAGTTGGCGTATGTGATAGAGCTGAAGAACGTGCGGCGCGGGCGCATTAAGGAATATGCCGAGCAATTTGACGTCACCTACTACGCAGGCAAGAAGCCGTGGGATATCCCCTGCGATGCGGCTTTTCCGTGCGCTACGCAGAACGAACTGTGCGAAGCGAGCGCAAAGGCTCTGCTGCGCAACGGCTGCCGGCTTGTGGCGGAGGGGGCCAACATGCCCACCACGCCGGAGGCTGCACATCTCTTTGTCGAGCATGGCATCCTCTATGCGCCGGGCAAAGCTGCCAACGCGGGGGGCGTCGCCACCAGCGGGCTGGAGATGACGCAGAACTCGATGCGCGTGTCGTGGAGCTTTGAGGAGGTGGACAGGCGGCTGCGCGGCCTCATGCAGGCCATTCACGAGTCAGCGTATAAGGCGTCGGTCGACTACGGTGTGCGCGGCAACTATCTGGCGGGAGCCAACATTGCGGGCTTCACGCGCGTGGCCGATGCGATGGTGGAGCAAGGATTCGTGTAGTCTAACGAGCGGTTCGCGGGCTGTAGTCTGCCGCAACTGAAAATGAACGTTAGTGCAGGGGGAGCATTCCTCCTGCACTGTTTGTTTAGCGGCGCTCACTTTGGTGCACCGGTATTGACCTTCTGAAAGTGATCGAAAAAAAAGCTGCCCAAAGCGCTTGACAAAACGTGGTTGGCGTGCGACAATCTGCACAGATGTGCATGCACATCTGTGCAGATTGCCTTCCCCAATCTTGTGTGGTTTGCTTGCGAGCAGCCGTGTCCATGTACGATGAACAGCGCGCCCTACTGAGCTTGGCATCGAAGCTCTATTACCTGGATGGGTTGGGCCAGACGGAGATTGCCGACATGATCGGCGTGTCCAGGTCCAAAGTGTCTCGGCTGCTGGCGCGCGCCCGCGATACCGGCATCGTTAAGATCACGGTGCAAGACTATTGCCCGCGCAATCACGAGCTTGAGGAGCGTCTGATCAAACGCTTCGAGATGAACCACGCCATCGTCGTGCGCACATTTGCCGAGCAGACGGTGACGAGCGTCCGGCAGACGATCGGTTACATTGCGGCGCCGGTGATCTCCGCAGCCATCCGGCCCAACTGCGTGTTGGGTATGGCAGGGGGGCGCACGCTGTACGAACTGGTGCGCTTTCTGCAGCCGCCCGGCCCGATCAAGGGGATCGAGGTAGCGCAACTTATGAGCAACATCGGCTCGCTAGTCGGTGAGATCGACGCTATCGAATTGGGCCGCGTGATGGCTCACAAGTTCAACGCCAACTTCTACTCGGTCAGCGCGCCGGTTTATGCGCCGGACGCGGCGACGCGCGATGCGTTTCTCCGCCACGAGCAGGTGCGTATCGTGTGGCAGCTATTCGACGCAATGGACATGGCCTTTGTCGGCATCGGCACGCTAGAGAATTCGGCCTTTATTGAGCGCCGGGTATTGAGCGCCGGAGATCTGCGCGGCTTACGCAGCCGAGGGGTTGTCGGGGAAATCTGCGGACGCTTCTTCGATGCAGCCGGGCGGGAGTGCGATACGGAACACCGGCAGCGCGTGATCAGCATCGAACTGGACAAGCTGCGCCGGATTCCGGAAGTGATCGGGATCACGAACGGGGCGGACAGAGCCCGCGCCGTGTGCGCGGCGTTGCGCGGCAAGCTGCTGAAATCGTTGGTTATCGACGAGGCCGGAGCGACCGCCGTGCTGGCCGAATCCGCGTTAATCGGGCATTAAACCGGCCGTGAGACAATGGCGCAGCGACGATAGGCGCACAGCATGAGATGGACGGGAGACGCTCTTATATGACGGCAGATGCACACCGATCTTCTGCGACAGGGATGAGGAGTTGGCGATTAACCGAACGCCGGCGAGAGTATATCGCGTTTGTGCTGTTCATCTTGCCGAATCTGACGCTTCTCATCATCTGGACGTATTGGCCCTTTTTTCATTCTTTCTACCTAAGCCTCACCAACTGGAATCTGCTTAGGCCGACCTGGGACATGGTAGGCGTGGATAATTATGTGCGCCTGTTGCGGTCGCCCGAGTTCTGGCAGATTACGCGTAATACGCTGATTTTTTCTTTTGGCACAGTGTCGATTGGCTTAACGTTGTCGCTGGCGCTGGCTGTGGCGCTGAATCAGTGGCTGGTTGCACGCGGCTTTTGGCGGCTGGTGGTCTTTTCCCCGCACATCACGACTTCGGCGGCGATGGCTCTGGTGTGGATATCGATGTATGACCCGAAGCACGGCATTTTCGCCGCGGCGTTTTCTTGGCTGGGGCTGCGTTTTCCCAATGTGTTATCCAGTCCGACTTTCGTGCTTCCGGCTATCATGTTGGTGGCGATCTGGAAGAGTCTTGGCTTCTCTACCGTCGTGCTGTTGGCTGCGCTGCAAGGGGTTGATACTACGCTGAAGGAGGCGGCAGCGATCGACGGGGCCAATGCATGGCAGATCTTTAGGCATGTGTCGTTCCCGGCGATTACGCCGGTATTCTACTTCTTGACGATCACGGGGTTGATGACCGCGATCAAGACCTTCGACATTGTGTCCGTCATGACCGGCGGCGGCCCGGCCAATCGCAGCAACATGTATGTATTTCAGATTTACCGCGAGGCGTTTGGGTTCCAGCGCATGGGCGTAGCTTCTGCGTTGGCTGTGATCATGTTTGTCATCGTCATGTTGTTTACCTATCTGCAAACGCGCTACAAAGAGCGCTGGGTGAGCTATTAAGAGCCGACCAACGGATGAGAAAAGACCATGCAAGAGACTTTGGCCGCTGACGGAGTGAAACCGGCGAAGAAGACCGGCCCCCGCGTGTCGCTGCGCCGCACGACGAGCGGCATTTTGGTGCATCTGATCATCATCACCGCAGCCGTCCTGATCGGGTTCCCGTTCTTCTACATGCTGTCGACGTCGCTGAAGACGGTGCAAGAGGTCTATACCATACCGATGGTGATCCTGCCTGCGGCGCCACAGTGGCGCAACTTCGTGGAGGTGTGGAACCTGCTTCCGTTTGGGCGGTTTACGTTCAACAGCGTGGTCTACACGGTGAGCATTACCTTCGGCGAGTTTATGATGGGCCTTATGGCCGGGTATGCCTTCGCACGATTGCGTTTCCCAAAAAAGGACCTGATCTTCTTCCTCGTGTTGCTGACCTTTCTGATTCCCGGCGAAATCACGTTGATCCCGCGCTTCATCATGCTCAAGCAACTGAACTGGATCAACACCTACCCCGGCCTGATCGTACCGGAGCTATCGAGCGCTTTTGCCACGTTCTTGTTGCGCGAGCATTTTCAGAGCCTGCCGGATGAGTTGTTCGACGCTGCTAAGATCGACGGGGCGGGCTACTTCCGCCAGCTTATGCAGATTGCCCTTCCCCTGTCCAAGCCGATCGTGAGTACGCTGCTATTGCTGGCCTTCGTCGCCCACTGGAATGCGTACATGTGGCCGCTGGTTGTGACGAACTCGCAGAGCATGCGCACGCTGCCGATCGGCGTACAGAGCCTGCGCGACGTTTTCGAGTTCCCCGAATGGCAGTACATTATGGCGGGTGCAACGATCGTCGTTATGCCGCTCGTTGCGCTTTTCCTGATCGCCCAGAAGCAGTTCATCGAAGGGGCGGTGCAAGGTGCGCTCAAGGGCTAATGTGGCTAGGCAGCTCCGTCTTGCATGCGCTGTCGGCGCCATTCGCGTCTTGGTATTGCCATGACAGAGAGCGGGGTTGAGCGGTTTGTTCGCTCAATGCGCACACTGTCATGCGGAGAAAACGAAGCATCTCGAACCCAGGTACAACAAGATTCTTCAGCTCGCTAACGCTCGCTCCTGAATGTCAGATACTTGGGGAACACGCCACATTACAAGGAAAGGAGGCCGCCAACCAGATTTGACGTGTGTATGCGTGGGGGCCGAAGCAAGCGCCTCATGCAGACGAATGACAATACGAACGAAGAGAATCGCTCACACTTATTCAGGAGGAACAGAATGTCTGGCTTGACGAATCGCGGTTATTCACGACGCACCTTTCTCAAGGCGGCGGCGGGCGCAACCGGCCTGATGGCCTTGGCGGCCTGCGCGCCCGTGGCGCCGGGAGCGGCTCCGGCGGCTGAGGGCGGCGCCCCTGCGGCGGAAGCGGTATCGGTCCTGTGGTGGCGTTCGCAGAGCGGCAGCATCGGCGACCTGCTGGCAAAGTTCGCGGTCGATTTCAACGCCGAGAACCCCGGCATCGTGGTGCAGGACGAGTACCAGGGCGACTACATCGAGACGATGAACAAGGTGATCGCTGCGGCCGCGGCCAACGCGCTGCCCGACATGTTGCTGGTGGGCGATGGGCAGTACTTGCCGCTCGCCCGCAATGGGATCCTCTTGAACATGAACGATCTGATTGACGGGCCGAACGGCCTCGATCTGACCGAGTACATGGAACCCATTAACCGCGGCAAGTTGGACGGCAATATGTATCAGTTGGCCTACGGGGTCAGCACGCCGATCTTCTATGCCAACAAGGAACTGCTGGACGAGGCCGGTTTGTCCGGTGCGCCGGAGACGTGGGACATTGCATTCAATGAGTATTTCCCGAAGCTGGCGACCGAGGACGTGGTGGCGTTCGCCTATTCGCCGGGCAACTGGTGGCAGCAAAGCGCGGTGTGGAGCGCGGGCGCCATGGTGAACGACGACAACTGGGAGATCGATCTGGCCAACCCCGCCGTGGTCGAGTGGTTTGAGCGCATGCAGGCGGCGCGGCAGCAGGGCGAAGCCTACGTGCCTACGGCGGCGGACGGCGGCGCTTCGGCCTACTTCGGCAGCGCTAAGGCGGTGATGACGATCGAATCGACCGGTCTGATCGGCTCTATTGACGAGATTTCGGGCGGCGCCTTCACGGCCGAGGTCGGTTTCCTTCCGTCTGGTCCTGGCGGGCGCTGGGTGCCCAGCGGCGGCAACGGCCTCAGCATCATCGAGGGCGTAGACGAGGCCACGCGTGACGCATCCTGGCAGTTCATCACCTACATGCACGCGCCGGAGCAGTACGCGGCTTATGACAGACTCACAGGCTACATTCCCATCCGCGCCTCTGTGGAAGAAGCATTGGCGGATGTGATCGCGGCGGACCCGCGGCGTCAGGTGGCGATTGACCAGTTCGAGTTCTCGCGCTGGCACATGAAGATTCACACGGTGGCGCGCGCCAGCCAGGAAATGAAAGATGCCTGGGATGAGTGTATTACGACCGATGTGAACGTAAAGGAGCGGCTCGAACGCTTGCAGCAGACCTGCGTCGAGATCGCGATCGAAGAAGGCTTTGAGCCGACTTTGCCGTCCTAATGCAGCATCCAGGGGCGCGGCTTGAACAAGGGCGAGCCGCGCCCCTTACCTTATGCTCGAAGGAGCGACGATGAACGATGAGCGCGACGCCGGCCGGCGGCGTCTGTCGATTATGGGGCATCGCGGCGCGCGAGAGGTTGCGCCGGAGAATACGCTGGCTGCCTATGGCTTGGCGATAGAGGCAGGCGTTGATGCGCTTGAATTGGATGTGCACCTGAGCAACGACGGCGAGTTGGCTGTGATGCACGATGCGCGGCTGGAACGGACCACCGACGGTCAGGGCGAACTGCGCGAACATACGATGGCCGAGTTGAAGACGCTCAACGCCGCAGCCAATCATACGGGCCGCGACTATGGCGTGCAACGCATCCCGACGTTGCAGGAAACGTATGACTTCGTGCAGGGCAGGGTGCAGATCAATATCGAAATCAAGACCGACGCCGGCGGCAACCGGTATGACGGTATCGAGCAGAAAGTTGTAGACCTGGTGCGCCGCAATAATGCCGCCGGGTTTACGATCATCTCTTCGTTCAATTTCCCCTCATTGCTTGCCGTGCGTGCGCTTGCCCCGGAGATTCAACTCTACGCCATTGTGTCGAAGGAATACTTCGCGCAGAAAGGCTCGACCGAACCGGCTGTCTTGGCTGCCGAAATGGTCGAGAGCCGGTTCAACTGGGTAGCGATCAACAAATCGTTCCTGACAGCGGCTATGGTTGATATGCTTAAGGCGCAGGGTGTTAGGGTGCACGGCTGGGTGGTGAATGAGGTCCCGGAAATGTGGACGATCTTCGACATGGGCGTGGACTACATTACCACCGACCGCCCGGATATTCTGATTCCCGCCTACCGCAAGGGCCGTGCAACGTAGACGTCCAGAGACGAACCGGCAAGCTTTCCTGAGGCTCGAGGCTACTTGGGCGGCAGGCGTCGCTATGTTATGTTGAAAGGACCATTATTCGCTTTGGCGGGCGGTCTTGATTGGACCATCCGCCGGATCAGGCTTAGGAAGGCCAAAAATGCCAGTGAATCCATTGGTGGCTATTGAGAATGGTGCGCTTGAGCGCTTGGTGGAATTCTGCAAGGCGCAAGACCGTCGCCGGCTTGTGCTGGTGGCGGATAACAATACGTATCGCGTGTTGGGCGAGAAGGCGGATCGCCGTCTGCGCGATGAGGGCTTCGACGTGATCACAGTGGTTCTGGGGGGCGAAGAAGTCGTCGCAGACGCCCATACCGTGATGCAAGTCCTCCTGGCGTATGACGCAACCGAACGCACCTTTCTTGCGGTAGGTTCGGGGACGATCACGGACATCACGCGCTTTGTCAGCCATCGCACGCGTAACCCGTTCATTTCGATGCCTACTGCGCCTTCGGTGGACGGTTTCGCCTCAGTGGGCGCGCCTTTGATCGTGGGCGGGGTCAAGAACACTTATATCACCCACGCCCCAATCGCGATCTTTGCGGACATTCCCACTTTGATGAACGCACCGCGTGCCATGATCGCCGCCGGCTTTGGCGACATGATCGGCAAGTATACGTCTCTGTCCGATTGGCAGATCGGCCGTCTGTTGTGGGATGAACCTTATGACACGGCTATTGCCGACGGAACGCGTCGCGCCCTGCAGATCTGCATCGACAATGCGGATGCCATCGCCGCGGCTTCCGCCGAGGGCATACAGAGCTTGATGGAGGGGCTGATCGAGTCGGGCATCCAGATGCTGGCGTTCGGCAAGTCACATCCGGCGTCTGGCACAGAGCATCATTATTCTCATTATTGGGAGATGAAACTGCTATGGGAGAAGCGTCCGGCTTTGCTGCACGGCGCTAAGGTCGGCGTGGCAGCCGTCGAGGTAGCCAAACTGTACGAGGCGATTCGCGGGATCTCGCGCGACGAACTGGCGCAGATTCTCGACCGGGCTAGCATGCCCAAGCGGGAGGAGGAGATAGAGCGGATTCGCGCGGGCTTTGGGCCGGACATGGCCGAAGAAATCGCTGCGATCCAGAAGCGCTTCCTGAACATGGACGAGACTGGATTCGAGGAGTTAACGCGGCGCATATGGGAGCACTGGGACGAGATCCAGTTAGCCGCTAACCAGGCGCCGGATGCGCAGCAGATCGCCGGCTGGCTGCAAAAGGCGGGCGGCCCGAGCACGGTCGATGAGCTGGGACTGAGCAGGGAAGAACTGGCCCTAGCCGCGACCTACGGGCATTACTTGCGCGATCGCTTCTCGAGCCGTAAATTGCTGCACTACCTTGGCCTGGATGCTGTAGCGACAGGTGAAGAGGGGTAATCCCCCGCGCTTGCGGCTGTCTTGCTACAACGGAATTCTGTTGGTGAACTCGTTGGCGCCCGGCACATAAAGCCGGGCGTCGCTATCTATCGCTGGTTGGCGGCTAGCAGGCTTTCGGCGTCGAGGACGGCGCCCCAGCCGTGAAGCCGCGGCACGTCGGCTAGCAAGCGCTGGGTATACTCGTGCTGCGGATTCGAGAGCACTTCCTTCACCGTGCCCTGTTCGACCAGATCGCCGCGATACATGACGAGCACGCGGTCGCTGAGATAGTAAGCCTGTCCTAGATCATGCGTGATGAAGAGAATGGTCATGTTGCGATGTTCACGCAGGTCTAGGAGCAGGTTGAGAACCGTGACGCGCAACGAGGCGTCGAGCATGCTGGTCGGCTCGTCGGCCAAGAGCAGCTCCGGCCCCGCTACCAGCGCCCGGGCGATCATGATGCGTTGCAGTTGGCCGCCGGAGAGTTGGTGCGGCCCCTTGTTGAGCACGTCAGACGGGTCTAGCCCTACTTCCAGCAAGGCGGACTCGATGCGCTCATTGCGTTCGGTGCGGGACGGTTTGTGGTCAAGTAGTTGCAGCGGTTTTTCGAGCACGCGGCGGTTGGTATAGAACTGGTTCACGGCCGCGAAGGGGTCCTGGAAAACGCCCTGGACTTTTCGCCAATATGGTTTGAGGTCTCGGCTCTTGGTTAGGTCTGTTACATCGTGGCCATGTAGATAGATCTGGCCGGCTGTGGGGTCGAGCAAACGCAGGATCAGGCGTGCGAGCGTGGATTTGCCGCTGCCGCTTTCGCCGACGACGGCTACGATTTCCCCAGGTTGGACATGGAAAGACACATCCTTCACCGCGTGGACCGCGTGCTCGCCGTGCCCAAATGTGCGCGAGAGGTTTTTCGTTTCAAGGAGCGGCGTTGGCGATGGTTGGATAGTCATGCCTGTACCTTTGCGAAAGTAGTTGCGTCGGACTCTTTTTGCACCCACCAACAGGCGCAGAAGTTCGTTTCAGAGCCGACAAGAGGCGGCGATTCTTGAGAACAGATGTCCATGACATAGGGGCAGCGGGGATGGAAGCGGCAGCCGCTTGGCGGCTTGCGCAAGTCCGGCGGGGCGCCTGTGATGCCCTTGATGCGGCGTTCGCGCACGCGTGGGTCGGGGTCCAGCGTAGAGCCGATCAGCGTCTGGGCGTAGGGATGTCTGGGCGAGTCGATCATTCCCTTGGTCGAGTCAATCTCGACGATCTCGCCGGCGTACATCACGGCGATGCGGTCGGCGATGTTGCTGAGCATGGGCAGGTCGTGAGTGATGTAGATGATGCGCTTGATGAAGCTCCGTTCGAGAAGCGCCTGCAGGAGGAGCACCAACTCTTTCTGCGAGGAGACGTCGAGCGCCGAGGTTGGCTCGTCTGCGATCAGCGTGCTCGGGTTAAGCAGGGTTGAGACGATGGCGACGACGCGCTGGCGCATGCCGCCGCTTAGTTGGTGCGGGTAGCTTTGCAGGACGCGGCTCGGCAGAGAAAGCTGCTCCAGCCGTTCTAGCGCCTGGTCGATGGCTTCTTTGGGCAGGATCGTCGGATCGTGGGCGCGCATGACATCCACGACGAAATCGCTGACGCGCGCTGTTGGGTTGAGCGAGTTCATGGCGCGCTGCGGCAGCAGCGACACTTTACGTCCGTGCCAGTCTTGGGGGATTCGGGTCTGGCTCGTCAGGGCGATCGTTTCGCCGTCCAGTTCCATTTCGCCGGCTGTGACATGTAGCGGCGGCCGCGCCGTGAGCGAGATCACCGAGGCCAGCGTAGACTTTCCGCAGCCGGACTCGCCGACGATGCCGAGCACTTCTCCGTCGGCTACAGTCAGCGAGACGCCGTCCACGGCGCGTACGGCGGGGCCGTGGTCTGTCTCGTAGTGGGCATGCACATTCTTGAGGATCATGCGACGCTGTCTCCTTGTTCTCGCGAATGGCTCATTTTCTTCGCAGCCGCGGGTTGAAGATCTCGTCTGCACTAGACTGGAGGAGCAGAAGCGAGAAGGCAATCAGGGTGAGCAGGGCTGTCGGCGGGATAAAGGCCCACCAGGCGCCTGTGCGCACGCTCTCCCACAGCAGCGCCCAGTGCAGCATGATGCCCAACGAAATGGCATTGCTCGGCCCTAGGCCCAACATGGCAAGAGCGGCTTCCTGCAGGATCCCGGAGCTAAGCTGGAGGACGAAGGCCATGACGATGTAGGAGAGCATGTAGGGGAGGATCTCACGCAGAATCAGCGAGGCGGCGCCGGCGCCCGAAATGCGCGCAATATCAACATGTTCGCGCGTGCGCAGACTGCTCGTCTGGGCGCGCACCGCACGCGCCGTCCACGGCCAACTGGTCACTCCGATGATCAGGCCCATTGTGGGGACAGAACGGGTCGTCAGGGCAATGGAAAGGAGGATCAGGATGACGATGGATGGGATGGTGATCACAATATTGGTGAAGGCCATCAGCGATTCTTCGATGCGTCCGCCGTGGTAGCCGGCGGTTGTGCCGATGACCACGCCGATGAGGATGGCTATCAACCCGGCGATGAGGCCGATGGTGAGCGATGTGCGCGTGCCGAACATCAATTGGGTAAAGACGTCGCGCCCGAAGTTATCTGTGCCTAGCCACGCCTCTGCGGAGGGCGCGTCGTACAGGCCGCCGACCAGCCGTCTGGGATCGGTTTTGTCGAACACATATGGACCGAAGAGGCTGAAGGCGAGGAGCAGGGACAGAAGCGAGAGGCTAAACCAGAAGCGCCGGTTGCGCTTGGTGGCGATGGCGAGCGAACGTCTGACGCCTTCTAGGAATCCGGGGCGGACACTGACTGCGCTGGAGACTGGTGCAATGGTTGCCATGGCGTTTCCTCGTTAACTTTCCCCAGACGCCTTGGCGCGAATTCTGGGGTCTATAAAACCGTATGCGATATCAACGATAAAATTGGCCGTGAGTACGCCGACCATCACAACCAGCGTAATGCCCTGGATCACCGGATAGTCGCTCGTGCGAATGGAGGTGAAGAGCAGTGTGCCGATGCCCGGATAGCTGAACACGATTTCGGAGATGAGGCCGCCGGAGACCAGGCCGCCGATAGAGAGCGCCAGACCGGTCACCTGGGGCAGCATGGCGTTGCGGAAGATATAGGCTGTGATGCGGTTGTCAGAGACGCCCAAGCCACGTGCAAAGCGCACATAGTCTGCATCGAGTTCGTAGATCGACATCGCGCGCATGCCTACGGCCTGGCCGCCGATAAAGATCGTGGCCTGCGCGAGGAAGGGCAGCCAGTAGTGTCGCAGCACGTCGGCAAAAAACGACATGGTCAGCGAGGGCGCTTTGTCGTAACCATAGCCGCCGCCGGTCGGCGCCAGATTCCATTCTACGGCAAAAAGATAGAGAAGAATGATCGCTAAGCAGTAATAGGGTATGCTGGAGACGAAGAGCGATGACGGAAACACGATTCGATCCAGCCAGCCGCCCTTATAGGCGGCCAGTGCGCCAAGCGTATTGCCTACAATCCAGCCGACGAGAATCGCCGGCAGCATGAGGGCGATGGTCCACGGCAGGGCTTCGGATATGAGACGTTGGACCCTTGCCGGAGAGCGCGCAAAGGATGTGCCCAGATCTCCCTGTGCGAGATTGCCAAGGTAGATCAAGAACTGCTTCCACAGGGGCTGATCCAGGCCGAACTCGGCAATGTAGGAGTTGTATAGCCTCTCGAGCGCGGGGCCGCTGACGCCGCCGCCCGCCGACATCTGCGCCACTATCGTGTCGACCGGGTTGCCGGGAATGAGGCGAGGCAGCAGGAAGTTGAGTACGAGGGCGATACAAAAGGCAAGGATAAACCAAAGGAGTTTATTGACTAGGTAGCGTTGAAACTTCGACATATGGTCTCCCTGGCCGGGGCAGGCAGCCCCATACAGGACTGCCTGCCCGTGCAACTAGAGCTTCACGCCAGATCTGCTCGGAATCGGCGACGCAAGAGGTGCGCTGCGGCTAGCCGGCACAGACCGAATGCGTGAGCGCTGCCCTATTTGGGCTGGATAACGAAGTAGCCGCGGATGCCGCCGTAGTTCTGCTGCGGCGGGGCGACCGGGTTGTCCGCATTGGCGAAGCCGGTCCACACCGACTCGTTGTATTCGTAGAATTCCAACGGGCGGTACATCAGCGGGATGGTGGGGATGTTTTCGATGTAGATCTTATCCAGCTCGCTGTACAGCGCCTTCTGTTCCTCTAGGTCGGAGCTGGCGGCTACTTGGTCGAGCAGGGCGGGCACGTCCGGGTGCTCGAAGCGGTTCCAGTTCCAGAAGGCGACTTCGCCCATGGGGGGCACGCCGCGGATGTCGAGTGCGTCGCGGAAGCGGGCCCACGGGCTGGCGGGGCTAGCGCCGGTGAAGGTCCAGATGATCATGTCGAAGTCGCCGGCGTTACGGCGGGCCGTGGCTACAGGCGCTTCTGGGAATTCCGTGGTGATGTCGATGCCGACTTCTTGCGCGTTCTGCGCCACAAGTTCGACTGCCGTCATCCAGTCCGTCCATCCGTAGCAGGCGATAACCTTCCACGGGCCGAGGCGGGTGCCGTCGGGCAGAACATAGATGCCGTCATTGCCCTTGGTCGCGCCAAGATCCTCTTCGAGGATGCGAACAGCCTCTTCGGGGTTGTACTCCCAGCCCAACTCCGCGACTTGCTCGGCATTGAAGAGCGCTCCCTCACCGCCGCTGGGGATGATCAGGCTCGGCTGCGCCGGATCGGAGTAGCGCGACATGGCGGTTTCGGCGATCTGCGCATAGTTGATGGAGTAGGCGAGCGCCTTGCGCACAAGCACGTTATCCAGGCCGGGCTTCTGGATGTTGATGTGCAACATGGGGATGTTGCCGGGCAGGTGGTACGGAGGTTCCTTGAACCACGTGCCTACAGGCAGACCCTGGTCTTCCCACATCTGCCAGATCTGCGGCGCGAACTGCTGGGACAGGTCTACCCGTCCCTGCTGGAAAGCCAGGTTGCCGGCGTCGTTGCTGTCGAAGATGGGGTGGACGATGTACTTGGGCGCAGGCAGACCAAAGAGGTCCTTGCCCCAATAATCATCGAAGCGCACCAGTGCGACGCGCTCGGTCGAGTAGTCGAGCACCTGGTATGGGCCGGAACCGATGGGGTTCTCCTCGACGAACTGCGAGACCGAAGTGTCGCCGCTGGCGCGTTCTTCCCAGATATGCTTGGGGACGACAGGCGACGTGCGGGTCAGGAAATGCTTGACCTGACCAACGTTGAGCCGGTCGGGGTTCAGTTTGATCTGGAGCGTGCGTTCGTCGACGGCTGTCATTTCCGTCACGTAGTCCCAGAAAGTGCTGATGTCCAGATCGGTGAAGGTCTTGCCGAGTTCGTAGGTGAAGATCACGTCTTCGGTCGTCAGCGGCACGCCGTCCTGCCAGGTCGTGCCCTCATGCAGGGTGATTTCCATGGTGGTGTCATCTGCCATGGTCAACGACTCGGCCAGGAGCGGGTCAATTTCGCCGGTTGCGACGTTGTAGCCGAACAGGGCCTCGTAGATCAGCATGGTTTCGCTGTTGGGCCACGTGATCTGGGCGGCTAAGGGGTTGAAGGTGATGAAGGGGCCCCATTGCAGACCGGCTACATACAGGGTTTCGTTGCGAGGCAGGTCACCGGGGGCGGCTTGTTCGGCAGGGGCGGCTACCTCACCGCCGGTCGCCGGGGCAGCCGGCGCTGCGCAGCCGGTAAGGACGAGCGCAAGCGCCATAACAATGCTGAAAATCTGGAGGACTCGCTTGTTCATGGACTCATTCTCCTTTTGGGAAAGCTAGTGTTGATTCGGCCTGGAGAAACTGCACCAGGCATCATGCGCGACGCCGAAAGATGCTCTCGGCAAGAGAGGGATGTAAACGCGCGTGTGAGGCGCGACTCAAGCTATGAAACCGCTGCGTGCAGAGATCGCCGAACCGTAGGGCTTGCGGGTGGCCGTCGCGCTCATCGCATACCCGGAAGAGACGGACAGGGAGCAGAGAAGCCCCATCTACTGACGGTAACGTCGTCGATGGCTTCTTTTTTGCCGGCACGAGGTGCAATCATGCACCAGGCCGGCTGTCACTGCGACGGATCGCCGCCGATCAGGCCAGTCGACCGGGCGGCGGGTATGGGAATTATGACTTGAAAATTCTTGCGATGCTCCCATTGTATGCAGTTGTGCGCGTACCGTCAAATGGCCTACGGCTTGTGCTGCGGATGAGTCGCTTTGTGCTCCTGAAGCGGCCTGGGCTGGCGAGTTGTCATTCTTGCCGTCGCCTGCTATACTGAAAACGCCACATCATTGCCTGCCCATAGTCTGCTCACACTTCTGAGCGAATTTCCAGTTGTTTTCATATACTTTTGGCCCCTTGCTTTTTCCCAAAAAGGAGGAGAATCCCCAATGTCTGGTCAAGGTGTATCGAGACGGCAGTTTCTCAAGATCAGCGGTATGTCGCTCGCTGCAGTCGGATTGGCAGCTTGCGCCCCGGCCGCGCCGCAGCCTGGCGCAGGTGAGGGGGCCGCCCCTTCGTCCGAGGTTGTGACGATTAGTTTCATGGGTTGGGGCAACCCAGGCGAGGATGAGGGCGTGCGCAATGCCATTGCCGTGTTTGAGGAGGAGACGCCCAACGTCAAGGTCACTTGGATGCACACGCCGGAGAACTACGCCGAGAAGTTCTTGGCGAATGTGGCCGCGGGCACGCCGCCGGACACGGCTTTTGTAGGCAGCGACGTTTACCGCACCTACATCCGCGACGGCCTGCTGTTGGACATCACCGATTACCTGGAACTGGACCCGCTGCTGGGCGCCGAAAACTATTTCATCGAGCCGCAAGAGTCTGAACGCTGCACCGTGGATGGGCGCTGGTACGGCATCGGCTCTTGTTGGGTGGCGCCGCACATCTATTACAACGCTGACATCTTCGAGGCGGAAGGCATTGAGCCGCCAAGCAATGACCCCGACGAAGCCTGGACTTGGGAGCAGTTCGTGGATACGGCGCGCGCGCTCACCGTGGATGTCAACGGCAACCACCCCGGCGACAGCGGTTTTGACGTTCAGAACGTGGATCGCTGGGGCGTTCACTGGGATTATTCGAACGGCACGGTGTTGTACTCGGCCGTCAACATCAACGGGGCGCACTGGATCGAGCCCGATACGCTCAAACTCGACATCGACACCCCTGCGGGCGTCGAAGCAATCCAGAACCTGGCCGACCTGATGCTGGTGCACCAGGTGATGCCGCAGTCGACGGCGTTCCAGGGCCTGGGCATGACCAACACGCAGATGTTGGAAAACGGCAAGCTGGCGATGGCGATCGACGGTTCGTGGGCGCTGGACTGGATGAAGAACATGCGGGCCACGCTGGGCACCAGCGTGCTGCCGCAGATGAGCCGCGTGGCTACCAATATGCAGGCGCATCTCCATTCCGGCATGAGCGGCAGCAAGAATCCGGACGCGGCTTGGGCATGGGTTCGTTTCCTCTCGACGCCGTTCTATCAGACGCAGTTCTGCCGAACCGGGTTGTGGCTGCCGAGTCAGACGGCGCTGATGACCGAAGAGGGCCTGACGGAGTGGATCACCGAGGGCGTGCATCCCACCGATTACTACAAGATCGCAACCGAGTACTTGCCGCGCTTCGGCATGGTGCTCTATCAGCCCATCGGCTGGCCGCGCGCCAATTCGGTCATCCAGCCGGCGCTGGACGCCATCTGGATTGGCGATATGACCGCCGAAGAGGCGCTGACCGCGGCAGTGCCCGAGGCCAATGCCATTCTGGAAGAAGAACAGGCGCGCACATAAGCGGCCCAATGAAGCAGGGTGGAGGCCGCCCGGTCTCCACCCTGCCTAATCGCTTATTCTGGAACTGCGAGGCTTCCTCATGACTACAGCCACTTCACCCATCGCGACCGCCCCAAGATTGGGCTGGTTTAATTCGCTGCCCAGCGTCACGCGCCGCACGATTACCGGCTATCTATTCATCATGCCCTTTATCTTGGGGTTTCTTTTCTGGTTTCTGGCGCCTGCACTTGTCGCGGTATGGCTGACTTTCACCGACTGGAATCTGATCCGCGCCCCGCGCTATGTGGGTTTCGACAACATCTGGCGGCTGGGTACGGATAAGCTTTTCTGGCAGTCGCTGAAGGTGACGACGCTCTACACGCTGGCTTCGGTGCCGTTGGGGCTGGTGCTGGCGTTTTTGCTGGCGCTGCTTATCAATACCAAGGTAAGAGGCATCGCCTTTTTCCGCACGATATACTATCTGCCGAGCATCGTGCCGGCTGTGGCGAGCGCTGTGCTTTGGGCTTGGATCTTCAACACCGAGTTCGGGCTGCTCAACGCGATTCTACGCTGGTTCGGCATTGCGCGCATCGCCTGGCTGCAGGATCCCACCTACGCTCTGTGGGCGTTGATCATGATGAGCCTGTGGGGGGTGGGCGGCGCTATGATTATCTATTTGGCGGGCTTGCAGGGCATTCCCGACGTTTACTATGAGGCCGCCGAGATCGACGGTGCGGGGCGTCTGCGACAGCTCTGGAACATTACCTTGCCGCTGCTTTCGCCCGTGATTTTCTTCAATCTGATCATGAGCATCATTGGCACTTTCCAGGTCTTCACTGCCGGCTACCTAATAACTGACGGCGGTCCGCAGAACGCCACGCTTTTCTATGTGCTTTATCTCTATCGCAACGGCTTTGAGTACCTGAATATGGGCTATGCAGCGGCGCTGGCCTGGGTGCTGTTCTTCATCATTCTCGTGCTAACCTTGCTGATCTTCCGCTACGTGGGGGGCATGGTGCACTACGAAGACAACACCTAGACTGCATGCACAAGCCCATATACATCGGGAGACTGTCCCATGAATAGAGTCGGTCCAATATCTCAGCCCCCCGCCGCGTCGCTATCGCGTGCAACCGCCCATCGACGCTCTGCATCTCGCTTCCGCAACGGCGAGTTTTGGTGGCGGGTCTTGATCTGGGTTTTGCTTGTGGCGGGTTCGGTCGTCATGATTATGCCGTTTCTCTGGCTTGTCACTAGCGCTTTCAAGCCGGAGATGGACATCTTCCTCTTCCCGCCCAAATGGATACCCGATCCCTGGCGGCCGCAGAATTTTTCGGACGCCCTCACCTATAAGCCGTTCAATATCTACATCGCCAACACGTTGATCATCGTGGGGCTGAACATGTTGGCGGTCCTCGTGACCTCGTCCATGTGCGCCTATGGCTTTGCGCGCATTCGGTTTTGGGGGCGGGACTTCTGGTTTGTGCTGGTCCTATCGACCATGATGGTCCCCTACTTTGTATTGATGGTGCCGCAGTTCGTTATCTTCAGTCGTTTGGGCTGGATCGATACGTTCAGGCCGCTGGTGATTCCGATCTTTTTTGGCGGCGGCGCCTTTAACATCTTTCTCTTGCGCCAGTTCTTCCGCACCTTGCCCGAAGAATTGGCGGATGCGGCCCGCATCGATGGCTGCAGCGAGTTCCGCATCTATTGGAACATTATGCTGCCGTTGGCCAAGCCGGCGCTAGCTGCGGTGGCCATCTTCACCTTCCTCAATGGCTGGAACGACTTTATCGGCCCGCTGCTCTATCTCAATTCACCGGAGAAGTTCACGGTCGCCATTGGTTTGGCCACCTTCCGCAGCGTTATGCGCACGCGATATGACCTGCTGATGGCGGCATCGACTGCAATGATCGTGCCCATCGTTATCCTGTTCTTTTTCGCACAGCGCTACTTCATCCAGGGCGTGGTGCTCAGCGGGCTGAAGGGCTGAGCCGCGGCCGAGTCCGGCAATACGCCCGGCCGGCAATCGATTCGTACGGGATTCTACTCCAAATCGCTTCATCTCACCGCATGGACGCCTGCAATCGTCTGGGGCAGGCGTTTTCGTCCTATCCTGGAAAGGTTGACGCAGCTTACTATGACGCTTTCGTCCGTTGTTACGATTGACGCGCACCGCGGCAGCAAGCCGTATAGCCGCATGATCTTCGGCCAGTTTCTAGAGCATTTCCATCGCCAGGTATATGGCGGCGTCTTCGAGCCGGGGTCGCCGCTCGCCGATGAGCACGGTTTCCGCACCGATGTAATCGAGGCGCTGCGCGAACTGCGCGTGCCCGTGGTTCGTTGGCCGGGCGGCTGCTTTGTCAGCGCGTATCATTGGGCGGATGGCGTCGGCCATCCGCGGCGTCCCGCTTATGATAAGGCGTGGCGCGTCGAAGACCCGAACACCTTCGGCACGGATGAATTCGTCGCTTGGTGTCGCGCCATCGGCGCCGAGCCGTATATCTGCACCAACGCAGGTACGGGCACGCCGGAGGAGATGAGCGACTGGGTGGAGTATTGCAACCTGCCCGATGCCGGGCGATGGGCGAAAGCGCGGCAGGTGAACGGGCATATGTCGCCGCATAATGTGCCGTATTGGTCTATCGGCAATGAGAACTACGGCGACTGGGAGATGGGCGCGAAGACTGCCGCCGAGTGGGGGCGGTTCGTGGCTGAGTCGGCCAAGATGATGAAGCGCGTCGACCCCTCGATCAAACTGCTTGCCGCGGCGTTGGCGGATGTCGATTGGACGCTCAACCTGCTGCGACAGGCTGGCCAGTACCTCGACATGGTGTCGATCCACGGCTACTACGACCGCCTCAATCAGGTGGATGAGCCGAGCGACTACGCGACCTGTGTGGCGCGGTCCGGGCGAGTAGAGGCAGCCATCTGTCTGACCGAGCAGATCATCGGCGTGGCCGGCTTCGAGGGGAAACTGGGCATTGCCTTCGACGAGTGGAACCTGCGCGGCTGGCACCATCCAATCGGCAACTCGCCGGAGGCCATCGCCGCGCGTGACCGCAATGACATCAACGCCACCTATACGATGGCCGACGCCGTCTTTTCCGCGGGTTTTCTCAATACGTGTCTGCGTCATGCCGATACGGTGCGCATGGCGAACATGGCGCCGGTGGTGAACACACGCGGGCCGCTGTACGTTCATCCTTCGGGCGTTGTGCGCCGCACCACCTTCCACGTCCTCTCCATGTATGCCAATCTGCTCGGCGAGCGGATCGGCGAGGCGTTTATCGACAGCCCGATCTTTGCGCACGACGGGCTTTCCGTGCCGGCGCTGGACGCCGTCGCAACGTGTGATTCGGGCCAGGAGAATTGGCGACTGGCCCTGGTCAACCGTCTTCCCGATCAGGAACTGGCGTGCCGGATCGTCGTGGCCGGCTCGCCGCTTGAAGGAATACGACAAGGCGTCGTGTTGGACGGCGACGGGGTCGACGCGTACAATGATGTGGACAACCCCAACCGGGTTGTCCCCCAAGAGAAGCCGTTGGCCTTTACCGACGGCGTCGTCCATTTGCCGCCCCATTCGGTCGTCATCCTGGCAGTGTGATGCTCGACGCCTAAGCCGGAAGGAAGCCCCTGCTAGCGCCCATTGCGTCGACTCGACAACCATGCCCTTAGCGGCCAGAAAGACACATTAGGATCGAATCCATCATGACAACACAATCCGCAACCCAATCCGCCAAGCGACAACTCACCCCCGTATCATATGTCAGCGTGCGGTTCGATGACCCGTTTTGGGCCCCGCGCCAAGAGACAAACCGGGCTGTGTCGATCCTGCATATGTATCAGATGTTGGTGGACACCGGCCGCATTGCCGCTTTTGACTTGAATTTCGAGCGTGAGGTTCCCTCGCCCATCGTGGAGATCTTCGGAGACTCGGACCCGGCCAAGTGGCTGGAAGCCGCGTGCTATTCGCTCATCACCCATCCGAACCCGGAACTGGCCGCGCTTGTCGACCAGGTGGCCGACAAGATCATCAGTGCGCAGCAACCGGACGGATACCTGAACACGCATTTTACCGCCATCCAGCCGGAGATGCGTTGGAAGAACCTGCGCGACTGGCATGAGATGTATTGCGCCGGTCATTTGATGGAAGCGGCGGTGGCGCATCATCAGGCGACGGGCAACCCGAAGCTGCTCAACGCGCTGGCGCGTTACGCCGACCATATCGACCGTGAGTTCGGCCCGAAGCC
>CAYXRG010000005.1:121318-124008 GCA_964467575.1 uncultured Caldilineaceae bacterium | reverse complement strand
GGGCACGCGGTGCGGTCCATGTATTTGATGGCGGGCGTGGCCGACCTGGCGCATGAGTATGACGACCCGACTCTGTTGGAGACGTGCGAGGCGCTGTGGCACAACTTGGTGCATCAGCGCATGTACCTCACCGGCGGCATTGGCCCGTCACGGCACAATGAGGGCTTCACTTTCGACTACGATCTGCCGGATGAGACGGCCTACGCCGAGACGTGTGCGGCGATCGCGCTGATTATGTGGAACCATCGCCTCTTGCAGGTTGCGGGCGACGGCAAGTATGCGGATATAATCGAGCAGACGCTGTACAACGGGTTTATCAGCGGCGTCGCATTGGACGGCAAGCATTTCTTCTACGTCAATCCGCTGGCCAGCGCGGGCGACCATCACCGCACGCCGTGGTTCCTCTGTCCGTGCTGCCCGCCCAACCTGAGTCGCATTTTGGCGAGCCTGGGCAACTACCTCTACTCCACCAGTGAGGGCAATCTGTGGGTGCACCAGTACGCACAGAACGAGGCGACCGTTACCGTCGACGGGCAGCCGGTGGCTTTGCGCGTGTTGTCGGATTACCCGTGGGACGGGCGCGTGAAGCTAACGCTGACCCCGCAGGAGGCGAGCGAGTTCGCTCTGCGCCTGCGCATTCCCGGCTGGTGCGAACAGTGGAGCCTGAAGGTGAATGGCCGGCCTGTCGAAGGGGCCGGGGTCAAGAAGGGCTACGTGACGATCTCGCGCACCTGGCAGCCGGGTGATACGGTCACACTGGACCTGGAAATGCCGGTGCAGCCGGTGTATGCACACCCCAACGTGCGGCAGCTTCAGGGTCGCGTGGCGATCATGCGCGGGCCGGTGGTCTACTGCATGGAAGGCGTGGACAACGGCAACATCATTTTGGATCGTCTGTCTCTGGACCCGGATTCCGTGCCTGGTTTTGCGGTCGAACACCGCGACGATCTGCTGGGCGGTGTAATGGTGCTGCGCGGCCAGGCCGGTCTGATCGAAGACGACGGCTGGGATGACACGACGCTCTATCGCCGCGGCAAGTCCTCTCCGCAGAAGACTATCGAAGTGACGGCGATCCCCTACGCTCTGTGGGACAACCGTGAGCCGGGCGAGATGCGCGTTTGGTTCCGCGCCGGTTAAGACGTATTGGGGCGATTGTCCGCCGTTTTGATGCAATTCCTGCGCCCTGCGGCCGGCCGGCTGCGGAGCGCTAAATAACTGAAGGAGACCAACATGTCCCGCAACACTGCCAAGATCTACGTAGACGCCAACCGCACCATCGCCGAGATCTCGCCGCTGCTTTTTGGCGGCTTTGCCGAGCACATGGGACGTTGCGTCTATGAAGGCATTTATGACCCGAAGTCGCCGCGGGCGGACGAGCGCGGGTTCCGCACCGACGTACTCGACGCACTGCGCGAGCAGAAGTACTCGGTGATGCGCTACCCCGGCGGCAATTTCCTCAGCGGCTATAACTGGCTGGATGGCGTCGGCCCGAAGGACCAGCGCCCGCGACGGCGCGACCTGGCCTGGTTCTCCATCGAGACCAACCAGTTCGGCACAGACGAATTCATCGAGTTCTGCCGCGCCATTGACAGCGAGCCGATGCTGGCGGTCAATATGGGCACGGGCACGATACAAAGCGCGGCCGATTTGGTCGAGTATTGCAACGCGCCGACCGGCACGTATTACGCGGACCTGCGCGCCAAGTACGGCCACAAGGACCCGTACAATGTGCGTTACTGGTGTGTCGGCAACGAGATGGACGGCCCGTGGCAGATCGGGCATCTCGACATGGAGGAGTACGGCAAAAAGGCGCGCGAGGCGGCCAAGATGATGAAGTGGCACGATCCGTCGATCAAGACGGTGTTGTGCGGCTCGTCCAACGACCAAATGCCCACCTTCCCGGAATGGGACCGCGTGGCGCTGGGGATCGCGTGGGAACACGTCGATTATCTGTCGATTCACCACTATACCAGCAACAAAGAGAATGACACGCCCAGCTACCTGGCAAGCGCCATCCAGTTTGAGCATTACCTCGATACTCTGGACGGCACGCTGCGCTACGTCAAGGCGAAAAAGCGCAGTAAGCACGATGTATATCTGTCGTGGGACGAGTGGCAAGTGTGGAACTTCAGCGCGCCGACGAGGGGAGAGTGGGATGAGGCGCCACACTTAGCGGAGGAGATCTACACGCTCGAGGATGCTCTGGTCGTAGCGCAGTGGCTGAACGTCTTCCTGCGACGGGCCCATGTTCTTAAGATCGCGTGTGTAGCCCAGATAGTGAACATCATTTCCTGGCTGCAGACGCGTCCCGACGGTCTTCTCAAGCAGGTGTCGTTCTATCCCTTCAAGCTGGTGAGCAACCACGCGCGTGGGCAGTCGCTGGATGTGGCGGTGCAGGCGCCCATGATCGAGACGCAGAAGTGGGGCGGCGTGCCCGCGCTCGACGTGTCGGCCAGCCATGACCCAGCAAGCGGCGAGGGTGCGGTCTTCATCGTTAACCGCAGCGAGACCGATGCGCTGGTCACCGATGTGGTGTGGCAGGATGGCAAAACGGTCACGGTTACGGGCGGATGGCAGGTTGCGGGGACCGACCCCAAGGCGGCCAACACCTGGGAGGAGCCGGACAGTATAACTGCACAGGCGATCCAGGCGCCGGCGGTAGAGGACGGCAAGGCGACGCTGCAACTGCC
>CAYXRG010000005.1:110288-121218 GCA_964467575.1 uncultured Caldilineaceae bacterium | reverse complement strand
CCGTTGGAGTACTATGCCCAACCCGCTGCAGCGACCGATCCGGGCCCATACGTGCCACATTTCACCGATCTTCCTCGCGACATAGGCGCACTCTGTCACATAGTGCAGGGGCTCATGATCCATATCTTCTGGGCGGATCGCATGGGCGTTTCTCTGCCGGATGAGCGCAAGCAGGAGGTGCAACTGCGCTCGGTGCGGCGGATGCTGAGGCGGTTGCTGGAGCTGGACGGCCGGCCCTTGACGGAGGCGCGCCCGCCGGAGAGGCGGCTGGTCGGCAATTGCCGGGACTTCTCGGTAATGCTGACGGCCATGCTGCGCCAGCAGGGCGTCCCCGCCCGCGCCCGCTGCGGGTTCGGCCGGTATTTTTTGCCCAATCACTATGAGGATCACTGGGTGACAGAGTACTGGGATGCGCAACAGGCGCGCTGGCGATTGGTCGACGCGCAGTTGGACGCATTCCAATGCGCCGAGTTGAAGATCGCTTTCGATCCGCTTGACGTGCCGCGCGACCAGTTCATCGTAGGCGGGCAGGCGTGGAAGCTGTGCCGTTCCAGTCAGGCGGACCCGGACCAGTTCGGCATCTTCGACATGCACGGGCTGTGGTTCGTGCGCGGCGATTTTCTGCGCGATGTGGCGGCCCTCAACAAGACGGAACTGCTGCCGTGGGACGGGTGGGGCTTGGCCGATGCGCCGGATGAGGCGTTGTCTGTGGAGGATTATGCGCTGCTCGACCGGGTCGCCGAGTTGACCTGCGGCGATGTGCCTGACTTCGACGCGCTGCGCACGCTTTATGCGGCGGACGACCGGCTGCGCGTGCCCGACACGATCCGCAGCTACACCGGTGCAGACACGGTTGCCGTGCAGTTGAGTGAGTAACCTGCGCCTATGCGCGCAGTCCGAATCTACAAACGGAGATGACAGGATGGATAGTTTTACGCGCCCCGGCCGTTTTGCGGCTGTAGACGGCGTAAACCCGGCCGACGTTCCTTATCGCACGCTCCATACCGGCGCGAGGATGCCCGCCATCGGTCTGGGCACTTTCGGCTCGGACCACGCGCCGGCGCACGAGGTGGCTGCGGCCGTACTCGGCGCAGCTGAAGTCGGCTACCGCCATTTCGACTGCGCCGCCGTCTATAGAAACGAGCCCATGATCGGGGAATCGCTGCGCGCTGTGATGGCCTCGGGCATTGAGCGTGAGGAGTTGTGGGTCACGTCTAAGCTCTGGAACGACAAACATGCCGAGGAAGACGTGATCCCGGCATGTAAGCAGTCACTGCGCGATCTGCAACTCGATTACCTGGATCTTTACCTGATCCACTGGCCGTTCCCGAACCACCATGCGCCGGGCGTGGATGTGCATTCACGCGATACTCAGGCTCAGCCTTACATCCACGCCAACTACATGAAGACCTGGAGGCAGTTAGAGAAACTGGTGGAGATGGGGTTGGTGCGCCATATCGGCACGTCGAACACGACGATTCCGAAGCTGGAACTGCTCTTACGCGACGCGGCCATCGCGCCGGCGGCTAATGAAATGGAACTGCATCCGCACTTTCAGCAGCCGGAGCTATTCGAATTCGTGCACAGCCATAACATGGTCCCCATCGCCTATAGCCCGGTAGGCTCGCCGAACCGCCCGGTGCGCGACCGGACGCCGGAGGATACGGTCGACGTGGCGGACCCGGTGATTGTGGGCATTGCAGAACGTCTGGGCATCCACCCGGCCGCGGTATGCATCAAATGGGCAGTACAGCGCGGGCAGGTTCCCATCCCCATGTCGACCAAACGCAGCCACTATCTTGCCAACCTGCAAGCCGTCGTATCCGCGCCGCTGACGGAGGCGGACATGAAGGCGATCGCGGGCATTGACAAGAACTGCCGGCTGATCAAGGGGCAGGTCTTTCTGTGGAAAGAAGACCAGGACTGGGAAGATCTCTGGGACGTGAAGGGTGTGATCACTCCGCCGTGAGCCCCTGCGAAGGCTGCCTGGCAATGGCGATCACATCATTCGTCCTGCTCAGGAGCGCCTCTAACGCTTGGCGCCGCAAGACTCGCGTACGATCAGGTTGCCATAGACAACGCTCTTAACGGCGATCTCCTGTTCGCCCATGATGATGCGGTGCAGTTTTTGCATGGCGAGCACGCCCATCTCGCGTTTGGGGATGTGGTAGGTAGTCAGGGGCGGATGGGTGTAGATGCTGTCGGCGACGTTGTCGATGCTGGCGACGGCCAAGTCGTCGGGAATGGATAGCCCGGCTTCGAGGATGGCGCTCATGGCGCCGAAGGCGGTCTTGTCGCTGATGGCGACGATAGCAGTCGGGCGCTGCGCCAGCGCCAAGAGCCGCTTGGCCTGCACGTACCCCTTCTGGGGATGTTCGGAAACGGGTTCCGGCAGGAAGTGGGGCGGGACGGGCAGGTTCGCTTCTGCGGCTGCGGCGAGACAGCCGCGCAGCCGGTCCACCAAACTGCTGTACTTGACGGGGCCGCGCAGGATGGCGATCTCGCGGTGGCCGAGGGACAAGAGGTGGCGCATGACAGTGTAGCCTGCGGTCCAGTTGTCGCCGAGAACGCAGGGCAGGCAGTGTCCTTCGATATGGTTCTCGATGAGGACAAGCGGGACGCTGGCATTCTCCAATTGGACGACCATCTGCGGGGTGATGCTGCCGTCGTTGGCGATGACCAGGCCTTGCACGCGCGCGGCGAAGCCGTTGCGGATGACATCCAGGCCATCGACGGCTTGGTCGTACATATGTAGCAGGACTTGGTAGCCGAGGCGCTGGGCTTCGGTCTGAAAGCCGCGGATGACGTCCCCGTAGAAGATATCGAGCAGAACGGGGATCGACCCCTGCTCGATCATGAGCCCGATGGTGTTGGCCGTGTGATTTTTGGCGTAGGGCGCAGCCTCGTAGCCGAGCTTAGCGGCGGCCTCTAGCACGCGGGATCGCGTCTGGGGCGAGATGCCGGGTCTATCGTTGAGAACGAGGGACACGGTAGAGACTGACACGTCTGTGACGGCGGCGATGTCGCGAAGGGAAGGGCGTTTGTTCAATCGAACAGTCCACTAAACTTGGCGGCGAGGCCGCGGCGGATTTTAGCAATATTTAGTAAAAATCGAGGCGGCGGAAAGTTGACAATTCCGATTCTATCCTTTAGAGTTTAACCAATGCCTTCTTTGTAGTCAAGCATGTCAGTCCATGTTCTTCCCAACACAGCACTAAACGTAATACTATAAGCCGTTTTGTTGGCGCTTGACATTCCACTGGCATTTTAGTATGTTTAAGTCAATCCCACGTATAGAACCTGCCTATGGTTCGGGCTGGCTGCGTCGACACCGAGCGCAGTAGACCGAGCTTGTTGAGTTCGTCACTCATTGCTCGCGTTCTGCTCATAGTTGAAATGGGCCGTTTGGCGGGCAGCCTTAAGAAAGGGTAGGTCAGGTGTAGCTAGAGGTCGCGGCATGCGCCTTGATGGGCGGCGCGTCGCTCCGGGACGCCGTTGCTATGCCTGTGAAAGTTCTCCGTTGGTCAACCGTTCCATCCCTAAGACGGCCTAGGCCGGAATCTGAATCACGGTCAATCCATTTCAGTCACCCAGGAGGAACAGATGAGTAAGTATGTTTATTCGAGGCGCGCGTTTTTGGCCCAGCTAGGGCTTGTCACGGCGGGCGGCGTGCTGGCGGCTTGTGCGGCGCCGGCGGGTCCGGCCGCAGGCCCGGCGGCAGAGGCGGGCGCAGGGGCTGCACCGGCAGTGGGCGCGGAGGTTGCCCCTGGCGTTCCGCGTGCAGAGACGTTGATCCTTGAGGACCCGATGGGTCGGAACATCACGCCGACGGACTTCAACCGTTGGCGCCCCGGTATCACGACCGCATCGAATGGGTTCCAGCAGTTGGCCCTGGATGCGCTGTGGTACATCGACCCGGATGAGGGCATCGACGGCGTGTGGGACAACTCACTGGCCGCTGAGAAGCCCATCTACAACGAGGACTTCTCGCAGATGACGGTGAAACTGCGCGAAGGCATCTACTGGAGCGATGGCGTTGAGTTTACGGCCGATGATCTGATCTACACGGTCCAGGTCCAGAAGGACACCCCCGGATTCGGCTTTACGGGGCAATTCGCCCGGTACGTGGACAGCATGGAGAAGCCGGACGACTACACGGTCGTCTTCAACCTGACTGAGCCGAACTCCCGCTTCCATGCCGTCTTCACCGTACGTTGGAACGCGTGCTTCCTCATGCCGAAGCATATCTTCGAGGCGCAGCCCGACCCGCTGGCCTACACGTTCTATCCGCCGGTGAGTCTCGGCGCGTATGTGCTGAAGGAACATGATCCGAATGGCGACTGGTTTATCTGGGAACGCCGCGAGGACTGGGAGCGCACGACGCTGGCGCGCTTCGGCATGCCGGCGCCCAAGTTCGCCATGTATGTCGCCCCCGGACCGAGCGACAAGAAGGTTATGGCGCAGACAGCGGGCGACCTGGACGTAATCCACGACATGGCGCCGGAAGGCCAGATTACGCTGGCGCGCACCAACCCGACCTCCAGAAGCTGGTTCCCGTCCTTCCCGTGGGCGCACCCCGATCCGACGCTGCCCGCAGTGCTCTACAACAACGAGCGGCCGGGTCTGGACAACCGCGATGTTCGCTGGGCGCTGACGTTGGCGATTGACATCGTGCGGGTGGCGATGGCTTCATACCGCGGCGCGGCGACAATTTCGGCGATCCATGTGCCGCCGACCGGCATGTATCCGCAGTACTACTTCGAGCCGGTGCAGGATTGGCTGAACGACTTCGAGCTGGACCTGGGCGGCGGCGAGATGTACAAGCCGTATGACCCTGAGGCGGCAGTGAAGATTGCGGACGAAGCGCGCAAGTCGCTGGGCGATCTTGTGCCGACCGATCTGGAGGAGATCAAGAAGTACACCGGCATGGGCTGGTGGAAGCGCGACCTGGAAGCGGCCGAGAAACTGATGATCAAGGCGGGCTGCTCGCGCAACAGCGACGGTAAGTGGCTGCTGCCCAATGGCGATCTGTTCTCCGTTGCGCTTCTGGCAGAAGGCGACACGCGCGCTGTCATGGGGCGCGGCGCCGCCATGATCGTTGAGAACTGGGTCGAGTTCGGCCTAGACGCTACGCACGACACCCGCGACAATGCCTCTCGCAATGCCATGGAGTTGATCGGCGACTACGACGCAGCGTTCGGCTGGACAATCGAGACTTGGGGCGGTCACCCCGACCTGTTCTTCTTCCTCCAGTCGTGGCATTCGGACCTATATGCGCCGATCGGCGTCAACGCCAACGGCCGCAACCGGATGCGCTGGATGCACCCCGAGCTGGATCGGATCATCGAGGAGATCCAAAAGCTTGACTTCGACGATCCGAAGGGCGTCGAGCTTGGCATCGAATTCGTCAAGCTGGCGTGCGTCGAGATGCCGATTACGCCGATTATGTCCTACAACGTGTTCACCTGCTGTGACGAACGGTACTGGGAGGGCTTCCCCACCGCGGCGGATCCCTACACCAACCCGGTCCCGAACTGGGCTAATAGCCGGTACATGTTCGTCAAGATTCGGCCGAAGGCATAGGCCTAGTCTTCCGGTTACGAAGGTTCCTCTGCAGCGATCGCTGCAGAGGAACCACTCACCTTGGGAGGGTCAGACGTGCGCAAGTTCGTCTTGAATTACCTTATACCTCGCATCCTCCAGTACTTTTTGGTGATCTTTCTGGGCGTGACCATCACTTTCATCATCCCCCGCCTTTCCCCGGTCGACCCGGTGGAGGCGCAGATCAATCGTGTGATGATGAGCGGGTCGCAGGTCAGCCCGGATGCCGTGATCAGCCTGCGCGAGGCGCTGACCGAGATGTATGGTCTGGAGGGAAGTCCGTTGCAGCAGTATTTTGCGTTTTGGGGCCGGCTGCTGCGCGGCGATCTGGGGCCGTCTCTGGCAACCTTTCCTACGCCTGTGACTACGCTCTTGGCGCGCGCCATGCCGTGGACGTTTGGACTGCTAATGACGTCGATCCTCATTTCCTGGATCGTAGGCAATATCTTGGGCGCGCTTGCCAGTTACTATGAGAAGAATATTCCGATCCAGATTGTGGATGTGTTAAGTCAGGCGGTGCGGCCGATTCCCTATTACATCATGGCGTTGTTGCTGCTGGTGTTCTTTGCGTACTACTGGCCGATCTTTCCCTTTAGCGGGGCGTATCCGCCAGGGACGCAACCGAATTGGAGCTTGAGCTTTGCCCTGACTGTGATCAGACATTCGACGTTGCCATTATTGAGCCTAGTGCTGATCGGGGTGGGCGGCTGGTTCATCGGAATGAAGTCCCTGACCTCGAACATCATTTCCGAGGATTACGTGGTATACGCAGAGAATGCAGGGCTGCGCAAGAACCGGATTCTCTCCCAGTACATTATGCGCAACGCTATGTTGCCGCAGATTACGGGGCTGGCGCTACAGATTGGCCTGATCTTCAGCGGGGCTTTGATCATGGAAGTGGTCTTCGGGTATCCGGGAATGGGCACGCTGACATTCCAGGCGGTCATGGCGAACGACTATTCGTTGATCATGGGGATTACGCTACTCTCGATCATCGGGGTGGCGACTATGGTGTTGATCCTCGATTTCATCTACCCGCTGTTTGACCCGCGGGTCCGCCACCAGTAGAGCGTAAACCATGCTGACAGTCACACGGGATTTACTCAAGTATGACGGCCGGTTTCGGGTGGCCTTTGTGTTCCTGGTGATCATCGTGATCATGGCCCTCCTCACGGTGGTATCGCCGTATGACCCGAAGAAAACATTTATGGTTCCGCAAGATTTGCCGCCGTCACTGGAGCATCCGTTCGGCACCAATTCTCGCGGGCAGGATCTGTTCTGGTGGATGGCGTTTGCCGTGCGAAATTCGCTCATGCTCGGCATCATCTGCGCAATCGTTTCCCGCATCATCGCGATCTTCGTAGGGATGGTCGCCGGATATCGTGGCGGGGTGATCGACCGCATCCTGATGTCGATCAATGATAGCTTTGTCGTTTTGCCCGTTTTGCCCATCTTGATCTTGCTGAGCTTTCTGTTGCGCGGCAAGATGAGCCTATGGATGCTAGGCGTGTTGCTCGGCTTGTTCGGCTGGCCGTGGGACGGCCGGCTGATCCGCTCTCAGGTGTTGAGCTTGAAAGAACGCGCCTTTACGCGTACTGCGGTCTATTCGGGCACGACGCCGCTGTTGATCACGATGCGTGAACACCTGCCGTTTGTGTTACCGGTTGTATTTGCGACCACGATCAACAACCTGTTGTGGTCCATCGGCATGGAGGTTACGCTCAGCGTCTTGGGGCTTTCGGACGTGACCTTGCCGACGATTGGAACGGCGATTTACTGGGCCAACCAACACCAGGCGTTGGTCGCCGGGGTGTGGTGGTGGCTTGGGGCGCCGATCCTCATCGCCGTGCTGTTGTTCTTGGGGCTGTATCTGCTCTTCTCGAGCGTCAACGAGTTCATCGATCCGCGAACGCGACTACGACGGATTGGAGCATAGGCCATGTCCCTCTTGAAGATGGAAGATGTACGGGCGTATTACCGTACCGAGGTCTACGGCATCTCCCGATCAGTGCGCGCGGTCGACGGCGTTTCGATGGAATTGCACAAGAACGAGATCTACGGCGTCGCCGGCGAATCGAGCTGCGGCAAGACCACGCTGATCAAGGTCATATCCGGCACAGTCAAGCCGCCGCTGCGCATCGAATCGGGAAGTATACACTACAACTTCGGCGCATTCCAGATGGACATGCGCAAAATCGATGCGGAAGAGATGCGCCAGAATGTGCGTTGGAAGGAGATCTCGTATGTGATGCAGGGTTCGATGAGCGTGTTGAACCCTGTCCGCAAAATCATCCGCTCCTTCGAGGATATTGTCGGCACGCATCAGGGCATCCCGGACAAGAAGGCTTTTCAGGAGCAGATGCGCGGACATGTGATGAAACTGGGGCTGCCGCCGGACGTGTTGAATCTTTATCCTCACCAGCTATCAGGCGGTATGCGGCAGCGCGTGGCGATCGCTCTGGCGACGGTCTTCAACCCCAGCTTGATCATCGCCGACGAGCCGACGACAGCGCTAGACGTTGTGGTGCAGCGCGGCGTGCTGCACATGCTTAAGGACATCCAGGCGGAGAGCGCCAACACGGTATTGCTGGTGACCCATGACTTGGCGGTGCATGCCAATGTGGCGGACCGAGTGGGCATTATGTATGCAGGGCGCATCGTAGAAGAAGGGCCGACGCAAGTCATTTTCCAAGCCCCACGCCATCCGTATACGGAGCACTTGATCAACTCGCTGCCGATGATCGGCGACAAAACAGTGAAGAAGAGTCTGGGCGGGGCGCCGCCCAACCTGGCCGATCCGCCGAGCGGTTGTCGTTTCCACCCGCGTTGTCCTCTGGCGATGGACAGGTGCCGGACGGAGACGCCGGAGATGATCATGCTGTCGGAGCGGCACCGAGTTGCCTGCCATCTTGTGGAGGAGGGCCGCGCATGAGCGCAAACGAAAAGCTACTCGACGTCGACCACGTAACAGTGTCTTTTCATATCGGCAACTTCCTGGCGGGCGGCCAGTTGGTTGCGGTGAACGATGTGACGTTTGCGCTGTATGCAGGCAAGCCGGAAATCTACTCGATTGCGGGTGAAAGCGGCAGCGGCAAGACCACGTTGGCGAATGTGCTGCTGCATGACCTGGAGCCCACCGAGGGCAAGGTAACCTTCGAGGGGCGCGATCTGTCCACGATCAAGAGCCGGCGCGACTTCATGAAATTCATGTCCCAGGTTCAGCCGGTGTTTCAGAACCCGTTTGAGACCTTCAGCCCGCTACGACGTGTGGAGGAGTATCTGATCGAGACGGCGATTCAGTTCGGTCGAGCAAAGAACCGTCGTGATGCGGCGAAAGTAGCTGACGAGGCGCTGCACCAGGTGGGTCTGTCGCTCGCCGAGGTAAGCCGGCGCTACCCGCATGAACTGTCTGGCGGGCAGATCCAGCGCGTTTCGGTGGCGCGTGCGTTGATACCGAACCCGCGGCTGATCCTGGCTGATGAGCCGGTGTCGATGGTGGACGCCTCGCTGCGCATGGCCATCGTCAATCTCTTCAAGAAACTGCGCGACGAGCAAAAGGTCAGCGTTATCTACATTACGCACGACCTGGCGACAGCGTACTATATCAGCGACCGCATCGCCATCATGCTGCGCGGCGTCGTGGTGGAGTCCGGCCCGGTGGAGAATGTGCTGGGCAACCCGTTGCACCCGTATACGCAACTGCTGCAGGAGTCAGTCCCCAAGCCGGCTGCATCGGAACGGGAGCAATGGGCGCAACATATTGAGCTTGGTTCGACCGAGGTCAGGGAGTATGGGCGTCTGGGGTGCAAATACGCCGGACGCTGCCCGCATGTGATGGACGTGTGCAAGACGGAAGTTCCGCCCGAACAAGAGGTTGAGGGCAGGACGCTCAGGTGTTTTCTCTATCATGACGGGGCAATGCCGGAGACGGCTGTCTCCGTCCAAACTGGAAACTTGGAAACGGCATGAACGAGCTTACATTGGACGTCAAGATCGCCAAGACGACGATCGACCGCAATATCTATGGCCACTTCTCCGAGCATCTAGGCCGGTGCGTTTATGAGGGGTATTGGGTTGGAGAGGACTCCAGCATCCCCAATGTACGCGGCATCCGCACCGACGTGGTCGAGGCGCTGCGCAAGATCAAGGTCTCGGTGATGCGTTGGCCGGGCGGCTGTTTTGCGGACGAGTATCACTGGATGGACGGCATCGGCCCGCGCGAGCAGCGGCCTACGATGATCAACACGCATTGGGGCGGCGTGGTCGAGAACAACCACTTCGGCACCCATGAGTTTATGGACCTATGCGATCAACTCGGCTGCGAGCCATACATCTGCGGCAACGTGGGCAGCGGCACTGTACAGGAAATGTCGCAGTGGGTCGAATACATAACCTTTGACGGCAAGAGCCCGATGACGGACCTGCGCAAGAAGAATGGGCGCGAAGAGCCGTGGAAGATGAAGTACTTCGGCGTCGGCAACGAGAACTGGGGCTGCGGCGGGCGCATGACGCCGGAGTATTACGCAGACCTCTACCGGCGTTACGGGCTGTATGCGCGCGATTACGGCGACAATAAGCTGTACCGCATCGCCTGCGGGGCCAGCGGGGCCGATTACCACTGGACCGAAACGATGATGGCCAAGGCGGGCGATGCTCGCATTATGCGCGGCCAGCAGATGGATGGGCTGGCCATCCATTACTATACATCGGTCAACCGGCTGCCGGACGGCTCGCGCGAGGGGTCGGCCACGGAGTTTGACGAGGCCGGTTGGATCGAGATTATGTCGAAGGCGTTGTTCATGGACGAGCTGGTGCGCAAGCACGGGACGATCATGGACAAGTACGACCCCGACAAGAAGGTGGCGCTGATCGTGGACGAGTGGGGCACGTGGTTTGCGGTCGAGCCGGGCACGCATCCGCGCTTCCTTTACCAGCAGAACACGATGCGCGATGCGCTCGTAGCGGCGGTGTCGCTCGACATCTTCAACAACCATGCCGACCGCGTGCGCATGGCGAACATCGCTCAGACGGTGAATGTGCTGCAGGCGATGGTGTTGACGCAGAACGAGAAGATGCTGCTCACGCCCAGCTACCATGTGTTCGACATGTACGCGGCGCATCAGGACGCTACGTTGGTTCCGATCGACGTGCAGAGCGAGCAGTATGAACACGCCGGTTACAGCGTGCCGGCGATCTCGGCTTCGGCTTCGGTCGGCGCTGAGGGCAAGTTGCATCTGACATTGAGCAACGCCAACCCGAAGAAGGACATCACGGTGACGGCGTTTGTGCGCGGTTTGAAGGGGAGCAAGGTGGAAGGCCGCGTGCTGCA
>CAYXRG010000005.1:0-110188 GCA_964467575.1 uncultured Caldilineaceae bacterium | reverse complement strand
TGACGGCGTTTGTGCGCGGTTTGAAGGGGAGCAAGGTGGAAGGCCGCGTGCTGCACGCTGCCACGATGCATGCGCATAACACCTTCGAGAAGCCGGATGCGGTGAAGCCTCAAGCTTTCAGCGGGGCCAAGCTGACGTCCGAAGGGGTAGAGATCAGCGTGCCGAAGATGTCCGTCGTAGCGCTGGATGTGATGTAAGGACGAGGCGCCGACACGGCCGTGCGACAGTTCGCGCGGGACAATTGACGGCAATTCGTGAAGTAGGTACTGGAGCGGTGTCAGGAGCTTTCCTGACGCCGCTGTTTTTGTGGAGCCTGTTATCATCATTAATGATTTGATCGTCAAGTATCTGTCATTCTGAAGCGAGCGTTAGCGAGCTGAGGAATCTCGTTGTATCAGAGGTAGAGATGTTTCGCTCCGCTCAACATGACATAGTGCGTATTGGGCGATCAAATTACTTAATGCCGGCAAGCCGGCTGGCGAGTAGCGACGACTGCCGAGGTGAGGCGACGATGGATTTCCCTGTTAGGCCCGAGGAACTTACGCCCGTTTGGTTGACCGCTGCCTTGCGCTCGGCCCGGGCCATCGATACGGCGCGGGTGGTCTCCTGTCAGGTTGGCCCGCTCGCCGAGAAGCAAGGATTTTACGGGCAGGTGGTGCGCGTGATTCCGATCTATGATCGGGCGGAGGCAGGCACGCCGTCTGCGTTGATCGCCAAGTTCGCATCAATCGTTCCGGAGATGCGTAAGCGAGCGGTTCCGGCATATGTGCGCGAGGTGCGCTTCTATCAGCAGGTCGCTGATCGGACGTCGCTACCGGTCCCAGATTGTTATTTCGCCGGCATCGATATAGAGACAGGGCTGCACCTCCTGCTGCTAGAAGACATGGCCCCCGCACGCAGCGGTTCGCGGGTACGGGGCTGCACGCCGGCGCAGGCGGAGCTTGCTATCCGCGCCATTGCGGAGTTTCACGCGTTCTGGTGGGAAAACCCGCAGCTAAGCGAGTTCGACTGGCTAGAAAACGGGTCAAGCGACCCGGACGCGGATACACAGCAGGCGCAACACGAGCGCTGGTGGCCGGAGTTCCTGCGGCGGGCCGGTCACCGCGTTCCCGACCCGATTCGAGAGATCGGAGAACGTCTCGGCCCGAGACGGGCGGCGATCCGGCGGCATGTGTTTGGTTCGCCGCCGCAGACGCTGATTCACCATGATTTCCAGCTAGATAATCTGGTTTTTGGCGATCCGGAGGGGAGTGAAGCGTTCGCCGTGCTCGACTGGCAGTTGGCGAGCTGCGGACGCGGGACGTGGGATGCGGCTTATTTCCTGAGCGAGAACCTGACTGAAGAGGCGAACCAGGCGGCGGGCATGGACCTTTTGCGACTCTATTGGCAGGTCCTGACCGATCATGGCGTGCAGGGATACGGGTTCAACCAGTGCCTGCTGGATTTTCGGTACTGTTTGCTCCAACGCTTTAGTGCGCTGATCTCCACGATCGCTGCCATGCCTTTTTCAGAGGAACAACGCCGGCTGCATGTGGATGTGCTGCTGCCACGCAACAGCGCGGCCATCCTGGATAGCCGCGCCGGTGATTTGCTGGGGTAAGGGAAGGGCGCGGACATGACTGGATGCTTGCCCGCGCCCGATCCTCATATGGCGCTTATGCGGATAGCGGCGCTAGAGCCCGCGTTACGGGATGCAGACTTTTTGACCCACGTAGAGCCAATAGTTGCGCTGCTTGGCGATCCAAGGGTTGGCGCGGAAAATGCTCGTCGCCGCGACATGATAGCGTCCGGCGATTCTATAGACGCTGTCGCCTCGCGTCACCACGTGGACTGCGCGGCATTCTCCGGGATGCGCCTGGCACGGTTCCGCGCAATGCGGGTCGTCTTCAACATACTTCGTCTGCTCATTGACGAAAACGGGCGCCTGCACACAGATGTCGGGATGCTCCGGCATGGTGATGAGGAAGGAAGCGGGGCTGACCGCCGTCCATCCGTCGGGGATCACCTCCGAAACCTCGTATACCGCACCGGGCACGCGGTAGTCATCCATCGGCAGGTAGACGCGATAGCGCCCCTCGCCGTCGGTAAACACCGACTCCGGCACATAGCCGCCCGGTTCCAGCGGTTTGGCGGTGATTTCCCAATCAGGGAGACCGTAGCCGCCCGTCGCATCGACCTTGCGACCTTCGAAGCAGTAGCCCTTGGGCAGTTGCTTGTTATAGAAGATGATGTCCTTGCAGCCGTCGTCGCGGCTTGTTAGCACGACGCTGTAGTGAGTGGGCGATGCAGGCTCCCAACCCGGCTGCATGATCTCGTGTACCGTGTACGGCCCATATGGCAGGTCGGTGAACGTGATCTGGCCGAAGCTGTCGGTCACGCCTGCATCGGCAATGCTGCCGTTGGCGCGGCGGATCTCGATGGGCCATCCGGCTAAGCCGAACGAATCCTGATCGGCGTCAGGCGGGACATCGAACTTGGTGACGTTGATGCAACCTTTCGGCTTCTTTTCGAGCATGTTCTTGAAGCGAATGGTATGCGGCCCAGGCCCGGCGACGACGAGATGGTGTACGCCGTTAGGCGGAGAGATGGGACGCCACCAGACTACATCGCCAGGCGGCTCCTCGGTGAAGATCCACGGCCCCGGCGTGAGTTCAAAAGAGGCTTCGCCGTTCTCGTCGGTAACCTCGGTCTGCGGCGCACCAAAGGTGTTGCCGTGTCCAGGCGTCGCCGTAATGGTCCAACCCGGTTGCGGGGTATGCTCTTCATCAATCTTGAGTACGACGACGGTGATCAGTTCGCGCAACTTGAAGCGGACCTCAATGCAATCTGTGTGGCCATAGCCCACGTACACGGCGAGGCGGGTTGTCGTCACGCCTTCCCACCCCTCGCGCTCATCGACCTCTAAGGCCCAGCGACCCGGCCCGGGCAATTCGAACTCGAATTGCCCCCTGGAGTTGGTTTCGTCCGTGAGCGTTTCGTACTCGCCGTTGACGCCTTCGTATTCGGCCGTCACCGTCCATCTTGCGAGCGGCTGTTCGGCGTGGTTGATTACCATGCCCGAAATGCAGAAACGATCTAGCGGAACCGGGTCTTGCGGTTCCGTTTCGGGGAATGGAGACTCGGGGGCCGCACCGGCAGAGACTGCGGTGGCCGAAAACATGAGCAGCGCCAGCGCGGCGACCAGGGCAAAAAGAAGCCGCTGGGCGCTTCTATGATGGCTTGGCATACGGATGGCGATTCTATATATCATTGTTTGCTCCTGTCTTCCTCATAGGTCGGTTCGTTGGAATTGTCGAGCAGAACCGAGAACAGGGTCCGAGGCAGCGAACTGCGTATAGAACGAGCGCCTCCTTTCCGGCGGAGCAGTGCGCACCGCCTGTTGTGTGGATTAAGGCGGACTGTCGATTGTGCCGGGCGTCGAAAACCGGCTTGACCTAACGGATGGACTTGCTATAATGATCGCGCCCGCGGAAGTCCAACCGTCTATGCCTTGCCGATTTCGGCCTGTCGTTGGGACAGATGGATGACAGATTTGAGATATGCATGACAATTGCGCGCTGCGCCTTCATGATAGGGAAAACAAACGTCGCTGTCTAGAGAATTTGGGCAAGACCTGTGCGTTAGGCGGCTTTTACCGGCTCGAATAAGGAGCGACGCGTCATGGCTGCGTTCCCCCCGCATGTTGACGCTGATGACATGCCGCATGTTGGCATCATGTTTAGGCGAATTCGTGAGGCGCGCGGGTTTAGCCAGAGCGATATTGCCCGCGCTCTCGGCGTCACCTCGTCGACGATCTCCAAGTTCGAAGGAACCGGTCGCTCACGACGCCGCCGAATCGTGGAGCGTTATATTCAGACGCTGCACGACCTTTGCCGAGAGGGCGTGCACTCGCCATACCCGCTCGACGACGATGCAGCCAATTTGCTGATCGGCCTGAGCGGGGACGCACGCGGCGATGACCGCCATACGCGGGCGGTGCAGATCAGCGCTTATGATTTGGCGTTGGCTTTATCTCCCAATTGCCCGGCGGAGTTGAAGACCCTCCTGCAACGGCTGCGCCAGACAAGATGGCCGGCGCTTATTTGCGACGGGCTGTGGTTTGTACACGCTGTGAATGGGGCGTTTCTGAACTTGTTCGGCCTTGATGAGGGATCAGCGCTGCTGCGCCGGTGGGAGAGCTGGCACCTCATTGGCGCCGAACTTGTCGATCCATCACCGGTCAGCCCCGTTCATGTTTGGTTGGACGGCTATGTTCCGCCGCTGGTATGGGAGTTTTTCCGAACGGCGGCGCCCTATCTATTTACCCCGCAGATGCGAGCCTTATTGCGCAAATTGCATATTCTGTCGGCCCGCAACGGGCGACATTTTCGTGAGTGGTGGTATTCGGCTACTGCACTGACGCTTTTCTACTGCGAACACCAGAGCGTACGATTGGTGCGTCGAAATAAGCATGTCCTTCTGGCCTCTGTCCTGAAGTTTGAACCGCATATCGTGCCGTCAGGCGCCAAGACGGACTTGCCCTATTACCTGGGAGAATTCGAGCCAATCGGAATCGAAACGCAGACAGCCTTCGAGCAGCTGAGCGGGCCGGCGCGGCGGGGAGACGTGCTTTATGCGGCGGATTTCGACCTCGGGCGCGCCTTCCATGTCAACTGCTGGCCTGAAGTAGCACGCGCCGTACTTGATGGAGAAGGGTTCTCGGCGCGTGACTAGGTAGGTCGCTGTCTGGCTACAGGCATTTCGAGTCGAGCAATTGTACGCTTCGACCTAGAAGGGGAGCGGTTCGCCTTCGTGCTCGGTGCGCTCGCGATAGAGGCTCTGCATTCTGCGGGTGACCGGCCCGACCGCGCCGTCGCCGATGGTGCGCCCGTCCACCTGTAGCACAGGCGACAGTTCGCCCATCGTGCCGGTGGTGAACATCTCGTCGGCGGCGTACATTTCGGCAAGCGAGATGTTGCGTTCGACGAGAGGGATATCGTTGGCGCGCGCCAGTTCTATCACCATGCCGCGGGTGATGCCGGGTAGGCAACTGTCTGCGTGCGGGGTGAGCAGGACGCCGCGTTTGACGAAGAAGGTGTTGGTGGCATTGGTCTCAGACACGAAGCCGTGGATGTCGAGCATGACGGCATCGTCGACGCCCGCCACGTTTGCCTCGATCTTCGCCAGAATGTTGTTGATCAAGTTGTTGTGGTGAATTTTGGAGTCGAGGCACTGCGACGTGTTGCGGCGGACGGCGGACGTGATCAGGCGGATGCCGTCGGCGCTGTACACGGGCGGCTTCCACTCCGCCAACACGATCAGCGTGGGGCCGTACTGGTTGAGGCGCGGGTCCATGCCCGAGGTGGTCTTCTTGCCGCGCGTTAGGGTCAGGCGAATGTGCACGCCGTCGCGCATCCCGTTCGCCTGCAGCGTGTCGAAGATGGCCTGTGTGATGGACTTGCGCGGCGGGATCGAGGCGAAAGCCATCGCCTTGGCGGAGTCCTCGAGGCGATCCAGGTGTGCGTCGAGTTGGAATATTCGCCCTCGGTAGACGCGCAGCCCTTCCCAGACGGCGTCGCCGCCCTGTACTGAACTGTCGAACACGGAGACGCAGGCCGCGTCCCTCGGCACGAGTTTCCCTCCTACATGAACCAGAATATCGGCGTTGCGAGGATCGGGCAGTTTGACGTCCACGGTTTGCGGTCCTGTCTAGGGCTGGGCATGGATGGCGTGCTGCGCCAGCCGCGCGTAATGCGGTCGGCATTCATCCAGCAAGGGCTTGAGGCGCGGCGGAAAAGGCTCAGTCTTGTGCTCATAGGGCAGAAAACCGGTCGTCGTATGAACCGCCTGGTACCAGTGTTTGGCCCACACACCGTCTTCCGGGATCGGGCCGGCAGGCCACGAGAGCATGCTTTCCTCAAAGGCAAGGTCGAGACGCTCACAGAGTTGACTCAAGACTGATCGAGGATCGGTAAGCAGTTGCCTGGCGTCGAGGACCGGCGGATCTTGGCCGATTGCCTTGAGGTGGGCGAACAGCTCCGTCTGCAGTGCCAGGCTGGTATCGCGCAGCGTGGGCGATTCCAGGTTCTGGGCGAGCGAGGGCAGCATTTGCTGCGGGTCTCGGATCAGGAGGACGTTGTGCGTTGCGGCGAGGAAGTCGCGCGACACATCGACGAGGTGATGCGCCATCTGCTTCATGAAGAGCACGGGCCGGTCGCACGGGCCGAGAATGACATTGCGTATGACGCGTTCGCCGTCCGTGTCCATAGCGGCTATCACCTCGTGTTTTCCCGGGTGCGGCGCGTCGGACACGCGCAGATAATGGCCGTAGAGCGGTTCGTCGACGACGCGCGTGTCGCTGCGGCGTGAGAAGGAGTACATCAGCGCCGTCGAGACGTTGCGCGGGCCCGACCAGAGGTTGATGCGCACAGTTGGCGAGGCGGACAAAGGCATAGGTGTTTGGGTCATCTGGCGAAATTATCGGCGCGAGCCGGCTACATGGACACGCCGAGCAGACCGCGTGTGATCTGGAAGTCGACATTGCCGAGTTGGTAGAGGCGCGGCGCGTAACTGCCGCCGGCGATAGCGGCGATGCGCTGCAAGATGGCCTCCGCCCAGACGGCAGGCGGACCGGACAGGATAAGGTCGAGGTCGCCCGCATAAGAATCGAGGTTTGATGCGGCGTCGGCGACCTGCAGTACAGGGACCATGGGGTGCGTCTGGAGCGGGTGCTCGGTGACGCCGGCAATGATGACGTCGACGCCAGACGCGCCGAGGCCGGTGGCGGTTTCCACCCAGTGCGCCGTCGGCGTCTCCATGATGTGCAGGCCTGAAGCGGGCAGCGGCGCACCGTAAGCCAGCGTTGGCATGGCGAGCTGGTCGCCCAGGACGGCCGCACGGTAGAGCGGATGCGACAGGATGCCGGCGTTTTCGGCGGCGACGACCGCGCCGCCGGCTGTCACGACGGCGGTTGTCAGATCCGCTAGGCCGCGTGCCATCGCATCCGTGATGGAGCCGGGACCGGCGATGCCCAGGCGCAGCGCCTCTAGGCCGCCGGATGACCGGCGCGGCGGCGAGGCGGAGGCCGCGGCTTGGGCAAACCACGCTTCCGTCTTGTCGAGCGCAGCCTGGATGCCGCCGTCCATCTGGATGCTCACCCAGCCGAAGCGCGAGAGGTCGAGGCCCATGCTTGCCATTTGGGCGCGCATGAAGTCGTTGTGCGTCTTTTCGCAGCCGTGTTCGAGCAGCAGGCAATGCTCGACCATGGGGTGGACGATGTAGCCGAGCATGGTGCGCACGTATAACTCCTCGGATTGGCCGCTTGAGTTGCCGCAGCCCTCGGTGTGGGGCAAGGTGACGTAGCGCGAGACTGCCTGCAGGCTGTCGCTGCGCTTGCGGTTGAGGCGCGCTGCGGCCATTTGCGCCACCTGCGCCGCGCACAGGCTGGTCGGTACGATCAGTCCCACCTTGTCGAGCGAGGACCCGCCGCTGCCGTGCAGTACGTTGAAGCGGACGGCTGGCGCGGCGAAGTCGCCGGTGCGAACGGGCAGGCCTTTGCCGGCGGGTGCGGGGCGATGCAGCAACTCGTCGAGCCGGCTGGCGTCAGTCTGCCGCCAGTCGCGCCAAAGCTGCACTTGGGCATGGCCGGCCTTTTCGCCCACGGAACGCTTGCCGGAGGCCACACCCAGCGTTAACTCGAACATGTCCGCGCCTAGTTCGTCCATCGGCGTGCCGTCCAGGTAGGCGCCGGCGTTGACGTCCATGTCGTGGGCGAGGAGCCGGTAGCGCTGCGTCGTGGTGACGATCTTGATGGTGGGCACGAAGGGAAAGTTGGTGACGGAACCATTGCCCGTGACGAAGTAGATCAGGTTGCAGCCAGAGGCGATCTGCCCGGCGATGCTCTCCAGATCGTTGCCGGGGCTGTCCATGAAGTAGTAGCCGCTGTCGGTCATGCGCTCGGCATAGTCGAGCACTTCGTCCAGGCGCACGTCGGGGTTTTTCTTCATGGCCGCGCCGATGGATTTGAGCACGATGTTGTAGAGGCCGCGGTATTTGTTGCCGCCGGAGGGGTTGCCCTCGGCGGTATGGCCGTGCCAGGCGGCGCGCTCCTTGAAGCGGGCGATGGTTGCCAAGAACTTGCGCGCCGTATCCAGGTCGCGCACGCGCTGCAGGATGTAGGCTTCGGCGCCGATCAACTCGTCGGTTTCGGCCAGGTTGGCGCTGCCTCCGTAGCGTATCACCTCGCGCGCGGCCCAGGCAGCGAGTGGGTTGCCGGAGATGCCGGAGAAGGCGTCGGAACCGCCGCATTGCAGCGCTACGGCCAGATTGGCGACGGATTCAGCGGTGCGCGGCGTGGCGTTGACGAGCGGCAGCCACTTCTTCACCTGACGTTCGGCTTCGTCCAGGCTGGGCAGGAAGCCGCGGTCAAGCGTGAAGAAGCGATGAGGCACGGCGTCGAGCGGGTAGCCCTTCGCCTGCATGAAGGCGCGCAGCATCTCGTTGGTTACCGGCTCCACGCCATAGTCGACGGCGAGCACGGCGCCGACGTTGGGGTGGACCATGAAGCCGGCGAGCGTGCGCAGCAGCAGGTCGAGGTTGTTGGGCTGCTCGCTGCCGCCTTCGGTATGGGCTACGGCGACGATGGCGTCGACGTTCGGGTAACCGGCGGCGAAATGCTTGACGCGCTGTTCCAGTTGGCGCACAAAGCTGCCGGTGCGCGAGGTCGTGCCCAGCAGTACAATGGCGTTGCGCGTGCCGACGCCGCGGCGCGCGTCACGGCGATAACCCTGGAAATGGCGGTCATGGGCGTAACGTTCGAGGGGATCCGCCGGGCGGAAGGCGGCTTCGTCCAACTCGTAGGGGCGGATCGAGTCGGCGAAGTTGGGCCGGCTAGGCAGGCTGAAGTCGAGCGCGCGCGTGCTGAGCGCGTCGAGCACGCTTTGGTTGCAGACATATTCGCCAGGCGCGATGTCGGCGATGGCGTAGCCGAATGGCAGGCCCCAGGAAAGCAACGGCGCGCCGGCGGCTATGGGCTGGACGGCGAAGCGATGGCCTTCCATCACCGTGTCCGGCAATGAATAGGCGCGGTCGCCGTCCTGGACTACCGCGCCGGCGTCGATGCGGCGGGTGGCGATGGCGACGTTGTCGGCGGGCAACGGCAGCCGGGCGATGTCATGGAAGTCTAAGCGTTGTGACATGAAACCTCAGAGTGTCGAGTAAGTCGTCGGATTGACGAGCTGATTGACCAAACGCCAGGAGAAATGTATACCGCAAAGCCGTTGCAGGTGCAAGGGAGCCGCAGCGCGCTCAGGGGCGTTTGACGCAATGCGCCTTCCAAGAAGCTCACGGATGTGCTGTGTCGCTTCCTGGAAGGCGCATCGCGATTATCGGTTAGGCTGCTTTTCGGCGATTTTTTGGAGGCTGTTCACACCGCTTTGGAGGGCGGCTGCGTAGACATAGAAGTCGCCGGAATAGGAGATGGCGTTGAAGCCCATCGCCATCCACGCCTCGGCCTGGGCGAGGTTGCCCGGCTGGACGCCCGCGGCGAGGCCGTATTTGCGCGCGGTCGCCACGGTCTTTTCCAGTGCGGCGATGAACTGCGGGTGATCGAATTGGCCGGGGATGCCCATCGACGCGGTGAGGTCGAAATGGCCGACCCACAACACGTCGACGCCCGGCGTGGACGCGATCGCTTCCAGGTTCTCAATGCCCTCGACGCTTTCGATCTGGCAGACGATGGAGGTATTGGCGTTGGAATAGGCCATGAATTCGGTCGGGTCGGCCGGTTTGTATTCGGTATGGGCGTGGTTCATGATCACGCCGCGCTTGCCCAAAGGCGCGTATTTGGCGGCGTCGACGATGGCGCGGGCCTCGTCGCCGTTCTTCACGTTGGGGACCATCACGCCGAGCGCGCCGGAGTCAAGGGTGCGTGCAATTAGATGATAGTGGATCTCCGGGATGCGCACAATGGGCGTGATCGAGGTCGCCTTGAACCAGGCGGCTAGGTTTGCCAGGTCGCCGGCGGTGAATGCCGAATGCTCGGAGTCGATCAGAACGAAGTCGATGCCGGCGGATTCGAGGATGCGGGCGATGCCGCGGGTGCCGAATTCGAGGATCATATGGCCGAAGGGGATCTGCCCGGCTTGCAGCTTTTCTTTCATGCGATTGGGTTTCACGGTGGATTCACCTTTCACGATAGCGTCGGCGGCGATTGGGATTAAGCGGGTTAGGCGGCGGCGGCCCAGCGCACGGCAAGTCGCTGCAGCTTATGTTGGAATTTAGCCTCTTCGGTAACCGCCCGGTTGACCGTGTACTTGGGCACGCGGCCTTGCAGCACCTCCAGGATGTTGAGCGTGGCGTCGACGCTGTTGTCGTGGAATAGTTCGTCGGTCCAGGCCAGCGAGTGAGGCGCGAGGACCACGTTGTCAAGCGTGGTGAGCGGGTGACCGGCGGGCAGCGGTTCTTGCGAGAAGACGTCTAGGCCTGCGCCGGCGATGCGCCGTTCTTGTAAGGCCGCGACAAGGTCGTCCTGGTTGATGATGGGGCCGCGCGCGGTGTTGACGAGGTAGGCGGCCGGCTTCATCAGGTTGAGCAGGTGCGCGTCAATCAGGCCGCGCGTCTCCGGCGTGAGGGGCGCGTTGATCGAGATGACGTCCGACTCGCGGAAGACGGTCTCGATGTCGACCAGTTCTACGCCGAGTTCGGCGGCGACGGCAGGCGAAGCGTAAGGATCGTAGGCGAGCTTGCGGCCAAGGTCGAAGGGTGCGAGCAGGCGGAAGACCTCTGCGCCGATGTTGCCCATGCCGACCATGCCGAAGGTCCTGCCGCGCAGACCGATGGAGATGGTGGCGCCGCGCAGGTCCCAGCGCGCGGTGCGCACGATGCGGTCTTTTTCGGGCAGACATTTGGCGAGGGCAAGCACGAGCGTGACCACGGCTTCGGCGACGGGGCGGCGGGCGGCGTCGACGGCGATGGCAAGCAGGACGCCGGCGCGCGTGCATGCGTCGACGTCGATGGCGTCATAGCCGACGCCCCAACGGGCGATGGCGGCGAGGCGGTCGTCGCCGCTGAATGAGTCGGCGGTGAAGCGGTCGCCGAGGGCAAGCACGGCGTCGAAGGGAGCGATGTCGGCGGGGGTGACATAACGGCCATTGGGGCCGCTGCCGGACGCGGCGAAGTAGTCGTAGACGACGTGAGGCAGCGGGTCGACGAGTTCGGCCAGGACAGGCTCCAGCCGGCCTGCTGCGTCGGTCTTGAAATCGGCTGAGATGCCGATGGTCAAGCGGTCAGTCATAGAAGGTTCTCCTCTGAAGGGGGCATGGGCCAGCTCGACATAACGAAAGGGTTTTCAGATACGCGGCGGCAGGTCATGCTCCTAAGCGGGCGGGTAGAGCAGATGGCCTTGCCGATCCGTCTGGGCGCGCAGGAGATGGCCCTCGATCGACGTCACGTAGAGGACGGAAAGATCGGGGCCGCCGAACGTGCAGTTGGTAGGCCGGTTGGCGGGCACGGGATGCGTCTCCAGCACGCGGCCGTTGGGGGCAAAGACGTAGATCATACCGCCGGGCCCGCTAACTTCCCAGCCTGCGGTGGCGATGATGTTGCCGTCTGTGTCGAGACACATGCCGTCGATGCCGCGGTGCGGGTAGAAGTTGTGCAACACAGCGTACGGACCGAGCGAGCCGTCGTCGCGCACGGGGTAGGCGCGCAGCTCGCGCAGCTGGCCTTCGCCGTATTTGCTTTGCGCCACGTAGAGGGTGCGTTGGTCGAGCGAGAAAAGGATGCCGTTGGGCGACGTCGTGTCAAAGGTAACGCGGGTCACGCGCCACGCGCCGTCAGACTGCGGATCCAGGCGGAAGACGGATTCGTGGTCTAGCTCCATGTCGTCGCGGAAGTCGCCGTAGCGCGGGTCGGTGAACCAGATGCGGCCTTGGTTGTCGATGGCGAGGTCGTTGGGGCTGTTGAAGCGACGGCCCTCGGAGCGGTCGCAGATGACGGTGGTCGAGCCGCCCGCTTCGTAGCGCACGATGCGCCGCGCGCCGCTTTCGCAGGCGTAGAGGCGTCCGTCCTTGTCGAACATGAGACCGTTGGCCTCATTCGTGCCCGTGCGATAGACCGAGACCTTCTCGGTCTGCGGGTCGTAGCGCATGATGCGACTGTTGGGGATGTTGCTAAAAAGCAGGCCGGAACCGTCCCAGGCTGGACCTTCGGTCAGGTTCATCGGTTCGATCAGCGATTGGAAGTTCCAGTCCACGGCGTCAACCTCCTTTGCTGGATGTATGCGCCGGAAATGCGCGGGCAAGGCGGCGGCTGGTGTAGGGAAATGGGCGGCGCGGCAGAGCCGGAACCAGCGAGGCCACACGTGGTTCGCTTGCCGGACAGGCGCGCCTGTCACAGTATAGTGTAAGCCGGAAAAGGGTGTCAAAAGTCGCGGCTATAGCCTGGATGAATGCGTTCTCACCGCGCGTTGGTTTGGGCTTACCGCTATGCCATAATGGGAGGATGAAGACGCTGCACGAGTCCTATGAACTGACTGCGTTTGAACGGGCGGCGATGGCGGGGGCCGTTCTGCTGGCTGCGCTGCTGCGCTTTTGGGCGATCGACGCCAAGACCATTTGGCTGGACGAGGCCTTCAGCATCTGGGTAGCGGACCTTTCGCTGCCGGAACTGCTGCGCTTCGTGGCGAGCGTGGACCACCATCCGCCGCTCTATTACCTGTTGCAGCATGGTTGGCAGGTCGCATTAGGCGACTCGGCGTTCGCGGTGCGAAGCCTGCCTGCGCTGCTGGGCGTCGCGACGGTCCCGCTGCTCTATGCCGCGGGCAGACGCTTGATGGACGGTACGACAGCGCTGGTTGCGGCGCTCCTGCTGGCCGTGTCGCCGTTTCATGTGCGCTACGGGCAGGAGGCGCGCATGTACGCGTTGATGACGCTGTTGGCGGCTGCCGCGCTGTTCTGTCTGGCGGTTTGGCTGGCGGATTCGCGGGCGGGGAGTGTGCGGCGCAGGGCGGCGATGGGCGGGTTGGCGGTGGCGCAGGCGTTGTTGATGTTGACGCACAACACGGCCGCGCTGCTGTTTCCGGCGGCGCTGAATGCGGGCGTGGCTGGGGCGTTCTGGATGCAGGGAGCGTCCGCGAAAACCGCCGGGGTCGGGGGGACGTTGGGCGAGAAGGGGTTTGTTTTGCGCTGGCTGGCGGTGCAGGCTGCGGCGCTGCTGTTGTGGCTGCCGTGGGGGCCTGCCTTCTGGGCGCAGGCGCAGACCGTCTACCATGAGTTCTGGATACAGCAGCCGAGCGGCTATAGCGTATGGCTGGCCTTCCACAACTTCAACTTGGCGTTTCCGGAGGGCTGGTTTCCCGGCGCGCCGTGGTGGGATCTGTTGTATTGGGGGCTGGCGTTAGGCGGCGTCTGGGCGCTGCGCCGGCGTCGACCGGTTGCCGTGTTGCTGGCAGCGCTGTTTCTCGTTCCGCCAGTGCTGGAATTGCTTGCCGGGCTGCGCCGTCCCGTGTTCTCCGACCGCACGCTAATCTGGACGACACTGCCCTATTATTTGTTCATCGCGACTGGGCTGCGCAGCGTTGCGGTTGCGGCGAATGCTAGGCGGTTGCGCACCGCCGCGGCGGGCGCGATTGCGTTCGTCCTAATCGGGCTGAGCGGATATTCGCTCCACGCCTACTTTACGGGCTACGAGAAGGAGGACTGGCGCAGCGCAGCCGCATGCGTGGCTGAAGGCGCGCAGTCCGGCGACTTGGCGATTTTTCACGCGCCGTGGGTTCAGATCCCGTTTGCATACTACTATCGCGGGCAAGGCGCGCCGGTGGAGATGCGCGGCGCGCCTGCGGATTTATTTGCAACGGGCGAGTTGGAACCGGCGATGCGCTCGGAGGACTTGCCGGCTCTGCGAACCTTGATCGCCGGACGCGAACGCGTGTGGCTGGTCTATTCGCACGAATGGTATTCGGATGCCGGGGGACTGGTTCCGCAGGAGATGGAGAAGGCGATGGTCGCGGCGGACGAATGCGCCTTCCTGGGCGGCCGCGTGATCCGGTTTGAGCGCAGAGGCGAATGAGCGCAGAATCCGCCGCACGCCCGTGGCGAACGTTCTACGGGCTCCGCGCTCAGGTTAGAGGTCAGACTCAGGCCAAGAGGCGGCGCACTTCCTGGGCCATGATCTGGCCTAGCTTGCGGTGTTCGTCCGGCTCGAAGTGGATGCCGTCGAGATCGCTGGAGCGAATCACCGCGCCGGCGTCGAGGAAAGCGCAGCCGCGTTCTTCGGCTACGCGGCGATAGTGCGCTGCGAATTTGAGAGACTTCTCCTGGGAGCCTTCGAACATCTCAGCGAAATCGCTGAGTTTGGCGACGGGCGGAGGAGCGACGAGCAGAACCGCAGGCGCCGCGCCGTCCGGTCCGACGACACTCTTTTGGATGACGTCGACGAGGACGCCGGCACTGTTGGCGATGTCGAAGGCAGAGACGGAGAAGCGCTTTTTGAGGTCGTTTGTGCCCAGCATGAGGATCACCAGGTCAATGGGCCGGTGGGTCTCCAGGCAGGGGATGAGGTAGTCGCGCCCGTTCTTGTAGCCCTCGATGGGGTCGTTCCACACGGTCGTGCGGCCGTTGAGGCCCTCTTCAATCACCTGGAATTCCGGATTGAGCAGGCCGGCGAGGATGCCCGTCCAGCGCACATCGCGCGGGAAGCGGTTCTTGGTGGCGGGGTCGTACCCCCAGGTGTTGGAATCTCCGAAACAAAGCACGGTTTTCATAGCGTGTCTCCTGTTGGCTGGGAGCGTAAGGGATTCATGGATGAACGTTGGCGTCTAGCGATGGCGGTCTCGTCGCTTAACGGCGTCGCGATTGGCGGCTTGCAAGACGACAGGAAAGCAACCGAGCGGCTATTTTCCCGGCATGGCGTGTTTGGGTAGAATGATACCATTGTGCGCAGCACTTTCCATCGTCACCGTGTCGCGATTGCCCGTTTTCCGGCTCATTGCGTGCGGTATTGAGAGATCATTTTATGCCTTCATCACAAACGAATCCCTCCGTTTCTGCATTCACCATCAGTCGTAGACCGCCTATTGTCAAGAATCCGCCGGAAGAGGAACAGATCGCGCGCCTCGTGGATCGGATCATGCAGGTCGGCGCGGCGCAAGGCGCGCAGTTTGGGCGGGACGACGTGCGCGTGGTGAAAGCGCCGCTGCGCATCTGCCCGCTAGGCGCACATATCGATCATCAACTGGGCATTGTCACCGGCATGACCATCGACCAGAGCGTGATGCTGGCCTTTGCGCCTGCCACGAGCGAGTCGGTCTATATCGAGAGCCTCAACTTCCCTGGGGAGGCGCGCTTCGATTTAGGACACATTCCTGCCCAAACCAAAGGCGATTGGGCCAACTATGTGCGCGGCGCGGTGCATGCGTTGCGCCAACGACACGCTGTGTCGCGCGGCATGATCGGCGTCGTGGGCGGGGTGATGCCCATCGGCGGGCTTAGCTCTTCGGCCGCGGTGACGACGGCCTATCTGCTGGCGATGGAGGCGATCAACGACCTGGTTGTCGACGCGTACGAGAATGTGGAACTGTGCCGGCTGACCGAGAACGGATACATCGGGCTAAATAACGGCATCCTGGATCAGTCCGTGATCCTGTTTAGCGCACAGGGCTGCCTGACGCGCATCGACTGCAAGACAGTAGAGATCGACCAGACGCCGGCCCCGCAAGACGCGGCGATGGACTACGAAGTGATGGCGGTCTATTCGGGTGTGACGCACACGCTGGCAGGTACCGATTACAACAACCGCGTGGCGGAATGCCAGGCGGCGGCGCGGCAACTGCTGGAGGCGGACGGGCGACCGTTGCCCGTGGATGTGCGGCTGCGGCATGTGTCGCCGGAGGCGTTTGAGCGATATGGCGGCGGCTTGGCCGAGCCGCTACAGCGGCGCGCGCGTCACTTCTTCGGCGAGATGGAGCGGGTGGTGTGCGGCATAGACGCCTGGCAGCGGGGCGATCTGGTTGAATTCGGACGGCTGATGACCGAATCGGGCGAAAGCTCGGTCAAATGGTATGAGTGCGGCAGTCCGCAACTGATCACGCTGTATGATATTTTGCGCGAGGCGCCCGGCGTGTATGGGACGCGCTTCAGCGGGGCCGGCTTCCGCGGCAACTGCATTGCGCTCATCGACCCGGCGGCGCGAGAGTCGATCGCCGAGGCGGTACATACCCGCTATCCACAGGCGCACCTGGACGAGGCCGCACGCTATAGCATCCACTTTTGCCGGCCCGACGGCAGCGTGCGGCTGTTGACGCCTGCCGGCGGGTCGAACTGGTGAGGGGCGGCGCGATGCAAGGCGTCATTCTTGCCGCGGGAAAAGGGTCTCGGCTGCATCCGTTGACGTTGGCTCGTAGCAAGGCCATGATCCCAATTCTAGGGAAGCCGATCGTAGAGCGCGTGTTGGAGACGTTTGTCGAAAACGGCGTGGACGAAGTCGTGATGGTGGTGAGCCAGGAGGACGGCGAGATCCGGCGGCATTTCCAGGAGCGCTGCCGGCTGCCCGTGAAGATTGCGTTTGTGGTGCAGCCGGAGCGGCTGGGCATGGCAAATGCCTTGGGCCTGGCTGCTCCGTTTATCCGCGGCCCGTTTATCCTCTCGGCCTGCGACAACCTGACGCCGGCGGAGCATGTGGCGGAGTTGATGCGTGTGCACGCCTGCGAAGGCGCAGTCGCGACGTTGAGTCTGATGAGGATTGACCCGGCGCTGGTGAGCCGCACGGGCATCGTCGAACTGGCGAACGGGCGAGTGCGGCGCATCGTCGAGAAGCCGCGGCTGGAGGAGGCGCCGTCGAACATCTCCAGCCTGCCGCTGTACGTGTTTTCGGAGGGGATCCTGGAGGCGCTGCCGGAGGTGCGTCCGTCGCCGCGTGGCGAGTATGAGTTGCAGGATGCGATCCAGATGCTGATCGACAGAACGGGCCAGGTGACGGGCGTCTTCACCGAGCACCGGCTGCAATTGACGAACGCGGCTGACTTGCTGGCGCTGAACCGCCATTATTTGAACGAAGGCGGGGATACCCCGCAGCTTGCGCCGCGCACGGTGGGCAAGCATACGCACTTGATCACGCCGCTGCGCATCGAGGAGGGAACGACGATCGGGACCGGCTGCGTGATCGGCCCGCGTGTCTATATCGAGGAAGACTGCCGTATCGGCAACCACGTTCTGATTGCGGATGCCGTGATTTTGCGCGGGTCGGTCGTCGAAGACGGGCGGCAGGTAGTAGGAGAGGTTGTGTCCTGAGTTGATTGCGATTGCTCGATCTGACATCCGCGCGGGTGAGCGTCGACTCTGCAAGATACCCCCAGAGAGGAAGCAACGATGACTGAAGAGCGGACCGTTCGATTCGCGGCGGTCGGGCTGAATCACGGCCATATTTACGGGCAGACAAACGCGCTGCTCGGCGCGGGTGCGGAGTTGGTCTATTACTTCGCCAAGGAGCCGGAGCTGGCAGCGCAGTATCATGCAGCTTATCCGCAGGCCAAGTTGGGCACGAGCGTGCAGGCGATCCTGGAGGATGAATCCATCGACCTGATCATCACGGCAGGGATCCCATCTGAGCGTGCCGAACTGGGTATTGCGGCCATGCGCCACGGCAAGGACTTCATGAGCGACAAGCCGGGCTTCACCAGCCTGGCGCAGCTCGAAGAGGCGAGGCGCGTACAGGCCGAGACGGGGCGCATCTACTCGATTGACTTCAGCGAGCGCTTCGAGAACCGTGCGACGACCAAGGCGGCGGAGATGGTGCGCGGCGGCGCGATCGGGCAGGTGGTCAACACCATCGGCACAGGTCCGCATCTGGCGCGGCTGGCGACGCGGCCGCCGTGGTTTTTCGAGCGCGCCAGATATGGCGGGATCATCACCGACATCGCCTCGCACCAGTTTGACCAGTTCCTCTATGTGACGGGAGCGAAGCAGGTAGAGATCGTCGCTGCGCAGGTGGCGAACTATAAACACCCGGAGCACCCGGAACTGGAGGATTTCGGGCATGTGATGTTGAGTGCGGAGCACTGCACGGGCTATATTCGCGTGGACTGGTTCACGCCGGACGGGCTGCCTACCTGGGGCGACGGCCGTCTGTTTGTGGTTGGTACGGAAGGAACGATTGAGGTGCGCAAATACCTGGATATCGCCGGGCGTCCGGGCGCGGATCATCTGTTCCTGGTCGATCACAAGGATGTGCAATATATTGACTGCTCCGGCGTGGAGCTGTCCTATGGACGTCAGCTCGTGTACGACATCTTGCACCGCACGGAGACGGCAATGACGCAGGGGCATTGCTTCTATGCGTCAGAACTGGCCTTGCGGGCGCAAGAGATGGCGACACGGCTGGGATATTTGGCAAAGTAGGTAGCGGTCCGGATTCGGTTGTTAGGTGGAATGTTGTAGGGGGACATTTTGGCGATTCGAACGATCAGCGTTGACGATGCGTTGTACGAGTATATGATGGATGTATCGCTGCGCGAGACGGACGTGATGCGGCGTCTGCGCGAGGAGACCTACCGGCTGTCGTCGCGGGATTTGGCATCGGCGCCGGAGCAGAGCCAGTTTTTGGCGTTGCTGATGAAGCTGGTCAATGCCAAACGCGCTATCGAGGTAGGCATCTACACCGGCTACACGACGTTGGCGATGGCGCATGCGCTGCCGGAAGACGGTATGCTGCTGGCGTGTGACGTCAGCGACGAGTATACATCGATGGCGCGGCGCTACTGGCAAGAGGCGGGGATGGCCGGGAAGATCGACCTGCGCCTGGCGCCTGCGTTGGAAACGCTGACGGCGCTGGCCGCGGATCCGGCGCAGCTTGGCGAATATGACCTTATGTACATTGATGCCGATAAGCCCAATAACATGGCTTATTTCGAGTTGGGGTTGAAGCTGTTGCGCACCGGCGGGCTGATCGTTATCGATAACATCTTCTTGAGCGGAGCCGTGATCGATCACAAACAGCAGGGGGATGGCGTGGTCGCCATTCGCGAGATGAACAGACAACTGCTGGATGATCAACGAATCGACCTCAGCGTGGTCCCGATTGGGGACGGCATGACGCTGGCGCGCAAGCGGTGATCGCCGGCGCCGGCAAGGGCGAATTGCAGGCATGAGTTTTTCCATCGGTTCAGGCGGCGTCAATATGGGGCCGGGCGGCGTGCTGCGCGGCTTAGGCGAAGCGCGCGAGGGACGAGCCTTCGACCGCCGTGTTGTGGTGCGGCTGCTGGCCTATTTGCAGCCCTACCGAGGCCGCATGCTGGGGGCCGTGGCGCTGATGTTTCTGTCGACCGGGTTGACGCTCGCCACACCCTACTTGGTGAAGATAGCGATCGACGATTACATCGCCGCCGGCGATGCGAGCGGTCTGACACGCATCGCATTGTTGACAGCCGCGGCGTTCGGCGGCATCTATGTGGCCGCGGTCGGGCAGACATATCTGCTATCGTGGGTCGGACAGAAGGTGTTGGCGACATTGCGGTCGCAGCTTTTTGCACACTTGCAGCGGGTGTCAATCGGCTACCACGACCGCCACATTATCGGCGTCACCGTTTCGCGTGTGATCAACGATGTGGGCGTGATCAACGAACTGCTGTCGCAAGGCGTGGTTACGCTGTTGGGCGACACGGTGTTATTGGCGGGCATCGTCGTCGTGATGGTGTCGATGAGCCCGCGTTTGGCGCTCCTCACATTTTCCGTGCTGCCGTTGATGGCGCTGGCTACGCACCTCTTCGCCAGCAGAGCCAAGGCCGCGTTTCGCCAGACGCGCAGCAGCGTTGCGGCGGTGGTGGGCAACCTAGCGGAGAACATTTCGGGCATGCGCGTGATCCAAGCCTTTGCCCAGGAGGACGCGAGCCAGGCGCGCTTTGACTCGGTGAATCTCGCCAACCGCGATGCACACGTCGATGCGATGTCGCTGTCGTTTATCTTCCTGCCCACCGTGGAGTTTCTGAGCATGGTCGCCACAGGCGTGGTGCTTCTGTTCGGCGGCATAGCCGTGATCAATGGGCAGGTTACGATAGGCGTGTTGGTGGCGTTTTTGGCTTATGTATCGCGCTTTTTCGTCCCGATCCAGGACCTGAGCCAGCTCTACACGACGATGCAGGCGGCTATGGCGGGCGGTGAACGCGTTCTGGACTTGCTCGACACTGACGTGGATGTGGCTGACCCGGTGGATGGGCTTGCCATGCCGCGTATTGAAGGGCGCATCGAATTGGACCAGGTCGGTTTCGAGTACGAGGAGGGTGTGCCTGTTTTGACCGGCATTGACCTGACGATTGAGCCGGGCCAGACGGTCGCTCTGGTGGGGCCGACAGGCGCAGGCAAGACGACCCTCGCCGGGCTGATTGCGCGCTTATATGACGCGACCGAGGGGGCGGTGCGGATCGACGGTATTGACGTGCGCTCGGTGACGCAGCAGTCGCTGCGCAGCCAAATGGGGCTTGTGCCGCAGGAACCGTTTTTGTTTACCGGCACAGTGCGCGACAATATCCGCTTCTCGCAGCCGGAGAAGTCGGATGCCGATGTGGAGGAGGCGGCCAAGTACGCCAACGCGCATGATTTCATCACGCTGCTGCCGGAAGGGTACGACACGCAGGTGATGGAGGGAGGCGCCAACCTGTCTCTCGGTCAGCGCCAGTTGATCTGCATTGCGCGCGCTGTGCTGGCGGACCCGCGCATCCTCCTGCTGGACGAGGCGACGGCGAGCGTCGATACGGTAACTGAGGCGCTGATCCAGAGCGCGCTCGATAGGCTGTTGGAGGGGAGAACGTCGGTTGTGATCGCACACCGGCTCAGTACGATCCGTCATGCCGACCTAATCTGCGCGGTGGATGGCGGGCGAATTGTGCAGCGCGGCACGCATGAGGAACTGCTGGCGAAAGGCGGGCTGTACGCCGACCTTTATGCGCGCCAGTATCTCTAGACGCCAGCGCCGTCCGGCTGGGTGATGTGGCAGGCGTTCGACGCCTTGTGGTCGTGGTGTCTTCTATGAACCGATAACGAGGGATTGCTATGAGCGATGCAGAGGATACGATTCGCTACAACAAGGAACGCTGGGAAGAACTGGCCCGCGCCAACGTGGCCTATTCGCAGCCTTTTCTCGATCTCGACGCGGGCGGCGCCCTGCGCATGCTCGATCCGGATGGTATGATAGGCGAGGTCAAGGGGAAGCGCGTCTTGTGTCTGGCATCGGGCGGCGGTCAGCAGTCGGCAGCGTTCGCCTTATTGGGCGCGGAGGTGACGGTCTTTGATCTCTCCGAGACGCAGTTGGAGCGCGACCGCATCGCCGCAGCGCACTATGGCGTGTCGATCCAGGCCGAGCAGGGTGACATGCGCGATCTGAGCCGTTTTGAGCCGGCTTCGTTCGACCTGGTTTATCACGCCTACTCCATCAACTTCGTCCCAGATGTGCGCCCCGTGCACCGAGAGGTTGCGCGCGTGTTGCAACCGGGCGGACTGTACCGCATGGAATGGTTTAACCCCTTTGTGCAGACGGTCGATGAGGCGAGTTGGAACGGCGAGGGGTATCTGCTCAAGCACGCCTATGTTAACGGCAGACGGCTTACCGAGTTGTTCCCGCATTGGGATGTGGCAGATGAACAGGGCGTGAACCAACGTATTGCCAGCCCGCACGAATACGTGCATGCCCTGAGCGCGGTGGTCAACAGTCTGGCAGCCTGCGGATTCGTGATCTTCCATGCGCGCGAGGACGTCGGCGGGGAAGAGCAAGCCGAACCGGGAAGCTGGGCGCATTTCGTGCGCGTGACCGCGCCATATCTCACGTTCTGGACAAGATACCGGCCCGACATCCTCATACCGCAGGTCTCCGATAGGTGAGGCGGACAGGGCGGATCGGACGGCGGGCTGCAACGCAGCGGCGCGGCCTAAAGCCGCTTGCGTCGCACAACCTATGCGCGACGCAAGCGGTTTCCGAAAGATGGCGGGTAGTGTGGTAGACTAGTAAGAGTTGTATCGATCGGCAGTTGGTTGTCCTCAACGAAGTGCAGACCCCATGCAGCTATTCCGCCCCGAAATGGTACAGACCCGCCTTGGGCATTTTGAACGCAGGCGACGAGGTGACACAAAATTGAACGAAAAACTGATACTCCACGGTTGGCGGTTGGCGCTGGCTGCCGTCCTCTTGAGCGGCTGTGCGTTGCTGCCTGCGACCGAAGTCGACCGAGCGACCGACGGCAGCTCCACGCCGACTCCGATTCCGACCGCTATCGTTCCCGTCAAGCCGACCTATACGGTCAAGCGCGGCGAGATCGTCAAGGAGTTGGAATTCAGCGGCCGCATCGCCCCGGTAGTTGAGGAAGACCTATTCTTCCGCAACAGCGGCCGCGTGCGTGCGGTTTTTAATAAACGCAATGACATCGTGCAGGAAGGGCAGATCCTGGCCGAGCTAGAGATCGATCCGCTGGAACGCGAGCTGGAATCGGCCCTGCTTGAACTGGAACGCTCTCGGGTGCGCTTGGAACAGGCGCAAGAAGCGCATGCGTATGACACGGCTGTGGCGCAGGCCAACTTGGAGATGGCCCAGATCCGTCTGGACTCGCTGCGAAGCGAAGCGGTTCCCGACAAGACGGCGATCGCCTTGCAAGAGAAGCAGATCGAACTCCAGCAATTGGAGATGGAACGGCTGGCCAAAGGAATTGATCCGCTCCTGATCAGCGATGTGTCGCGCGCCGAGATGAATGTGAGCAAGCTCCAGGCCGATATTGCCGATTCGCAGGTGATTGCGCCGTTCGACGGCCAACTATTGAGCTTCTCGCTCACGCCGGGGCAGGCGATAGAGGCCTACCGGTCTGTCGTTAGTCTGGCCGACGTCAGCGAACTGGAAGTAAGCGCGGACTTGATCAGCAACCAATTGGTTGACCTGGCGGAAGAGCTTCCGGCGCGGATTATGCTGGTCAGCCGTCCGGGTGTGGAGTTGACCGGCTTCATCCGGCGGTTGCCGTATCCGTACGGCAGCGGCGGCAGAGGAACAACGGTCGAGGACTTGGACAAGTCTTCGCGCATCACCGTCAATCAATCGCCCGCGGAGGCAGGATTTGAACTGGGCGACCTTGTGCGCGTGACGGTCGAACTGGAACGCAAAGATGACGTGCTATGGCTGCCGCCGCAAGCCTTGCGCATGTTCGAAGGACGCCGGTTTGCCGTTGTTCAAGACGGGGACATGCAGCGCCGCGTTGACGTAGTTGTGGGCATTATTACGCCTGAGCGCGTCGAAATCGAAGAGGGCCTCGAAGATGGCCAGGTAGTCATTGGGCAATAGATAAGAGATGAACTTCCTGCTGCGTTCTTTTTCCATTTTCGCGGTTGCAACGCGCCGTCTTCTCGCCCAGCGCGGGCTTGCGCTTGCCACCGCGCTCGGCTTGGTGGCATCCGTTGCCATCGTGATGAGCATTCCCCTTTATACGGATGCCGTCTATTACCGCATTCTGCAAGACGAATTGACCCAGGCGGAGGGAGAAGGCGTGATGCAGCGCCCGCCTTTCGCCTTTATGTTTCGTTATGTCGGTTCGCTGTACGGCCTGAAGCAGTGGGAGGATATCGAGCAGGTCGATGCGTATCTCAGCGACCAGGCGCCGGACTTGCTGGGGTTGCCGGTGGAACTGACGGTGCGGTATTTGCGCACCGATAATTTTCGCCTGTTCCCCACCGAGGACCTTGCGTATGCCGACGTGAAGGATCCGCTTGCCTGGATCAACTTCACCTATGCCAGCGATTTTGCCGACCATATCACCTTGTTGGAGGGAACGCTGCCTGCACCCGCCGATTCCAACATGGATTCGACAGTCGAGGTGTTGGTCTCGGAGACGATGGCGGATCAATTCGGCATCCAGGCGGGCGAGGAGTTCGTCACGTTCCGCCGCGCCGATCAGGACACGGCGCGGCGTACGGTGCAGATACCGATCCGCGTTGCCGGCGTCTGGGTTGCGACAGATGCGAACGACCCTTATTGGTTCTACCGGCAGTCGGTGTTTGAGAACCAGTTCTTTGTGCCGGAAGAGACGTTTCTGCAGCGCATCTCGCCTGCGCTCACGGACGAGATCGCCCAAGCGCTGTGGTATATCATTCTCGACGGCTCCGGCATTAACTCGAGCGATGTCGGCTGGCTTGTGCATCGCATCACCACTGTTCAGCAACAGGCCGCCTCGATCTTGCCCAACACGCGCCTTGAGGTGTCGCCGCTGGATGCGCTGATCCGTTACCGGACATCTTCTGGGGTGTTGAACATTCTGCTCTATGCGTTCAGTATTCCGATCGTCGGCTTGTTGCTGGCGTTTATCGGGCTGGTCGTAGGTCTCTCCGTCGCCAGACAGCGCAATGAGATAGCGGTCTTACGCAGCCGCGGCGCAACTGTCTTGCAGGTTGTGGGCATCGCCACGCTGGAAGCGATGCTGCTGGGCTTGGCGGCGCTGGCCGCGGGGTGGCCTGTGGGCCAACAAATCGCGCATACGATCGGAGCGACGCGCAGTTTTCTGGATTTCACAGTCAACTCGCAGTTGCGCGTAGAGATGACGATGGCGACGCTGCGCTTTGGTTTGTTTGCCGTCGCCATCACCATGGTGGCGCAGGTGCTGCCCTCTTTCGGCGCGGCCAAGCATACCATCGTCACGTACAAACGCGAGCAGTCGCGCACGATGCGCCCGCCTTGGTGGCAGCGAGCGTGGCTGGACGTGTTGCTCTTGATTCCGGCCGGCTACGGGACTTATCTCCTGCGCCAACAGGGTGCGATCTCTCTGCCCACCGCGGGCGGGACCGCTACGCCCTTCCAGAATCCATTGCTCTTTCTGATTCCCGCGCTTGGTGCGCTGGCGCTGGCCCTACTTATGCTGAGGCTGTTGCCGCTGATTATGTCGGCGATGGCGTGGATGGCGGCGCGAACCAAGAGCGTCGGCTTCCTATTGGCGACACGATACCTGGCGCGCGACCCCGCCTTCTATAGCACGCCCCTCGTGCTGTTGATCTTGACCCTGAGTTTATCAACCTTTACGGCGTCATTGGCCCAAACGCTCGACGCCCATCTCTATGACAACAACTATTACGCGGTGGGGGCGGACGGGCGGCTGACGGAGCTAGGGCGCACAACGCCGGTCGATGAAACCGCATCGGCAGGCAGCGGCGGCCCCTCCGAGATGGGCGGCAGCGCCTCTAGCGCTTCGACCGCTGGCAGTGCGCAAGACTCAGTGATCCAACAAGAGAAATGGGTCTTCTTGCCAGTGTCGGAGCATTTGCGCATTCCTGAGATTACGGCGGCGACGCGTGTCGGCGATTTCAAGGGACGCATTCAGGTTCAGGGCGGGTGGACGGATGCTCGCTACATCGGCATTGACCGCATCGACTTCCCGAAGTCGACCTATTGGCGTCGGGACTTCGCGCCGGCGAATCTGGGGGCGTTGATGAACGCCTTAGCCGTGACGCCAGACGGCATCTTGTTGCCCGGCAAATTCATGCGTGAGAATGCGATCCGTGTCGGGGACCCAATTCAGGTTCGCATCACCAGCTACGCCGCGGGCGCGGATATGACCATGACCGTTGTAGGCGAGTTCGACTACTTCCCAACCTGGTATCCGACCGAAAGAGACGCTGTGCCGCTGATCGTAGGCAATTTGGAGCACTTCTTCGAGCAGGCCGGCGGGCAGTTGCCCTACAACGTCTGGATTCAGACGGTCCCGGATGCCGACTTTGAGCGGATCAAGGAAGAATTGCGCGGGCTGGATATTATGGTGCTAGACTGGCGCTCGGCTAGACAGCGGATCGCCGCGGAGCAGCGTTTGCCGGAACGCCAGGGCCTCTTTGGCGTCCTGTCGGTCGGCTTCTTGGCGGCCGCTTTACTGACGGTGCTAGGCTTCTTCCTTTATGCGCTCTTCTCGTTCCGCCGCCGCTACATCGAACTCGGCACGTTGCGAGCGATTGGGCTTTCCGCCGGCCAGATGACGACTTTCCTGGCCTGGGAGCTGGCTTTTGTGATCTTTCTGGGGCTGGCTGTGGGCACAGTCATCGGTGCGATTGTCAGCAACCTTTATATACCTTTCTTGCAGGTTGGCGCCGACCCCAGGGCGGTGACGCCTCCCTTCCTGGTGGAAATCGCGTGGCCGGCCATCGTGCGCATCTACCTGCTGTTTGTGATGTTGTTCGTGGCAGCGCTAGGCGTCTTGGCCGCTCTGCTTATGCGCATGAAGATTTTCCAGGCGATCAAGCTGGGCGAGACGCTGTAGCGGGGAGAGAATATGTCCGAAGAGTTCATCTTCTGCGAAGGGCTGGTGAAGATCTATCAGGTTGCCGACTTGGAGATGGTGGCTTTGCAGGGGTTGCATTTCACCGTGGACAAGGGCGAGCTGGTGGGGATCGTCGGAGCCAGCGGCAGCGGCAAATCGACGCTGATGAACATCCTCGGCGGGCTAGACCGGCCGACCGCGGGGCGAGTGCGCGTGGGCGGCAACGACTTGTTGAAGATGCCCGACCGGCAGCTTAACAAGTATCGCCGGGAAGAAGTCGGCTTTGTCTGGCAGCAGAGCACACGCAACCTGGTGCCCTATCTCAACGCGGTGCAGAACGTGATCCTGCCGATGACACTGGCCGGGTTGACGGGACGGCAGAAGAAGCGTCGCGCCGAGGAACTGCTTGAGATCGTGGGACTTGCCGACCGCATGCACCACCATCTGCCTGAACTCTCCGGCGGCGAGCAACAACGCGTGGCGATCGCCGTGGCCCTCGCCAATCAGCCCAGCCTTCTGCTTGCCGACGAGCCAACGGGCGAAGTGGACTCGGAGACGGCCAAGACGATCTATCGCACGTTTCAGACACTGACCCGCGATTTGGGTTTCACGACGTTGATCGTCAGCCATGACCCGGGCATCGCCCGCCATGTGGATCGCGTTGTCGCCATACGTGACGGCATGTTGGCGAGCGAGACGATTCGCCAGACTGTTTCGGCGGATGCGAGCGCGAACGGCGAGGCGGCGGGCGGCGATGAGGCCCACGAGGAGCAGTATGCGGAACTGGTGGTGCTCGACCGCGCCGGGCGCGTTCATGTGCCGCAAGAATACCTGGAACATTTTGATATACGCGGCCGCGCCCAACTTGAGATCACGGAGGAAGGGATACTGATCCGGCCCGCCGTTCAGACGCAGACTGCGCAGATCAAGGTGAATGGCGACAATAGCGGCGCAGGCAGCCCGGTGCAACTTCGTCAGCCGGCCGGCGCACAGGAGACGAAAGGCGTGCGCAAGCTGTTGAGCCGCTTTTCGCGCAAGAAGTGACGCATTTTGGGAGCAACGCAGTGTCATCGACGAATGGAAACAGGGCGGACTTTCCCGTTATCGAAACAAAAGAGCTTTGGCGCGTCTATCGTCTCGGCGACGTGGAGATTCCCGCGTTGCGCGGCGTGAATCTGACAGTCAACGCCGGCGCTTATATCGCACTGAAAGGGCGGTCCGGCAGCGGCAAGACGACCTTGCTCAACTGCCTCGGCGGGCTGGACCGGCCGACAAGGGGAACGGTGCGCGTTTCCGGTGAAGAGATTGGGGCCTGGAATGAACGCCGGCTCACGCGGTGGCGACGCCATCAGGTAGGCTTCATCTTTCAGTCGTTGGGCTTGCTGCCGGCGCTTTCGGCTTACGAAAACGTCGAACTGATGTTGCGTATGATCGGGGCTGATCCGAAGGAGCGGCGCAGGCGCACGCTGGAATGCCTCGAACTGGTGGGGCTGACCAAATGGGCGGACCACCGGCCATACGAGATGTCGGGCGGCCAACAGCAGCGCGTGGCCGTGGCGCGCGCTTTGGCCAACAGCCCGCGTCTGATCCTGGCGGACGAGCCGACGGGCGAGTTGGACAGTAAGACTGGCCGCGAGATGCTCGCGCTTTTCGGCAACATCGTGCGCGAACAGAACGTGACGATGCTTATGGCGACGCATGACAGCCTAGTCGATGACTATGTGGATGAGGTGCTGCACCTGCGCGATGGCCAGATCGTCACCGCTCAGGAGTTTGCAGAGGAACTTGACGCAAGCGGCGCGGCAGCAGCCTAAGCTTGCGTTTGTGCGCTTTGGGCCTATCTATTCCGGGTATCCGCCAGACAAATCGAGGACAAAATGGCTAAAGTCGGCGTTATCGGGTGTGGCAACATCAGTGGCATCTATTTCCGGTCTAAGAAAGTATTTCCGATCCTGGATATCGTTGCTTGCGCCGATTTGATTCGGGAGCGGGCGGCGGCGGCGGCGAGCGAACACGGCTTGCGGGCGATGACGACGGCTGAATTGCTGGCCGATCCGTCGATCGACATCGTGATCAACCTGACAACACCAGGCGCGCATGCCGAGGTCAGTCTGGCCGCAGTAGACAGCGGCAAGTCGGTCTACAGCGAGAAGCCGCTTGCTCTGAACACGCGTGACGGCCGCGCCATATTGGAGCGGGCGCAGCTAAAAGGCGTACGCGTAGGCTGTGCGCCCGACACTTTCCTGGGCGCGGGTTTGCAAACCTGCCGTAAGTTGATCGATGACGGCTGGATCGGGGAGCCGATTGCAGCCACGGCGTATATGACCAACCACGGTCACGAAAGTTGGCATCCCGATCCGGAGTTCTACTACCAGGCGGGTGGCGGCCCGATGTTTGATATGGGGCCATATTATCTGACGGCGCTCGTCTCGATGCTCGGGCCGGTATCGCGCGTGACCGGCTCTGCACGCATCACCTTCGCCGAGCGGACGATCACGAGCGAGAAGAAGTACGGCAAGAAGGTTAAGGTCGAAGTTCCCACTCATGTGGCCGGCGTACTCGACTTCGCCAGCGGCGCGATCGGCAATATTATTACGAGCTTCGACGTGTGGGCGGCGCAACTGCCGTTCATTGAGATATACGGGACGCAAGGATCGCTTAGCGTGCCAGACCCCAATACCTTCGGGGGGCCGGTGAAAGTGCGCCGCGCCGGCGCAGCGGAATGGCAGGAGATCCCGCTGGCTTATAACTACGCGACCAACAGCCGCGGCCTGGGCGTGGCGGACATGGCTCACGGTCTGCGCAGCGGCCGGAACCACCGCGCCAACGGCGAGATGGCTTTCCATGTGTTGGAAATCATGGAAGCCATTCATGTCGCATCGGCGGAGGACCGGCACGTCAAGCTCAATAGTTCATGCGCGCGTCCGGCAGCCTTCCCGTTGGGTCTTATGCCGGGCATTCTCGACGACTAAGCGATAGGATCGCTTCGGCAGAGCGCCGGAACGGGCTTAACATCCGGTTCTCTTTCAGGTGAGAGTGTTGACCGCGTCTGCGCCCCCCATCCGCATAGGCGTCTTGGGCGCGGCCCGCATCGTTCCGGCCGCGCTCATCTATCCCGCCCGCACCGTTCAGGGCGTTGTGGTCGCGACGATTGCCGCGCGCGACCCGGCGCGGGCGCGGCGCTTTGCGGCGGCCTACGGCATTCCGCTCACACACGCTACATATGCGGACGTGATCGCCGACCCGAATATCGACGCGGTGTATATCCCGCTGCCCAACAGTCTGCATCATGGATGGACGCTGGCTGCGTTGGCGGCAGGCAAGCATGTACTGTGCGAGAAGCCGCTCGCAGCTAATGCCGCCGAGGCCGCACAGATGGTCCAAGCCGCGGAGCAGGCGGGGCTCGTGTTGATGGAGGCTTTTCACTACCGCTACCATCCCCTGGCGGAGCGCATGAAGGCGATCCTTACCGGCGGCGAGTTGGGCGCGGTGAGACACATAGAATCGCGCGTCTGCCTACCGCTGTTGCGCCGGCACGACATTCGTTTCCGGTACGACTTGGCGGGCGGCGCATTGATGGACGCGGGCTGCTATGCCATCCATATCGCCCGTTTCCTGGCCGGTGCAGAGCCTGAGGTTGTGTCGGCGCAAGCGTACTTGCGCTCGGCGCAAGTGGACCGGCGAGTGGTCGCAGCGTTGCGCTTTCCGGGGGGCGTTACCGGGCGCATGGAGTGTTCTCTGTTTGCACGCAAACTGCTGGACGTGCAGGCCATTGTCGCCGGCGAACGCGGCGTACTGCGCGTGGTCAACCCGGTCTTGCCGCACCTCTTGCATTGGATCTGGGTGCGAACCGCAGAGGGCATCCGCTGGGAGCGCGTGTTAGGCCAGACGACCTATGCGCATCAGCTAGAAGCGTTTGCTGACGCTGTGCAGACGGGCGTTGCGCCGCTGACCGGCCCCGCGGATGCGCTCGCCAACATGCGCGTCATCGATGATGTATATGCGGCTGCCGGGCTGCGGCTGCGCGGAACGTAAGCGCACCCCAAAGATGCAACTCGCCGCGGGCTTTCTTGAAGCGGCGATAATCGCCTGTTATGATTCTGTTCGGGCAACAACCGCAGCGCAGATCTCCCAACAAAGCGAGGTATGTGTATGACTGACGAGCAATCAAGTGACAATCAATCCAGTGACAATGGCGAAGAACTGCCGGTACCCTGGAAACAGGTGCAGTCGGCGGTGTGGCTGATCGGCTTGGCAATCCTCTTCTGGCAAGGGTGGCTGTGGCCGGGCATCCTCGTGCTGGTTGCTATCAGCGGCCTCGTCCAGGCAGGGCTTCAACTATATGTGAGTCGCCGCCAGGAGCAGGCGGTGATTGAAACCCAGCGCGCGGCGCATTTGCCGCAAACGTGTCCAAACTGCGGCGGGCCGCTCGACGCGTCCACCGTGCGCTGGACGAGCGCGAACGCGGCCGTTTGTCCCTACTGTAATGCCAGCGTGAAAGCGACTGAGCCTGTGTAGGATAAGCGCAGAGAGGACGAATGGCATGCGAATCGGACTTGTGTCGGACACTCATGTGCCGCAGCGCTGCCAGAAATTGCCCCCGGCGCTGTTCGGCGCGCTAACCGGCGCCGACCTAATTCTTCATGCCGGCGATATCGGTGAACTGGCGGTATTGGACGAGTTGGGCGCGGTCGCTCCTGCTGGGGGGGTGTTCGGCAACGATGACTCCGACGAGGCAAGGCATACGTTGCCCTATCAACTGGTCCTGTCGGCAGCAGGCCGGCGCATGCTGTTGTGGCACGGCCATTTCGAAGATCGCGCCGAAGAGGCCGCCTCGCGCGCCGGCGATGCGTTTGAACCGAAACTGGCGCGGATTGCGGCGCAGGCGCGGGCAGCGGGCGCACAGATTGCTGTGTTCGGCCACTGGCATATTCCGCTTGTGCGGCGCATGGATGGCGTGTTGCTGGTGAATCCAGGCGCAGTGGCGTCGGGCAATGAAGTTACACGGCAATTGCGGCAGACCGTTGCGATAATGACGGTGGCGGACGGCGCAGACCCACACGTAACGCACATCGACCTGGCCGCTCCTGACCAGGCTTATGACCCACAGATCGATTGGGAAAGCGGCTTTAGGGCGACACTGGAACGCTTCTCCGCCTCAATACTGGCTCCCGATCTAGCGGAACGCCTGATCTTGGTACGCCAGCGACTCACCGGCCATGAGATTGAACTGCTGCGCGGCTTGATACTGCCCTTGGCCCATCGCTGCTGGCAAGGTGAACTGCCGGCCATCAACCTCGAACTGGCCCGCAACGCCCTAGATGCGGACGCTTCGCTGCCCGCAGATGCCAGGCGTCGTTTTTCCCAATTGTTTAGCTGAGTACGCCTGAACACAAATACTTGACAGGAGCCTTGACATGGCAAAGAGCGATTGGTTTGTCCACGACCGTTTGGGCATGTTCATCCACTGGGGCGTATACTCGTTGCCTGCCCGCCACGAATGGATCAAGAACCGCGAACAGATTTCTGACGAAGACTATCAGAGATATTTCGACCATTTCGACCCAGACCTGTACGACCCGTCCATTTGGGCGCAGGCTGCGCGGCGCGCCGGCATGAAGTATTTCGTGGTTACGACCAAGCACCATGACGGCTTTTGTCTATGGGACAGCGCGCTGACCGACTACAAGGCGACGAATACGCCCGCCAAGCGCGATTTGATCGCGCCGTTGGTGCAAGCCTTCCGCAGCGAGGGGCTGAAGGCGGGTTTCTACCACTCGGTGATCGACTGGCATCACCCTGAATTTCCAGTCGACGGGCTGCACCCCATGCGCGAGAACCTAGCCTTTCGCGAGGCGGCTAAGGATCGCGACATCCGTAAGTATGTCGAGTATCTTCACGGGCAGACGCGCGAGTTGCTGACGCGCTTTGGCAAGATCGATGTGATGTGGTTCGATTTCTCGTATTCGCAGCGCGACTGGGGGTGGTCAAAGGGCAAGGGCAAGGATGATTGGCAGGCTGAGAAACTGCTGGCGATGGTGCGTGAGCTACAGCCGGATATCCTGGTCAACGATCGCGTGGAAATCGGCGCCGACTTCCGCACGCCGGAGCAGTATCAGCCGGTCGGTCGCGTAATGGTGGACGGGAAGCCGGTGATGTGGGAAGCGTGCCAAACGCTTAATGGCAGTTGGGGTTATCACCGCGATAACCTCGACTGGAAGTCGAGCGAGATGTTGATCAAGATGCTGATCGACACCGTGTCTAAAGACGGCAATCTGCTGCTCAACGTAGGGCCGAATGCGCGCGGCGAGTTCGAGCCGAAGGCGATTGAGCGTCTGAACGACATCGGCGAGTGGATGCGGCTGCATGGGCGGTCGATCTACGGCTGCGGGTCGAGCGAGTATACGCCGCCGCCGGACTGCCGCTATACGCAGAACGGCAAGCGACTCTATCTGCATCTATTTGATTGGCCGTTCGGCCATGTGCATCTGTCCGGTTTGGCGCAACGCGTGGAGTATGCTCAGTTGCTCAACGATGCGTCGGAAATTCTGATGCGCTCCATCGATCCCAGGCAACCGGCGCAGAATACGACGATGGGCGGCATTGGGGCTGACGTGCTAACGCTCGATCTGCCGGTACAGAAGCCCGACGTAACGGTTCCGGTGGTTGAGTTGTTCTTGAAGGATTGATGCCGTCAGGCGTAAGCAAGGGGACCGGCATGCTCCGCCGGTCCCCTTAACGTTCTTCTTGTACCCGGTAACTGCCTGGCCTTTATTCCGAAACGAATGGATCTCCTGCCGCCGGCAGCCCGGAAGATGGCTGGCGTGTTGCCAGCGCGCGGTCGCGGATCTCGCCGAATTTGTTGCTGATCGATGTAAGACGCGCTTCCATCGCCGGGTCAGGCGTGAGGCCGCGCGTGGAATGGTAGTAGGCGGCGACCATGGCTATCATGGCGAAGGAGTCGCCTATCGCCACTTTGACCAGCAGCGCTAGGACGACCACGATCACGATGGAAAGAGCGCCGAGCGGCTGGGAGATGGCGCCTAGCAGCAGTCCGGCCGGCGCGGAGAGGAGAACGACGACCAGGATGAAGGGTACGTAGCTCAACAGCATCAGCGCAACGGCGTTCATTAGCAGCGGCTTCCACACCATGCCGTAGAGCACTAGGCCCTCGCGGGCAGACTGCCAGACGCTTTCGTCTTTGCGCCAGAAGGCGCGCGCCAGGACGGCTTCGTCCACGTAGTTGCCGGCGTAGTGTACGATGCGCGTCGTCACGTCGGAGATGGTTTTGCCGATGCCGCCGGGGATCCACGATAAGGCGGCAGTCAACATGCCGCTGAAGCCGCGAATCACACCATCGATGAGCGCATCGACCACAAACATGACGCTGACCTCGCCGAAGCGTTCTGCGATGCGGTCTTTGCCGAAGGCGAACTGGCTAACGCCCTGCGGCAGTTCTCCGTTTTCGAGGATTTGTACGACAACGGCGAGTTGTGCGGCTTTGACCAGGTAGAATACGTAGCGGTTGGCAAGCCTGTAGAGGGGGATCAGCGCCACGATGGCGACGATGACGGCTATCACACCGGCCGCCGGCCAGACTTGCGACAAGACATATCCGATTCCGGCGACGGCGGCGAAATAGATGATCGAGACTACCCAGAAAGCCAAATACAGGCCGAGGCGCAGCAGCATGATCGGCGCGGTTTTGAGCATGATGCGGAATGCAGCGCCAAACTGAATCTGTCCAAGTTGCACGGTCAATTCCTCCTTGCAAGGTGAGGCCGAGGGGGACGGCCGGCTCGGATAGCGATTTGTGTTGCGTTTGTGTTGCGGCGCTTCCAGTAAAATTGGGGATTGGCCTTTTAGCGATATAGGAGTATTGTACTCGCGCGTTCCACAGCCGTTTCTCTCCTGAAGCCGTATGGCAACCGTCTGATTTCAGGCGGTACACGGTTGACAGAATTTGGTACACTGGTGTTACAATACGCGCCCGAAGCAGTTTCTCTGGAGTGATGTCATATGCGGAGCGGTATTCTCCAGTTGCTCGGATACGCTGTTTTGCACGATCTGTTTGGAAAGCAAACAATCCTGAAGGAGGCACTAAATGGCTTTCAGCTACACCAATTCCAAGGGCAAGACGTACATTCTGCATCATAAACAAACGACGCTGAAGAACGGCAGTCAGCAGACGATCTACTTCTTTGCGAAGGAAGCCAAAGAGGGCGCCCTGGATGCCGTCCCCGCGGGCTATGAGGTATCCGAGAGCAAGAATGGGCTGCCGGTTCTGAAGAAGAAGGCCTGAGCCTCCGGTTCCATTCTCATAAACGAGGCGACAAAAAGGGGAGATCCTGTTCAACCGGATCCCCCCTTTGTCGTTGCGGTATGGACGGTTGAGCGTCAGGCATCCAGGCGCTGCACGTTGGCGGCAGCCGGCCCTTTTTGGCCTTCCGTCACTTCGAATTCGACGCGTTCTCCCTCTTTCAAGGTCTTGTACCCCTGCCCCAGAATGGCCGAGTGGTGGACAAAGACATCCTTTTCGCCGTTGTTGCGGGCGATAAAACCAAAGCCCTTCTGATCGTTAAACCACTTGACCGTTCCGGTCTCCCGAGCTGCCATCCTTTTCGCCTCCTAATGCTTTTGGAACATGCCAACGTATGACGCTGCATTCGTCTCCAGCAATGCGGCGACCGGTTGACGACGCCGCGCTGCTGCCCGGGACGGCAGGGCAAATTGATGGATTTGGAGCGAGTGACAACGTCTGTGCAGTCGAGTCTACACCGGAATTGCGGTGAGCGTCAAATCGGCTTTTGACGTCCCTCCTCCGCCTTTGCTGCAATCAGGCGCAGAACCCAGGCGCATCATAAGCGATTGGCTGGCGGATGACGGTGCGCGTTCGGCCCTAATGCTCGTGGCCGTCGTGACCGTGGCCCTCGTGGCCGTGATCGCCGTGGACGTGATCGTGCTCCAACTCATCGGGCGTGGCTGGGCGCACGTCGATGATCTTCACCCAGATCTGCAGCGTCTCTCCTGCCAATGGGTGGTTTAGGTCCACGAGCGCATAGTCGTCCTGCAATTCGACGATGACGGCCTCGATGGTTTCGTCCGCCTCTTCGTCGTACAACTCCACCTCATCGCCCTCGATCAGTTCCATGTCTTCTGGGAAGAGGTCGAGGGGGATCAACTCTGTCGCGTCCGGGTCATATTCGCCGAAGGCTTCTTCAGGCGGCAACGCTAGGCTCTTCTCATCGCCGGGCGCGAGGCCGATGATAGCCGCTTCGATGGCTGGGTAGACATGGCCGCGTCCCTGAATGAACTGCATAGGACCGTCTTCGTCGCTGGCTTCGACAATCTCGCCGTTGTCGAGAGTCACGCGATACTCCATCGTGACGACCGACTCGTCCTGTACTGTCAACCGCTCTGTGTTCGCCATGGCTGTTGGAATCGCTTTCTGTGGGAGTCGCCTCGCCACGCTATGCAGGGTCGCTGGTCTGTCTATTGGGGAGATCGGCCTTGTGGCGTCATAGCCGGCTAGCCGAGCTTATAGGCTTTTTTGGCAAGATCGTAGGCTGCGGCATGCGCCATCTCTGCGGCGTCTTCCATGTCGATCACGCTGCGTACGACAAGATTCGCCAACCAGTTGGCGTCGACGCGGCGCGCCAGATCGTGCCTAGCCGGGATCGAGGCGTAGGCTCGCGTGTCGTCGTTGAAGCCCGCCGTGTTATAGAGGCCGGCCGTCTCGCTTACAGCCTGGCGGTAGCGCGTCATGCCGTTCCAACTGTCGAAGAACCACCACGGCGGCCCAAGCTTGACCGCGGGGTAGTGGCCTGCCAGCGGGGCAAGCTCGCGCGAGAACGTGGTCTCGTCTACGGTGAAGAGAATAAGCGTGAAGTTGGGGTTGTTGCCAAACAGGTTTAGCAACGGCTGCAAATTGCGCGTGTACTCGGTCGCCAGGGGAATGTCGGCGCCCATATCTGCGCCGAAGCGGGCGTATATGCTCGGGTTGTGGTTGCGCAGCGCGCCGGGATGCAACTGCATGACCAGCCCGTCCTCTGCACTCATGCGCGCCATTTCGGTCAGCATGTGCGCGGTGAAGCGCGCGGCGTCGTCTGCGGCTGTCTCGCCGCGGCGCGCCCGCGCGAAGATGGCCTGCGCCTCGTCTTGGGACAGACGCAGTGTCTGCGGGCTGGTGGGGCCGTGGTCGGTGGCGGTCGCGCCCATGCGCTTGAAGGCTTCGCGGCGCTGCTCTAGCGCCTGGATGTAACCGGCGTAGTCGCCTGCGTCGATGCCGGAGACCTCGCTCAGCCGATCGATGTGGTCGTTCCAGCCCGGCGTATCAATGTGTACGACGGCATCCGGCCGGAAGGTAGGCAGTATTCGTCCTGTCCAACCCGAGTCGCGGATCGCCTGATGGTGGTCCAGCGTAGACGTGGCGGGGTCGGTTGTGGTGAGCGTCTCGATGTTGAAGCGCTCGTACAGCGCTCGCGGACGGAAATCGGGCTGCGTCAGTTTCTCTTCGATCTCGTCGTAGATCGCCTGGGCCGTCTCGGAGGAGAGCTTGTGTTTGATGCCGAAGACTGCGGCGAGTTCGTCGTTGAGCCACATGCCGGTCGGCGTGCCGTGGAAGAGGTAGTAGTGATCGGCGAAGATTTGCCAGATGCGGCGATGGTCGGTCTCTACGGGCGTGCCGTCTTTGGTCGGGATGCCGAGTTGTTCCAGGCGGATGCCTTGTGAGTAGAGCATGCGAAACACATAGTGATCCGGTATGATGAAGAGATCCGCCGGGGAGCCGAAGGGGTAATCCGGGTCTGCAAAGACGCGCGGGTCCACGTGCCCATGCGGACAGATCAGGGGCAGATTGGCTGTCTGGCGGTAGAGTTCGAGAGCAATCTTCTTTTGCGCGGGCTCCGGGTCGAAGTAGCGGTCTTCGGGGAGGTTGAGGGTCGTGGGTTGTGCCATTGTCAATGCCTCTTTCGTGGTGAACAGAAGCCGGTGCGCGTCCGGCTGTTTGCCGGCGGTCATGGCGCCGGAAACATCCCCGTGGAGGTGCGAGAGGGACGTCGCGCCGTGAGGAAGGTCTCGTCACAGTATAGCAGCGGCTTCGCTGCGATTCAAAACGTTGCAGGGGCGCTGGGGGCGTTGCGAAATTCTCGTGGGCAGGTTGTTTTCGTCGTCCGGATGATATATGATTGAAGCAGCGCACCGTTCACCGCCAATACTATGCCCGATTGCGACAGCGCAGCCGGAGCGCGCCATATCTCTATTGCCTGTCTAGGGCGGTCTTCAACCATTCGCTGCATTTCCCCACGCGAAAGGAACCCAACTATGGCCATGACTCCGCGGCGGCGCATGCTGACGGCTCTGACGCGCGGCGTTCCGGACCGCTTGCCGGTTACAACCCATCACGTAATGCAGTATTTCCTCGATACCTATATGAACGGTGTGACGGACCAGGAGTTCTTTGATTTTTTCGAACTAGACGCCTGGCTGTGGACGACGATATGCCGCCCGGACGCAGAGCGAGGCCAGTTCTCCGATCCGACGGACGTGACGCCCGGATTCCTAAGTGGCCGGCGCGTCGTCTCCGACGAGTGGCGCATCTCGACGGAGGAACTCGAGGATCCTCAGTTTGACACGGTGCGCTATCGGATCGATACGCCTAAGGGCGCGCTGAGTATGGTAGTCCAGTCGAATGAGTACACCTCGTGGGTTGCCGAGTTCTTGGTAAAAGAGAAGCGCGATATTGATCTGATAGCCGCCTATGCGCCGCATCCGATCTGCGATGCTGAGGCCATCAACCGGCTGGCTGATGCTTTCGGCGAGCGTGGACTGATTCGCGGGGTCGTCATACCTTTTGACATTTACGGCCAGCCGGGGTGCTGGCAGGACGCCTGCTGCCTAGTCGGAACGGAGCGGCTTATCTACGAGACATTCGACGATTCGGCCTGGGTGCATGAATTGATCCAGGTCGTCGGCGAACGCAAAAAGACGTATCTGCGCTCGCTCAAGGGCGTGCGTTTCGACCTGCTTGAGTTGGGCGGCGGCGACGCATCGTCCACGGTGATTTCGCCCAAGATCTTCGATGAGTTCGTGGCCCCTTACGACTGTCAGTTGATCGACCTGGCGCACGCAATGGGGCAGCGTATCGTCTACCACACGTGCGGCGGCATGATGCCGTTCCTGGAGCGGATCGCCGGCCTTAACCCGGATGCGATGGAGACGTTTACGCCCGCCAATATGGGCGGCGATACGCGGTTGGCCGAGGCGAAGGCGCGCGTTGGCGACAAGGTCTGTATGATCGGCGGCTTCGACCAGTTCCATTTCCTGCTCGGCTGTACGGAGGAGGAGACCCGCGCCGAGGTTCGCCGTTGTTTTGAGGAGGCAGGGCCTAGGGGCGGCTACATTCTCAGCCCATCCGACCATTTTTTCGATGCGGATTTGAACCTTATCACCGCGTTCGCAGATGAGGCGCGTCGCTGCGTGTACATCTAGGCCCGGTGAAGGTCTTTGATTATTCAATTGTCATAACCGTAATGAGAAAGGGGTATGTCGCATGTTGAAGATGGTGACGGGCAAGTGGTGGGTGTTGCTTGTGCGCGGCATAGCCGCCATACTCTTTGGGCTGGCAGCTATGGTGTGGCCGGGCCTCACGATCGGGGCTCTGATCATCATGTTTGGGGCGTTCGCCATTGTCGACGGCGTAGGCGCGCTGTTCGCCGCATTTGCTCATCGCGGGGAGGCGCAGTATTGGTGGGCGACGGCGCTGGAAGGCGTGGCCGGCATCCTCTTGGGCATCTTGGTGATGGTCTGGCCGGGGATTTCCGCTATTGCGCTGCTTTTCTGGATTGCGGCGTGGGCCATCGTAACCGGCGTGTTCGAGGTGGTATCCGCTATCCAGTTGCGCAAGGAGATCAGCGGGGAGTTCTGGCTGATCCTGAGCGGGTTGCTCTCGATCCTGTTCGGCGTTTTCGCATTTATACGGCCTGGGGCCGGCGCGCTTGCAGTGATCTGGGTGATCGCGATCTACGCGATCGCCTTCGGCATCACGCTAATCATGTTGTCGTTCAAGGTGCGCGGGTTGAATAAGGCTCTGACGTAGCGACATGCCAGGATGTCGGCGGGATGTCGCGTGTGCTACGCAACATCCCGCCGGTCCGCGGTCTATGCGAGGAGCGTATCGTAGAGTTCGGCTTGGCGCTGTACAGCAGTGCGGTAGATGGTGTGGCGCGCCCGGTCAGGCTCGAACACGTCGCCGGTGACGGGCGGCAGATCAGACGGTTTGTCGATGACGCCGAGTTGTTCGAGGGCAAGTAGCGCCGGCCCGCGACTGGTAATCTCCTTCTCTCCGAGAGTCAGCAACGGCTCGCCCAACACGTCGGCAAAGATCTGCATCCATGCAGGAGAACTGAGCAGCCCGCCGCCGCTGGCGATAATCTGGTGTGCGCCTGCGGGCAGGTTGGGCAGGATGCGGTCATAGATGACGGCAAAACGATAGGCGATGGCTTCTATGCACGCCTGAACGATATCCGCGGGCTGCGTATGCAGGTTCAGCCCGTGGATAACGGCGCGTGCGTCTTCGCGCCAGCCGGGCGCGCGTTCACCGGCGATGAAGGGCAGCACGGTCAGTCCGTGCCCGTCCGCCGGCTTGTCCGCCAGTGTTCGCTCCAACTCATCGGGAGGCGGCAGTTTGAGGACGTCGCGCAGCCAGCCGAAGAGATTGCCGCCTTCGGTGGTGGCGCCGCCTAGCAACGCGCGCTGCGCGTCTACGCGGTAGAGCCACAAGCCAGGCGGCACGCGCTCCAGATCGGGAGGTACGACCACGCGCATGGCTGCGGTCGAGCCCACAGTGAGCGCGATGCGTTCGGGTGTGTCGCAGCCGCTGCCCACGTTGGCCGCGGCGCCGTCGCCGATTGCCGGCAGCCAGGGCGCCCTCGCCAGCGCCGGCCAACGCTCTGCCCATTCGCCGCGCAATCCGCTGAGCGGGGCGTCTAGATCGCCCAGCGGGGAGAGCAGTTGGCTTTCGGGCGGCAGCCGCTCCAGCCAAGCCTGGTCCCAGGTGAGCGAGCGCCGGTTAAGCAGACCGCTCCACGAAGCCACGCTGTAGCTTGCCTTCCATTCGCCCAGGAAGCGGAAGAGCACGTATTCGCCGATGCTTGCCCAGCGCTCGGCTGCGGCGAGCTGATCGGGCATGGTGCGCGCCAGCCAACGAAAGCGGGCGGGCAAGTAGGACGTATGGACGAGGCATCCGGTCCGGTCATGCGCCGCGTCCATGCCCTCCTGGCCTAGCTCGCGTCGCAATTCTTGTGCGGCGGCGGCGTTGCGGGTGTCGGCGTAGGTGAAGACCGGCGTGATTGGCCGGCCTGCACTGTCAATGCCCATCACGTTCCCGACCAGGGTGTCCATAGCGACGGCGCCGATTTGGTTAGCGCGCGGCCCTGCGCTGTGCAGAACCTGGTCGATGGTTTCGACGACGCCGGTGAAGAGGGCTTCGGCCTCGAAGACTGCGCCGCCGTCAGCCGTTGTGATCTGGCGGTTGGCGCGCTGGGCGACGCAGCCATCGACCACGCGCGCGGCCGAGTCGTACAAGATGGCGCGCGTCGAGGACGTGCCGATATCGATGGAGATGACGTAAGGCCCTGACACCTTTTCTGCGCTCAACTCATTCCTCCGGACTAACGTCTATTGGGCGACGGCGTTTTGCAGCGTATCTCCGCCGATGGTGATGGAGATCACGTCGCCAACGTGCAGAGTGAAGTCGTCCGGCGGAACGATGCCAGTGCCGGTCATGAGGTAAGCGCCTTGAGGGAAGCTCAGTTCGCGGCACAGATAACCCGCCAACTCCGTGAAGGAGCGTTTCATCTGCGCGGTGGAAGTTTCGCCCTCGAAGACAGTCTGGTTATCGCGTTCAATCTTCAAGCCGATCGTCAAGTCGGCCATCTCTTCCGGCTGCATGATGCGGATGCCGGGGCCAAGAGCGCAGGAGCCGTCGTAGGTCTTGGCCTGCGGCAAATAGAGCGGGTTCTGGCCTTCGATATCTCGTGAGGACATGTCGTTGCCCACTGTGTAGCCAACGATTTCGTTGTGGGTGTTGATGACCAGCGTCAGTTCGGGTTCGGGCACGTTCCAGCCCGTGTCCTTGCGGATGCGCACAGGGACGCCCGGCCCGGAGACGCGCCACCCCGGGGCCTTGAAGAAGATTTCCGGCCGTTCCGCTTCATAGACCTTCTGATAGACGTCGGCTGTGGCGGATTCGGCCTTGCGCGCGTCGCGGCTGCGCAGGTAGGTAACGCCGCTGCCCCACACTTCTGCGCCATGCTCGATCGGGGCAAGCAAAGCGCCCTCGGCGATAGACCCCAGAGCCTCCAATGCGAAAAGCAGCGCCGGCAACGTGGAAGCGGGCAGAGTGAGCAGCGCGCTGAATTGGAGGCCGGCGGGCAAGAACCGTCCGTTGGCTGCCCAGCGCGGGCCGTCTGGCGTATTGTGTCGGGTTAGGTACATAGCGGCTACCTCCGTGGTATTTGGGTGTTTCGTATAAATGGTTGATGTGTGATGCCGGTTTGGAACGCAGCCGAAGCCACGGGCATCGATGGATAGAGCAGAAGTATCGACATCATAAGCCTGGCGGAGGTTACTCTGCCTGGGCGAGCTAGGCGTGCCTTTATCCTGTGCATTCTACCACCGCGCCTGTGCGGCGGCTAATAACCGGCCAGAGAGGGTCCATGTTTTACCGGGGGCGAGTTGTCATGCTGAGCCTAGACGAGGCGCCTTCAGGTGGAAATGGAGACCCCTCGCCGTGTCACGGCTCAGAGTAACGGTGGCGCGCCCCCAATATGAAATGAAACCGCGAGGGACATAGGCACATCACGCAGGTCAGCGCTAACGCTTGTCATATATTCCATCAACTTGGCGCTAATGTTTTGTCAATTTCGTGCTAACGCGGGCGTGGTACGCTATGTGCAACGAAGGCAAGAGTATGCCGACTGCTCGGATTCAATGACGAATAAGGAGATGCGGAGATGTATCGCCGATATTTGCGACCGTCGCTCTGGCGGGAGATGGAAAGACTTCAGCGCGATATGAACCAGTTGGTGGGCGGCCTGGGCAGCCGCGTGGTGACGCCGGCCAGTTTTCCGGCTATGAACGTCTGGACCGGCGACGACACAGCGGTGATAACGGCTGAGGTGCCGGGCGTTTCAGCGGACGAGATTGACATTTCCGTGGTGGGCGAGACGCTGACCCTGAGCGGCGAGCGCAAGCCGGAAGATCTCGAGGGCGGCGTGCGCTACCATCGGCGCGAACGGGGGGGCGGCCGATTTAGCCGCTCAATTGAACTGCCGTTCCGCGTCGACGCAGACAAGGTCGAAGCCGCATATGACAAGGGCATTCTGAGGGTCACATTGCCGCGCGCGGAAGCTGACAAACCACGCAAGATCACTGTTCGAGCTGCATAAACACGAGCGCCGAACGTATAGGAGGACTGACATCATGGTAAACGAGGTGCCGACGCTGGAAGCGCAAAAAGAGGAAGCCCCGATTGTGGAAGGGACGGAGCGCACGCGTGAGCGCCGCGCCTATATTCCCCGGTCGGATATATATGAGACAGATGACACCATCGTCGTCCTGGCGGATATGCCGGGCGTGGACGAGGAATCAATCGAGATCACGTTGGAGAAGAATGTGCTGACGATCACCGCCTATGCGGAATCGTCGGACCTGGATGGCTACGAATTGGTCTACGCCGAATATGAGAGCGGCGACTACACGCGACGGTTCACCCTGTCTGATCAGATCGACCAGACGAAGATCGAGGCCAGCCTGCGCGACGGCGTGCTGAAGTTGATGCTGCCTAAGGCCGAACCTGCGAAGGCGCGCACGATCAAGGTGAAGGCGGGTTAGGCGTAGGACGCTGACGTCCGCCCTAGAGAATTGGCCCGATACTCTTTCTGAGGCGTTCATGCCGGGGGAGGCTGCCCAGTGATGGGCGGTCTCCCCCGTTTTGACATTGGCGAAAGCCGCGCTTACGATAGCGATGCGGGCTGGCGGACACGGTCCGAACGAAAACGTTTGGCGTTGTTCGCCTTCCTCGATCCGCCGGGCTATCAATGGAGAAGAATCATGGGCAAAACGTACGATGAGATCGACAGCGGGCTGGCGGAGTGGATTGGCCGGCAGAAGCTGTTTTTTGTGGCGACCGCGCCGCTTGCCGCGGACGGCATGGTGAACTGCTCGCCTAAGGGCTTGGATTCGTTCGCCATTCTGGGCGGCAAGACGGTCGCCTATCTGGATTTGACGGGCAGCGGCGTCGAGACGGTGGCTCATGTTCAGGAGAACGGCCGCATCGTCGTCATGTTCTGCGCATTGGAGGGGCCGGCCAAGATCGTCCGGCTGCATGGCAAGGGCCGGGCGGTCTTTCCCGGCGATGCGGAATACGCAGCCTTGCAGGCGCATCTGCCGGAACTGCCCGGCACGCGTTCGATTGTGCGCATCGACGTGACACGGGTGTCTGATTCGTGCGGCTTTGGCGTGCCGATCTACGAGTTCCAGAGCGAGCGCGACACGCTTATCGCCGGGGCGGAACGAAAGGGGCCGGATAGCATGCGCGCGTATCAGGCCAAATACAACCGACGCAGCATTGACGGGTTGCCGGGCGTGCCGGAATAGCGGCGGATTGAGCGCGGAGCGTGGGGCGTGTTAGCAATACCAGTGCAGCCCGTCGCGCTCTGCCATAAGCCGTACACTTCGGCTCTCCTCGCCAAAGCGAGATTGGCGTCGTTGAGATTGCTCTTATCGACTCTCCAGCCGGCTTGACGATCCAATGGCCAGCAAGACCATGAAGTTTAGGATTGTCTCCGCTCTTGCCATCGGCATGGGCGTTTTTCTGTTGTTTTTTGCCGTCTCCGCCTTCTGGATCGGCTATGAAGTGCGCAGCCAATGCCAGATTGCTACGAAGACCTATGGCGGGGATTGCGTTGCGGCGCTTGTAAAATTGCTGGATGACGAAGGCAACGGCTTCAGAGAGAGGAATAACGCCATCTGGGCGTTAGGGCAACTCGGCGACAGCCGCGCCTTGCCGGCCCTGCGGCGCTACTACACAGGCGACATCCCCCCGCGCGAGCCCATAGACGAGATCATCAGCCAGTACGAACTGAAGAAGGCGATCAACTTGACCGGCGGCGGCGTGAACGCGGTCGCCTGGCTGTGGCGTTCTTGGCTGCCAAAAGAAGAGGAGGGGCAAAAGGATGTTCGTGATACCACAGTGGTGGTCGCGCAGAAGGCCGATCCGTATTACGCTCTTGCCGAAAAAATCGCCCAAGTAGAAGGCCTGGAACTGTTTGAGGAGTTCTCGGGCGTGCTCGAACTCCGCCCGAAGCATGTCATCCTGGTTGCCGCGCCGGAGAATCTCACTGCTGAATGGCTGCTGGGCATCGGACGAGTTTACAAGGAGGAGGGTTACTATCCGGCAGTGGGCATTATTAGCGGCTCTACGCCGGAGAAAGCGGAACAACTGTGGGCAAGGAGAGACTTAGCTAAGGCGAATGTCAGCTATATCGGCGGAGACGTTGAGATTCTGCAGCATATTTATGAGCCGACTATATTCGACATATCCGGCGACGCCAACCGAAAGCTTCCGCTGAACCGCGCGAACCTGGTTGATGCGCTGCGGCAGGCCGATTACTTCTATTACGCGCGTCACACCGGACCGAGAGACTGGTCTTGGAATGAGCAATACGGCCAATGGACAGAAGACGACCAGTTGCGCGCCGAGCACATTCCGGAGTTGAAGCCGATCGTCATCTACAGCCCGACGTGCAGACCGTTCCGCCCCTGGGTGGAGGGCTCGATCGCCCTCGCTTTTGTGGACAAGGGGGCGGCCGCATTCCTCGGTTATCTCGATACGCCGCATTCAGAGGTCACGATGAGACACGGGCTGGCTGTACCTGGAGTGACCTCTTGGCGCGAGTTCTCCTTAGGGATTGTCGCCCAAGTCCAAAACAGAATGGCGACGAAGTACGTTTTTGACTCGCCGCAGATATTCATGCTGGGCGATCCGCGGATACATCTGTCGGAAGAGCAGCCCTATCGGGTTAACGCAGACGTGCTCCTGGAAGACGGGCGTCGCGCCATTACAGGCGAATCGGACGTCAATGGGATACTGTCTGTCAAGATTGACGGCGGCGCGAAATACAGTTTCCTGTCAATCCGCGGGCTGACCTCCGTCAGCGAGGGGGACCTGTTCTACAATCATAAGCTGCATACGCTCGATCTGGGCGTGGACAAATACATCCTTTTCCCGCATGACGGGGGACGTTTCGACATAACGCTTGCGGAACGCTCCCCTTGGGGATGGAGATGGAGAGACGCCCTGTGGGATGCCTTCGATTATGCCTGGGTGGTCATGTGGCTAAGCACCTATGCTGACAGCAACCCGCAGACCCTTCTGGTTGCGCTGGCTGTATTCGCCGGCATATTGCTCTATAAGGTCGTTCGACATAAGAAGCCGCTGGCGAGCTACAGCAAGATATTCCTGTTCGCCTTGGCATTTGCTTTGTTGCGATTGGCCTATTACTTGTCGCGCATGGATGCGTATAGCGTCAGCCCCAACCTCGCGGATTATCCGGCTTGGCGTGTCGGCCTGGGAAGCGCTGGCGTTTTCGCCTGCGTTGCCGGCGGGTTGATGATCATGAAGTACAGCCGGCGCATCTGGGTCAAAGCGCTTGGACTTCTTCTGGCCGTGTCGCGCGAGTTTTGGATGGCGGGATTCTACCTCGTCTTCATCACGGCATTGAACACTATCCGGCCAATCACGGACAATACCCTATTGTGGCAGTTAAGCTACGATACGTTGTGGCTGTCGTTGATCGTTTTGGTATTCGAGGCGCTGTTATTCTATGCCGTGTATCGCTATGTAGCTTCGCTTGAGGAACCTAAGCCTGCCTGAGAGAGGCGTTGGCAGTCGGTTGGGTTGCGGTGTTGCGGAGTTGATAGCGAGTACGCCAAAGTTGAGAGCAAAGGAAGTGCGATGGCGGTCCATCATTTTGAACCAACGCGTTATTACACGACGATAGGGTCACACGCGCCGGCGCTGGTTGTGGAGGACGGCGACACGGTTGTGACGACGACGGTGGATGCGCATGGGCAGGGCGCAAGCGGCGACCAGGTCACCTCGCCGGGCAACCCGATGACCGGGCCATTCTTTGTGCGCGGTGCTGAGCCGGGCGATACGCTAGCGGTGACGTTCGATAAGCTGACGCCGAACCGGCCGCACGGCTGGTCGCGCAAGATGGTGGCCCCCAACGTGGTCGAGCCGGAGCACGTGCCATTTCTGCCTTGGCCGGCGGATGAAGCGAAGGCTTACGCCATTTGGCAGGTGGACAATGTCTCGGCGACCGTTACGCTCATCGATCCGGCGGATACAAGCATCGGCGGGCTGACGCTGCCGGCGCAGCCGATGGTCGGCTGTTTCGGCGTTGCGCCCGCAGACGGGCAAGCCATCTCAACGGCGACGTCCGGGCAGCATGGCGGCAATATGGACTATCGCGGCTACGGCGTGGGCGTCACCGCGTATCTGCCGGTGTTCGTGGAGGGGGCGCTGTTCCACATCGGCGACGGCCATGCCCTGCAAGGCGACGGCGAGATCGTCGGGACTGGCGTCGAGATCTCGTTCGAGGTGGAGTTCACGTTGTGGGTGCTAAAAGGCGTGCCCAGCCGGTGGCCGCGCGGCGAAAATGGGGGGTATATCTTTACGGCGGGCAATGCCAGGCCGTTGGACCAAGCGGTGCAGCACGCCACGTCGGAGATGCTGCGCTGGCTCAACGCGGGCTACGGGCTGGATTCGGTTGGGGCGCACATTTTGATGGGGCAGTGCGTCGAGTATGACCTGGGCAACGTCTTCGATCCGGCATACACGATGATCTGCAAGATGCCGAAGCGCGTATTGCCCAGATAAATAAATGGATCGTGCCTCAAAAGGCCCGGAACGCACACGAAATGGCGAGGCGACGTAGGCAGCCGCCTCGCTTCTGTTCATCGGGTCCACAACTCGGCTTGTAATGTACAGAGCGGACCGATGGCGATACCTTATCTTTCATCTGCAGTATAGGGTACACAATTAGGAGCGATGCGTTGACTCTTCCAAGCAATGTTGCCGGCGAGCGGCCTGCGAAGGCCTTGCGCCCGATGGCAAGCACCTATGCGTATTTCGCTGCGATCATGGCATTGGGGCTGATGTCGGCCTCGCTCGGCCCGACGCTGCCCGGCTTAGCCGAGCAGACCGGTTCCGCCATCAGCCAGATCAGCTTTTTGTTCTTGGCGCGCTCTACGGGCTATATGCTCGGCTCACTCTTGGGCGGCAAGGCGTTGGATATGCTGCCGGGCCACTCGGTGCTTGCTGTGGCGGTAGCGGTGATCTCCGTGGCGATGTTCGCCGTACCGCTGTTGCCGGTGTTGTGGATTTTGGCGGCGGTTTTGGCAATTGCGGGGTTGGCCGAGGGTTCGGTAGACGTAGGCAGCAATGCGCTGCTCGTGTGGGTGCATCGCAGTGCGGTGGGGCCTTATATGCAGGGGCTGCACTTCTTCTTTGGGGTGGGGGCGTTTCTGTCTCCGATCATCGTGGTGCAGGTGATGGAATTGACCGGCGGGATCAAGGGGCCGTATTGGGTTCTGGCGCTGATCATCTTGCCCGTCGCCTTGTGGCTGGCGCGCCTTGCCAGCCCGCGTCCGATTCACGAGAGCCAGGGCGAAGATGCGTCGTTGGTCAACTGGACGCTCGTAGGCATGATTGCGCTGTTTATGTTTATCTACGTCGGCGCGGAGGTCAGCTTCGGCGGGTGGATTTATACCTATGCGACTACGTTGGGCATAGCGAGCGCACAGGCTGCGGGCTATCTCACCTCGGTGTATTGGGGCGGGCTGACCGCGGGGCGCGTGCTGGCCATTCCGATTGCCAACCGCTACCGGCCGCGGACGATTCTGTTGGGCGACCTGGTAGGCTGTTTACTCAGTGTGGGCATCATCCTGGTATGGCGGGAGTCCAGCCTCGCCCTCTGGGTGGGGGCCATTGGGTTGGGCTTGTCGATGGCGTCGATCTTCCCGACGGTGATCCTGTGGGCGGAGCGGCGCATGACCCTGACCGGGTCCGTGACGCGTTGGTTCTTCGTCGGCGCCAGTCTGGGCGCGATGGCCTTTCCGTGGCTGGTTGGTCAGTTCTTCGACCGTCGCGGCCCGTCGATGACGATGGTCATCGTGTTCGGGCTGCTGGTCGTGAATGTCGTAATCTTCTATCTGCTTATGCACTTGGGCGGCGAGGCGCGCCCGGTTCCGGAGAAAGAGCGCGTCACTCAAACTTGATCGCTAGATGGTAACCTGTCATGTTGCACCCGGATGGTTATCGAGCGAGGCATCTCTACCTGTGGTTCAACGAGATTCCTCAGCTCGCTAACGCTCTCTACAGAATAACAGGCGCTTGGCGATCAGATTGTTCTGCCGCCTACGGTTGTACCAAGATCATTGAGGCGATCGGTCAACTGCGCTTACTATCTATACCCGTGAGGAGGAGTAATAACGATGCCGCTGCTGTTTGACATGCCCTTTGAGCAATTACCAGAGTACAAGGGGACGAATCCCAGGCCCGATGACTTCGACGAATTCTGGGAGCGGAGCCTGGCTGAGATGCACGCGCTGGGCACGGAAGCGGAACTTGTGCTGGCGGACTTCCAGACGCCTTTCGCGGAGTGTATTCATCTTTACTTCACCGGCGTAGGCGGCGCACGCGTGCACGCCAAGCTGCTGCGGCCCGTGAACAGAACGGAGCCGGGGCCCGCGGTGCTGATGTTTCACGGCTATTCGGGCAGTTCCGGCGACTGGAGCGATAAGCTTGGTTACGCCGCGCTGGGCTATACGGTGGCAGCGCTGGACTGTCGCGGGCAGGGCGGCCTGTCGGAGGACAGCGGGCATGTCCGGGGATGGACGCTGCGCGGGCATATTGTGCGCGGGCTGGACGACAGCCCGGATAAGCTGCTGTACCGCCAGATCTTCCTCGATACGGCGCAACTGGCTCGCATCGTCATGGCGATGCCGGGCGTCGACGCGGAGCGGGTGGGCGCGACCGGCGCCAGCCAGGGCGGCGGGTTAACCCTAGCCTGCGCCGCGCTGGAGCCGCGCATCCGCCGCGCCGCGCCCGTATACCCGTTTCTGTGCGACTATCAGCGCGTGTGGGAATTGGAGTTGGCGCGCGACGCGTATGTCGAACTGGAGGAGTACTTCCGCCGCTTCGACCCCCTGCACCAGCACGAACGAGAGGCTTTTACCAAACTGGGGTACGTAGACGTGCAGTACCTGGCGCCGAGAATTCGCGGCGAAGTGATGATGAGCGTCGGGCTGATGGACAAGATCTGCCCGCCGTCGACGCAATTTGCGGCTTATAACAAGATCACGGCGCCCAAATCGCTGCGCGTCTATCCGGATTTCGGTCACGAGGACTTGCCGGGGAACGCCGACGCGGTGTTCCAATTTCTGGGCAAGCTATAGCAAAAGGAGAAATGACACTGATGGAGTTTCGGCAACTTGGCAATTCAGGCGTACGCGTATCGGCCATTGGCCTCGGCACGAACCAGTTCGGCGGCAAGGTGGACCAGGCGGGCGTCAACAACATCATCGACGCCGCGCTGGACCTCGGCGTGAACTTGATCGACACAGCCGACGTGTATACCCGCGGCCGCTCGGAAGAGACGCTGGGCATCGCTCTGCAAGGCAAATGGGACCGGGTCGTGCTGGCGACGAAGGTTTTCGGCGTCACGGGCGAGGGCACGAACGATACCGGCGCGTCGCGCTACCACATCATGAACGGCGTAGATGCCAGCCTGCGCCGCCTCAAGTCAGACCACATTGACCTTTATCAGATTCATCGCTGGGACACAAAAACGCCCATCGAGGAGACGCTACGCGCGCTGGACGACCTGATCCGCCAGGGCAAGGTGCGTTACATCGGCGCGTCGAACTTCGCGGCGTGGCAACTGGCGAACGCCAACGCTCTGGCCATTTTCCGCGGGTTGACGCCGTTTGTCAGCATCCAGAACCATTATCACATGCTGGAGCGCGAGCAAGAGCGGGAGATGCTGCCGTATTGCCAGGCTTTCAATGTGGGGATGCTGCCCTACTTCCCATTGGCGGGCGGATTCCTGACCGGCAAGTACGAGCGCGGCAAGGCGGCGCCGTCCGGGTCGCGCGGGGAAGACAACCCCTATGTGCAGCGCTACATGACGGACGCCAACTACGACAAGGTGGAGGCGCTGTCGGCGTGGGCGACAGCGCGCGACCACACGATGGCCGAACTGGCGCACGCTTGGCTGTTGGCGCACCCCCAGGTAAGTTCGGTGATCTCCGGCGCGACGCGCGTAGAGCAGGTGGTTGCCAATGCCAAGAGCGCCGGCTGGAAGCTGACTGCGGAGGAACTTGAAGAGGTCAACGCCGTCCTAGACGGCAGCGCAGCACAGTAGGAGAGGACGCCCATGCGGATTTCCGATGTCGTCGTATATGAGGTGACAGGACGGTACGCCGGGCCGGAGTTTCCGCCGGGCGACCGGCAGGCGAAGCAGGCGGACGTCTACCCGGAGTTTAACCGCCAGGAAGCGCCTGCTGCGCCCGTCGCCGGGCAGAGGGTGACGGCCTTCTATGTGGAAGTGCAGACGGACGAGGGGGTGAACGGGCTATACGGCCCCATCTACGAGCAGCAGGCGTATTTCATCCTCTATGAACTGCGCCCGATTCTGCTTGGACAGGATGCGTTGGCGACGGAGCAGCGCAATGACCAGATGTTGCGGCTGGACCGGCATGGCCGCTCCGGCGCGCAGATCACGGCGTCGAGCGCGGTGGACTGCTCGCTGTGGGATCTGAAGGGCAAGGCGTGGGGCAAGCCTGTCTACCGGCTGTTGGGCGGGCCGACGCGTGAACGGGTTCCGGCGTATGCGAGCATGTTGGGCTTCTCGCTCGAACCTGAGGCCGCGGCGGCGCTGGCGGCGGAATACCGGGATATGGGTTACAGCGCGCAGAAGTGGTTCTTCCGCTATGGCCCCGGCGATGGCGATGCGGGCATGGCGAAGAACCTGGCGATGGCGCAGGCTGTGCGCGAGACGGTAGGACCGGACTACACGCTCATGTTCGATGCGTTCATGGGCTGGAGCACGAGCTACGCGCTGGAGATGGCGCAACGGCTGGCGCCGCTGAGGCCCCTGTGGCTGGAGGAGCCGATCCCGCCGGAACGGGTGGGCGCGCTGCGCAAGATCCGCGAACGCGGCGGCGTGGCAGTGGCGACGGGCGAGCATGTCTACACCCGCTGGCAGACGAAGGAGCTGTTGGTACAGGAAGCGGTTGACTTTCTGCAGAACGATCCCGACTGGACGGGCGGTATTTCCGAACTGGTCAAAGTGTGTGCGCTTGCCTCGGCGTTCGAGGTGCCGGTCGTGGCCCACGGCCATTCGCTGCTGCCGGCGCTGCACAACGCTGCGGCGCAATCCCCGACGACCGTTCCCTATGTGGAGTATCTGATCCGCAACCAGGAAGTGAAGCAGTGCCTGCAGAAGACCGTTTACAGGCCGGAGAAGGGCACAATCGCCGTGCCGGGTGCGCCGGGTCTGGGGATCGAACTGGACATGGACAAGATTGAGCGGATGGAGCCGGTATCCATCGGCGTAGCGCGCTCAGGCTGAGAAGCGGAGTAGGAGGAGGCGACGATGCGCAGCGCGGTCGTGTTGGCGGCAGGCGCGGGGACGAAGTTTTGGCCGTACAACGTCGTGCGGCAGAAAGCGGCATTTCCCATCGCCAATGTGCCGGCGGTGCGGCGCATCGTCGACAGCTTGGCGCAGATCGGCGTAGACCGGATCGCGGTTGTGACGGGCGCGGGCGAGCCGTCCGTGCGGGCGGCGCTGCGCGGCTGCGCGGGCGACGTGCGCTTCGTACGCCAGCCCGCGCCGGCAGGTACGGCCGACGCGGCGCTGTACGGCGTTGAGGGCATTGGCGGGGACTTTCTCGTCGTGCATGGGGACGTGGTGACCGACCCGGCTAACCTGCGGGAGTTGATCCGTCGCTTCGAGGAGGAGCGGCCTCTCGCCGCCGCGCTGGTGCAGCCGTTGGGTAATGAGCGTCCACAGGACTGGCTTGTCGCGCATACGGAGGGCGAACAGCTTGTAGGCGTTGAAGGGCACGGTCGAGGCGGAAGCTTGCGGCTGTGCGGCGTCTACGCGTTGCGCGCCGATGCCGTGGACTTGCTGCGCGACAACCCGGGCGTCATGCACAGCGTGCCGGTGGGCGGGATGCCGCCGCCGGAGGCTGAGTTGGCCCAGTCGCTGCAGATGGCGCTGGACGAGGGGCAGCCAGTACTGGCGGTCGAGGCTGCCGGTTATTGCGTGGACCTCGACAAGCCCTGGCACATTCTGGAGGCCAACTATCAGGTGATCGAGGCTATGCGCCGGCAGACAGAAGGCGACATGATCCCGGCGTCGGCGCGCATCCACGACGGCGCCGAGATCGAAGGGCGCGTCGTGTTGGGTGAGAACTGCGTGATCGGCAACCGTGTCGTCGTGCGGGGCGATCTGTGGATGGACGCAGGCGGCAGCATCACCAATGGCGCCATTGTGGGCGGGCCTGCCGTGATTGGACGGGGCGCGAAGCTGCGCGACTACTGTCTGATCGGCGGGCATTCCAGCCTGGGGGCCAACGGCGTGTACGGTCACGGCGCGGAGTTTTCGGGCGTGGCGCTCGACAAGGTGTACTGCTATCACTATTGCGAGGTGTGGGGCGTGGTCGGGCTGGCGGTGGATTTCGGCGCGGCGACCGTGTGCGGCAACCTGCGCTTCGACGACGGCGAGACGGTGTGGCGGGTGAATGGCCGGGCGGAGATGCCGCGTACAGCTTCGAACGCGGCCTATTTCGGCGACTTCTGTCGCACAGGCGTCAACGCCATCCTGATGCCGGGGCGTAGGGTCGGCATCTATAGCTGCCTGGGCGCGGGCGTCGTGGCATATGACGATGTGCCGGATCGCCAACTCGTCACGGTGCGTCAGGAGTTGGAGACGCGGCCGTGGGGGCCGGAGCGGTACGGCTGGTAGCGGGCGGCTGTCATTCTGAAGCGAGTGATACCGAGCTGAAGAATCTCGTTGTACCAGAGGTGGAGATGTTTCGCTCCGCTCAACATGACAGAATGCGTATTCGGCGATCAAACCGCTTAGGGCTGCGGGTCGCCGGCGCGCACGGCTAGCGCTACGGTGATGTCGTCGCCGCTGCCTGCCGCAGAGGTGGCACGCAGCCAGGCGGGCAGTTGACGGCTAACGGCGGCGAGGCCCTCATCGCGGATGGCGGTGAGCAGATCGCCCCCGGCCTGGAGCAGGCCATCCTGGTCGACGAAGGAATTGGCGTAGCCGTCCGTGGCGAGAAGCACGAGTTGCGGCGCAGCGGCATGCACAGGTTGGAGATAGGTGCGCACATGACGCCAGGCGTCCGGGCTACAGAGCGAGGTCGTTTCGTTGGCGATCAGCAGCGGGTCGGGGGCTAGCGGCCAGTGCGCCGCAGTCCCGTCATCGTTGACAGCTAGGATATCCCCATCTCCAAGTTGGGCAGCCAGCAGATAGCGCTTCGTAAGGACGGCGGCGAGCAGCGTAGAGCCGTAGGCTAAGCGCGGGTCGTCTGCCAGACGGTCGAGCGCAGCGCGTGAGGCGCGTTTCTCCGCCGCTGCAATTTCCCTTTCCGAAATCGGTTCGGCTGCCAGATCGGCGGCGACTCCCTGGTTCCAGGCCAGGACGAGATCGCGCGGCAGACGCTCGGCGGCGACGCGCTTGACCGCGGATAGGGCCGGCGTAGTTGCGTGGGCCGCGGCGAAGTCCGCCAGCAGCGTAATGGCCGTATGCGCGGCGATGCGTGCGCCGCGATCGCTGCGAATGTAGAGCGGGCCGCCATGCCCGTCAGCTACCGCCAGCACGGCAGGCGCGCCCGAGGCGGCAGGCCACCGCCAGGCTAATGCGTCCTGGTTGGGCAGGCCGCTGCGACGGTGGCTGGCCCCGCGTACAGTTGCGCCGGTGATGCGCCAGGCGAGCAGTTGATCGTCGTGCATAGAGTCATGGCGCCGGAGCGCTCCGCGCCGGCGGCATTGTTACCAGACGTCTGCGGCGGACTCGGGGCCGGGCGCGGCCTCGGGCGCCGCGGGCAGGGGCACGTTGACCGCGGAGTCGCGCGTGTCCAGGACCTGGCTGGCCGGTGACGAGGCGGATTTGAGAACCTCGGTCGAGGCCCATTTGATGTAGCGTACAAGCGTGTCGGCGTTGTTGGCCTGCAGCGGCTTAAATTCTGGGTGGCCGATGAACTTCTGGAGGACATTGAGGTCGGCGTCGTCGCCGATGGCGATGGCGATGCGCACGGCCTTCTTGCCCCAGGGCTGCTCCATCAACGCCTGTAGCCCCGCGTCGAATTTGTCGGTGGGCTGGCCGTCCGATATCAAGACGAGGACGGGCGGCAAGGCGCGTGCGGGCATGGCTTCGGGCTGTAGCTGCTCGGCGAGCATCTTCATGGCCTGGCCCATGTCGGTGACGCCGCCGGCTTTGAGATCTTGCCAGCGGAAGTCGGCGACGGGCGTCGGCTGGGCTAGGTGCCAGCGCGCCCCATCCGAGAAGGCGACGGCGCGCACAAGCACCTGTGCGTTCGGGTTTTCAGCCGCGACCTGCTGCATGTGCGGGATTGCCTCGCGGATGGCGTTGTTGAGCGCCTGAATCTTGCCGTCGAGGCCCATCGAGCCGGAGCAGTCTGCGATCCAGACGAAGTGTAGGGGCCGGCTGGCGAGGGCGCCGCCAGGAAGCTTGCTCATGGTCTGTCCTCCTAGAAGAGGTGGTCGGTCATCTCGAACGGTGCGGGGCCGGGGCCGCTGGCGATGGTTCGGCTGACGCCGGGCAGCGCTTCGAGGCTGCGGCGCACCGTGCCGGCGTCGCGGCCATCGCAAAGCACGTGAACGTTGGGGCCGGCGTCGATGGTGAAGTACGCGGCTAGACCATCGTCCTTGCGCCAGCGCTGCACGGCGTGGATAACCTCCAGCGTGCCGGGCTGCCAGTAGATGAGGTTAGGCGTGCTGGTCATCATCACGGCGTGCATGGCAAGCGCGTCCATCTCGACGAGCGCGCCGAGTTCGGGCAGGCTGCGGTTGCGGATGGCCGCGATGACGTCCGGCAGGAGCTTGCCGGCGTGGGCGACGCGAGCGTCGTTGAGCGGGCTGGAGGCGGCGAGACGATGGCCGCCTTCGCTGCTGACATGCTTGGGCGCGCTGCTGACGACCGCCACGATGTCCACGAGGTCCCAGTGATCCGGCGGGAAGAGGGGACGGGCGACGCTGGTCGCATCGTTGACGCCGCGTTCCCATAAGACGAAGCCGCCGAAGAGGCTGCGGCTGGCTGATCCGCTGCCCAGGCGCGCCAATGCTGAGAGGCGCGTGGCGTCCAGGTCGAGTCCCAATGCGTGGCAGGCGGCGACGGTCAGAGCGGCGAAGCCGCTCGCCGAGCTGGCGATGCCCGACGCCATAGGGAAGTTATTTCGGCTTGTCACTTGGGCGCGATGAGAGACGCCGGCCAAGCTGCGGATGCGGTCGAGGTGGCGTTCGATGCGCGCCAACGCGTCGCCTATGAGCGGCGCGCCGTCTACGGTCACGGCGTCGGCGGGCAGATCGCTTGCGGGCTGCCAGGCTACGGTGGTGGTGGTGTGGGCCTCCTGCAGGGTCATGCTGACCGAGCTGGTGAGGGGCAGGTTGATGGCGGGATCGGCGACGCCCCAGTACTTGATGAAGGCGATGTTGCTGCCGGCGCGTACGGTTATCTTGTGCATGGCGCGGCAGCTCTACAACTCCCGATCCGCCATGTCCTCAAAGCGGCGGACCAGGTCGTCGAGAAGCTCGTCGTGGGCGTCGAACTCGACGGAGACGCCATCCGCGGTCGGTGTAATGACGGCGCGCCAACCGACGCCTTCGAGGAGCTTGCCCTTTTCGGCTACGCCGCCGCCGAGCCGTTTCAGGAGCGTCTCGGCCAGGTCCGGCGTCATGCCGGGGAAGGCGAGCGTCTCCTGCTCGAACATCTCCTCTTGGTCGTATTCCGAGTAACGGCTGTCTCGTTCATCGCCGAATGACGAAGTGCTGATAGGCATACCTGCTCCTGCGTTGTGATGATAGGACGCCCGACATGAGCGGCGGGCGCGTTGCCGGCGACCGCGAAGGCAGTATAGCACTGCCGGATCGATGCGCAAAGCGGACGGGAGTTGCCGCCTATCCGGCATGGCAGGGCGCGCCAAGCGTCGCGATCGTTTGGCGGTTATGCCTGGACGGGCTCAGTCAGTAGGCGGTCGATCTCGCGCAGGACCGTCACGCGGTTCTTGTGGGCGACCTCGTAGGCGCGCAACGACCTCACGTCATGCTGCTCAAGCGCCTGTAGTCGTTCAACGACCTGTTGGACGTTGAGATCGTCGTAGCCGGGCCAGGGGGGCTCCGAGATGAACTCCACGTCGATTTCGACGCTCTCGCTACTTTCTTGGTCGTTTTCCGTCTTGCTAGAGACGATGCGCTCAACCCGTTGGCGGCAGCGGCGACGCCGTTCCTCCATCTTGCCGGCGACCTTGTCTTTGAGCGCGGAAATGTGAACGTTGGCATCTTCTTGGACCTGTTCGCCGCGCACTTCAGCCTTGTCGCGCAGTTGCTTGGCGCGTTCCAGAAATGAAATGCCGGCGTCGTAGGTCAAGCCGGCAAGGCCGAGCCAGGTCAATGCGGCTTTGCGTCTGCGCTCACGGGCGCGCGCCATGCGCTCCTCGATGCGCCGCCGGATGTTGGGAGACTCTGAAGTGGCCGTCATGTTCGATCTTCACCTTTCTTCCCGCCGAAAGCCCTCCGGCTTTCGAACACGGCCGGGATCATCTTGATTGTAGCGCCGTAGGTGGGGCGGGTCAAGGAGGAAGGAGAGTAACGCAGACGGGAAGAAGCCGCAAGAAAAGAGTGGGGACAGACGTATAGCCTGTCCCCTCAAGATAGCTTCTGCCAAGGTCGTTACGCGTTCAGTCCTAGTTCGAGGATGGTGTAGGAAGCGGGAGGAAGTTCGCAGGTGAAGCGGCTGCCAAGCCCGTCGACGGTGCGGACGGACGGCGCCACATTGTCGGGGTGTGCAGGGGTGTTCATGGCAAGCGGATCGGCGTGCGCCAAACGGCGGAGCGTGCCGGTCGCGCGTACCGAAGCTTCGGGGAGGGCGATGTCTAGCTCGATGGCATCGGACTGGTGCTGGTTGACCAAGGACAGATAGAGGGTTCCCTTTTCCGGATTGAAGGTGACGGAGCTGTCGAGATAGGGGATGTTCCAGACGCGCAGTTCGGGCGCGTCGAAGGTGTCGCATTCTTGCCATGCATCCAGTGCGATCGGGCCGCTGTAGTTGGCCTGCATCCAGAAGGGCCAGTAGACCGGTTCGCGCCACACGCCATCGGTCGTGACCATGATCAAGCCGACGACGTTGATGGATTGGGCGACGGTCGCCAGCTTGACGATATTGCACCGGCGTTGCATGAGATTCATAAAGGCAGCCACGGTCAACGCGTCGCGCATGTGGTAAGTTGGCCCGAAAGGGTTCAATTCCGGGTGGTTCGCCATCATGGTGCCTTCAGGGGAGGCGTTCCACTCGGTGACGGCAATGGAGATATCACGGCTGCGCGGGTTGTTGCGGCGCACTTTGCGGATGACCGCGGCCATTTCCTCGATCACCTGGCCGGTGCGATGCGGTCCGGCCATAAGGGCATCCCAACCGCTGAGCGTCGGCCCGCTGTGCCAGTAATCGTGAACGGAGAGGTAATCGACGTAGGGACAGACCTCCGGCGCGACACCCAGCACCCAATCCTGGGCGGCTGCCGGGTGGCCGCCGACTGCGATCAATTCGATGGACGGATCGAGACGCCGCAGCACTTTGGCCCATTCGCGCGCTTCTGCACCGTATTCACTCGCCTTGCAGTAGCCGATCTCCCAGGAGCCGTACATCTCGTTGCCGAGTTGCCAGTAGTGGACGCCGTAGGGGGCATCCTGGCCGTGTTGGCGGCGCAGGTTAGCGTAGTAGGTATTGGCTGTGCCGTTGCAGTATTCGAGCCAAGCGGCAGCCTCTTCGAGATCGGCCGTGCCCATAGCGAAGTTGAGGTGGGGCTCTGCGCCGATGCGGCGACAGAACTGGATGAACTCATGTGTGCCGAACTCATAGCGCGCGGGCCAGCCGAAGTGGAGGTCGATCTTGCTGGGGCGCTCTTCCACCGGGCCGACGCCGTCGAGCCAGTGGTAGCTTGTGCCGGTGCAGCCGCCGGGCCAACGCAAGATTGGCGGGCGAAGGTCCTGGATGTATTGGACCACGTCGCTACGCAAGCCGGCGGCGTCGGCATTGGCGGCTTGCGGTTCGTAAAGTCCGCCCTCGGAGCAGCCGGGCCGGCGGCACATGAACTGGCCGTAGATGTTGGGGTTGATCCGTCCGATGCTGCGATCCAGATCGATCTTGAGGCGTGCTTTCATATGAAGCGCTTCTCCTTATCCCTTGATGCCGGTGAAGACGATGCCCTGAATGAAATATTTCTGGGCGACGAAGAAAATGAGCAGCACCGGCACCATGGCGACGAGTGAAGCAGCCATGAGCAGGTGCCATTCGGTATAGTTTTGGTCTTGGAAGGAGCGCAGACCAAGCGACAGAGTGTACCGTTCGCGCGAGTGAAGATAGATGAGCGGCGCAAAAAAATCGTTCCAAGACGCGTTGAAGGTAAAGATGCCGACTGCGGCCAGCCCGGGTTTGGAAAGGGGGAGGATAATGCGCCAGTAAATGCCGAAGATCGTGGCGCCATCGATGCGGGCGGCGTCGTCCAGTTCCAAGGGAATGGACATAAAGAATTGGCGCAGCAGAAAAGTGAGGAAGGGTCCGCCGAACCAGTTCGGCAGGATTAGCGGAAAATAGGTGTCGATCCAGCCGAGGTAGCGATAGATGACAAACTGTGGAACGAGCGTAACCTGCGTCGGCAGCATCATGGTCGCCAGCATGATGATGAAGAGCGTATCGCGCCCGCGCCAGCGCAAACGGGCGAAGGCGAACGCCACCAGCGAGCACGATATGATCTTGCCGACCACATCAGCCAGGGTGACAAATGCCGTGTTTCGGATGTAGAGACCGAACGGAACGACCTGAAAAATCTCGGCGTAGTTGCTCCAGAGAGGTTCTTCTGGAATCCATTCCGGCGGAATCACCATGACTGTGCCGAGGCTTTTGAGCGATGTCGAGAACATCCAGAGCAGGGGCGCCATGAGAAAGGCGGCGCCTGCAATCAACACGGCGTGGATGATGATTTTGCCGAATTTTTTGCGTAGGCGATATGACCCGCGCCGGTGATGGGCGGCGATTTGAGAGGGACGTTGCACTTGCGTTTCAAGGCTCATGGCGCTAGCTCCTCTTGACCTCGCCGCTGTAGAAGACCCAGACGCTGGACGAGCGATAGACAAGCAGCGTCAGCAGAAGGATGTAGAAGAACAGGATCCAGGCGAGCACTGAGGCGTATCCCATTTTGAAGAACTGGAAGGCGTTACGGTAGAGATAGAGCACGAAGAAGAGCGTTGAATCGTGCGGGCCGCCATTCGTCATGATCAGGGCTTGGGTGAAAACCTGAAGCGCTGTGATGATGCCAATGATGAGTTGATAGAAAAGCACCGGCGTGATGAGGGGGATCGTCACATGCCAGAAGCGCGTGAGCCAACCCGCGCCGTCGACCTCGGCGGCTTCGTAAGTTTCTGTGGGAACGCCTTGCAGGCCGGCCAGGTAGATAACGATGCCGCCGCCTACATGCCACAGCGACATGCCGATCAGCGAGGGCAGCGCCCAGCGCGCATCGCTGAGCCAGCCAGGGCCCTGGATGCCGAAACCGGCGAGGAAAGCGTTGATCAGCCCGTAATTCGGCGCATAGATCCAGCGCCAGAGCAGCGCAACCGCTACGCCCGACAGCACGGATGGCAGGTAGTAGATCGTGCGGTAATACTGGAGGCCGCGGATGTTGGTGTTGAGCAGCAGAGCGATTATCAGCCCGAACACGATCTGCAGCGGAACGCTGACAAAGGCGTAGATGGTTGTAACCTTCAGCGACTGCCACACGAGCGGATCGCCGGTCAGGGCTTTCTCTATGTTCGCCGTGCCGACCCACTGCGCCGGCTGTAGGAGGTTGTACTCGGAAAAAGCGAAGCCGGCGGATATCAACATAGGGCCGGCGGTAAAGAGCAGGAAGCCGAGAATCCAGGGCGAGGCGAAGAGCCATCCCGCCAGTTCCTCGTTGCGGCGCATAGGGCTGAGGCGATGGACGTTAGTCGTCATAGAGCCTGCCTTTGTTCGTACATGACTTCGCGGCGAAGCGGCGTCCGGAGCCGGCGCAGCGTGTAGACTCGGCGCGCCGACCCCGGAACCGCGAAAGCGACTAATCGATGGCGAATTGCCGTGAATTACGGCTGATTACCCTTGCAGAATCCCGTCGATAGCAGTCGTCATGTCCACAGCGACTTGTTCTGCTGGCTTTGAGCCGTCCCAGAGCGAATCGAGGTTGGTGTTAATGGTCTGGAAGATTTCCGCTTCCTTGGCGTGGGACGGCCAGGCGCGCGCCTCGCCCCGCAGCAACATTTCGGGGAAGATGGTGTTGACAGCGTAGGAATTGCAGCGCGGGCACTCATACTTGGCGTACCAGTCCTGATCGACCAGTGACTTGCGCGACGGATGAGCGAAGCCGCGGCTGATGCGTAGGCGCTGGCCTTCGGGGCTGGCGACCCAGGCGGCGAGGAGATATGCCTCGTCCGGATGCTTGCTCTGATTCCAAACGGAGGTCCATCCGATGAGCAAGCGCGTCAGGCGTGTGCCCTTATTGCTGGTCGGGATAGGCGCGGCGTCGAAGGCGAAGTTTTCGATGGTGCGCAGGGCGCCGAGCGAGCCGCGCACCGCCCAGAACGAACCCAGGCGACCGCTGGTGAAGCGGTCGGTCATGCCCAACTCGCTGAGGGCTTCGGGGCCTGGCGCAACGCCATGCGTGATAACGAGGTCCTGCATCCAGGTCAGGGCTTCGACGGCTTCGGGGCTATCGAGAAGGCACTTTGTGCCGTCTTCGCTCAGCACTTCGCCGCCGTTGCTCCAGACGGTTTCCAACCAGAAGGGATGGCCGATGCCATGTTGGACTGTGATGTTGTTTTCTTGCTTGGTGATGGCCGTGGCGGCTTCGAGCATGTCGTCCCAGGTGGTATCCCAGGTAGGATAGGGCTGGTCTTCGGCATCGTAGAGATCGACGTTATACCAGATGCCTTCTGGAGCGCCGTCGTTGGGCAGCGCCAGAAGCTTGCCATCGAAGTAGCAGGCTTCGACGTGGGCATCAAAGAAGTCGTCGAAGGCGGTCTCTTCGACATACTTGTCTGCCAGGTCATCCAACGGCAGATAGACGCCGGAAGCGGCGAAGGCGCCAAATTTGCCGAATTGCGTCTTAAAGACGTCGGGGGCTGTGCCGCCGGCAAGCATTGTCAAGAGCTTGTCATCGTACTGCGGGGTGTAGCCAGTTCCGGCGGGCGTATACTGGCCCTCGATCTCAGGATAGCGCTCGTTGAACGCCTCGAAGACCGGTGCAAAGTCGGCATCCTCTTGCGCGCTGCCGGGCACCATGAAGGTGACGACGACCTTTTCTTGTGGCGCAGCCGGTCCGGCTTCTCCGCCGGGCTGGGCAGCGGGGACTGGCGCACACGCGGCCATCAAACCGGCTGCTGTGACTGCGGACAGTTGGAGGAAATGACGGCGACTAAACTGTTGGCGCTGCATAAGGTTCTCCTTCTCCAGATGGAACAGGCGACGAACGATAGATGAACTGGTTGGCTTCGAACCGGAGGGGTATACAATATGCGCTGGATAGTCCAGCTTGACCGTGCTTATCCTTCAGTATAGTATCGTTGACAGGTTGATTCAATAGGATTTTGCCAAAAACCTGCCGCCGATCTGCCATGTTTCGGCGTACACTAGAGCGGTCGCTATTTATGCAAACGGGTGTTCCCGATGAGTTTACAGAGCAGGTGCGTCAGGTGCTGGAGCGTCTGTTCGATCTTCCTTACCTGTATCAGCACCCCCTGGCGGCAGAGTGGCGCACATCTGACGCGGACACGGCGGGAAGCCGTGCGGCGGCTTTGCGACAGGCGGCGCAAGAGGCTATTGAAGCGCTGAATCCGGGCGATTCAACGTCTTTCCGGTCACCGCAGGCTCGCCTGTACCAATTGCTGCATCTACATTTTGTGGAAGGCTTGTCGGTACAGGAGAGCGCGCATGAACTTGCGATCTCGGAAAGACAGGCTTACCGAGATTTGCGTCGCGGGGTCGAAACGGTTGCTTTGTCGCTCTGGCACCAGCGAGAGCGCGCGGCGAAGAACGCGGCAGGGGCGGCGGATCTGTCGAGCATCGACGCGGAGATGGAGCGCCTCGATGTGCGGTTGAGCCGGGTTGACCTGGGCCAGTGTTTGGTGCGTTCGGCGCGATCCGTAGAGCGGTTGGGTCGGACACGAGGCGTGACGTTGGAGATTGCGCCGTCGCCGGTGCAGGTCTGGAGTTATGCGGCGGCGGTACAGCAGATCCTGACAAGCGTTGTCAGTCTGGTTGTACAGCGAGCGGAACCGGGGCGCGTGCGTGCGGCTGCGACGCGAGAGGATGAGGCGGCGACGGTTGAGTTCCGCTTCAGGCGTGACAGGGAGACTGGGCGGCTGCTGGATCACCTTTCGCCTGCGGCTGCGACGTTGGTCGGCAGGCTCGGCTGGCTTATGGACGAACGCCCTTTGGCCAGCGACGAAACAGGGTTGATGTTGCAGATCACGGCGACTGGACCGAACGTCCTGGTCATCGACGACAACGAAGATCTGCTTGAACTGGTGGCGCGTTATTTGTCGGACCACACCGTCAGCGTGACGACTGCGTCGAGCAGCGAGGAGGGGCTGCGGTTGGCCCGTTCGACTCGCCCCGATGCTATCATCCTCGACGTGATGATGCCCGGTATGGATGGATGGGAGGCGCTGCAAACCTTCAAGATCTGGCCGGAGACTGCGGATATTCCGATTGTAGTCTGCTCAGTCTTTCACGATCCCGAACTAGCATACTCGTTAGGAGCTTCAGCTGTTTTGGCGAAGCCAGTGCGTCGCGGAGAGGTCCTCGCTGCGTTGCGCGAGTTGGGAATTGTTTAGTGACGTTGCCGGCGACGCGTCGTATGAACTGAGGGGCGCCCCATGCCGGGGTTCGAAGGCGGGGATCAGCGCCGCCACGCCCCGTAGAATTTCGCTGGGCTGTAGGCCGGATGCGCTGGAGACCACGATTCTGCCGTCCTTGGGCGAGAGATCGTCTTCGACATAGCTGGTCGCCGTGAGGAGGATGACGGGGACGTTGCGAAGCGCCGGGTCTTTGGCCATCTCCATCAACACGTCCAAACCGCTCATGCTGGGCAGCAGCAGATCGAGGAGAAGCAGATCGGGCGTGCGGCTGCGTATGAGGTGCAGGCCTTCTTCGCCTGTATAGGCTGCGTGTATATCCACCGGCATGCCTGCCGATTCGATGTGGCGCGTCACCAACTGGCAGAAGCCGCGGTCATCATCCACGATCAACACTGTTTGAACGCCGGCTACGCTTCTGATCGCTTCGAGCAACTGCTCGCGGGTGATCGGCTTTGAGAGGCACGACAACACCTGGCGTGCATCGGCGATCCAGGCGCGGCTGGGCAGGCAACAACGGATGACCGGAATCGACAACGCTGCATAGGGGTCTTCACTTTCGGGCACGCCGGGACGCCGGTTGTGGATGATGGCGCGCGGCTTTTCCTCTGCGGCAACTTCGGCCACGCGCTCGATATCCGCGATACGAATCACATCCCAGTCTTCTAGATGGCTCGCCAGCCGGCGTGTTGTCTCGATATCGGGGTCGACTACTAGGACGCAACCCTGCGACGCCCGCAACGGCGCATCGACCGGCCTATCCAGGTGCGGGCGCGCCAAGGGCGTCTGGCGGTCAGGGAGGGGAAGCGTGAAGGTAAACGTCGCCCCGCGCCCCTCGACGCTCTCCGCCCATATGCGCCCGCCGTGCATCTCGACAAAGCGTTTGCTGATAGCCAAGCCTAGGCCGGCTCCCTGGCGGCTGCGCCGCAACGAGAGGTCAACCTGGTAGAACTCTTCGAAAAGGTGGGGCAGCTTGTCTGGCGAAATGCCTGGGCCGGTGTCGGTCACGGCGATGGTAACGGCATCGGGGTCGCTCCAAGCGCGGACGCATACCTCGCCGCCTTCGGTCAACCGCAATGCGTTAGTAAGCAGGTTAAGCAGCACCTGGCGGATGCGCGTCTGGTCGATGAGCACAATCGGCAGGTCCGGATCCACTTCGAGGATCAGGCGGGTGGCGGTTGACCGGAAGAGGTCGCGCATAATGTCAACTACGCCTTCGAGAAGTTGTTGCAGAGATGCCGGTTCTGTGTGCAGTTCGAAGCGCGCCATCTCGAAGCGGGACAGGGACAGGATGTCGTCGATCATCGTCAGGAGGTGTTGGCTGCTGCGGTGGATCTGGTAGATATCGCGGCGCAGTTTCGCCGGCCAAGCAAAGGAGCCGTAGACTTCCGGCGTGCGGTACATTAATTCACTGAAGCCGAGGATTAGGTTGAGCGGCGTGCGTAATTCGTGACTGACGTTGGCGGCGAACTGCTCCTTGACGCGCCGCGCCTCGTCGGACTGCTGCCGCGCCATGACAAGTTCGTTTTCCACGCGACGTAAGCGGGCGTTAGCAAGCTCGAAGGACTTGAGCGTGCGGCTGAGTTCACCGCGATGGGTGCGCACTTCGGTGAGCAGGCGCGCGGCCTGTTGCTCGCTGGTCCAGGCCCATTCAAGAGCGGTGTAGAGGCTGTGGCGGATGAGCCAGGCTAGGGCTGCGCCTAATGCGGTCGTCGCAGCCAGCGCTGCGAGTGTGCCGGCGTCGAGCGGCCCGGCGGGCGACCAGTAGCCGATGTAGATGAGAGCGAGGCCGACAATTATCTCGCTGCCGGTGATGAGCATGGCTGCCAGAACGATAATAAGGAGGCCGGCGAAGGGCAGCCACGGAGCCGGGATCGCGGTTATCGCTAGGGCTAATATCGCGGCGGGGCCGGATACGAGGAATAAGCGGGCGACAAGCGGGGAGCGTTTCTCTGTGACAAGCACGATGACGCCTATCGCTGCGAGCAGGAGGAGCAGCCCTACCGAGATGGGCGAGAAGTGCGCGCCGGGCAGCAACGCCCAAGCGCCGGCGCCCCCGGCAAGGCTGATCAGCAGCGCAATATGGCGCGTCATCTGGCGGCGCAGGTCCGTCAAGTTCGTGCGGCTGTCTGAAAGAGTTGGGAGAGAAATGGTTGATGTATTCACCGGTACGCTCCATTTTGCCGGGGCCGGCAAGGGTTCGTATCATCTGTGCGGGAGAAGCGAACGGTGCGAAAATGCCCGGCGAAGCCGGCGATTACGCGTCCGCCGCGTCGACGTGCGCGGCATAGAGCGCCAAGGCGAGTCGCTGAATCTCGTCTCGCAAGGCAAGCTGTTCGAGCCAGGCTGCGGGGATGGCCTGGATGCCGTAGTAGGCGCCGGCTACCTGACCGCAGATGGCGGCGGTTGTATCGGCGTCGTTGCCCAAGTTTGCGGCGGCGAGAATGGCATCGCGATAATTCGTGGTTGTATGAAAGCACCACAGAGCGGCTGCAAGACTTTTCACCACATAGCCGCTGCTGTCTATTTCGTCGATGGACTTGTGGCGGTAGGCGCCGTCTGCTATTTCCCGGATTTTGGGTGAGAGCGGCGCGTCGTCAGGGATGTGTCTCGCCTGGGCGAAAAGCGCCTGCTCCTTGTCTTCGCCGGCGAGGGCGGTATGCAGGATGGCGGCCAAGAGGCGGCAGGCATCGAGACACTCGGTCGCGGCATGGGTGGTGCACGAGCTTTGCGCGGCATAGTGCATGGTCGCGGTCCGGTCCGGATAGAAGAACAGGGGAATCGGAGCCAGTCTCATAATCGAGCCATTGCCCGCAGCGTAGGGATCGGCGGAGCCGCTGAACGGGTCGCCAGTGCGCTGGTAACGGCGGAGAGCCTGGGAGGTAGTGACGCCGATGTCAAAACAGCGGCCCGTGCTACTGTAGTAGCCATCTTCCAGCCAGCGGACGTAACGCTCCATCTGGTCGCGAGCGTCGAAACCGTTGCATTCGACTAGACTCGCAGCGAGGCAGAGCGCCATCGAGGTGTCGTCGGTCCATTGTCCAGCTTGGAGGCCAAACGGGCCGCCGCCGGTCATGTCGGTGAGCGGGGCGAAGGAGCCGCGCGGGCTGAACTCCACAGTCGTGCCGACGGCGTCCCCACAGGCCAAGCCGAGCAGACAGCCTAAGTAGCGATCTTTGAGTTTTATCAGCGTCCTTCCTCCTGTTCAATGCAGGGCGCGATGCATGCGCCGTGCGAGCGGCTAGTCGGGCGCGGTGATCCGTTGCACGGCTACGCTGTCGTCCGGCAACGGTTGGCTGTCCGTAGATGTGGCGCTGAGGCGCGCCGCGCTGATCGGATCATATAGACCTGTGACAACGGTATAAATTCCCGGCGTCAGGTCTGCCGGCAGCTCTAGGCGATGGTAGTCGAGTACGAATTCGCCGGCGAGCCAACGGTTTGTCGGATAGTCCGGCCCCGGCGTGGCGTCGGACTGGGCGACGATAGCGCCGTCCGCGTCGAGCAGATGAACGAAGGCCGTGTAGCTGCCATGCGGAGAGGTCTGCGCCTGCCAAACGAGCGTAAGCTCCAGGCTGGGAGATGGGCCGGTAAGCGTTGCAGTCGTGTTCAGCGCGCCGAGCAGGCGGATCTGGTCGAGATCGCCCGCGTCGACGAAGTGTGCGGGCGCGTCGATTTCGAGGTCGGGCTGTTCAAACAGGCGAGTCGACGCGCGGACGTCCAACTCCAGCAGGTGCGCCTCCCAGGGCATGCCCTGTTCTGTGTTCGGAATCCGCGCCTGTAGATTATAGACGCCGGGCGGCGTATCGACAGGGATTTGCAGGCGCACGCGCCGGCACAACTCTTTGCCAGGGTCCCAATCGGACATGGGGGCCAGTTCGCCTTGCCAGATGACGGTTGATGCGGCGGCGCTGTCCAAATGCACGGCGATAGGGAGGGCGGCGGATGGCGGATGGCTGCCGCGTGCGTGGTCGCTGCGCCAGTAGAGATCGACGACAATGGGCGAACCAGGTTCGAGGTCATCGCCCATAAAATTGAAGCCGATAAAGCTCAGTTCATCGCTCACTGTCTGTTCGGCGCGGACTTGCGGCTGCAAATGGCCGGGTTGGTAGGAAAACGTGAGGAGCGTGACGAGACCGGCGAGGGCTGTGTCACCGGGGGCGTCGGCGCGCGGGCGCGGCGCATGATCCTCTGCGAGGGCGTACCAGCCCACCTGAGCGCGCAGGGGAACCCCTCCGGTGCAGGGATCGAGGATAGACGGGTAGTAGCGGTCGAGCACGCGTTCGCCCACGGTCCATGCCGTGGTCGGATAGCTGCCGTTGCCGGGCAGTTTGTCGATCTGGGCGACGCGCCGCCCATCCGGATCGATCAGGTGAATGTAGGACGTGAGGCTGGCTGCGTATGGCTCGTCCGCCTCCCAGAGTAATGTGATCTGCTTGTCCGGGTTGGCGGCATACAGACCAAGCAGGTCAGGGGCGTTCGAAAAGGCCGCGGTGTTGGGTTGCAGCGGCTCAAATGCGGCGGGAATTGCTGCTGCCGTCTGCGGATCGACCTCGACCAGGTGAAGCAAGACCTGCCCGAAAGGATCCGTTACCTGTCTGACGTCGACATGGGGCCAGAGTTTGGCAAGTTGTTCGGCGCGCACTTGTTGTTCGTGGGGAAAGGCGAAGACCGCGCCCATATCCGGCGGCGGCAGCGCCAGGGTGTCGCTGGCGTCAAGCGATTTGATGTTCATTTCGCGGCGCAGCATGGAAACCGTGGCGTGGTGGTCTCCCCACAACTGCGACAGATAGACCTGGTTGTCGGCGGTGAGCGTCTGCAAGTAGGCGAGCGCGTCCAACTTATCGGCGTCATACAGGTAGTAGACTTCTTGACGCTCTGGGAACACGACGAAATAGTCGTAGACCATGCGATAACCGCTGTAGAGCAGGATCAGGGCAGAGACTGCAATGCCGGCCAACCGGTGCGGGCGTTGCAAGTGCGAGATCCAGGCAAGCCCCAAGCCTGCGGCCACGAACAAGGCGGGCAACGAAGGCAGGGTGCGCGAGTAATTAGGGGCGGCTTCGCTCAACACGGAGGGCAGCAGCATCACCAACGCCCATGCCAGGAGCAAGAATAGCGCGTCCGCGTCGGGTTCAGTGACGTCTTGGTCAGCGTTGCTGCGTGCACGCGTGGTGCGGCTTAGGCGCAGCGCCCAGATGCCGGCGCCGAGGAAAAACGCAGCGGCCATCAAGAGGTCGAATACAGGGCGGCCGGCGAGGTTGTGGGTCCACTCCCAGTCTCCGGCCACGCTGAACATGCCCAGGACGTGCAGCACGTTGGCGACCAGCGCCGAGTACGGGGCATCTCCGCTGACGCGTTCGGCAAAGATCGAGACCTCGGAGGCATGGCCGACGAAGAACTCGGGGTGGCGATAGAACTCGATGCCAAGGGGCAGAAAAACGAGGAATGCAATAATGCCGGAGAGGAGCAAACCTGCCAGCGGGTTGTCGAGGCGCAGACGCTGCCAGGAGGCGCGAGCGTCCGGTTCGCGCCAATAGCGCCACAGCGTATAAAGGATCGGCACGAGGGGCGCAAGCCGTCCGGTGGGGTGGGTCCACACGCTAAGGCCGATGAGCAGGCCGCTGACCGCGTAGGCGGCAATGCGGTGACGCGGCGCGGCTGTATGATGACCGAGCCAGAAGGCGCCGAAGGCCAGGCTGAAGATCACGGGCATCATGATGACGCGGATGCCGTAATGGCTGAAGTGGACATGCCAGAGGCTGATGGCCAGCGTCAGGCTCGTGAACAGGGCAATGCGGCGGCTGTCGCGGCGCAGGAGGACGCGCAACAACACGTAAGTGAGCGGAACGGCCAGAATGCCGAAGATGGCAGAGGCCAGACGCAACGTCCAAACGTTGAGACCGAAAAGCCGGATCAGGCCGGCTTGAAAATAGGTGTAGACAACTTCGCGCCCTGCGTTGGCAGGAAGGAAGAGCGGCCGGTTGCCCGCCAGCACGCCGCGTGCGTCGATCGCGTTGAAAGCTTCGTCAAACTGGAATCCGGGGGGCACAACGCCAAGTTGATAGAGACGGAGCGCCCCAGCCAGACAGGTAATCAGAACAAGCGCAAGCCAGTCACGTCGGGTCCAATGCATCGAGTGAGACTCATCCTATGGGCGGCGAGGACAGATCGAACGCTGCCGTTCAGCTTTCGCCGCCGGCGCCGGCGGGCAGCAGCCGTATTGTACCATCGATTTCGACGAGCCCCAGGATGATGGGCGCGGATGTAGGCGCAGGGCTTTCGGGCGTTTGGTAGGGTAAGGGCTTAAGCGTCACCGGGTCGTAAATGCTCGCCCGCAGCGTGTAGCGTCCGGCGTCTACGGGAGGGATGGTGAGCGCCATGTAACCCGGCTTGCGGTCACCGGCTGACCAGACACTAGGCGGCAGAAGCGTGCCGATAGGGTACTGGTCAAGCTGGGCGACGACCTGATCCGCAACGTTGACCAAGCGAAGCGAAACCTTGTAGTCGATGCTCGGGGCAGTATGCGCTAACCAGCCTAGCTCAACCAATAGGAGATGTCCATCGTCGTGCCGCCCTTGTAGCGGCTCTGTGGCGAGACGGGCATACTCGATGGCTAGTTCGCCGTTCACCGTCGCGGCGATTTCCGTCTCCAGTTCGTGTCGGACAGCGCGGGGACTGATGAAGCGGCAGAGACGCACGTCGAGCCAAGCTTTGCAGTCCTGGTTGTAGGAGACAGCCGTCACATACTTGGCAAGGAATTCGCCGGCATCCACCTCAGGCTCGGCGCTGAACGATAGCCATAGAGACGAGTGCGTGCGTAGATAGCGCTGAATCTGGTCGTCGGTTTCTTCGGGCACTACCGGCGGCGCGGTGACAGGCCAGTAGTCAGGTAGGGGTATAGCGGGAACCGGTTCGAGGGGAAAGTCTTGGCCGAGATAGTATTTCGCCAGGAGGTGTTGACGCGGCGCCTCGATGATGACGACATCTTCCTCGGGCGTATAGCGCTCTAGCAGATAGCCGGTCATTTCGCGGTATTCGCTTTTGTGATAGGGACCGAAATAGTATGCCAGGCCGGTCAGAGAGACGGTTAGCGCAATGGCGGCGGCAATGAGACCGAAGTGCCGGCGGAAGCGCTGCAAGGCTAGGATGCCAAACGCGATGTAAGCGTAGATGAACGGTGTGATGTAGAGAATGTAGCGGGTCGCGAGTGTGCGGAAGAGCGCAGCGCTGATGAATACGGGCAGGAGGACGATGACGAGCAGCGGGGCCGAAAAACGTGCCGGCCGAGCCCGTGACAGCGCTGCGGCGACGCCGACTATAAAGAGCGGCAGGGTCGCCAGGGCCGCTGCGGCAATTTGTGGCTGCCAGCGGAATGCGCCGAAGCTAATGTCGCGCCAGAGTTCGCCAAGAAACGCGATGACGCCGATGTGCGACTTGTTTGCCTCGCGGAAGACCACCGCGACCGTTTCATGGAAGCCGGGCGACAGCGCCATCCACAGAAGCAAGAGGGCGACAGAGGCTGCGACCGAAGGCATAATAGCTCGCAGCGCAGTGCGGCGCGTTTGGGGCTGGAATGCGGCCGCAAACGCGCCGAGAAGGCCGTGCGCCGCTATGAGTAGGACAGAATAGTATTGGAGGCCAAGCATGGCCCAATTGACAAGGATGTAGGCGAGCATGACCGGCGCTAGCGGTCGTTCGAGCAAGCGCGCCGCCATATACGTGGAGGCGACGGCGAGCAAGACGACCAGCGTATACATACGCGCTTCTTGCGCGTAGAGAGTCAGCACAGGAGAAGTCGCGAGCAGGATGGCGGTCAGCAGACGCCAAGAGGGACGGTCCGGTTCCAATCGTTTTAGCAGCGCCCAGGTCAGCGGGACGGTGAGGGCGCCGGCGAACGCGGGCAACAGGCGCAACGCAAATTCCGACTGGCCGGCCAGCTTTGACCAGCCATGCATGAGGAGGACCCAGAGCGGCAGGTGCTCGAAGGCCGCCTCCCAGTGAAAGCGGATGATATCGGAAATGGGGGCGCGGGCCATGATAGCGGTAGCCGCCTCATCATAGCCAAGCCCCTTGACATCCAGGCGCCAGAGGCGCAAGGCGAACGCCGCTAGGGTGATAGCGATTAGGGCGACATATTCTCGACCGGAGGGTCGAAAGGTGCGCACGGACGGCAAACGGGACGATTGCATCGCGGGTAGAGTATAGCAGTTATCGACTGTCTAGTCGCCTGCCGGCTGGGCCTTCTCCGGCGTGGATTCCTTAGCGGTGCCGGATTGGTCGGCTTGTTCTGCGGCGTGCTGCGACAGACGGCGCGCCCGTTGGGCTTCTTTGACGGCTTGTCGCCGCGCGCTGAGACGATCTAGCCCGCCGACGACGGTGCTGTAGGCCGCGGGTACGATCAGCAGGGTCAGGAATGTGCTGGTCGTCATGCCGCCGATGATGGCGATCGCCATTGAGGAGCGGAACTCGCCTCCTGCTCCCATGCCGAGGGCGACGGGAACCATAGCGAGGATCGTCGAAATTGCGGTCATTAGGATAGGGCGAAGGCGAATAGGACCGGCCCGGCGCATCGCCTCGTCTGCTGTAGCGCCGGCGGAGCGTGCACGATTGGCGAATTCAATCAACAGGATCGAGTTCTTGGTAACGAGGCCCATGAGCATGATGAAGCCGATAAAGGCGGTCAAATCGAGCGGCCGATTGGTTAGGGCGAGCGACAGCACCGCGCCGATTACGGCCAGGGGCATGGCGATCATGATCAACAAGGGCTGGATAAAACTGCCGAACTGGCTGGCGAGGGCCATGTAGATGAAGATGACGGCCAGCAACAGGGCAAGACTGAGGTTGCGGTATGACTCGTCCTGGATTTCGGTAAGGCCGCCGAGTTTCGCTTCTATACCAGGCGGCAAGTCCAGCGTCGGCAGCCATGCGTTCACGTCGGCGAGCGTCTCGCCCTCGCCGCGGCCGGCAACATTGGCCCCGACCGAGATGGTGGGGCGGCGATCAACGTGGACGATTTCGCTGGGGCCGGAGGCGATCGTCGCTTGAGCGACCGTGCGCAACGGGATGAGTTGGCCGGCGGGCGAGAGCATGCTGATGTCTAGGATGTTCTCGACGCTAGAGCGGTCGGCTTCGCTCAACTGCACCACGATCTCAGCCTCTTCGCCCTCGCCGCGAAAGACGGATGCAACCTCTCCGTTGACCAACATGCGCAGCGTCGTCGCGATCTGTGCGGTGCTTAGGCCAAGATCGCCGGCCCGCTTGCGGTCGACTGAGATTTGAAGTTCGGGCGCGCCTGGCTTGTAGCTGACGTCGACGTCGACAATGCCGGGGATGGTCGAGAACTGCTCTGCGATCCGGATCGCGTGCCGGCCAAGCGTATCGTAACTCGTGGAGCTGTCCGCGGTGAGCTGGACGACGATATCTTTGCCGCCGATCATCTCGGTCGCCGCAGCCAGCTCGTCTGTGACCTGGAAGGAGATGCCGGGGACAGAGGCGAGCGGGAGGCGCAATTCGTCGATGGCCCGTCGCGTCGTCGCCGCGCTCTGATCGGCGCGATCCAGGATAACGGCGAAACTGGCTTGATTGGGCGTCCCTGTGCTGCCGACAGTGGTGAGGACATCGGTAACGGAGGGGTGGCTGCGCAGTATCTCCTCGACCTTGAGCGCTTCGGCATAGGTCGAGGAGAGGGATGCGCCTGCCGGCAACTCCATCGTCACATCGAACTTGCCGCGTCCCAGATCGGGCACGAAGATGCGCTGGATGCCTGCTGCGGCGTAGACGCTGGCGACGATGACGGCTATAGCCAGCAAGGCGACAACGAGCTTGTGATCGAGCGTCCAGTTCAGAATCCTGCCGTATAGCCGGTCTATGACGGTGCGTCGGCCCGTTTCTTCACCGATATCGTCGTGTGTTGCACGCTCCACGTCTTCGGCGGCGCGGAAGAACTTGGCGCTCAACATGGGCGCCATCGTCAGCGCTTCGAAAGTGGAGACGGCGACGGCGATGGAGACTGTGAGACCGAAATCGCGGAAGAACTTGCCGATGAGGCCTTCCGTATAGGCGACGGGCAAGAAGACGGCAAGGATGGTGGCGCTGGTGGCGAGGACGGGCAGCGCCACCTCGGCTGTCGCCCGGCTGGCGGCCTCATGCGGGGGGTAACCTCTGTCAATCCAACGCATGATGTTCTCGCGCACGACGATGGCATCGTCGATCAGAAAACCGACCGCCAGTGCGATCGCCAGCAGCGAGAGCTGGTTGATCGAGATGTTCAGCATATCCATGAAGAACAGCGTAGTGATTATGATGACAGGCAGGCCAATGACAGTGATGACTGTGTTGCGCACGCTGCGGAAGAAGAGCAACACGACCAAAAAGGCGAGGGCTGCACCCCAGAGGATGTCTTCGAGCGCGCCGTTGGTGGCGCGTAATACGACGTCTGATTCGTCGTCGATGATGACGATTTCTAGTTCAGGATTGGCGGCGATTACGCCGTCCAGGGCCGCCTTAACGCCGGCGGCGACCGCAGCGCTATTGGATCCGCTCTGTTTGCGTACGCTAAGGATAACAGATTCTTCACCATTGAGGCGCGTGATGCTTTCGCGTTCTCTAAAGCCGTCGACCACGGTCGCCACGTCGCGCAGGTAGACGGGAGAGCCGCGCTGCGTGATGATGACATCTTCGATGTCGGCGACAGCGGCGAAATTGCCGGGCGTACGGACGAGCAGCTCTTGGCTGGGGTCCTTCAGCGATCCGGCGGGAACGTTTAGGTTCTCAACGGCGATGGCCTCTACGACCTGTTGCGGGGCGATGCGCCGAGCCTGAAGCGCGTCCATATTGAGCAACACGTGAATCTCGCGCTGCTGCCCGCCTGCAACTTCGACAACGGCCACGTCGTTCACCCGTTGCAGCGGCTGTAAAATGACATCTTCGGCGATGATGCGCAGTTCGACGGGCGACTTCTGCCCGGATTTGTCCGCCACGCCTAACCGGATGACCGGTGCATCCGTCATGCTAAAGCGCGCCACGATCGGCTCCTCGATGCCGTCGGGAAGGTCGCGCCGCACGAGGCTGATCTTTTCCCGGACCTCTTGTGAGACTTTGTCCGCCGACTGGCCGAGGTCGAACTGCATGATGACGAGGCTGAGTCCTTCGGACGAGCGGGAGCTGATGGCGTCGAGGCCGCTGATGGCGCCTAGGTTTTCTTCGAGGACCGACGTGATCAGGTTCTCAACTTCTTCGGGGCCGCCTCCTGGGTAGACGGTCGTCACCACGACGATGGGGAATTCGACGTCCGGAAAGATATCTACAGGCATGCGGAAATAGGATGCCGCCCCCAGCACAACGCCGGCGGCGAGGATCATGGTCATAAAGACCGGTTGGCGGATCGCTACATCCCAGAGCTTCATGCGGGCAAGTCCTTCTGCACCGGCCCGGTTAGGGCAGGGCGACCGTGGCGAACATGCCGGGGGCCAGGTCTGTGGCGTCGCCGGTCGGTCGAATAGTGACCTGAACGGTACGCGTCGCCGGGTCGAGCGTAGGCGCAATGATGGCGATTTGGCCGTCGTAGGTGCGGTCCGAGTAGGCGTCGACGCGAATCACGGCCGGCTGGCCAGCGCTGAGGTCAGCGAGGCGGGATTCCTCTACGGCAATGACGACCTCAACTTCGGGCGAGATCAGCACCGCCAACGGCGAACCGGGCGCAACCATCGTCCCAGCGGACGTGTTGACAGAAGCGACGATGCCGCTGATGGGTGCGCGCACCGAGGCCTTGTCCAGTTGCAATTGTGCAAGGTAGAGGGCCGTCTCCGCCTGCCGTACCTGAGCCTGCGCTGCTTGGATCTGTGCCGGCTTGGCGCCGTCTTCGAGCCGTTTGAGTTGGGCGCGGGCATTGGCGAGTTGCGCGTAGGCGCCGGCGATGATGTCGGCGGTGGCCCCTAGGACGAGCTTGTCATATTGGGCTTGTGCGGCCTCCAGGGCGAGGGTAGCCGCTTCGAGTTGCATGCTTTCGGGCAGGGCGGCGATCAGGGGGTTCCAGGAAACTTGGTCATAAGCGGCTTGTGCCTGTTTGACTGCGGCCTCGGCTTGGCGCAACTGCGCTTCGGCCATGCGCAGTTCTTCGGCGGTCGGCCCGGCGAGCGCACGCTGATAGGCTTCCTCGGCGGCTGTGACCGAGGCGCGGGCTGCTTCGATGTCTTCATCTTCCGGCTCGTCCTGCAAGAGGTCGAGCTGGGCTTTGGCCGCTTCAAGGCCGGCCATCGCCTGGGCGCGCTGCGCCTCTAGCGTGCTGCTGTCGATGCGGACGATCACTTCGCCCGCCTCCACGCGATCGCCGACTTCGATGCTGAGGTCGAGAACCTGTCCGGCGACTTCGGCTACAACCGGCACCTGGTCTTGGGGAATGATCTCGGCGGTGTAGTTGGTGCGCGCCGGCGCGGCGCCTTGCTGCCGAACGGGCGCGGCTTCGGCTGTCGGCGCGCCGGCGGAAATCGGCGCCGCCTCCGCCATAGGCGTATAGACGGGGAGCGCTGCCGGAGTGGGAGTGGGTTGGCCGCCAGGCATCGAACATGCGGCCAGCAGAAAAGAAATCATGGCGGCGACGGACATAAGCGTGCGCCGCACGCACAGACGCCGTGGCTTGTCATGATGCATGGCAACGCGTGATCTGTTCGACGCCATATCGCCTCTTTGATGGATTATTCGTCTAGTCAATCGGGAGGGCAACACGCTCTGCCTGCGCAGAGAAGCCTGTTGAGGGCGCGAGTACGGGAGGCTACGCAGTTTGGTCGTGTATAAAAAAGTCGGCATAATGATTTAGTCGGCTGGACTGTGATTGCCGATGCCGTTGAGCAGCATCTGCAAGGTGTGTTCGACAATATCTTCGGCAGGATATGCGTCACCGATCAACAGCCGGTGAGTAACAAAGCTGTGCATGATGCCGAAGATTGTCACGAGCGCCATTTCGTCGTTGACCGGGCGGAAGAGCTTTTCACGGACGCCGCTTTCCAGCAACTGACGGATGGGGGCGAGCAGTTCGTTGCGGTAGCGCCGCAAGAGGCTGCATAGCTGCGCCTCACTGCCCGACATCTCGCGTAACGCCGACAGGATTACCACATGGCGTTCAGCCTGAAGATCGTAGAACGTGCGGATGACGGCGCGCAGCCGGTCAACCGCATTACCCGGCGAGTTCGCCGCGGCTATGGTGCGGTCGCGGACTAGCACGACCTCACGTTCGAGGACGCTCAGATAGATGTCCTTCTTGTCGGTAAAATGGTGGTAGATAGTGGCTTTGGCTAGACCGCTCTTGTTGGCAAGTTCGCGCATCGACCAGCCGGCATAGCCGTGATCGACAATCAGGCTGCGAGCAGCGTCCAACACCGCATCGCGCGACGGGATATCGAGCGAATTTTGGACGGCCACGAATTCCTCCTTCACCGCTAGAACAGACTGGCAGTCAGCTGAGAGCGGTCGTAATGGACGCTTTGGCGCATGTGTTCCCAGTCTATACGAAACGAGGCGATCGGCGGATTTTGACAAAGAATAAAGCGCTGGTCGATAATAGAGCTAGATATTGCCGACCGACCGTTCGGTCGATTCCATTATAACGAGTTGCCATTTTCGTTGTCAATTACGGGGGTGTTTATGCGAACTCACCTTGGCGCTGCTGGTTTGAGGCCTGCTCTCTTCCATGCGCCAGCGGTCGCGGGCGCTAGGCGGCTGATGCGAATCGTGGCGAGCGCGATCGCAGTTGCCGTGATTGCCGGCAGCGGAGCGCCGCATGTGGCGCACGGAGAAGGCCTTCAGGCGGTTCAAGAGAGCCGGCGCGGCCAGGAGACAGGCGTGCTGGCGATTGTCGGTGCGGGCGAGGCCAATCTATATGAGGCGCCCGGCGGCGACTTGATTCGCGTCTTGCCCGCGGGTACGGTCTTGACCGCGGTCGGGCGATCTTCGGATAGTCTTTGGGTGTTGGTTGTGACAAACGACGACAAGGCAGGTTGGGCCGAGACCGCACAGGTGGTGATGTTCGGCGCGGACCAATTACCGGTGATGATGGGCGAGGCTGCTGCCAGCGCGCCTGCTGCCGGCGAGGCAGAGGCAGCGCCTGTAGCGTTGCCCACGCCGACGCCTACCCCTTTGGCAACCGCTACCCCGACACCCAGCCCGACGCCGACGATGACGCCGACGCCGTTGCCCACACCGACGCCGACCCCGACGGAAGTCCCGCCCACGCCCGCCGCATCTGCGGCCCGACCGGGCCAGGTGAGTCAGGTAGCGGTGGTGCGCGCCGGCGGGACGGAGTTGTTGTCTGTGCCGGGCGGCGAGGCGTTGCAAGAGCTTGCGACCGGTACGGCGTTGACGGTGTGGGGCCGGAGCGAGGACAGCCGGTGGCTCGTGGCGCTGACTGCGGCGGGTATGGGAGGCTGGATCGAGGCCGAGAATGTCGTAGCGTTTAACTTGGAGGCTCTGCCGGTTGTGCCGTTGGGCAATGCGACCGCTTCTCTCGTCGCCGAACGGCAGATCGAAGCGACGCCCGAACCGAGGGAAGAGCCTGTTGTCTCATCGGATATTAGCCCCGCCCTGCGTGTGACAGAAGCGGCAATGCCGGCGGCGGATACGGGCGTGCGCGCTACGGTTGCGATCACCGATTCGCGGTTAAATGTACGCAGCGGCCCAGGGACCGGCTATCGCATTGTGGCCAAGGCCATGCCTGGCGAAACGTATGCCGCCGCCGGTCGAAACGCGGATTCCAGTTGGGTCGAGATAGTGGGCGGCGCGCTAGGCGCAGGCGGCGGCTGGGTGGCTGCGGAGTTTATGCAGTTGAGCGCGCCGATTGAGCGGCTGCCCGTGACGAGCCTGGAAATGAGCACGGGCGAAGCGGATAGCGGTGAAGGCGCGACCTCGACCGTTCCGCTGGCGGCTCCGCCCTTGCCCGTTGCACGCGTGGCCTCCGCTCCTACTTCCGGGGGGCTGTCAGGCAATCTGATCGTCCAGAGCAGCCCAGGCGGGCAAATCTATGTGGCGGATCCGGTGAGCGGCGCAACGCGCCTGTTGACATCCGGTTTCGATCCGGCTGTCAGTCCGGATGGCCGCACAGTTGCGTTTGCGCGCGCCGACGGCGATCATGGGCTGTATCTGATTGACATCGACGGGAGCAACGAGCGGCGCATCTACCTGAGCGGGGAACAGCTTCGGTCGCCTGCGTGGAGCCCGGGAGGCGAATATATTGTGTTCAGCCGGCGGTCGGGCAGCTATGAATGCCGTGACGTGGGGTTCGGCATTTGCTTACCCGACAATCCGTTTCTTGATAGCTTCCCGATGGCGACAAAGCCGGAGTTCGGGTTGAGCCGAGTCAATGTCGACGGGCAGGATTTTCGTGATCTGCCGGCGCTGACCTCTGCGGTGGCGCCGTCGTGGGGCGACGGCGGCGGCATTGTGTACCAGTCCGTTTCGGGCCTGGAGATCACCTATGATGAGCCGGGCGCGCGGACACAGATGCTCATCAACGCGCCGTATTATCAGGACCCAGCCTGGCAGCCAGGCGGAGACCGCATCGTCTTTCATAGCAGAGAAGGCAACCACTGGGAGATCTTCACGGTCAACGCAGACGGGAGCGGTTTGGCTGCGTTGACGCGGCCTGTCACCACATTGGTGGACGAGTTGCCCAGCAACGTAGCTCCGGCGTGGAGTCCGGACGGCCAATGGATCGTCTACCTTAGCAACCGCGACGATAGCAACAGCGCCGGTGACTGGCGCGTGTGGGTGATGCGGGCGGACGGAAGCGACCAGCGACCATTGGCGCTGGACGTGCCGTTCGCGTACGATTTTGCGGCGGAGCAGGTGGTGGACTGGGGCGTAAAGCCCGCGGGCTAGCAAAACGCTATGCCGCGGTGAGGCAATGACTAGATAAGAAAGGAGGAGCCGGCTCGAACCAGCCGGCTCCTCCTTTGCCGTGCACTCAAGTCCTTTCAGGAAGCAAGCCGTATCCTGAAAGGACTTGAGGCGGCACGTCTTGCGTTTACAGAACCTTCTCGGCCATGAAGTTCTGGCTTTCGGGCATGCGGGTGAACTCGAAGCCCAACTTGGTGCAGACGCGGCGCATACCCGCGTTTTCGGGCATGATCTCCGCTACGACCTTTTCCAGCTTTTCATCACGCGCAATCTCGAGCAACTGGGTGAGAATGTGGGTGCCGAGGCCAGAGCCTTGATACTGGTCGCGGACCTGCACTGCGAACTCGGCATCGCGGCGACCGTGCAGCCTGGTGAGCTGCCCGTGAGCAATGATCTCGGGGCGGTTGGTCTTGGGGTCTTCGCGCACGGCCACGAGCGATATCTCGCGGTTGTAGTCGACAAAGCAGAGCCGGGTCAGCTTTTCATGCGAGATGAGCGTGCTGACCGATACCGAGTGGAAGTAGCGCAGATAGAGGTTGTCCGGCGAAAGCGAAAGCGTGAAGTCGATCATCATCGGTTCATCTTCCGGCTTGACCGGGCGGATGGTGAGCGTCGTCCCATCCGGCAGATTCCACTCGTGGCTATAACGGATCGGGTAGGGACGAATCGACGGGCGCGGCAGGTCGTCGTCGGCAACGTCCGGGTCGTGCAGGACGATGCGTGCATCCAGGGCGATGATGCGTTCGGGTGAGGCAAGCAATGGATTGATGTCGATTTCCTTGATGCGCGGCTGCTCAACCACAAGATTGCTAAAGCGCACCATAAGCCGTTCGAGCGCGTCGATGTCGACGCCCTTGCGACCGCGCACGCCCTGCAGCGCCTCGAAGATGCGGGTCTGCTCCATCATGCGGCGGGCAAGGGTCGTGTTGAGCGGCGGGAGGCCGAGCGCGCGATCGCGGAAGACCTCTACCAGCGTGCCGCCGGTGCCGAACAACAAGACCGGGCCGAACTGGATGTCCTGGCTGCTGCCGATGATCAACTCATAGCCGTCGAGCTTCTCCATCGGCTGGACGGTGACGCCCTGGAAATGGCCGGGACCGACGCGCTCGCCGACGGTTGTCTCGATGATTTTGTAGGCCTTGAGCACAGCGTCGTCGTCGCGCAGGTTCAACTGCACGCCTTGGACATCGGACTTGTGCGTGATCGTCTCGGAGTTCAGCTTGAGCACGACAGGATAGCCGATTTCTCTGGCGATCGATACGGCTTCATCCGGGCTGTTGGCGAGCATGGTCGGCACGGTTGAGATGCCATAGGCGGCAAATACTTGTTTCGACTCAAACTCGGTGAGGATGGTGCGACCCTTTGCGCGCACGGCCTCGATCAACTCGGTGGCGCGGCGCTGATTGGTCGCCTCGGCGTCGCTGGCTACGGGCAGCGACGGCGTCTCGTAGATGGAGCGCAGGTTGTAGGAGTAGCGCCACATGTAGTTGAAGATGCTGGCGGCAGTATCCGGATAGTCGAAGGTGGGGATGTTGGCGCGGTTCAACACGTCAACGCCGCCGGCGACCTCAGGCCCGCCCATCCAACTGGCGAGGACCGGTTTACGCGTATCTGCCAGGGCGCGGGCCATCTTCTCCGCGGTCTGCGTCGGGTAGGTCATATCCTGCGGCGTGAGGATGACCATCAGGCCGTCGGTGTTCTTGTCTGCGATGGCGATCTCAACGGCCTTGGTGTAGCGATCGGGGTCAGCATCGCCGATGATATCGACGGGGTTGTTGTGGCTCCAGTGGCGCGGCAGCACCTCGTCGAAGGCGGCCATAGTTTCTTCGGACAGCTCGGCAAGCTTGCCTTTGCCTGCCATGAGCATGTCCGTCGCCAGCACGCCAGGGCCGCCGGCGTTGGTCAGGATGGTAAGGCGCGGGCCTGCGGGACGCGGCTGTTTGGCGAGGACTTCGGCCATGGCGAAGAGGTGCGAGAGGTGCTCGACGCGCAGGACGCCGCAACGGCGGAAGGCTGCGTCGAGCACGTCGTCGCTGCCGGCCAGCGAACCGGTGTGCGAGGCGGCGGCCTTGGCGGCTGCGGCGCTGCGCCCGGCTTTGATGACGATGATGGGCTTGGTCAGCGACACTTCGCGCGCGGCGGACATGAAGGACTGGGCGTTGCCGATCGACTCCATATACATGACGATGCTGCGGGTGCGGTCGTCGTCGCCCAAGTAGTAGATCAGGTCGCCCCAATCGACGTCGAGCATCGAACCGACGGAGACGAAGGCGCTGAAGCCGACATGTTCGCGGAAGCTCCAGTCCAGCACGGCGGTGCAGAGCGCGCCGCTCTGGCTGATGAAACCGACGTTGCCCGGCAAGGCCATGCCTTTGGCGAAGGTGGCGTTGAGACCGGTAAGGGGACTCATGACGCCGAGGCAGTTGGGGCCGATGATGCGCATCTGCGCGCTGCGGGCGCGTTCGAGGACCTGGCGCTCCAGTTCGGCGCCTTGCTCGCCGATCTCTTTAAAGCCGGCGGAGATGATGATGGCGCCTTTGACGCCAGCCTGTACGCACTCGTCGATGATGCCAGGCACGGTGCGCGCCGGCGTGACGATCACGGCCAGGTCCACCTGCGCGGGCACTTCCAGCACGCTGGAATAGGCGTGAATGCCCAAGACGCTGGCGCGTTTCGGGTTGACGGGGAAGACCGCGCCGCCGAAGGGATGGCTGATAAGGTTCCAGAGCAATGTGCGCCCGACGCTTCCCTGCGTTTCGGAAGCGCCGATCACCGCGACGTTCCGTGGTGAGAAAATCGCGTCAAGCGGGTGACGCCTGAAACTGCTTGTTGATTCGGCCATGTTAGCTCCTATTTTTTCGTGATAGTGGGGTCAGATACGACGGCGTGCAGACTGTCACCCCGTCATCAGTCGCCCCACACCTGTGGAAACTTCTCTTTTTCCTGCAATTCAATCAACGGAATAGCGGTATTGAAAGGGTACTCCCCTGTAAAACAGGCATTGCAATAACCGTCCTCTGCCTTGAGGGCCTTCATCAGCCCGGACAGCGAGAGAAACGCAAGCGAGTCCGCTCCAATATGACGGCAAATTTCGTCCATGTCTTTGTTGGCGGCAATTAGTTCCGATTGCGCGGCCATATCTACGCCCATGAAGCAGGGGAAGCGAATGGGCGGACAGGCGACGCGAACATGGACTTCCTTTGCGCCGGCATCGCGCAGGAGCTGTACGAGCGGGCCGGAGGTGTTGCCGCGCACGATGGAGTCATCGACCATAACGACGCGCCGCCCGCGCAGGTTCTCCGGCAGCGGGTTAAACTTCATGGCGACGCCGATCTTGCGCAGCTTATCGGTCGGTTCAATGAAGGTGCGGCCAATGTAGCGGTTCTTGATCAGCCCTTCACTGTAGGGAATGCCGCTCTTCTGGGCAAAACCGACGGCATGCGGCGTGCCGGAGTCTGGGACGGGCATGACGATGTCAGCTTTTACGGGCGCTTCTCTGGCCAGCTGCCGGCCAAGCTTTTGACGCACCTCGTGGACGAGCAGCCCGCCGAACACGCTGTCGGGTCGGGCAAAATAGATGTGTTCGAAGGTGCAGAAGGCCGGCTGCTGCGGCGGCGCGCCCTGGCTGAAATCGCAGCCGGATTCGTCGATGCGGACGATCTCGCCAGGCTGGACTTCGCGCACCATCTGGGCGCCGATGGTGGCAAAGGCGCAGCTTTCGGAGGCCAAGACATAGCCGTCTTCGAGGCGGCCAACCGCCAACGGGCGCAGTCCCCAGGGATCGCGCACGCCATAAACGGCGTCGCGGGTCAGGATAACCAGGCTATAGGCGCCTTCGGCACGCGCCATCATGATGCGGATGCGCGTCGGCCAGTCCGGGCCGCCGGCTCCGGCGAGCAGGTGGATGATCAGTTCGCTGTCTGTCGACGTCTGCAGGCCGACGCCCCGCTCCAGCAACTCGCGGCGCAGTTGGGGCGCGTTGATGAGGTTGCCGTTGTGTCCGATAGCCAGCGGGCCGTCGAGCGTCTCCAAGACGTAGGGTTGGGTGTTGCGCAACCGTGGCGCGCCGGTGGTGGAGTAGCGCGTGTGGCCGATGGCCATGTGCCCCTGGAGATAATGCAGGTTGTCCTCATTGAACACCTGGGAAACCAGCCCCATGCCCTTGTGGACGTGCGCCATACGGCCATCACAAGTGGCGATTCCGGCGCCTTCTTGGCCGCGGTGTTGGAGCGCATAGAGCGCGAAGAAGGCGAGGCGAGCCGCCTGTTTGTCTTGGGCGAAGATGCCGACCACGCCGCATTCTTCGTGCAACTTGTCATCTTGGTACATGGCAGACGCTCCCTTCAGAACCGCCGGACACGCTCACAACTGCGACACCCTTGCCTTGTCGCTGAGCGCGCAACGGGCGGCGGTGACAGAGGCAAGCGCTGCGGCGACATCAGGCCCTAGGGCGGTGAGGTGGCCCATTTTGCGGCCCGGTCGCGGTTCGCGCTTGCCGTAAAGATGTAACTTGACGTTCGGCACGGCTAAGGCCGCGGCCCAGTCCGGTTCGCCGTTTGACCATAGATCGCCGAGCAGGTTGGCCATAGCAGCGGGCCTTGCCTGGTGCGTGTCAGCCAGAGACAGTGCGCAGACGGCACGAACCTGCTGCTCGAATTGGCTGGCAAAGGCGGCCTCGATGGTGAAGTGACCGGAGTTATGCGGTCTCGGCGCAATCTCGTTGATGAATAGGCGGCCATCCTCGGTCAGAAAGAACTCTACGCAAAGCACGCCGACCACATCTAGCTCCTCCATGACTGTGTGCGCCAGGTCGACGGCTTGCGCGGCTGCGGCAGGAGGGATGCGCGCCGGTGCAATCGATATATCTAGGATGTGATCCCGGTGGATATTCTCAATCGCTCCGTAGTGTGCGAACCGGCCTGCCGGGTTGCGAGCGCCAACGACCGAGATTTCGGCTGCGAACTCGACATAAGATTCGAGGATCGCAGGCTGGCTGCCGAGTGCCGACCAGGCGCGCTCGAGGCCCGCCGCGTCGTGCACGACCGCTTGGCCTTTGCCGTCGTAGCCGAAGGCGGCGGTCTTCAGAACCGCCGGAAAGCCGGCTGTCGAGGCGGCAGCGGCTAGATCGGTCGCTCTTTCCAGCGGTGCAAAGTTGGCAACGGGCAGGCCGGCATTGCGCAGGAAGGTCTTCTCGGCGATGCGCTGCTGCGCGGTTTGCAATACCCAGCCGCCGGGGCGCACCGGCACGCCATGCTCCTCTGCGATGCGGGCCGCAGCGGCATCGACGTTCTCGAACTCGAAGGTCAGTACGTCGATGCCGCGCATAAACTGCGTCAGGGCGTCTGCATCGTCATAGGGCGCTGCGATTTCGAAGTCGGCGACTTGACCGGCGGGAGAGTTTCGGTCCGGAGAAAAGATGTGAATGCGGTAGCCCATCGCCCTGGCAGCGAAGGCCAGCATACGACCAAGCTGTCCGCTGCCGAGGACGCCGATGACGGCGCCTGGAAGAATCGGCGTTGCCATAGACAACTAAAGTCCTGTCTCCTCCAACACTAATTCGTCCTCCATCACTTGGCGGGCGCGTTCGGCGCGGTACTGCCGGAGCGCGGCGCGATAGGCAGGGCGTTGGGCGCCGAGAATGGCGACGGCCAAGAGCGCGGCGTTGACGGCGCCGGCGCGGCCAATGGCCATCGTGGCGACGGGAACGCCGGCAGGCATTTGCACGATGGAGAGCAGCGAATCCAGCCCGTTGAGCGCGCGGCTTTGGATAGGCACGCCGATCACCGGCAGGAGCGTATGACCCGCTACCATGCCGGGCAGATGCGCAGCCCCGCCCGCGCCGGCGATGATAACCTCCAACCCACGTTCTTCGGCGGCGGAGGCGTATTCGACCATCCATTCGGGCGTGCGGTGGGCGGAGACGATTTTGTATTCGCAGGGCGCGTCGAACTGGCGCAAGGTCAAAGCTGCATGCTGCATGGTTTCCCAGTCTGACCTGCTGCCCATAATGATGCCGACGAGCGGCGCCGGATGCGCGGTCATCGGATGCCTCGTGTGGTAAGCGTGTGTCTAGCCATAACGCACTTTCTGCAGCCAGGCCTGTAGGTTGCGCGCGATGCGCGCGTCTGCGGGCAGTTCGCCGGGGACAAAGTCGCGCCCGGTGAGCATTTCGTAGATGCGCTGGTAGCGCGCTGAAGTCTCGACGGCCAGATCGACGGGTAGGGGGAAGGGTTCGCCTTCGCCGCGATAACCCTGGGCGGCATAGTGCAGCCGGACGAACTCTTTGTCAAAGTTTTCCGGTTCCTGTCCGTTGGCGATGCGTTCTGCAAAGCTATCAGCGCGCCAGAAGCGGCTCGAGTCCGGCGTGTGGATCTCATCGATGAGATAGAGCGCGCCGTTTTCGTCCGTACCGAACTCGTATTTTGTGTCCGCTAGGATAAGGCCGGCCCGGCTGGCGACGGATTGGCCGCGCAGGAAGACGGCGATGGCCGTCTCGCGCACCTGCCGCCAAAGATCAGCAGAAACGAGACCGCGCGCCACGATCTCTTGTTCGGTGATGCGCTCGTCGTGACCGCCGTGCCGCGCTTTGGTGGTAGGCGTGATGATGGGGGCCGGCAGCGGGTCGTTCTTGTGCAGCCCGTCGGGGAAGTCGATGCCGTAGATCGTGCGCTCGCCTTGGGCGTAGCGATGCCAGAGCGCGGTGCTGGTGACGCCGGTAATGTAACCGCGTACGACGACTTCTACGGGCAGGGGACGAAGGGCGCGCACCACGCTCACGTTCGGATCGGGCGATTCGAGGAAGTGGTGCGCGGCGATGTCGGCCACGGCATCGAACCAGAAAGCGGAGAGTTGGTTCAATACCTGGCCTTTGTAGGGTACAAGCCCCAAAATGCGGTCGAAGGCTGAGAGACGGTCGGTGACGACCAGGATCAGGCGATCATCTACGCGGAATATCTCGCGCACCTTGCCGCTGGCGACGCGATCGAGGAAGGGCAGGTCGATGGCGTCGAGGGGTATGGCTGCGCTCCGGTTAATTTCGGCATTGGTTAGCATAGCTAGTCCAACTATCCTATGCTCGTGATCATGGCCTCGAACAGGCGAAGGCCCAGGCGTCCGGCCGGGTTCTCTATGCGCTGTATCGGCGCGATATGGTCCTCCGGGTGGGGCATGAGCCCCAGAACGTTGCCTGCGGGGTTGCATATGCCTGCAATATCTGCAACGGAGCCGTTGGGGTTGAAGGGGCGTTCGCCGTTGGCAGGAGAGCCGTCCGCGCGGACATAGCGAAACGCGATGCATCCCTGGGATTCGAGCGCCTCTAGCGTAGCTTCGTCCAGCGTCTGGAAGTTTCCCTCGCCATGAGCGATTGGGCAAGAGATTAAGTCGTCCAGCGCGGCCAGATAGCCGGCGGCGGCGCTGCGATTCGGCAACAGATTAACCCAACGGCACTCGAAGCTGCCAACGTCGTTTTCGGTTAGGGTCACGCGACGTACGGCTGCGTGTCCTGTGGTGCGGCCGTCTCCCCGCGACAGGTCGCCCGGCAGTATGCCCGTTTTGACCAGCGTTTGGAAGCCGTTGCAGATGCCGAGCACCAGTTTACCACAATCCACGAACTCATGCAGTTGATCCTGGAAGTAGGCGTTGAGGTCCAAGGCCAGCCGAGTTCCGGCGCCGAGCGCGTCTCCGTAGGAGAAGCCGCCGGCCAACAGCAGCATGTCGTATTGGTCGAAGGTGCGTTCTCCGGCGCGCAACCGGTTGATGTGGACGATCTCGGGGCGGCCGCCTGCCAGTTCGCAGGCGCGAACAGCTTCTTGGTCGCGATTGATCCCGGATGCATGGAGGATGAGGATGGATGGCTTCATGGCGACTCCGGCGCTGCGGTCGTTGACCGCTCCGATGCGTTCATGCGAGCAGGTCGCGCTGCCAGGCGGCGACCAGGTCCTCAAGCGGCAGGTCGAGCATAGGCTCTTGGCCGGCCCATGCACGCAGCCGGCCGTCGCGCGTCACTTCGCCCAAGGGGATCAGGGTTTCGCCGGCGAACAGCGCTTCCAGCGCGGACGCGTCGGCAGGGGCGACCTCGATCACCAGACGTCCGTTGCTTTCGGCGAACAGCGTTCCGGCCGGCGTCATGCCCCCCACGGCAGGGATGGCGATTGATGCGCCAAGACGGCCGCCGATGCACATCTCGGCTAGGGCGACGCCCAGGCCGCCTTCGCTTAGGTCGTGGCAAGCCCGGACAAGGCCGTGCCGGATCGCCTGGTGCAATAGGCGGTAGCGGCTGAGCGGATTGTCCGGCGTCGAAGGCGCATCGCCGCCCGCGATCTGTAGCAATTCATGCAGCAGCGAGCCGCCCAACTCGCGCTTCGTCTCGCCCAATAGGTAGATGCGATTGCCTGCGGCTTTGAAGTCGGCGGTGACGCAGCGGTGGATGTCCGGCACGATGCCGATGGCCGAGATGAGCAGCGTACCGGGGATGGGGCGCCCGTTGTACTCGTTGAAGAGGCTGTCTTTGCCGGAGATAAAGGGCGTGCGATAGGCAAGTGCGCCGTCGTAGCAACCCTGGCAGGCGCGGACAAGCGCGCCGAGGCGGTCAGGCAAGGTCGGGTTGCCCCAACAGAAGTTGTCGAGGATGGCGAGGCGGTCGGGGTCGGCGCCGACGGCGACGGCGTTGCGCACTGCCTCGTCGATGGCGCTGACGGCCATGGCGTAGGGGTCGATGCGGCCGATGGCGGGGTTGATGCCGGCGCTGAGAACGAAGCCGCGGTCGTGCCCCCAGGTGCCGAGCGGCTTCAGCGCGGCGGCGTCGCTGGGACCGTCATGTTGGGGGCCGGTGAAGGGGCGAACGATAGAGCCGCCGCGCACTTCGTGGTCATAGCGGCGGACGATGGTTTCCTTGCTGGCGACGTTCGGATGGGCGAGCATGCGCAACAGCAGCGCAGCGACGTCGGGCCGATCAGGTGTTGCCGAGACGGTCGATGGCGGGTCGCAATACTCGGCGCGCAGCCGGCGCTGCGGCAAGCCGTCGTGCAGGAAGCTCATAGGCAGTTCGGCGACGACGAGATCGGCGTAGCGCACGCGCAGCCTGCCGTCTCCCGTGAAACGGCCCAACACGCTCAGTTCGACTTCCCAGAGCCGGGCAAACTCGGACAACTTCGCTAAGGCATCGGGCGGGACGGCGATGACCATGCGCTCCTGGGCTTCGGAGAGCCAGATTTCCCAGGGGACAAGGCCGGGATACTTGAGGAGGACGTGCTGCAACTCGACATCGACGCCCAACTCGCGGCCCATTTCGCCCACGGCCGACGACAGACCGCCCGCGCCGCAGTCGGTGATGGCGTGGTAGAGGCCGGCGTCACGCGCCGCCTCGATCAGTTCGATCAGGCCCTTCTCGGTGATCGGGTCGCCGATTTGGACGGCGCTGCCCGCCACTTCTGCGGTTTGGTGGGTCAACTCCGCGGAGGAGAAGGTGGCTCCATGCAGGCCGTCGCGGCCGGTGCGCCCGCCGAGAACGACGACGAGATCGTCGATCTGCGGTTCGGTGCGATGGCTGCCGATGGGCAGCAGGCCGGCGCAGCCGCAGAAGACGAGCGGATTGCCCAGGTAGCCTTCGTCGTAGAGGACGGCCCCGTTGACGGTAGGAAGGCCGAGTTTGTTGCCGTAGTCGCCTACGCCGGCTACCACGCCTGCGGCGATGCGCCGCGGATGAAGCAAGCCTTCGGGCAGTTGTTCGTAGGCGTAATCCTGCGGGCCAAAGCAGAGCACATCGGTGGCGGCAATAGGCCGGGCGGATACGCCGATGATGTCGCGCACGACGCCGCCCACGCCGGTGTTGGCCCCGCCGAACGGCTCTAGGGCGGAGGGGTGGTTGTGGGTTTCCACCTTGAAGGCGAGGTCGTTGGCGTCGTCAAAGGCGATGATGCCGGCATTGTCGACGAAGGCGGAGCGCAGCCAAGGCGGGGCGATCTCTTCCGTGGCGGCGCGGATGTACTGGCGCAGGAGACCGTTGATCTCGGCGTTCTGCTTAACGGCGCCGGTCTGGTCTCGCCAGGTGAAGTCTATTCGGGCGCGGAAGGTCTTGTGGACGCAGTGCTCCGACCACGTTTGGGCGAGCGTCTCCAACTCGACGTCGCTGGGGTCGCGGCCCGCGCTGCGGTAGTAATCGCGGATGCAATGCATCTCGGCGAGGTCGAGGGAGAGGAGCCGGTCTCGGCTGAGCGCGAGCAGGGCGTCGTCGTCCAACTCGCGCAGGGCGATGGTCTCGACGCGGTCGCTGGCGGCAGATACCATGCCGAACTGGGGCGCAATGGCTCCGAGACCGAAATGCTCGACCGTATCGTTACAGAGGAGCCGGCGCGTCAACAGCCGGACGTCTGCTTCAGTCATGTCGCCGTTCAATTCATAGCGGCGGGCTGTGACGACGTCGCAGGGCGGCAAGCCCAGTTCGGCCATGCCTTTGACCAGTTCGCGCGCGGTGACGTCGGTGACGCCAGGCCGAAAGGCGACCTCGACTGCGAAGGCGTATTCGTCATTGGGCGGGGGGTCGCCGGGCAGCATGGCCCAGGTATACGTTTCGGTGACAGGGTCTACGAGCAGAGCGGCGCAGAGTCGCTCGATCTCGGCGAGGGCGAGGTCTTCGGAAAGGAAGAAGACCCGTGCGATGCGGCAGGCGCGGATGCCGAGGATTCCGAAGTGTGGGGCCGCGGTCAGGATTTCCCTGACTCGCGCCTGATGGGGGCCGCGAACATCTATACGGATTGCCATGTGGCCTCAACGCTCCTTGCTGAACGATGCGTCGTCGGACCGGGCCGAAACCCACGGCGTATTGTAACAGAGCCACGGGGAAATTCCCACATCGGCGCGGCGAAAACGTACGGTTGGCGGCAAGACGCACGGGGTGAAAAATGACGTAGATAAGTGATCGCTCGCCCTGGCGCATGGGGTTCGGTGAAACGCACCATGCCGCCTGCTGCGGGGAGAAAACGGCAGGAACCGGCGCTGCGCATCCGCCGTTGTTAAGGCGGGTACGTTAGCGCATTCTGGGTTGTAGACCAATCGCCGCGACCGCGCTGCGCGGCCGCGCTAGCAATGGAGCATAGTACGAGTATGTCTGAGCAACCTCTTTCCCAACAGCGTTCTCCTTCGCTCACACCTTCCCAAGTGGTACGTGCATTGGACCGTCTCTACAAGGCGGCAGTTGTCACATTGGCTGGGCTGGCGGTGCTGGCGGCGGTGATCCTTGTGGCGCGGGCCGCCATTTACAAGGTGCACGAGTATGAACGCGGCCTGCATCTGCGCGGCGGGCGTTTCCTAGCCGTGCAAGAGCCGGGCTGGCATGTGCAGATCCCTTTGGTGGACACGGTAATCATCGTCACGGTCAGCGAGCGGCTGGGCTATGTCGACCAGATCCCGGCCATGACGTCCGACAATGTGACGATGATCGTCTCGCTGCAATACACATACCGCGTAACGGACCCGCAGCAGTATGCGTTACAGGTTGACGACCCGGAACGAATTGTTTTTGAGTTTGTCCAGGGCAAACTGCGCGATGTGGTCAACACCAAGGCGATGGCGGATGTGATGAACAACCGCGCCATCATGAATAGCGAGGTGCTGGATGCGCTCCTGGAAAAGGAAGAGCAGTACGGCGTTCAGTTTGTGACCGTACAGATGCAGGACGCATCGCCGCCGGAAGAGGTGCTGCAAGCGATCCGGGATCGCATGGTGGCGGTGCAGCGACAGGACCAGGCCCAGGCCGAGGCCGCCCAACGCAAGACGCTGGCCGACGCCGACCTCTATGCGTCGCAGAAACAGGCTGAAGCCGACGCCTACCAGATCACAGCGACCGCCCAGGCGGAGGCCGACCGTATGCGCCTCACAGCCGAAGCCCAACAGATTACGATCCGCAGCATTATGGCTGAACTCAACGGCCAGGGCGAGTTGGGCGAGAAGTTCATCGACCTGCTAATAGCCCAGGAACTGAAGGAGAACAGTAAATGGGTGATCGAAGGCGGCGGTTCGCCTGTAGTGGACATGCGCTAGGCGGGCGGCGACCGGCGTCGCGCACAAGGGGAGGCGGAGCATGATACGGAGACTCCTGCTGATCGGCGCAGGCTTCGCACTGTTCTTCGCCACAGCGTATTTTGCATCAGTCTCAGCCCTTGCTCCTGTTCGCCAGGAGGCGCTGGCCCAACCGCGCATCTTTGCCTATCGCGGCTGGCAGAGTATGGGCGTTCAGCTCAACGAGGGTGACATCGTGACCATCCGTGCGCGCGGCGAGTGGCTGTATACGCCGGGCGAGTATCACGGGCCGGAAGGCCATGCGCGCTTTCCCGCACCGAGCTTCTATCCGCTATCCAATCCGACGGGGGGCTATGAGCGGATGCGCGCTGTGCCGGGCGGCGTGTTGATCGGCCGCATCGGCGAGAACGGATCGCCTTTCCTGGTGGGCAGAGGAACGACACGGCGGGCCTCTGAGCGCGGCACGCTCTACCTGCGCATCAATGACGACAAACTCACCGACAACGAGGGGTGGGTTGCGGCGGAGGTGCGTGTGGAGACGCCGGAGGCGGAGGCGCGCTAGAGAGAGCCCGCAGCAGTCAGTTATCTCGCCACGAATTATGCGAATAGCGACAGCAGTTGGCGAATTCGCATAATTCGTGGCTGCCGTCCTTGTTACCAACCTTCGGCAGCTTGCCAATATCCTCTTCGTTATTGCCCCTTGCCGTTCCATCGTAGCGGGTGCGATCAGCTCTTCGCGACCGTTGCCTGCACGTAAAAAAACGCGGTTTGACATACTTTTGCCAACGGTGCTAGACTCGGAACGCCGGATAGTTACCAGATAGAGGCGAAGAGGGCGGCACAGGCCAGACGGACGGCTCTCCGTAAGCGGCAGGGCTTCCTATTGTCCCGTCTTCACACCGCAACTGGTGACCGGTCGCTTCCCATTTCACCGCACCCAGGAGCAGCCCTTTGGCAACAACGTTTGATGCCACCAAATTGCCGTTGGAGGCCGAGCGTAAACCCAGCCGCGCCGCAGGATTCCTCAATTCCTTTCTTCTGCGACGTTTGCTCAAAGCCTTGTTCACGGCCTTCGTGGTCATTACGCTGACTTTTTTCCTGATACGTCTCCTCCCCAGCAATCCAATCGAGCTGTTCATCCAAGAACTAATGGTGCAGTACAGCATGCCCTATCACCAGGCGCGCGACCAGGCTGCTGCGTTGTTTGCCATCGACTTGGAGAAGCCGCTTATCTTGCAGTATTTCGACTATCTGGGCGGTCTGATGCGCGGCGACCTCGGCACATCGATCCTGTCTCCGGGCACACCTGTGACGAGCTTCATCAAACGCTTCTTGCCGTGGACCGTCTTCAGCGTGGGGCTAGCGCTAATGATCAGCTTCACCAGCGGCGTGATCTTGGGTCTGCTCATGGCCTACCGGCGCGAGAGCTTGCTTGACCACATCTTAACAGTACTGGCGTCGGTCTTGAGCGCCATCCCGAACTACATTTTGGGCATCCTGCTGATCATCTGGCTTGGCGTCCGCTGGGGCGTGGTGCCTGTGGCGCAGATGCGCGGTTCGCTGTCGCCTGGCGTGCAGCCGGGCTTCACGTTGGCGTTTTTTCAGGACGCGCTCTTCCATGCCGCGTTGCCGATAGCGGCCTATGTGCTTACCACAGTAGGCAGCTGGATGCTGACCATGAAAAGTAGCACGATCAGCGTATTGGAGGAGGATTACGTAACCGTAGCGCGGGCCAAGGGGCTGAAGGAGAGCCGCATCACCACGGCTTATGTGGGCCGAAATGCCGCGCTGCCGCTCTTCACGCTGTTGGCGATCTCGATTGGCTTTGTGGTCGGCGGCTCGGTGCTGATCGAGACGATCTTCCAGTATCAGGGCATCGGCTATGTGTTGTTGCAGGCCGTGAATCGCCGCGATTACGTTGTGATGCAGGGCGTTTTCTTGATCATCACGCTTTCGGTCATCTTCGCCAATTTCTTCGCGGACATGCTCTATAGCTGGCTTGACCCGCGCATCAAGTTTGGGGCTACGGAGTAGTCGCATGAATATGTTTACGCAAGCCTTTGCCTCGCTCGGCACGACGCTGCGCATTATGTCCTATAACAAGGTGGGCTTTGCCGGCTTTCTGATGGTGGTCTTTATCGTGCTGATGTCGTTCATCGGACCGTACTTCATTCCGCTTGACACCGTGACAAAGGTCGACAAGATCTTCCAGCCGCCTTCAGCCGAGCATTGGTTCGGTACGGACCATCAGGGACGCGACATCTTTTCGCAGATCGTTCACGGCGGCAAAGATGTCATCGTGGTCGCGGTGATCGCCGGGGTGCTGTCGACCTCAATCGCGGTGGCGTTCGGTACGTTGAGCGGCTTTGCCGGCGGGCGTACGGACGCATTCATCATGGCGATTACCGACGTCATGTTGACGATTCCGCAATTGCCCCTGCTTCTGATCTTGGCCTCGCTGATGAAGTTCGAGAACGTCACGTCGCTCGGCGTGCTGTTGGGGCTGCTCAATTGGCCGTCATTGTTGCGCGCCGTGCGTTCGCAGGCCCTGTCGCTCAAGGAGCGCGACTTTATTGAGGCTGCACGTTCGCTGGATTTGGGGACCACGCACATTGTCTTCCGCGAGATCGTGCCGAACATGATGACGTATATCATCATCAGTCTGGCGCTGGCAATGACCGGGGCCATCTATGCGCAGGTAGCGCTGGTGCTCTTCGGGCTGGTGCCGTTTTCGGGGAGCAACTGGGGCGTGATGTTGAGCCTTGCCTGGGTGCGCGGGGCCATCTTTTTCAAGGACAGCATCTGGTACATCATGATGCCCATTGCCGCCATCGTCCTTCTGCAATTGTCGGTGGTAACGACCACGCGTTCGCTGGAGTTGGTCTTCAATCCGCGTCTGCGTTCCGGCGAATAGAGTCCATCGGCGCCATTGAATCGGAGCGACTTGCTGCATGAGCCAAGCTGACGACGCGTTTTTTCACCACGCCGCTGCCGGCGAGAAGCCGCCGCTGAGTTTACGCAATGTCCATATCATGTATCAGTCGCGCAAAGGCGCGGTCAACGCCGTGCGCGGAGTCGATCTGGATCTGCGTGCGGGGGAGAGTCTATCTCTGATCGGCGAGAGCGGGTCGGGCAAGACGACGCTCGGATTGGGCGTCGTGCGGCTGCTGGTGAAGACGGCCAGGGTCACGCAAGGCGAGATCATCTACCGCCGCGACGGGCTTGAGATGGATGTAAGCCAACTGGATGCTCGTCGACTGCGCGAGTTCCGCTGGCGTGAATGCTCGATGGTCTTTCAGTCCGCCCTCAATTCGTTTAACCCGGTTTTGCGCATCTGGAATCAGATGTACGATACGGCCAAGGCGCACGGATGGGGTGATAGGCGCGCTGTGCGCGAGCATGTGCTCAACTTGCTGCGTTTCGTGCAATTGGACGCGGAGCGCGTGATCGACGCCTACCCGCATGAGTTGAGCGGCGGGATGCGGCAGCGCGTGTTAATCGCCATGTCGCTTCTGCTCGATCCGCAGGTGCTGATCCTGGACGAGCCTACCACCGCGCTCGACATCCTGACGCAGCGCACCATCATCGAACTGTTGCGCCGTCTGAAGGATGAGCAGCGGCTTACGATGCTTTTCATTTCTCATGATCTGGCGATCGCGGCGGAGTTGGCGGATCGCATCGCCACCATGTACGCCGGGAAGATCGTGGAGATCGGTTCCGCCGATGACATCTTTTACCGGCCGCGACATCCCTACACGTTGGGACTGATCCGCGCCGTGCCCAAGGTGATTGGCGAGTTCGAGGATTTAGTTTCCATTCCGGGTTCGCCACCCGACCTGGTGGACTTGCCGAGCGGCTGCAAGTTTCATCCGCGCTGCCCCTTCGCGACGGACCGGTGCAGCCGCGAGGAGCCGGACCTGGAGCAGGTGGGCAAGGATCACGCCGCGGCATGCTGGCACTGGCAGTCGGTGGCGGAAGAACTGGCGGACCGCCCGCTGCATCAAAGCCTTCCGACGCTACAAACTGCTCAAAGCGGGGAATGATGGCACATATCGAACTGCAGAATGTGAGCAGGGCTTTTGGCAAGGAGTCGGAGCGCGTCTTGGCGGTAGACGACGTGTCGCTCGCAATCGAAAAGGGCGAGATTCGCTGTCTTGTGGGCGAGAGCGGCTGCGGCAAGAGTACGACCGGCAAGATGATCGCGGGGCTGTTGCCGCCATCCGGCGGGCGCATTCTCTATGAGGGCAAGCCGATAGACCGGCTGAATAAAGAGGAATACCGCGCCTATCGCCACGCCGTGCAGATCATTCATCAGGACCCGTATGCGTCGCTGAACCCAGTGCAGACGGTGAAACAGATCATTACCACGCCGCTTCTGCGCCATCGCAAGGTGAACGGCTCTCAACAGGCATACCGCCGCGCGCTCGAACTGCTGGAGATCGTCGACCTGACGCCGGCAGCTGATTTTCTCGACAAGTACCCGCATCAGCTCAGCGGCGGACAGCGGCAACGCGTGTCGGTCGCGCGTGCGCTGACGGTTGACCCTAAGTTTATTGTGGCCGACGAAGCTGTGTCGATGGTCGATGTGTCGATCCGCGTAAGCCTGCTCAACATGTTGATGCGGCTCAAGAACGAGTTCGACGTGACCTTCCTTTTTATCACGCACGATCTGGCGCTGGCGAAGTACTTTGCGTGGGAAGGCGCGATCAGCGTGATGTATCTAGGCCGCGTGGTGGAGGACGGCCCGACGCCGCGCGTGATCACGGATCCGCGCCACCCGTATACGCAGGCATTGCTGGCGGCTGTGCCGGAGGCCGATCCGGAATTGACGCACCGTAAGCGCCGTATTGCGCTGCGCAGCGCCGATATTCCAAGCCTGCTCAACTTGCCGCCGGGTTGCACGTTTCATCCGCGCTGTCCCTATTTCGTGGAAGGGGAGTGCGATGTGAGCGCGCCGCCGCTGGAGCCGATCAGCGAAGGCGGGCGCGTGGCCTGTCCGGTGCGCAAAGATGAGCACGTGAGCCTACTCATCCCGTCATGAGCAGCCAATTGGGGCAGGCAGGCTTTCGTATCGGCATGTTTGTGCTGTTGACCTCCGGGCTGTTGTTGTTGGCGCTAGAGCCGCACACAGCCGAGTTCGTGTTGATGGCGGCGATGCTCGTGTGTTCCAGCGTGTTTTTGGCTGTGCTTGCCGTTTATGTGCGCGTGTTTTCCAAGCGCTGAACACGAGAACCGTTGCTCCGGTGTTTTCTTGCGTCTCCGTGTTGATGTTTTCCAACAAAGGGAGGATGGTATGCAGAAACGTATCTGGGTAGTATTGCTGACAGTGGCTGCGCTGTTCATCAGCGCGTGCGCCGCACCGGCTGCACCAGCGCCGGCTGCGCCTGAGGCGGCTGGTGAGGCTGCGGGCGTCAGCGAGTTCCGAGGCATTTGGCCATACGTCGTACCGCCCGCCGGGCACTTCAACACTTTTGTCACCACCAACGCTATCTCGCTCGGCATCTACCAGCATCTGTTTGAGCCGAACCTGTTCATGTATATGTGGGCCGACGACGACTGGATGCCGTTGGCTGGCGAGTCTTGGGAATGGGCGGATGATGTCACCGTGCGCGTCACGTTGCCGTCCGGCGCGGTGTGGAGCGACGGCAGCGCTTATACCGCGCAAGATGTGGTGGACACGTTCACCATCCAGCGCTTGCAGGGCATCACTGTCTGGCAGTTCCTCGAGGATGTGGTGGCGGTCGACGACACGACGGTCGACTTCATTCTCACGGAACCTTCCAACACTGTGTTGCGGCGTATCTTCCGTGAGACCTTCATCCGGCCGTCGTCAGTGTACGGTGAGTTTGCTAACCGCATTCGCGACCTGATCGCGACAGGCGCCGATTCCGAGGCGGCCGAATGGCAGGCGTTGTTGCAGGAGTTCAACGAGTTTCGCCCCGAGACGATCATATCGCTTGGGCCGTACGTGTTGGATCCGAACAGCATTACCGAGTCGCAGCTGGTTCTGAACAAGAACGAGACTTCGTTCATGGCGGACTGGGTTAGTTTTGACCGCGTGCTGCTCTTCAACGGCGAGACGCCGGATGCGACGCCGCTGATGATGGCGAAAGAGGCTGACTACGCTACACACGGCTTCCCGCCGGCAACGACGCAACAGTTCATGGCGGAGGGCATTCGCATCATACGCGGCCCGAACTACAGCGGGCCGGCCCTCTACTTCAACCACACGATCTATCCGTTTAGCGTGCCGGAATTCCGCCAGGCCTTGGCCTATGCCATCGACCGTGCGGAGAACGGTATCGTGTCGATGGCCGAGTCGGGCGTGGCGGTCGAGTACATGGCGGGCTTCTCCGACAATCTGATCCCGCTTTGGCTGACGGAAGATACGCTCGGCGCGTTGAACAAGTACGAGTTCAACGCCGATACGGCTGAGCAGATGCTGCTTGACCTGGGCTTCACCCGCGGCGACGATAACGTGTGGATCGACGACCAGGGCAACCGGCTTTCGTTCGAGTTGACTGCCCCTTCGGAGTTTGCGGACTGGTCGGCTGCGGCCGAGAACCTGGCCGAACAACTCACGGAGTTCGGCATCGAGACGACCTTCCGTGGGGTAACGTTCACGCAGCACCCGTCGGACGTGCGCGCCGGCAATTTCCAGATGGCGATCCGCGAGTGGGGCGCGGGCAACCCGCACCCGCACTTCTCGTTCGACGTGGACTTCAATACCTACAACACCACTGGCGGCAGCGTCGGGGTCACAGCAGCCGGCCCCGGCATGCAGTTCCCGCTGGTGCAGGAAACGTCGCTAGGCGAGTTGGACCTGGCAGCGCTGACGATCGCAGCCGGAAAGGGCTCTGACCGCGATGCGCAGGCCGAGATTGTCAACCAGCTGGCGCTGGCGTACAACGAGTTGCTGCCGCAGATTCCGCTGTGGGAGCGCTACGGCAACAACCCGACGCTCGAAGACGTGCGCGTGTCCGGGTGGCCGGCTGACGGCGATCCGATCATCAACAACGGCACGTACGCTGATCCGTTTGCGATCGTGCTCATGCTGCAGGGCAAACTGCACCCGGCCGAATAGGCATGGTTAGCGAGGCTGCAACGGCGCGGCATCGCGGATTGGCGATAGGCGCGGGGCACGCGGACCGTGCGCCCCGCTGAATGACAAGGGCCGGCGCCATCATAGGGGCCGGCCCTATCTTGATTCTTCCACCCACCGTAAGTGGAGCGTCCCATGACAAGAGTCGGAATCATCGGAGCAGGCGCGATTGCCCGCGTCCATTTAGATGGATGGCGCCGGTTGCCGGTAGAACTAACGGGCTACTATGACATCAACAGGCTGGCATCTGATCGCGCCGCCGCGCAATTCGGCGGCAAGGTGTACGAAAGCCGTGAGGCGCTCTTCGCTGACGTGGACCTGGTGGATGTGTGCGCCTGGGGCACGGAGCACGCAGACATCGTACTCGCCGCCGCGGCGGCGGGCAAAGCCGTGATCTGCGAAAAACCGCTGGCGCGGCGGTTGAAGGACGCCGAACAGATGGTGGCGGCGTGCGAGGAAGCCGGCGTTCCATTGTATCCGGCCCATGTGGTGCGTTTCTTCCCGGAATATGCGCAGGCCAAAGCGACTCTGGACAGCGGGGCGTTGGGCAAGGCGGGCGTGCTGCGCACCGTGCGCGCCGGCAGCTTTCCGCGGCCGGGCGGCGAGTTTCATGCCCCGTACTACAGCGACTATGCCCAGAGCGGCGGCGTCATTCTGGACGTGGGCATCCACGACATTGATTACGCCCGCTGGTGCTTCGGCGAAGTCGAGCGCGTCTTTGCCCGCGGGACGACCTTCAAAGAGGCGCCGCGTAATGATCACGCGCTGATCGTGTTGCGCTTTGAGAGCGGCGCGATCGGGCACATCCAGTGCAGTTGGGCGCAACCGGGCGGCACCTTCCGTACGCGCCTGGAGATTGCAGGCGACGAAGGCATCGTGGAGTGGGATTCGCTGGATACGCCTTCGCTGATCATCCACCGGCGCAACGCAGACGACAGCGGCGTGGAGCGCTCGGCGTACAGCCCGTTGGCGCCGGAGGAACAGCCCTACTATGCTGAGTTGGCGCATTTCTTGTCCTGCTTCGAGCGTGGCGTCGAGCCGCAGGTGACGGCCCGCGACGCGCTGATGGCCGTGAAAATTTCGTTAGCCGCCATGGAGTCGATGCGCAGCGGCCGCCCCATCACCATCTCCGAGTTCCAGGAGGACCAGCCATGAGCGATCGTCGCATACGCATTGGCATGATGAGCTTTGCGCATATGCACGCTTACAGCTATGCCGTTTGTCTGCAACAGATGCCGGATGTCGAGATCGCGGGCATTTGGCATGAGGACGCGGCTCAAGGCGAAGCTTTGGCGCGAGAGTTCGCTGTTCCGTTTTTTTCTGAGGTCGAGCGATTTCTAGACGCCGGGCTGGACGGGGTGATCATCTGCTCGGCGAATGCGCACCATCGCCGCGACGTCGAACGGGCGGCGGGAAGGGTGCGCGCTATCCTGTGTGAGAAGCCCATCGCCGCCACTCTGGAGGACGGCCGCGCCATCATCGAGCGTTGCCGCCAGACCAACACGCGCTTGCAGATAGCGTTTCCCGTGCGCTTTCATCCGGTTTTCGAGCAATTGAAGCGTCTGATGGATTCAGGTGCGGCAGGGCGCGTCCTGGCGGCGGAGTGCACCAACCACGGATCGATGCCCGGCGGGTGGTTTGTCGACCGGGCGCTGTCGGGCGGCGGCGCGGTCATCGACCACACTGTGCATGTGGTCGATCTGCTGCGCTGGTTCTGGGGGGCGGAGGTGCAAGAGGTCTATGCGGAGATCGGCGACAGCCTGCTGCACCCGGGTCTGGGCATCGACGACAGCGGCATGCTGTCGTTTGCGCTGGCGAACGGCGTCTATGCCACGCTCGATACGTCGTGGTCGCGGCCTGCAGCCTATCCGACATGGGGCGATGTGAAGATCGAGGTGATCGGCGATGGCGGCGTGCTCTATGCCGATATGTCCAGACAGCACATCAGCGTGAGCAGCCAACAGAGCGGCAAGACGCAGTGGCGCGACTGGGGCGGGAACATGGACTTGGGGCTGATGCACGATTTCGTAGCGATGGTGCGCGAGGGGCACGAGCCGTCGATCAGCGGCGAGGACGGGCTGGCCGCGCTGGAGGTCGCGCTGGCTGCTTATCGCTCGGCAGAACGCGGCGAGCCGGTGCGTCTGCCGCTGACGGAATGATGGTGATCCGCTGTGCAATACTAAAGGAGCCTTAGCATGGAACCGCTTCGCCTTGGGACATCCACCTATTCGTATTGGCACTTCCTGCCGGAGAAGGCGCCGATCGAGTCGGTGCTAGACGCCGCAGCAGACTTGGGTTTGAGCGGCGTAGAGATTCTGCACCGGCAGATGGAGAGCGAGGACAACGCCTATTTGCAGAAGTTGAAGCGTCACGCGTTCCGGCTTGGCCTGGACCTGTACAACTTGAGCATTCACCAAGACTTCGTATGGGCTGAACCGGAGGAGCGACAGAAGAATATTGAACACACGTTGCACTGCATTGACCTGGCGCATGATCTCGGCATCCCTTCGATCCGCGTGAATTCGGGCGGGTGGCGCAAGCAAGGCAGTTTCGACGAGGTGCTGCAAGCGAAGGGATGGGTGGAGCCGTGGGAGGGCTTTTCGGACGACGACGGCTTCGACTGGTGCACTGACGCCATCGAAGCATGTCTGCCGCACGCCGAACGGCGCGGGGTAATGCTGCTGCTGGAGAATCACTGGGGGTTGACTACGTTCGCGTCGGGCGTGTTGCGCATCCTGGAAACGGTTGACTCGCCGTGGCTCAAGGCGATCCTCGACATGGGTAATTTTATCTTTGAGGATGATATGTACGAGGCCGTGGAGCGAGTTGCCCCGTATGTCTGGCTTGCGCACGCCAAGACCTATTTCGGCGGCGGATCGTGGTATTCGTTGGAACTAGATTACGCACGCATTTTCCGCATCTTGCGCGCGGCAGGTTTTCGCGGCTACTGCTCTATTGAAATGGAAGGGGCGGAGGACGCGGCGACAGCGATGCCGAAGAGCATCGATCTGCTGCGCGAGGCGTGGTCGGCGGGCTAAGGAAACGACGTACTACGCACAAGGCACACGCTACTCCCTGTGATATACGAGGAGTAGCGTGCGCCGTTGCCTTCTGTGTCAAACCGACCCTGCTGGAAGAGGTTCTGAGCGAAAGCGTAGAGGCAGCGGCGACCGTTGATCCGGATGCGCGTGCTATTTTAGCCACGCCTGCAATGCCCCGTAGCTGACGACATCGTAGGCCTGTTCCACAGCCTGCAGGTTCTCTTTGGAGCCGCTGGCGATGCCGCCGCGGTAGAGGATGGCGGCATAATCACGATCCTGCGCGCCGACAAGGGTAGACGTGACGCAATACTCGGCGCAGTAGCCGCTGATGACCACGGTATCCACCCCTTCTCGCTGCAGGATGTCGTGCAGATCGGTCTTGGTGAAGGAGTTGGAGTACGTCTTGACAATCCGGTAGTCGCCCTCGACCGGCTCTAGCGGCGGTATTAACTCAAAGGGCTCTGTACCTGGGACGACGCCTTCACCCTCCTCCATGTCTTGAATCCAGATGATGGGGAGTTTCTTGGCGCGGAACAATGGCAATACGGCTTGGATGTGTTCGACGGCAGAATCCATCTGAATGGCCGACTCACCCCGGTACGAGACCTTCTGTAGGTCGATGATCAGCAGGGCTTGCTTTGCCATGACTGCCTCCTTATGAAACACAGGGAGTAAGGAGTCGCAATGCAGCGGGGCTTGCGACATGTCATCAATTCGTAAGCCCCGCCGCGCTTAGTACCGCAGGGTTAGCGCGATACGCTGGTGGTCAGCCAACCTGTCGTTTTCGACGAACACGACCTGGCCTTGCTTGCTCAGAACCGTCTCGATGATCTCGTCGACCGCATCGTCGATCACGCCGGGGGCGGATGGGTCATCGGCAGGTGATAGACGGAAACCGGATTCGTCCACGGTCGCCGGGTAGTGGAAATCCTCCTCTACCAGTAACAGGTTGCCGCGCCCTTCGAGAGCAAAGCGCCAGACTTCGCCTACACTGGAGGCAACTTTCTGTTCGCCGATGGCCTTGTCTAGTTCTGTGAAGGCCTGTTCGCGTTTTTGGGCGAGGCTGGCTTTGACTTCGGGCCAGACCAGTTCGCCGAGTTCATGGGCCGGCGTCTTATCGTGGCTGCCGGTTACCTTCGCGGCGATGGCGTTGCGGTGGTTTGTCACCTCGTCAAAAAAGGACAGATAGCGATCCACGCCCACAACCGCGAGCGGCAAGGGATCGTCTGCGGCGAAGGATGCGAAAGCGGCATCGACTTTGCGGAAGAACTGGCGGTGGTATTCATCGCGGTAGGCCGACTGCTGGCCGGCCGGGCCGCTTGGCAAGGCTGTCGCGCCTCCCGGTCCTTCGTGCGTCATTGGGAACCCTTCTCCCCGGACCTCGGTCAGGGTTTCGCGGGTCCCTTCATACAGACGGGTGGGCTGTTCGCTCAAGGCGAGGACCCAGTATCGCGGGGTGCGGTTGAGGGCAAAGACCAGGTCTCGCGTGGCAAAGCTCTCGTCGATCACGACGCGTTCTTTCAGCGTGAAGGGGAGCGAGAAGACGCGGGCGAAATCCCGGTTGACGAAAAAGGCCAGCCCGTCGAGGGTGTAGCGATAATCGATCGAGTCCGCCAACTCGTCCAGACGCGCAAGGATCGGTGCGGCTTCGCGCTTGGTGAATTCTTGCAGCAGACGGTCAGCAGCCTCGCCGGTCAAGTTTTTGACGCGAATCGGGTCCTGCCGGTTTTCCGGCGAGGTGCGATGTGTGGGCAAGGTAATGGTGACTGCGGGATAGCCGCTAATCTGTTGCAGAAGGTGAACGTCGTGTCGATTCATTATTCCCCCATATTGGCTGAAGATGCGAATCCGTCCGCCGCGCAGATAGCGGCGGGTGAATGGCCGGCCAAGCAGTATAACACCGTTTGACCTGGGGGCCGAAGAGTGTTGACGCCGGCGCGGCAGAACGGCTTGTAGAGCGGACAGAATCCTGCACCGCCGCCCCTAATAGGGAGAGCCGGCCAGCCCACGCGGGTCCGCATCGAAGGGCGTCACGTCGCTCGTCTGCACCAACCAGCGCAGCATCTCGCTCTCCATCCGCTGCTGTACGGTGCGATGAGACAGATCGCCGTATAGGTTGTGCAGTTCCTGGGGATCCGCCTGGAGATCGTACAACTCGCACATCCCAGTGGGCCGGTAGACGAAGCGATGCGTAGTGGAGCGCATGGCAACCACGCGACCGACGCTGTCGGGATAGTCCTGCTGCTGTGCGCCTTTGGGATAATAGATGTTGGCTTTGTCGCGCGCAAAGAAATCGCGCGTCGGCAGGCCTTCGAAGCAGTGCGGCTCGTGGCGGGCGTAGCCGCCCTCGGTGTAGGCAATGCGTGCGGGGTCGCCGGGCGCTCCCTGAAGCTGGGCTGTGTAGCTGCGGGCGAAGAGGGTGTGCTGCGCCTCGATGCCGGCCTGTTCCAGCGTCGTCGCCATGATGTCGAACAACTCGACCGGCTCGTCGACGACGTGGCCGGCCTTGCCGCCCGGCGTGCGCACGACCAGCGGCACGCGCGTGATGATGTCTTCACAGGCGCTCGGCCACTTCTCCACCAGGCCATAGTCGCCGGCGTAGTCTCCATGGTCGGAGAAGAACGAGACCGTGGTCGAGTCGGCCAGGCCTGTGTCCTCCAGCGTGTTGAGCAGACGCCCCAGCAGTTCGTCGATGAATCCGGTCATGCCCAGGTAGACGGCCTGGATCTTGCGCATGAGCGCCTCATGTTCGCCTTCGTCCAGTTCGTCAAGGCGGCGGTAGCGGCGGATCAGGCTGTGGAAATCGGGCCGGTTGGGCAAGCCCGCTGGGCGGAGCGGCGGCAGATCTTCCAGATCGACGGCGTTGTGCCAGTGGGCAGGCGCGGAGTAGGGGCAGTGCGGGAAGATGAGCGGTAGGTAGAGGATGAAGGGCTCTTTGGGTTTGGAGCGCAGGAAGTCGATGCCCGCCTGCACGCAGGCATAGTCGCCATGCTCTTCCAGCGGTCCTTCGTAGGCATCGAAGAGGAAGCTGTAGAAGCGCGGGTCGTCGACAGGATACGCCGGCTTGCCGAAGACGCCCTTGCCGCGGCGTTCGGCGACGTCGGCGCTGCCGGCGAAGCTGTCCTGCGACAGCAGGTCGTTCTTGCCGAACCACTGCACCTGATAGCCGGCCTGCTTGAGGCAGCGCAGCAAGTTCGGTTCGTCGGGGCGCAGCAGATGCCACAAGGTGCGGTGGCCGCGCACATGGGGATACCAGCCGGTCATCATGCTGCAGCGGGAAGGCGTGCAGACCGAATGCTGGACGTGGCACTGGTCGAAGCGGGTTCCCTGGGCGGCTAGGGCGTCGATGTTGGGCGTGGGTGCGAGCGGGTGGCCATAGCAGCCTACGCTCTCGGCGCGCAGTTCGTCGGGCATGAAGAATATGAAGTTCATGGCAGGGCCTTTTCGCTGGCTAACTTGGATTTGGGTCCGTTGCGTGTTCGATTGAGTTAGGCGGGCGCGTCCGGTTGCGGCGCTTGAAGCGCGTCCGCGGGCCCCCACGGGGCGAGCGCGACCGTGCCGTACGGGTTGAAGATCATGTCTTGCTCGCGCGCGGCGAAGCGCCACATGCGCCGCACCAAGTCGTGTTGGATCTCTTGGTATTCAGGCCGATCGGCAAGATTGACCATCTCGTGCGGGTCGCTGCGTAGGTCGTAGAGTTCGTCGAAGTCGAAGCCGTTGTAGACGTATTTGAAGTCGCGCGTGACGACGGCGCGCTGCGTGTAGTAGAGTTCGACGCCGTTCAACTGGGTGTGATAGGCGTCGGGCCAGGCGTCCGGCGTTTCATCGCGCAGGAAGGGGAGCAGGCTGGCGCCGCTGAGGTCGGCGGGCTGCGTCGCCTCGCCAAGCGCCAGAAAGGTCGGCGCGAAGTCGGCCAACGTGACGAAGGCGTCGACGGTGCGCCCCGGGTTGCGGATGCCTGCGGGCCAGCGCATGATGCAGGGGACGTGATAGGCCTCGCGGAAGGCTGGCACGCCCTTGAGGTAGAGGCCGTGTGCACCGGCGTAGTCGCCGTGGTCGGACATGAAGATGACGAGCGTGTCGTCGGCCTGCCCTCTGGCATCGAGCGCGTCCAGCACCTCGCCAAGCAACTCGTCCTGCAGCGTGCAGTAGGCCCAGTAGTGGGCGATGGACTCGCGCACTTCGTCTTCGCTCAGTTGATCCCACAACTGGCGGCGCTGGCGCTGGACGATACGCGGCTTGTCGTCCAGCGTGTCGGCGTAGCTGGGCGGCAGCGGGATCTGGGCGGGGTCGTAGAGCTTGACGAACTTCTCCGGCACGTTGAAGGGGTCGTGCGGTCCGATCGTGCCCACGAAGAGACACCAGGGCGCATCCTGTTGCGACATCTCGTCTATGGCCGCGATCGCCTCTTGGACGACGGTGTAGTCGTGCAGGTTTTCGTAGCCTTTCGGCCCGCCGTCGGGAAGCGTCCGATAGACCTCGAAGTCGCCCCATCCGGGACGGCGCACGCGACCGCGGCGGCGGATGCCGTCGTCGTCAGAGACGGGGCCATGTCGCCACTGGTCGATGGAGCGGTGGTGCGAGGCGCCCTTGTTAGCGGTGACGGCGCGCTCCTTCCAACCGCGATCGGCGGGGCCTTCCTCGACGGAGACGTGCCATTTGCCGCATAGAGTCAGGTTGTAGCCGGCGGTGCGCAGATGCTCGGAAAAGGTTTCGACGCCGGCGTTCAGCCCGTAATGGATGGCCGTGGGGGTGCAGATGTTGTTGTAGACGCCGTGCCGGCTGGGGTAGAGGCCGGTCATGAAGGTGGCGCGCGACGGGCAGCAATGGGGGCTGGGCGTGTAGGTGTGGCTGAAGCGAACGCCTTCACGCGCCAGCCGGTCGGCGTTGGGCGTCTGGCAGGGGTGATCCGGCGCGACGACATCGCCCTGCTCTTGGTCGGTCATGAAGATGAGGATGTTGGGGCGCTTTGCCATACGGTTGTCTTTCTAGGTGAGGGATGGGGAGGTTGGGCGGTCATTTCTCCATGACGACGATGCCGGACAGCAGGTATCGTTGGCCAAAGAAGAAGAGCAACACAGGCGGGATGGCAGCGCCGATGGAGACGGCCATGATCAGGTTCCACGGGCTGGACCCGAAGCTGGAGCGGAAAGTCGCCAGGCCGAGAGGGATAGTGTACAGGTCATTGGAATTCAGGTAGATCAACGGGCCGATAAGGTCTTGCCAGGAGTTCTGGAAGATCAGGATAGCCGAGGTGGCGAGAATGGGAAGAGACAGAGGCATGAGAATGCGCCAATAGATGCCGAAGTAGGTGGAACCGTCGAGGCGGGCCGCCTCGAAGATGTCTTCCGGGATGGTGCGGAAGAACTGGCGGAAGAGGAAGATAAAGAAGGCGCCGCCTCCGAAAAACGGGATGGTCAGCGGTTTGTAGGTGTTGATCCAGCCCAATTCCTTGAAGAGGACGAATTGAGGGATCATGATCACGGTATAGGGCAGCATCATGGTCGAGAGCACAACGGCGAATAGCAGGTTACGGCCCGGCGCGCGTAGGCGGGCGAAGGCGTATCCGGCCATCGACGCGGCGATTACTTGCCCAATTACACGGATGACGGAGATCTGCAGACTGTTCACGAAGTAGCGCCCGAAGGGCAGGTAGGTGAAGCCTTCGTAGAAGTTGGTCCAGACCCAAGGATCCGGCCAGAGTTCGGGCGGGAAACGCAGCACCTGCGCCAGGCTGGAGAAAGCGGCAGAGAACATCCAGGCTGTTGGCATGAGTACCCAGAGGATGCCGGGGATGAGGAGCAGGAAGCCGAGAACTTTACGCAGTTGATCTCGTCTGCGCCGGCCTAGGCGGATGCCCATTGTCGTGGTCGTCATATGCTACCTCCCTCCCGAGTAGTAAACCCAACGCCCCGATGTGCGCAGAGCGATGAAGGTCATGAGCATGATCACGAGGAAGAGGATCCACGCCTGCGCCGAGGCAAGGCCTAGCTTGAAGTAGCCGAAGGCGTTGTCGTAGAGGTAGAGGTTGTAGAAATAGGAGGCGTAGTTTGGTCCGCCGCGCGTCATGACGTAGATGCGTTCGAAGGTCTGTAAGGCGCCAATCATGCCGATGAGCAAGTTGTAGAGGATCACCGGGCTTAACATGGGCACAGTGACGTTAAGGAATTGGTTCCATAACCCGGCGCCATCCAGTTCGGCGGCCTCGTAGAGCTCATGCGAGATGCCCTGAAGAGCAGCCAGGAAGATGATCACGCCCGCGCCCATGCCCCATAAACCGGAGATGATCACTGCGGGCATCACCCAGCGTTCGCTGCCCAACCAATTTGGACCTTGGATGCCGGCGATCTTGTAAAGCAGGAAGTTGAAAAGGCCGAAATCGGGGTTGAACAGCCAAACCCAAACCAGGCCTGTCACAACTGCGGGCAAGATTGCCGGCAGGTAATAGATCGTTCGGATGGCTCGCATCCCCGGTACGCGCAGGTTGAGGAGCATCGCCAGCGCCAGGGAGATAGCAAGCTGGACGGGCACGAAGATGCCGGTATAGACGAAGGTGACGCGCATCGACTTCCAGAAGACCGGGTCCCTATACAGCAGGGCGTAATTCTGGAGTCCGACCCATTCCGGAGGCTGGATGGCGTTGTAGCGCGTGAAGCCCAACGCGAAAGATGCCGCCATGGGCATCAACGTAAAGATGAGGAAAGCCAACAGCCACGGTCCCAAGAAGATATAGAACCAGATCGCTTCTTCGGTGCGGAGGGAGGGGGCGAAAAGCCCCCTCTTGCGCACGCGATCCCAAGGGCCGCTCTGCCGACTTTTTTCGGCGCCTATGGTAGCCACGCATCTACTCCTTGGGTCAGTATTAGTTACTAGGCTTTGGTGGCAATGATGGTCTCGAACTGAGTCTGCAAAGCGACCAAGCCTTCCTCCACCGGCGTCTCGTTGTTCCAGATCGGCGCGGTGGTTTGGTTGAAGGCAGTGTTCAACTCCGGATAGCCGTCCAGGGTCTTGCCCGGCGTGGGGTACCCTAGAGCGAAGGAGGTGGTGAATACTTGTTCTAGTCCTTCGCGCGACAAGGCTATGTTGGGGATTGACAGCATGCTATCGAAGAAGATGTTGTAATTCTGCTTGTTGGCGGGGAAGAAGCCGGTCATTTCGGCGTATAGCTTGGCGCCGTTCTCGAGGGCGAGGTATTTGAGGAAGTCGAAGCCGGCTTCTGGGTAGCGGGCCCCTGCAGACAGCATCCATGAGTCGTTGAAGAGTGGCGGCTTGGTAATGCCGGCAGGCCCGTAGGGCAGCGGTGCAGCGCCCCACTCCCACTCAGGCTGGACCGTGACGAAGTTGGTGAACTGCCAGGCGCCGTCCACAAACATACCGACCCGGCCGCTCATCAACGGCCAGCCAACGGTCTGGGTGATGGCGTCGGTGTCGCTCGGTCGCGGGGCCACGCCGTGCGTAAAGGTAAGGTCGACGAGCCATTGGAAGTATTCGGCCATCTCTGGACGGTTATAGAAGGCTTCGGTGATCTTGCCGGTCTGGTAAGCTTCGGTGAGTTCGGGGCCGCCCTGGTTGTTGAAGGGATCGATGCCCCAACCCCAGCAATAGGCGCCCAACTGGCCTGGCCCGAAGACCATGCCCCAAGCGGCAGCGGTCGGATCAGCGACATCGTGTGACATCGCCACGGCTGTCTCGAACATCTCTTCAGTGGTCCACGAGGTATCGTTGGCATCAGTCGGGGGGGCTGCAACCCCCGCTTCGTCGAGCATGCTTTTGTTGTAGAAGACGATGACCGGCATATGCGCCAACGGCATAGCCCAGAGCTTGCCTTCGCGTGTCACCGCGTCGAGCGCGGCCTGCTCGATGATGGATAGATCGACGTCACTGGCGGCCACGAAGTCGTCCAGCGCAGCGATGGCGTTGTTGGCGTAGAAAGTGGGGAAGCCGGCTGCGTAGTTGGCCGAGATTTCCGGCGGCGTACCCGCGGCGAACATCGCCAGCAGCTTGGCATTGTAATCGCCCCAGGGGACGCCGACCATCTCGACCTTAATGTCTGGGCGCAGTTCGGTGAACTCCGCCGCCGCCGCATCGTTCCACTCGAGCATGGCGGCGCCGATGTCGGTACGGATCAGATAGGTGACGAGCGCCTGCTCTTCTGCTGCCTGTTCGCCGGCAGCGCCAGGCGCTGGAGCCGCCGGGGCTGCACAGGCGGCCAACGCCGCACCGCTAACCGCTAGCGTAGAGAGCTTAAGGAAATCACGGCGATTCAGAGAATGCATGGTCTTTCCTCCTTCTTTTATGTATGTCTGCGAGAATCGGAAAACCGCAAAACGAACTAGAACAGAAGGGGAACAACCGGCGGTCCTGTTGCACGGGGGGTGTCGCAAGAGGGCCAACCTTCCCTTGACGGCATCGCTGCCGGAAGTCTGCAGGTGTCGAGATCCGACGACGGATCATGCAACGACAGCATGCATGGTAGGCAGGTTATGCTGCGCCTGTCGAAGTCAATTGGCCAACATGCCGATGGGAGCTAGATGGATCCGTAGCTCAGAGTTTACCACCACCTTTGATGGCTGGGCAAACGGGCCAATCACGCTTGCGGCTGTTCGGCTGTTGTACATAGTGCTGAGGCGGGCGCGAACTGGACGGTA
>CAYXRG010000004.1:127471-163397 GCA_964467575.1 uncultured Caldilineaceae bacterium | reverse complement strand
TCTTCCAGATTCAGACGCTGCAGAAGGTGGCGCAGGTCGGCATGCTCAAGGCCATCGGCGCCTCGAACCGGACGGTTGCGCTGTCGGCCATTGCGCAGATCGTCACGCTCAACGCGCTGGGCGTGGCGCTGGGTACGGCCGGGTCGCTGGCGTTGTCGCTCACCTTTCCGCCGGCTGTGCCCATTACCTTCACCGGCGACGCGGTGGCGTCCGCCGTCATCGCGCTGATGGTGATTGGGCCGGTAGGCGGGCTCGTCTCGGTCTTTCTGCTGCTGCGCGTCGAGCCGCTGGTAGCGCTGGGCTTAGCCCAATAGGGGAGGGCGAGATGTCGGAAGCGCTGCGCGCCGATGTGGTGACGAAAGTGTATGGGCAGGGCGCCAATGCGGTGACGGCCGTCAATCAGGTCTCGTTTTCGATCATGCCGGGCGAGTTCGTCGCCCTGGTCGGGCCGAGCGGCTCCGGCAAGACGACGCTCCTGGCGATGCTGGCGGGGCTTCTCTCCCCGAGCGACGGCGAAATCCTGATCGGGGGCGAACCGCTCGGCGAATTGAGCGAGGCGGAGCGCACCCGCTTCCGCGGCCGGGCGATCGGTTTCTCCTTTCAGTCGAATAACCTCGTGCCCTATTTGACCGCGCTCGAAAACGTAGAACTGATGCTCCGTCTGAACGGCAAGCTGGACCGGGCGGGCCGCGTTCGCAGCCGTGAGCTTCTAGAGAGGCTTGGCTTGGCCGATCGCATGCGCGCCTACCCTGGACAGCTATCCGGCGGCCAGCAGCAACGCGTCGCCATCGCGCGCGCCCTCATCCATCAGCCCAGCGTCGTCCTCGCCGACGAGCCGACCGCCAGTCTCGACACGGAGCGCGCCTACCAGGTGGTCGAGACTTTCGCCCATCTGATCCATGAGCAGGAGCGAGCCGGGATCATGGTGACGCATGACCTGCGCATGGTGAAATACGTTGATCGGGTGATTCAGATGATGGACGGTCGCCTGTCACAGATCATCAGCGACCGGGCGGAGATCGATGCGCTGGCGGCTATGCAGAGCGGGTCGGTGGAGACGCCCGCCGGCGCTACACAGGCTGAAGACGGCGACAATGGCAACGGCGGCGGCACATAGCTATGTGCCGTTAAAGCGCGCTAGATGAACTCGTCTCCAGCGCGCTCGGCGATCGTACGCCCTTTGACGGCGCGCCGCTTTTTCCCGCTGGGGCGGGCTGTTTGCTTCACGGCTTGCTCGGCGATGTCCTCTTTGTCCACGACCGGATAGGGCGCGAAGAGCGCCGTGTCGCCCTCGTCGTCGGCGAAGTAAAGGCGCTCCCGGCAGAGTGAGCGCGGGTAGCCGTCCAGACCCAGCGCGGCAACTACTTCGTCAGGTCTCCCGGTCGCGCCGGCGCGCTGCTGTACGCGCAGAAAGATGCGGTGTTCCTCTTCTGCGCTGTCATAGCCCTGATAGGCGAGTTCCAAAATGAGCGGGCGCAGATTGTAGCGGTAGCGTTTGCCCTTGCGTTCTCGCTCCCGCCAAATCTCGGTCTCCTGCAGCAACGCGGTGATGCGGCGTTCAATAGCGCCGGCGACCGGCTCGCCGTCGATCGTCTCATCCGCTTCGGCAAAGAGACGGATGGCGTAGTCCGCGCCGATCAGTTGGCTCTGTAATGCCGGCGTCTTCAGCGGGACTTCGGCAAGGTCGCGCACGGTTAGGCCGGGCGGCAGCGACGCTGCCAGCCGTTCGTGCAGTTCGGGCAGGGGAACCGGCGGCGCGAAGGTGATGTCGACCGGCTCGCGCAGGCCGGTGAAGCCGACGCCGAGGGGCGAGGCGAACTGGATGTGCGGCTGCGGGTTGAAGCCTTGCTTGTAGAGCAGCGGCAAACCGGCGCGGCGCAGCGCTCGCTCCCAGGCGCGGAACTCGTCCTGGTGCGAGATGAACTTGATGCGCTCTTCCTTGGCGTAACGGATGCGCACGCGCTGCCGCGGCGTCTCATCTGCTTGTTGGAAATCGTCCGCTTCCTGTGTCGTTTCGGATGTCATTCTTGACTTCATGCCCTTGGTTGATAACTGTGCGGCTCGCCGTCATCCGTCACGAGTGAGTAGTCACGAGTCAGTTCTGACGGATGACGGATGACTCGTGATTACTAACTTCTGTGTGCTGCAACTTCACCGCAACGGGAACCCGTTACCCAACCTCGACATGCCGCTGCACCGTGCCAAAGCGTCGCTGCGGCACGCGATGATCGAACTCCCCGACCAGCTCCGGCGACATCTCGTCGTTGAAGTAGAGCGGGATCGGCGTGACGTCCACCGGCTGACGCTGCTTGCCCTTGCCGAGCGGCGGGCAGGCCCAACCCGTATCCGGTGCGTCGCGGCGCAGTTCCTTGAAGTAGCCGAGGATGCCGCAGCTAAAGCAATGCTCGCGGCAATCGTCGACGACGCCTCCCTGGCGGGCGTGCTGGTACTCGTCGGCCAGGAAGCGCTTCTTGACGCCGGCGGAGATGTGCTCCCAGGGTAGAATCTCGTCAAGCGGGCGTTCGCGGCGGGCGTACCAGTCCATGTCGAGGCCGTAGTCGGCAAAGGCCTGCTGCCAGGCGTCGAAGTTGAAGAACTCGCCCCAGCCCTCCATCTTGGCCCCCAACTCCCATGCCCGCTGCACTACATCGCAGAGGCGGCGGTCGCCGCGCGTGAGGAAGGCTTCGACCAGCGTTTCCTCCGGGTTGTTCCAGGAGAAGTAGATGCCCGGCCCGCGCAATTCCTGTTGCAGACGCTCGATCTGGGCGTTGATCACGGCTTCGTCTTCCATCGCCGCCCATTGGAACGGCGTGTGCGGCTTGGGCACGAGCGTGCTGACGCCGATGCGCACCTTGGCCTTGCCGCCCATGATGCGCCGGCCTACAGCCAGCACCTCTTTGGCGAGGTCGGCGATTGCCTGCACGTCGTCCAATGTCTGAGTCGGGTGGCCGATCATGAAGTACATCTTGATGGTCGTCCAACCCCGGCTGTAGACCTCCTCGGCAGTGCGCAGCAGGTCTTCGGAAGGGATGGGCTTGTTGATGACGTCGCGCAGGCGGTCGGTGGCGGCTTCGGGCGCAAAGGTGAAGCCGGAACGGCGCCGGCCTTTCTCCAGCAGATCCATCAGTTCGACGCTGAAGCTTTCGATGCGCAGGCTGGGCAAGCCGATGCTGAGGCGTTGGTCTCCGTGGCGCTCCAGGGTGCGGCGCACCAGCTCCTCGACATACGTGTAGTCGCTGCTGCTGAGGCTGAGGAAGCTGACCTCCTCGAAGCCGCAGCGCTCGACCATGGCGTCGACCGCTGCCAGCACTTCGTCGACGGGGCGCTCGCGCACGGGGCGGAAGATCATGCCCGCCTGGCAGAAGCGGCAGCCGCGCGTGCAGCCGCGCATGATCTCGATGGCGGCGCGGTTGTGTACGACGTCGATGAAGGGGACGATGAAGTTGGTGACCGGCGGCGGCAGGACGGTAACCACGCGTTTGAGGACCTCCGGCGCGGCGTTCGGGTGGTTGGGCGTGACCGCATCCACGGTTCCGTCTGCGTTGTAGCGTACGTCGTAGAGCTGAGGCACGTAGACGCCGGGGATGGCTGCCAGCCTGACCCAGAGGTTGCGGCGGTTGCGCCCCTGTTGCGCCTCGGCGCGCCAGGCTTCATACGCGTCTATCACGTCGAAGATGGCCTCTTCGCCTTCGCCGATGACCATTGCGTCGAAGAAGGCGCTCATCGGTTCGGGGTTGTAGCAGCCGGAGCCGCCGGCAATGACCAGCGGGTGGGCGGCGCTGCGGTCGGCGGCGCGCAGGGGAATGTCCGCCAGGTCGAGCATGGTGAGCACGTTGGTGTAGAGTTGCTCGTAGGGCAGGCTGAAGCCGACGATGTCGAAGGCGGCTAGCGGATGGCGCGTTTCCAAGCTGTAGAGGGGTATGTCCTCGCGGCGCATGGCGGCCTCGAAGTCGGGCCAGGGGCAGTAGACGCGCTCGGCGAGCAGGTCGGGCCGTTTGTTGATCAGGTCGTAGAGGATCATGAGGCCCAGGTTGCTGCCGCCCAGTTCGTAGATATCGGGAAAAGCGAGCGCGATCTTGGTGCGGATAGCCGGGCCGGCCCAGTCTTTGGCGATGCTGTTGAGTTCGCCGCCGGTGTAACGGGCGGGCTTCTCGACGGTATGCAGCACGCGGTCGAGGCCGCGCGTGATCTGTTTGGGAGTGGCAAACATGAATGCCCTCGTTTCTTCTCGTCTATCGAGCCGGTTAGCAGGCCCGAGCGGGGTTAGAACCCGCGAACAGTCAGGGGCGGCATTATAGCACAAGGCAGCGGAGAGGAGAACGCGGGGCGGATTGCGTCAGGCCCAAGGAGTCATGTATACTCGTACAGTCCGACAAAAAAGAAGTCCGCTCCGACTTAGGCCTGTAAACCGATTTCGGAGCGGACAACTCGCACCTTAACAACCGATTATCTACCCCCTGCAACAAAAGCTGCAAATGGGTCTGCCACTGGCTGCGGTGCATATGGTAGCGCATACGGGATTCGAACCCGTGTCTCTGCCTTGAGAGGGCAGTATCCTAGGCCACTAGACGAATGCGCCGTTCATTGTGCTGCTTGTTTGGCCTAGCGATGTCGCATTGTACGGGCTTAGCTGCGCTTTGTCAAATTCGCTTCCCCTTTACACAGTACGCGGTACGACGGGAAAGCGGGGTCGGGCGCCGCGCGTCACAGCAGCAGGGCGCCCTGCTCAAGCACTGTGCGACCGTCAATGTAGACGGCGCCTTCTTGGCGCAAGTCTTTGACGATGTCCCAGTGAATAGCGGACTGGTTGACGCCGCCGCACTCCGGGTAAGCCCGTCCGAGTGCAATATGCACCGTACCGCCAATCTTCTCGTCGAAGAGGATGTCCTTGCAGAAGCGGTTGATGTGGAAATTCGTGCCAAAGGCAAATTCGCCCAGCAAGGAAGCGCCCGGATCGGAGCGTACGATGCGCTGCAAGTAGTCGCCGTTGGTCGACGCCGACGCGCTGACGAGACGGCCGTCAACCCAGCTGAGGCGGATGTCGTGCATGAGCCGCCCGCCCAGCACGCCTGGGAATTCGAAGTAGATGTGGCCGTTGAGTGTGCTGTTCACCGGCGCGGTTAGAATCTCGCCGTCGGGCAGGTTGAGCTTGCCGTCTAGGACGAGCCACTTGCGGCCGGCAACCGAGAAGCGAAGGTCGGTCTCGCGGCCGACGATGTGCACTTCGCACGCACCCTCCAACTTCGCTGCCATCGAGCGCCATTCTTGCGCGGCCTTTGTCCAGTCGAGCAGGCAAGCGTCGAAGAACATGTCCATCATCGATTCCAGGTCGGTCTCGGCTTGCTGGGCAAACGACTCATTGGGCACGCGCACCAAGCACCAGCGCGTCTTCTCCCAGCGCTTAGCCGAGATTTGGCCCATCGCCTTTTGGTTAGCCGCCAGTACGTCGCCAGGGATGCCGGCAAGTTCGTAGAGGTTGTGAGCGCCGCGCAGACCGATGTAGACATCGGCCCACTCCATGCCATATGCTTCGATCTCAGGCTCCCAGCTAATCTGGTCGTCGTTGCCGTAACGCAGCAGCATGTGGCGCAGCGTCTCGGAGAGAAACTGCACTTGGGGATAAGCGCCGGCTTTGACTACGGCTTCGTAGACGCTGTGCACGAGCGGCAGCGTACCCGGTTCGACCATAGCGATCATGACGCGCTCGCCCGGCTTGACCGCGGTCGAGTAGTTCACCAGGATTTCGCCCAGTTGCTTCCAGCGCTTGTCCATCCTCCGCTCCTTGCGCCGCCCGCCTGTACGGCAGAGGCGATTGCCGGCCTCAGGCGCGCAACGCCCGCACCTTGTCCATCAGGGCATGTACGCGTTGGACGTCTACGTCGTTCCAGATGTAGCCGTCCTGCTTGAAGAAGGTTCCCACGACTGCGCCGTCCGCGATTGCCAGCTGATCGCCAACGTTGTCCGGGTTGACCCCGGTATTGGCGAAAACGGGCGTGGCGGGGATGGCGTCCTTGACGAGCTTGAGCGTCGACAGCGATGTCCCCGCGCCGGCTGTCAGCCCAGACACGCAAATGGCGTCCGGTTGGGTATTGAACACCGTGGAGCGTGCGATGCTGGCAGCGTCGCGCGCCGCGAGGTAGGCGGCGGCTTCCGGCACGATGTTGAAGAGGAGTTTGACGTGTTGGCCGTGGACCGCGTGCTGGTGGCGGATCACCGCGCCGCAATTGGTGTTCCAGAGGCCGAAGTCGCTGGCGTAGACGCCGGTGAAAATCTCGCGGACGAAGGCGGCGCCGGTCGCAACCGCTAGATCGATGGACGCAATCGGGTCCCATAGCACGTTGACGCCGAAGGGCACGCGGATGTCCGGGCGCAGCTCGGCGATGATGCGCGCCATGCAGGCGGTCGTGATCGGCTCTACGGCGGTTAGGTAGGGCAGGCTGTACTCGTTGGAGAACATGACGGCGTCGACGCCGCCCTCCTGCAGCGCCTGCAGATCGGCGCGCCCCTGCTCGACGACCCACTCTAGGCCTTTCACCGGATCATAGCCGGGATCGCCGGGCAGCGCGTGCAAATGGCACATCGCAATCACGGGCTTTGTCACCCCAAATAGCTCTTCGATCCAACCCATTTTCTTGCTCCCTGTTCGTGTTGAGATGGCGAAATATGATTGAGGGTAGCGCGCTACGCCAGTTTATGCAGTTCGTGCATCGCCTGTCTGTTCTGTTGATAGAGGCGCAGGTAGATGTCGTGATACCGATCATAAAGCGCTGCCAACGCTCGGTTTGGCGTGACGGTGCGCGCATTGGCTAGCCAGCCGTGGATTGCGTCCGGCGCGTCGAACAGGCCGGCGCCTAGCCCGGCGAGGAAAGCGTCGCCATACGAGGCGCCCAAGACGACGGCAGGGACGGTCTGCTGCACTTGGCAGATGTCGCTGACGATTTGGAGCCACAGATCGCTCTTGGCGCCTCCGCCGACCGCGATGACCTCGCTAGGCATGGCCTCGATGCTGCGCATCACGTCCAGGTGGTGGCGGACGCCGTGACCGATGCCTTCTAAGGCGGCGCGGTAGAGATGGGCGCGGGTGTGCGCCAGCGTTAGTCCGAAGTAGACGCCACGCGCTCGCGGGTCGTTGATGGGGGTGCGTTCGCCGCTGAAGTAGGGGAGGACGACCAAGCCCTCCGAACCGGGAGGAACGGAAGCGGCGGCTCTGGTGAGTGCGGCGTAGGCGTTTTCGCCGCCCGCCTCTTCGACCGCCGCCAGGTCCGGTGCAAGCTGATCGCGGAACCAACGTGTGAGTGCGCCGCTCGTCGCCATGCCGGCGAGCAAAGCCGAGGTCCCCTCAAACAGATAGGGCGCGGCCCACAACCGTTCGTCGGTGACGGGCCGGTTGAGAACTTCAATGAAGAAGATGGTCGAACCGTACATCAGCATCATTTGACCGGGCGCGGTTACGCCGACGCTTACGGCTTCGGCGCCGGCGTCGGACGTGCCGACGATCACCGGCGTTCCTGCGGCGAGGCCGGTCTGCGCAGCGGCGGCAGGCGTGACGACGCCGGCGATCTCGTTGGCCCAGCGCAGTTCGGGCAGGCGTTCGAGTTCGACAATCTCGCGGCTGAGGCTGTCGTCATAGGCGCGCCGCTCGAAGTCGTAGAGTGGCGCGCTGAAGGAGCCGGTCAGTTGATCGACGGCGTAGTTGCCGGTAAGGCGAGCTACGAGGAAGCTGGTCGCGGTTACAAAACGATGCGCGCGGCGGTAGACTTCCGGTTCATGCCGTTTGAGCCACAGGATTTTCGGTCCGATCGCCTGTGCAGAAAGGGCGTTACCTGCTTTGGCGAAAATGGCATCCACGCCGAGCGCCGCTTCTAGATCTGCGATCTCGGCCGCGGCGCGGGTATCGATGCCGTAGAGGATGCCGCCGGGGCGCAGCGGGCGGCATTCGGCGTCTACCGGAAGGACGTCCGGGGCGATGGCGCTGCAACCGACGCCGGCGATGTGCTTGGGGTTAATCTCTGTGACTGCGAGAAGGCGGCGCGTCAAGGCGACGAAATCGCCCCACCAGACGTCTTCGGCGTCGTGCTCTGCCCAGCCTTGGCGTGGGATAACCAAGCGGTGCGGTCTGACCTCGACTGCGACGATTTCACCCTCCGCCGTGGTCAGAACTCCCTTTGACTCGTATGTGCCAATATCCACGCCTAGGAGATATTGAGGAGGCATCGTTCGCTTCGATCCGTTGGTGAATGCAGGCGGATAGGCGGCCTTCGCCGGCGAGGCCGAGAGGCGCCAACGGTGTACGCAGCGCAAGCCGAGTCTGCCCGTCGCCAATCGGCATTGGTTACGGCCGGCGTGCGTGAGCCGCGTTCGTATTGTAATTGGGGGCGGCGATTTCGCCTAGAATGGGCCTCCGGTCGAGGTTCCGACGAACCCCGACCGGAGAGACTGAGCGTGGGGGACGAACCCTTTATGCCGCGTCCTGCGATAGAATGGCGACGCTGTAGGGGCCGAGGCTGATCGTGCCATGCGCCGGCAGACCGTCGTGTTCGCCTTCGACGGTCTCGACGTCGTTGATCTGGTAGTCGCCGAAATCTTTACTGTAGAAGCGGGAGTCGCTGTTGAAGCGCACTTTCCATTGCCCTGCCAACGGAAAGCCGAGCGAGTAGTTCTCGACCGGGGCGTCGGCGAAGTTGGCGACCACTACCACGTCATCGCCAGGGCCGCCCAATTCCCAGCGGCGGAAGGCGATCATGTTGCGGGCGTCGTCGACACGGTAGACATGGACGTGTTGGCCCGTCAGCCCGCCGGTCAGCCCGTTGCGGTTGGTGCGCAGCTTGACCAGGTCCCGATAGAGGCGAACGATGCCGCGGAATTCCTCGCTGTTGTCCCAGTCCAAGGGGACCGTATCCTGGAACCACTCGCCTTGCAGGAATTCTTGCCCTTGAAAGAGCATGGGGATGCCGGGCGCAGTGAAGACGAGCGCGGCGGCCTGGGTGGAGCGTTTCTGCGCGAACCAGCTGTCGGCATCGTCAGGCGTGATCTCCTGCGGCACACGCGCCTTGCCGTTGGCGACTTCGTCATGCGATTCGCTGTAGATGACGCGATGGAAGGCGGCGTTGTTGTATTTGAGTTGGATCGCATCAGCGACTGCGTGCATTGAGCGATGGGCATCCTCTAGCGCGGTCACCGCGGCGCGGATAGGGTGGACAAAAGCCGCATCCCATTGCGCGTTAAAGCCTGCGCCGCCTTCGCCAACGCTCTTGGTGAGCCACTCGTTGTTCTGCAAGTCCTCGGCAATGGTGATGTGGCCGGGGAAGCGCTCGGTGATGTCGCCGTTGATCCACTGCACCAGACTCCACCCTTCGGGCAGGTCTTTGTCGCCAGGGCCTTTGACAGTGCGAATATAGACGGTTGCATCGTAGCGCAGCCCGTCCATATGATACTCCTCCATCCACATCATGGCGTTGTCGTGGATGAAGCGGCGCACCTCACCGCGGCCATAGTCGGGGCGGGTGTGTCCCCAGGGCGTCTCGGCTTTCCAGTCATTGTAGAAGTAGATGCCGCCGCCGTCGTTTTCACTCCATCCGTCGAACTGCCATAGATCCAAGTCGCTGGGGCCGAAGTGGTTATACACCACGTCCAGGATGACGGCGAATCCGGCTTGGTGGAGCCGTTTGACGAAGTTCTTCAGGCTGTTGGGGCCGCCATAGGCGCTCTCCACCGCGAAGATGTGGGCGGGGTTATAGCCCCATGAGCGGTCGCCGGCGAACTCTGCAACAGGCATGATCTGGACGGCATTGACGCCCAACCTTTTCAAATGGTCGATCTGCGTCAGCACTTTGTCGAAGGTGCCTGGGGTCTCGTCCGCGTCCTGCGTGAAGGAGCCGATATGCATTTCGTAAATGACGATTTCATTCCAATTAGGCGGCGAGAAGTCGTCTCCCTCCCAATCGAAGTTGGGGTCGTGGATGACGGCGTTGCCGACGGAGTTGGTCACCTCGCGTGCGTAGGGATCGATGCGGCTGAACTCGCCGTAGGGGGTAACCAGGCGGAACCGGTACTCCTGGCCTGCATGGGCGGATGACACGTTAGCGTACCAATAGCCGTCGCCCTCTGCTTCCATCGGTGAGGCGGCGGGGTCCCACTCGTTGAAATCGCCGATCACGAAGACTTCTTCGGCATGGGGCGCCCAAACACGGAAGGCGACGCCATCTGCGTGAATGATAGACCCCATGCCCTGAACTGTTGCGCTGGCGCTCATTGTTTCTTCCTCTTGCGGCAACACCCTGTGCCGGTGCGCGGCATCAATCGCAAAGGGATGCCGCATGCAGCGGCATCCCTCGCCGGATCGGATTCGTCGTTAACAGATCCAGCATACTGCGAATGCCGGAAAACTCAGTAAGCGACCTTCGCATTGTCTGTTGGACTTACCCATTTTGCCGAGACACTCAGCCGGGCGGGGGTGAGACTAGCCCGGCCTCGACCAGCGCTTGCTTGACCTTCGATAAGGCATACTGCATGTGCGTCTCTCCGCCGGGCAGCGTCGTCTCATTGTCGAAGTAGTTGCCTTTGCCATTGTGGGTGTAAGGGCCGAGCGGAACCAAGACGATCTTGCCGGCGGCTAGGGCGCGGTTCCAGCTTGAGGCGGGAAAGATCTTCCATCGTCCTGGGTAGAGCCAGTGACCCAGCGGGGCGAGCGGATCATCTTGCCCCCACAGATGCCATAGACGTGCAACGCGTTCGATGCCTACGTCGTCGGACATCACCCCGCCGAGCGAGATCACGCGCACGGGCGCGCCGATCATGCCTGGCAGATACCAGCCGGAGCCCAGTGCGATCTGCCCTCCGCCGCTCCAGCCCAGTAAAGTCACGGGGACGCCGCTGCCGAGGCGGTAGCCGTGCCGGATCAGGCTATGGCGCATCTCTCGCGCCACGCCAAGGTTGTATATGGGGCCATAGCGAAGGTCGGCGGACGTGGCTACCTGGAATACATTGCGCAGATTGACAAGGAAAGCGGCGACGGCTGCGGGGTTCTTCAGGCGCAACTGCTCGATCCAACGCCAGATGCGCGCAGTGACGCGCTGGCCGGTCAACCCCATGTTGGTCACCGAGTAGGGAAAGAGGTCGGAGATCACATAGGTTCCCGGCAGCGTCTGGCGCAGACCTTCGATAAAGGGGATTTCCTCATCGGGAATGGAATTGGGCGCTATCGCGCCGATGCCGGACAGGTAGATCAGGAAATGGGCTGGCGCTGAGGCCTCGGCGTCTACACCGGAAGGCGGCGTTTGCGGCCGCGGTTCGTCTTCCGCTTCCATATCGCCAAACCAGCCGGCATACCATCCTAGCGATTCCAGCGGCGCGACCGCTGCCGAAAGGAAGAGCAGGGCAAACACGCCGGTGATAAGCAGGCCGATGATGCTCACGGCTCGTCTCCTTTCGAAGCGGGCGGGGCTGATTGGTCGAGAGCGAACTGCTGGAGCATATCACGCGCTGAGGCATTCAGCGGGGCGCCGGTGAGACGGCGCCAAAGCCGGTTGCGCACGGTGACGACCGGGCGGCCTATAGTCGCCGTGAGCGCCATGAGGAGCAGCCAGCCTAACCCTACGCAGATTAGGGCCGGCCAGAAACTGACGTGGAAGGTATAGGCGACGGCACGCAGGGCGATGAGAAAGCTCCACGTGTAAAGAAAGCGCTGCAAAAAGGGGCCGAGATAGGGCATGAGGATGAGGAAGCCGAAGGCTAGTGGCGCATAGCTCAGGCCGATGAGCCGCAGCACGAGAGAAAAGCGCGGCGTCTCGGTGAAGAGCCAGCGACCGATGCCCCAGATCGCCGCGGACCAGACCGCCCAGCCGGCTGCCAGCATCAGGCCATTGATGAGCAGGCTGACGACAAAACGCCTGGGCTTCACCTGATTGAGAAACAGGATCACGCTTTGACCGGCTAAGAGAGAGACGCCTGCGACGACCACGACGCCGAAGGCGACAGCAGTCGCGTGGGGATAAGCTTCTGCTAGCTGCACCACATCCGGTTGCAGCCGCAAGCCTAGCCGGATGGCACGCCATACGGACCAGAGATACTCGATCATTGCGCCTTCCTTGGCGATAGAGGATTTTGCCGCGTTTGCGACCGGCGGGATGCAGGGCGTCCATGACGCTTCGTCGTGGACGAGGCAAGACAGGGTGAATGGCGACAGGCTTTGCGTGCGCCCCTCTGACGTCGCCCTTGCCGCTATCCGGTCAGGTCATCTGAATTGAAACAGATCATGCCGATTCGGGCAACACGCCGCATGAGGCATTGCAGGCGAAGTTAGTCGCCTGATTGGGCTGCTTGCCCGTGAGTTGAGGCGGCTGATTCATTGTTGTTTTGCGACGATGGCATTATCATACTCTGAACGCTGCTATTGTTTCCGTTCGCTCTTCATTTCCAACTCTTCATCTCAGACAATCTATCTCAATAGAAAGGCAATCTCATGCGCAAAACCACTTGGCTTGTCGTTGTGCTGGCCGTGATTGGCCTGCTTGCGGCTGGTTGCGCAGCGCCGGCCCAAGCGCCTGCAGCCGGAAGCGAGCAGCCCGCCGCTGCAGGCGAAGAGGTGACGCTTCGCCTTAGTTCGGTTTCGGAACCTTCGACGCTTGATCCGAATTTGGCTGAGGACACCTTCTCGATTACGCCGATTGAGCAGATGTTTCTGGGTCTGACCAACATCAACAACGAGACGGGAGCTATCGAACCGGAACTCGCCGAAAGCTGGGAGTCGAACGAAGAAGGAACGGTGTGGACGTTCAAGCTGCGCGAGGACGCTGTTTGGAGCGACGGCACACCGGTCACGGCTCACGACATCGAGTACAGCGTGAAGCGTGCAGTTATGCCGGAGACGGCTTCCCCCTATGCTTATGTGCTTTACATCATCCAGAACGCCAAAGCGATCAACCAGGCGACCGACGCCTACGATATAGAAACGCTTGGTGTGACGGCTCTGGACGACTATACGGTGCAGTTTACGCTCGAAGCGCCGGCTGCGTATTTCCTCTCTATCTCCAGCATGTGGACCCTGCGCCCGCTGCCCCAGGCGACAGTCGAGGAGTTTGGCGACGCTTGGACCGACCCGGCCAATATCGTGGTCAACGGGCCGTATAAGGTCACTGAGTGGAGACCGGGCGAGAGCCTGAGCTTTGTAAAGAACGACAGTTATTATGCGGCAGACGAGGTGCAGATCGACCGCGTTGAGCTATCGATCATCGCGGACCAGAACACCGAGGTCGCTCTGTACGAGTCGGGCGCTCTTGACGTGGCGGGCGAAGGCCCCGGTTCACTGCCCATCGAGGAACTGACGCGCATCCGCGCAGATGCGACGTTGAGCCAGGAACTGCACGAAGGGCCGCGTGCGTCGACGACGTATGTGGGCTTCACCATGACCAAGCCCCCCTTCGATAACGTGCTGGTGCGCAAGGCTTTCTCTGCGGCGATCGACCGTGAGACGATGGTGCGTGATGTAGTAGGCTCAGGCGTGCCGGCGACCCAGTTCGCGCCGATCGGCATTTTTGGTGCGCCCGACCCTGAAGTTGGTCAGGGCTATGATCCGGAACAGGCCAAGGCGTGGCTGGCTGAGGCCGGATTCCCGGATGGCGAGGGCTTCCCGCGAGCGACGTATCGCTACTTCACCAGCACGCTCGAAGAGGCCTTGGCGCAGGCTCTCCAGGCTATGTGGAAGGAGACCCTGAACGTCGACGTCGCCATCGAAGCGCAGGAGTATCCGGTGTTCATGGCCGGCCTCAAGCCGGATGTGCCGATTGCGGAAATGCCGGAGATGTGGCGTCTAGGATGGGGCGCCGATTACCCGGATGAGAACAACTGGGTGTACGAAGTTCTCCACTGCACGGACAGCACCAACTATCCGCGCGCAGCCTGCACCGCAGCCGACGAAATGGCCTTTGAGGCCGGCCGCGAGATCGATCAGGACAAGCGAGTTGAGTTGTACCGGCAGGTCGAGTCGCTGATGTTCGGCGAGGAAGTGCGCGTCGCGCCGTATTACCACCGCGGCTACACGATCCTCACCAAGCCGTATGTGCAGCGCGCTTATCCGACCTTTGCGCCGGTGAACTGGGACACCTGGCGAATCGTGAAGTAAGCTACCTAAGGACCAAAATGCGGGACGGCAGGACGCCTAGCGCCAACTGGGCCTGTCCTGCCGCCCCCTTTTGGATTACCCGGCAAATACCATGTCCGGCAGTAGAAGAGCAAGCCGATGTTACAGTATCTAGCTCGCCGTCTGTTATGGTTTATTCCTGTCTTCTTCTTGGTGACCGGAATAACCTTCGTGACAATGCATGCCTTGCCCGGCGGGCCGTTCGATTCGGACAAGACGCCGCCGGCCTTAGTGCAGCAGATGGAAGCCACGTTTGGGCTAAATAGACCGGTCTACGAGCAGTACGTGATCTGGCTGGGCAATGTGGCGCAATTGAAGTTCGGGCCGTCGTTAGTCTCGCGTGGCAAGACGGTGGAAAGCTTTCTGCTGCCGGGGCTGGCCGTCTCGGCGCAACTGGGCGTGATGGCGCTGCTGTTTGCGTTGGCAACCGGCATGCCGGCGGGCATTATCGCGGCGCTGCGAAGGGGCAAGTGGCAGGATCGGGCGGCAATGGGCGCGTCCATACTCGGCGTGTCGGTCCCGGCGATTGTATTGGGGCCTGTGCTGTATTGGCTGTTTGGCTTACACCTCGGTTGGCTGCCTGTGGCGAAGTGGGTGAGTTTGGATCAAGGCTTCTGGCCTTACATCAGCCACGCGATTCTGCCGGCAGTGACTTTGGGCGCAGGTCTGGCGGCTATCGTTGCGCGGCTGACGCGGGCCAGCCTGCTGCAGGTGCTGCACGAGGACTACATCCGTACGGCGCACGCTAAGGGGCTGACGCGCCAGTCGGTCGTCATTCGTCATGCCCTTCGTAATGCGCTCATCCCCGTGGTGACGATTCTGGGGCCTCTTTCCGCGGCCGTACTGACCGGTTCGCTGATTGTTGAGCAGATTTTTGCCATTCCCGGCATGGGCCGATACTTTGTCTCGAGCATCAACAACCGCGACTACCCCATGGTGATGGCGGTCGTGGTTATCTACTCGTTAATTATCGTGTTCTTCAACCTGATCGTCGATATCCTCTATGTCTTCATCGACCCCCGTCTCAAGCAGTCAACCTAAAGCCGTGGAATCAGAGCTGCGACAGACGGCGTCCGCCGGCGCAGATCTGGAAATGGCGACCGGCAAGTCTCGCACGCTCTGGCAAGATGCGTCGCGGCGCTTGCGCAGAGATCCGCTGGTGGTAGCGTGTGTCGCCTATTTGATAGTGATGGTTGTCGTGGCGGCGGCGCCGCAGATTTTTGCGCCGCTACCTTATGACCAGGTGAGCTTCTCCGACAAGTTCGCGGCGCCGGGCAGCGCAGCCGGCGATAAGCTGACCGGCCATGTGTATTGGCTTGGGGCGGATCGGCTGGGGCGCGATGTACTTAGCCGCTTGATCTTTGGCACGCGCGTGTCGATCCTTGTCGCGTTCATTGGCGCCGGGATCAGCTTTCTGATCGGCGTCACATATGGTCTCATCTCCGGCTACAGCTCGGCCCGCGTGGACAACATCATGATGCGGATCGTAGACGTGGTGTATGCCTACCCCACGTTGATCCTGATCATCCTCTTGCAGGTCTTCCTGACAGCCATGGCGCAGCGCGATGCGAGCGATCTGGCCGCGTGGCAACGGGCAATCGTCGAACTGGACCGTAATTCCGGCGGGCTGTTCTTCGTGTTCGTGGCGATTGGCGCCGTCAACTGGCTGAACATGGCGCGGCTGATGCGCGGCCAGGTGATGCACTACAGGCATCAGGAGTTCGTACAGGCTGCGAGAGCCGTTGGCGCCCCTCATAAACGGATCATGGTGCGCCATCTGCTGCCAAATGCCATCGGTCCATGCATTGTGGCGGAGACGCTCGCCATCCCCTCGTATATCTATACGGAAGCGTTCCTGAGCTTTATCGGTCTTGGGGTGCAACCGCCTGTTCCAAGTTGGGGTAGCATGATCAGCGACGGGTATACGGCGTTGCGTTCCGCCCCTCACATCATCTTCTTTCCGGCGCTCGCCCTCTCGCTGACGATGTTTGCCTTCAACTTCCTGGGGGATGCGCTGCGCGATGCGCTCGACCCGAACTTGCGCGGATGAGTGATTGGGTATCGCCCCCCATAACGGTTGTGCCTCCAGTTAGCCTATGCAACAGTTGTGCGGCAGTTTGGGCAAAGGTGCTGCAAACGCTCATGTAGCAGTGGTGCAATTGCCTATACAGTGGTACAATTACGCCAGCGCCGATACCCTCGACCGCAGCCTATTTCGTCTCGCAATTGCGCTTAGCGTCTTCGTCTCGTGCTATGATCGAGCGCACAGTTCGTTCTTATCCGACGCCATTTCTCCTGCTTACGAAGCTGCAGCGGCCGCGGCCTGCAGCTGTGGAAGTGTCACGCCCGCGCTTACTCGAAAGCCTGTCCGCCGGCCTGAGCTGTCCGCTGGTCTTGGTGTCCGCGTCGGCCGGATACGGCAAGACAACGGCTGTCAACCAATGGCTCAATTCGCTTGATCTACCGATTGCCTGGATCTCGCTCGACGAACGCGACGGCGATCTGGCAACCTTCCTCGGCTACTTCCTTGCTGCCCTTCGCACCGTCTATCCAGAGGCCGGCGAGACCACTCGCTTGATGGCTAAAGGGCCTGTGCTGCCATCGCCAAACCGGCTGGCGGATGCGCTGCTCCACGATCTGGCCGAACTGCCGGGCCCTCTTATACTGGCGCTAGACGACTACCACGCGATTCGTACCCTGGACGTGCACACCGTGATGGCGAGGCTGGCGCAGTACCTTCCCGCGGGCTTCCATCTCGTCGTGGTGACGCGGGTCGACCCGCCGTGGCCGTTGGAGCGGCTACGCAGCCGACAGCAAATCGTCGAACTGCGCAGCGCGGACTTGCGCTTTACGATGGAGGAAGCGACCGAACTGCTCATGCGGATGCTGGGGCCCGAGGTCACCTCTGAAACGGCTGCGCTGCTGGAGGAAGGCACGGAGGGATGGGCGGCAGGCCTGCAACTGGCTGCCCTTTCGCTGCGCGGCCAGAGCGATCCTGTATCGGCTGTCAGGCGGCTCAGCCAGAACAACAGCCAACTGGTGATAGATTACCTGGCCGCCGAGGTGCTGCATGGATTGCCGGATGACCAGCGAGTGTTTCTGCTCCAGACATCGCTGCTGGATCGGCTCTGCGCTCCCTTGTGCGATGCGATCCGGGCCACAAGCGATCCAGCGTGGGCGGGCGACGAGATGCTGCAGGCGGTTCGCCGCTCGAACCTGTTTCTTGTACCGTTCGGTGAAGAAGGCGTTTGGTATCGCTACCATCCGCTATTCCGCAATCTGTTGCGCATGAGGCTGCCGCAGGCGTACGGGGAAGCGGATATCCTGGCTATGCACATGCGCGCTAGCGCCTGGTTTGCCGGACAGGGGCTGCTGGATGAAGCAATTGGCCACTCTCTACAAGCTGGGGACGTGGAGGGCGCGGCGGCGCTCGTCGAAGACCACGTGCACCAGGCGTTGGACCGGGAAACCTGGAGGCTGCTAGAGCGATGGATTAGGTTGCTCCCCCCGGAAATGCTGCACCGCCCACGTCTACTGGTGGCACAGGCATGGCTCAACTTCATTCGATACCAACCTGCCTCAATCGGTGGGTTGATCGACGCCGCTGAGGAGGCCATAGCCGGGGAGGCCGCGACCAGTGGCGCCAAGACCGAGACGTTGCGCGGCGAGATCGCGGCGCTGCGCTCCGGAATCGCGTATACCGTCAATGACGTGGAGCACGTGCTCAGCTGGGCGAAAGAGGCGCTGCCGCGCCTGCGGCCTGACATGCAGTACGTCATGGGCTTGGCGCAGTTCTATTATATCAGCGGGCTTCATACAACCGGGCATTCTGCTGAGGCGGCAGAGTTTGCACACAGGCAGCTTGGCCTTCAGCGAGAGCGACCGGCAGTGATGCTGCGCGTGTTGCTGGCGCTATGCAACGTGCACTACGAAAACGCCAATGTCCCGGCTTTGCACGCGGCAGCCGCTACCTTCATACACGTGGCGCGCGAGGCGGGGTTGGGCCTCAGCATCGCTTGGGCGCAATACGCGCTGGGTTGGCCCCAGTACCAGCGTAATGACCTGGCCGACGCGGAGGCGTCTTTTCGCAATCTCGCTGCCATCGCACCGGTAGCGCATGGCCGGGCGCTGATCGACGGCTACACCGGGCTTGCGCGCACGTTATCGGCGCAGGGACGGCCAGACGAGGCGCTGGCTGCGGTCGCTGAGCTGCGCCAGCACGTGATCGAGCGAGGCATGTTTGCGCTGACGCCCGTCGTCGATTCGCTGCATCAGCATATCCTGCTAGAGAACGATCCCCAGGCCGCGTTGGCTGCGCATTTCCAGGCTCCGGAGGTTCCGGTGTCCATTGAGTTCTGGGAGCAGCCGGCGCTGACCTATGTGCGTACTATGTTGGCCCGCGGCGTTTCAGGCGAGCAGGCGCCGGCAGAAAGACAGCTCGCAGGCTGTCGGGCGAAAGCATCGGCGCGTTATTCCCTGCGAACCCTGATCGAGGTGGAGACTCTGCAGTCGCTGGTCTACGCCGCCCAAGGCGACGAAGTATCGGCGCTGGCTTCGCTGCGCCGAGCAGTCGAGCCGGCTGCGTCGGGGGGAGCGCTTCGGCTATTAGCAGACTGCGGGCAAGGGTTGGCCGGTTTGCTTCAGAAGCTTGCAGACGCAGGAGTGGCTCCCGGTTATGTGCGGCAAGTCCTGGCCGTGCTGAACCAGCCGGCCACTCTTGCATTGGCGTCTGACGCCGATTCGCGTCGCGAACCGCCAACGTCGGAGGGACCGGCAGCAACGCTGACCAACCGCGAGATTGACGTGCTCGCCTTACTGGCGCAGCGAATGTCCGACAAGGAAATTGCTGAACGGCTTGTGCTGTCGCCGGAGACGGTGAAGAAGCACACGGCCAGCATCTACCGTAAGCTCGGCGTACACAGCCGCCGCGCGGCGGCGATTCAGGCTCGCCTCCTGGGCCTGGTATGATCCGCAACAAGTAAGCAAGAACGCCCTCAATTGGACAGAGTACCCCAAAGTTACCCCCTTTTGGGTGCTGCCCATCGCCTCCCAGAGTCGATACAATCTGACAAATCGTCGCTGATCGGTCTGAGATTCCGAGCACGGAAGACAGGCCGTTCGGTTAGGACATAGCGCATGACCCGGACAGAGCCTGCTCATGATTACCGGATACTTGTGGAAGGGGCGATGGAACCAGCCTGGTCAGAATGCTTGGCAGGACTTGTCATTGTCGTAGACGAGCAGTCGGGGCAGCCGCTGGTTAGCGTGCTCAGCGGCAAGCTGCCGGACCAGGCCGCGCTGTACGGCGTGCTCAACACCTTGTATATGCTCAACTTGCCGATCCTGTTGGTCGAACGTCGTCCGAGGACAGACCAGTGATGCTTGCAGTCACTTATCCCGAGTTGAACCAGCCGGTCATGGGGCAGCAGCCCGAGCAGGCGCCGCCGGCCTTTCATCTGCTGGCTAAGCCGACAGGCGCGGCCTGCAACCTGGACTGCGCCTACTGCTTCTTCCTGGACAAAGAAGTCTTCTACCCCGGCAGCAAGTTTCGCATGAGCGAGCCTGTGCTGGAGCAGTATATCCGCCAACTCATTGAGTCGCACCAGACCAAGAGTGTCAACATCGCCTGGCAGGGCGGTGAGCCGACTTTGATGGGGCTGGAGTTCTACCGGCGCGCCATGGCCCTGGTGGAAAAATACCGCCGGCCTTCGATGACCTTCTTGCACACCATGCAGACCAACGGCACGCTGCTGGACGATGAGTGGGGCGAATTCTTTGCGCAGCACAACTTCCTGATCGGCGTCAGCATCGATGGGCCGCAGCCGCTGCATGACATCTATCGCGAGGACAAGGGTGGCGGGCCGACCTTTGACAAGGTGATGCGTGGGCTGCGCGTGCTGCAGAAACATGGCGTCGATTTCAACGTGCTCACCACCGTCAACCGCGTCAATGCCGACTTCCCGCTGGAGGTCTACCGCTTCCTGCGCGACGAGGCGGGCGCGACCTGGATGCAGTTCATCCCGGTGGTGGAACGTATCAACGCCGATGGGCTGACTTTGTACCAGCAAGGAACGTCAGTCTCCGAGCGCTCGGTGCTGCCGCAGCAGTTTGGCCGCTTCCTCTGCACAATCTTTGACGAGTGGGTACGCCACGATGTGGGGACCATCTTCGTGCAGACCTTCGAGGCGACGCTGCGCAACTGGCTGGGCTTAGGCGCTTCGGGGATGTGCGTCTTCAACGAGACCTGCGGCGCCGGGCTTGCCATCGAGCACAACGGCGATCTGTACTCGTGCGATCATTTTGTGGAACCGGACTTCCTCCTGGGCAACATCCAGAAGCGGCACATGATCGAGCTAGTGTCGTCGCCGGCGCAGATCAAGTTCGGCCAGGACAAGCGCGACACGCTGCCTAAGTATTGCCGGGAGTGTGACGTGCGCTTTGCCTGTCACGGCGAGTGCCCCAAGAACCGCTTCATCCTCACGCCGGACGGCGAGCCGGACCTCAACTATCTGTGCGCCGGTTTCAAGGAGTTCTTCCACCACGTCGCGTTTCCGATGAAGATCATGGCCGGCCTTATCCGCAGAGGCCGCGACGCAAAGGAAGTGATGCCGGCGCTTGAGCGCGTCTTCGCAGGCGTGCCGCGCAACGATCCGTGCCCGTGCGGGAGCGGGCGCAAGTTCAAGCAGTGCCACGGGCGCGCCCCGGCCGGACCAGAGTTGATGGCAATGTCCGAATCGCAGGTGCGGTCCACGCTGGCAAGAGATGGCGCTCCGGGGGTATAGGCCGGACGACCGGCTTACCGGCATTGAGAAGTGACGGGCGTGAGTGCGAGCGGTCATTGGTGTCGAGTACATAGAGGAGGAACGCAAATGCCAAATGGGAAACCAAACATTCTCATCATCTGGGGCGATGACATCGGCATTACCAACCTGAGCTGCTACAGTGATGGGTTGATGGGCTATCGCACGCCAAACATTGACCGCATCGCCGACGAGGGGATGCGCTTCACCGATTCGTATGGCCAGCAGAGCTGCACGGCCGGCCGCTCCGCCTTCATCACAGGGCAGAATCCCTATCGCACCGGCCTCACCAAAGTGGGCATGCCCGGCGCGGACATTGGCTTGCAGGCAGAAGATGTCACGATTGCCGAGCTGCTCAAGCCGCTTGGCTACGCCACGGGCCAGTTCGGCAAGAACCACTTTGGGGATATGAACAAGTACCTGCCCACCGTGCATGGCTTTGACGAGTTCTTCGGCAATCTCTACCACCTCAACGCCGACGAGGAGCCGGAGCATGTCGATTACCCGTCCGAGGAGGAGTACCCCAACTTTCGGAAGCTCTTCGGCCCGCGAGGCGTGCTGCACGCCTGGGCGACGGAGGAGGACGACCCCACTGAGCAGCCTCGCTGGGGCCGCGTGGGCAAACAGAAGATAGAGGACACCGGCCCGCTCACTCGGAAACGCATGGAGACGTGTGACGCCGAGTTTGTGGACGCAGCGCAGGACTTCATCAAGCGCGCGCATGCCGACGATAAGCCGTTCTTTGTGTGGCTGAACACCACCTGGATGCACTTCCGCGTGCACCCGCCCAAGCACGTTCTGGGCCAGGCCGGGCGCTGGCAGTCGGAATATCATGACGTCATGATCGAACACGACAAGCAGGTAGGTCAGATGCTCGATCTGCTGGACGAGCTGGGCATTGCCGGGGACACCGTCGTGATGTACTCGACCGACAACGGCCCGCACATGAACACCTGGCCGGACGGGGCGATGACGCCTTTCCGCAACGAGAAGAACTCGAACTGGGAAGGCGCGTTCCGGGTGCCGGAGTTGGTGTGCTGGCCGGGCAAGATTCCGGCAGGCGTCGTCTCGAACGAGATCATCAGCCATACCGACTGGCTGCCGACGCTGCTTGCCGCGGCCGGCGAGCCGGATATCGTCGAGAAGCTGAAACAGGGGCATCAGGCCGGTGAAAAGCGCTTCCGGGTGCACATCGACGGCTACAACTTCCTGCCTTACTTCACGGGCGAGGCGGAGAAAGGCCCGCGACCCGGCCTCATCTACTTCTCGGACGACGGCGACCTGGTGGCTTTGCGCTATGACAATTGGAAGCTCGTGTTCGCCGAGCAGCGCCAACAGGGCGGTCTGGCCATCTGGTTTGAGCCCTTTACTTTCCTGCGCATACCCAAGATCTTCAACCTTCGCACCGATCCCTTTGAACGGGCCGACATCACGTCCAATACCTACTGGGACTGGATTATTGACCGAGCCTACATGACCTATGCTGCGCAGTTCATGGTTAAGGAATTCCTAGGAACCTTCGTGGAGTTCCCGCCGCGCATGAAGCCGGCCAGCTTCAGCATCGACCAGGTTCTGGAGAAGATGGAACAGGCGATGCACAGTAACTAGGACAGTCGCCGTGTAACTAATCCGGTCGAACCTGAGCGCGGAGCAGGAAGCACAATTGAGGAAGGATCAGACCGGATTAACCTTGGCACAGGATAAGCGTCACAACTTTTGGACATTTCGATTAGGAGATTTCGTATGGAGCTTGGCCCATTGCAGTTGGTTGTGGTGGGGTTCGACAGCCCCAGCATGGATGGTTCTGTTCTTGGGGAGCTGGCAGCGATTCGGGCGCAGGGTCTGGTCCGGCTGGTAGATGCCCTGGGCGTGCATAAGGATGAAGAGGGCGCTGTTTGGTCTCTTGAGATGAGTGACTTAACGGATGAGCAAGCCCTGTTCGCGGGTGCAGCCATTGGTGCGCTGATCGGTCTGGGCGCCGGCGGTGAGTCAGGAGCCGCAGAAGGAGCCGTGGATACTATGCTTGCTACGGCGGAACGGCGAGAGCTTGGCGTGTCGCCCGAGGACATCCTGGACATATCCGGCCAGATTCCGACAGGCGGAGCAGCGCTGCTCATGCTAGTCGAGCACCTCTGGTTGATCCCTCTGCGTGATGCGATCCGTGCGCAGGGCGGCGTGTTCCTGGCGCACGACTTTCTCAGCGTGGAATCGCTGATCGGCATTGGCGAAGTATTAGCGCTGGCTGAGGAGTAAGGCGACTATGCGTGGCAGACAACAACCGCAGGGGCGACGTGAGCAGCGGCAAGAAGAGCGAGAGGTATTTGGGCGAGGCGGGACGGCTACCCGCTATCGTATGCGCCAGAAGCTGGTGGCGTTTGGCGACGACTTCTGGATCGAAGATGAAAACGGGCGGCGCGCTTTCAAGGTCGACGGTAAAATGCTGCGCGTGCGAGACACGCTCTTCTTCGAGGATACGCAAGGGCGTGAACTGTGCAAGATCCAGGAGAAGCTACTGCGAGTCAAGGATACGAAGATCGTCGAGGGGCCAAACGGCGAACATATGGCGACGGTCAAGAAGGCGCTGATCTCGCCCCTGCGCGACCGCTGGGTTGTGAAGATAGGCGACGGCCCCGACCTCCAGGTGCAGGGTAATGTCCTACATCACCAGTACACCATCGGCGAAGGTCGCAGTAAGGTGGCCGAGGTCTCGAAGAAATGGTTTCGCATTGCGGACAGCTATGGGGTGCAGATCGAGCCGGGGCAGAACGATATTCTGATCCTGGCCGTGACGGTGGCCGTCGACATGATGGCGCACGGGTGATCGCTTGGGGCATAGACCTGTGCACGGTGCGCACCATCACGCTGTCTGACTTCTCGTTTTCAGAGTATGTCAGGGACTGCCGAGAACATGGAGGCGTAAGCATGGGCAGGTCTTCTCCCCGGCTGTTCTACAGCGGGTTTGCGTTGGCTGCTGTGGTCGCCATGATGGCCATGCTCGCATGGCTAGCCGGTTGGAAGCTCTACTGGCTGTGGATTTCTGCGGTGAACACCGTCACCTTTGTCCTGTATCGCTATGACAAGGTGCAGGCGCAGCGAGAAGGCGCCATGCGGGCGCCCGAGGTCGTGCTGCTTGCGCTGGCCCTTCTCGGAGGCATTGTTGGCGCCGCGGCCGGGATGTACAAGCGGCCGCGGCACAAGACGCAGAAGCTGATCTTCCGAGCCGCTCTCTTCATTGGCGCGGCCATCCAGGCGTGGCTGCTGGTTGTGCTGTATTTCTAGGCGTTCAGCCGCGAGACGGCCCAGCGGCGAGTTGGATCATCGCCCCGTGTAGCCGGTCGAGTAGGAGAGTATGACCATTTTGGCGAAGCGACAGTTCATCAACCGCAACACAATCGGCGAGGACCTGACCGCGGGTCTGGTATTGGGCATTCAGAGCGTCCCGGACGGGTTGGCCAACGGGCTGTTGGCGATGGTGAACCCGATCTACGGCTTGTACGGCTATATGACGGGCATATTTAGCGGTGCGTTCTTCACGAGTTCCGTGTTCATGTCCATTCAGGCTACGGGCGCAATGGCTCTGATCATTGCCAGCGTGCCGCAGGTCACGGAGGCGCCTGAACCCAACACGGCCTTGTTTGCGTTGGCGATTCTCACAGGGCTGATCATGTTAGGGGCCGGACTGCTGAAGCTCGGCTCTCTGGTGCGATTTGTGCCCCATTCGGTGATGATCGGGTTCGTCAATGCCGTGGCCGTCCTGATTGTATTGGGGCAGTTGGACGACTTCACGGGCTATGAGAGCGTTGGGGCCAATCGGATGACAAGAACGATTGACCTGTGGCGAAACATGGACCAGGTCCACCTGCCGACATTGCTGGTCGGTATTCTCACCATCATCCTGATCTTGACCCTGGAGAAGACCAGCCTGAAAGCGCTGGGGATGGTGGCGGCGATGATCTTCGCTTCGCTGGTTGTGCCGCTTGTGGGAGCGGACGCCGTAGCCCTGGTAAGGGACATCGCCACGATCCCCGGATCGCTGCCGAGGCCGGTTCTACCGCCGCTGGCGGTCTTTCCCGGGCTGATTATCCCGGCGCTGTCGCTGGCATTTGTGGGGTTGGTGCAAGGGGCGAGCATCACTCAATCCGTGCCGAATCCCGACGGGAACTACCCGGATGCGTCGGGGGATTTTGTCGGTCAGGGAGCGGCGAACCTCATTTCGGGGATGCTTCAGGGCATGCCGGTAGCAGGCTCTTTATCGGCAACGTCGTTGGTTACCAGCGCGGGGGCGCGCTCTCGGCTTGCCAACATCTCGGCCGGCGTCATCATCGCTCTGGCTATTCTGCTCTTTGGACGGCTTGTGGGGTTGATTGCCATGCCCGTGCTGGCCGGGCTGCTGATTGTGGTCGGTTTCCGCGCGTTGAAGCTCGATCAGGCAGGGATGGTTGCGAAGACAGGGGCTGTGCAGCTCGTCGTGATGCTGCTCACCTTCATTTCAGCGCTCTTTATTCCGCTTCAGTATGCGGTCCTGATCGGTGTGGGGTTTGCTGTGCTTCTCTACGTATTTCACCAGTCCAACAGGATCAGCGTGCGGGCCTGGGAACTTGGGCCTGGCTTGTACCCGGTCGAGTGCGCGCCGCCGGCGAGCGTCCCGGCGAAGAAGGTGACCATCCTGGCGCCCTACGGCAGCCTGTTTTTCGCCGCGGCGCCCGTATTCAGAAAGCAACTTCCGGAGGTGACGGAGGTCTCGCGACACGCGGCGGTCATTTTGGTGCTGCGGGGCAAGAAGGCAGTAGGCAGCACGTTCCTGAAGGTGATCACCCACTATGCCGACGAGCTAGCGCGCCAGGAAAGCAAGCTGATGCTGAGCGGCGTCGACCCGAACGTCCAAGAGCAACTCGAACGGACGGGGATGGTGCGGCATATCGGCCGGAGCAACGTCTTTCTGATGACCGAGGTTGTGGGACAAGCGCTGCATGAAGCGATCGAGGCTGCGGAGACATGGATTGCGGCACAGCCGCCGGATGCGCCGAGCAGCTAGGCTGTGAGCGAGCGTCGCCGGCTCCCGCTCGGTGCATTTCCTGTCGGCGACGGGCAGGCCGTCACCTTGAGCGTGAGTGAAGTGTGTAGCCTACGGGCGAGATGGCGTCCAAGTCTCGACTTGGAACTCGGGGCTGTCTGGGCAGAGTACGGCGACGTGACAAGAATGACAAACGGAACCATGCGTTGGGGCGTACTGTCGATCAAGTCTATGCAACGATGTAATCTGGTGTGTGCAAAGCTCTTTCATCTCCTCTGGATGCTGGAACATGCATTGCGTAGGCGGCTGGGCGCTGGTATACTGGGGTATCTGCCTGGCCATCACTGCTGCTGCAACTTCATGCCTCATGCGCGTAGATTTGTTGATGAAGGCGAGCATGTACTCAATTCCTTTATCCACTAAACTGCATAAGCCAGCGACCGGACGGACGTTGATCGCGCGCCCGCGCCTGCTCAGGTTCCTCGACGACGGGCTTGAGGGCAAGGTCACACTTATCTCTGCGCCGGCGGGCTTCGGCAAGAGCACGCTTGTCAGCCAGTGGCTGGACAAGTTCAAGGCGCCGTCTTCCGGATCGGTGGCGGAGGATGCATATCGTGCCGCTTGGCTGAGCCTGGACGAGGGCGACAACGCCTTGCCGCAGTTTGTGACAAGTGTGACAGCGGCCATCGAAAAGAATTATCGGCAATGCTGCCAGATAGTGAGCGCGATTCTGCGCGAGCAGACGCAACCCAGCGTCGAAACGCTGACGGACGGGCTGGTAACCTGTCTAGAGGTTATTCCAGGTTCGCAGGTATTGGTGCTGGACGACCTACATTTCGTCGACGATGCGGCCATATTCGTCTTTCTCACGCGACTGGTGCAGAATGCGCCGTCGACCTTTCACCTGGTGTTGATCACGCGCGTGGACCCGCCGCTGCCGCTCAACCGCTGGCGCGCCCAGGGACATCTTCACGAAGTGCGACTCCACGATCTGGGTTTCACCCTTGGAGAGACGCGCTCGTTCTTTGAGAGGCAATTGGAGATGCTGCCCGATGACGTGCTGCTGGCGAGCCTGCACCAGCACACCGAGGGTTGGCCGGTGGGCATCCGGCTGGCTGCCCTTGCCCTGCGCAGCCAGAGCGACTACGGCGAGTTCGCCGCGCACTTCAAGGATGCCGGGAGCCGGTACATTGGCGATTATTTGGTGGACGAGGTGCTGGACCATCAACCACTGCCGGTTCAGCGCTTTCTGATCCTGACAGCGTTGCTGGACCGTTTCTGTGCAGGGCTGTGTGCTGCGGTGGCGGAGATCGACGAGAGGAGCGCGCAGCGGTACATCGAGGATCTCGTACGGGCGAACCTGTTTGTGGTGGAGTTGAGCACGCCTGCGACCTGGTATCGCTACCATCACCAGTTTCAGAGCATGCTGCTGAGCCGTCTGCACGAGCGATATGACGAGCAGACGATTGTCTCGCTGCATCGCCTGGCGGCGCAGTGGTTGGCGGACCACAACCACGTAGACGAGGCGCTCCGTCACCTGATCGCAATTTCGGACTACGAGGCCGCGGCCGACCTGATTGAGGCCCGGCGCGTCTCTGCCTTGAACGACCAGCGTTTTCTGGAGATGGATGCATGGATCAATCTGATCCCGGCGCACGTACGGAACCGCCGCCCCTTCCTGCTGGTCTGTCAGGCGTGGCTTTTCCACTACAGGCTCGAGAATACAGCGTGCCTTGCCGCAGTTCAGCATGCATTTGACCTGCTGAACTCCCTAGGGGATGCGTTCCCCAAGACAAGCCGGCAACTTCTTGACGCCGAAATTCTCACCCTGCGCATGATCCTCAACCCGAAATCGTATTCCTCCGAGATGCTCGTCCAGGTGCGCCAGGCATGGGGCAACCTTCGCCCTAATCTTGCCAACACCCATAGCTCGGTATTGGTCTGGCTTTCGGCGGCCTGTCAGCGGCTTGGCGACATCGACTTGGCTTCGGAGATCGCTCTCACCACATTCGAGGAGGCGACTGGCTGGCCGGATATAGGAAGGGGACGGCTGCTTTTCTCCTACGCACTGAATCACTATTATGAGTGCAACATTGCCGAGGCGGAGCGCATGCATTTGAAGGGCCTGCGCTTTGGGCAAGAGCACAGGCTGCCACTCATCGTGACCCTCATGTACTTCGGGCTTGCCAGCATCGCTCGGCATCGCAGCCAGACTGCACAGGCCGAGCGCTACTACTTGGAGGTCGTCAAGAATCCATTCTACCACCACGGCCGTGTTGCCGGTCCAAGTGTGTTTGAGCTCTTGCGGCTCTACGCAGCCCGGGGAGAGCCAGAGCAGGGACGCAGCTTTGTCGAGCAGTACAGGGAGTACGCGTCGTTGGTCGGCCGGCCCTATAATCTTGACCAAGCGGCCGCGCTGGAAGCGTATTACGCCTTGATCAGTGGAGACACTGTCGCGGCCCTGCGTTGGGAGATGGCAGGGCTGTGTGGCGAGCTTTACAGCTCCTCAGACCTGATTCCCTTGGTGAGGGCGCACATCCTGATGGCGGAGGGATCTGAGGGCGCGCTTAACAGGGCGGCCGACAGCCTGCAAAAGGTGATTGACGTTGCCCAGGCGGAACGGCGATGGACGCTATGGATAGACGCAACTGTGCTCCAGGCGGTTGTGTGGCATCGACTGGGCGAAGCTGCGCTCACATGGGCAGTGTTAGGCGCCGCCGTTCAGAAGGCAGTACCCAACGGAGTGGTAGGAGCCTTCATTGAGCAGGGCGAAGAAATGGAACAGATGTTGCGCGAGCTGGGAAGGCAGCCCGAATATGCCCAGCTCGTGCGTCCGCTGATCAGCACGCTTCCGGCGGACCCTGGGACACGCTCCCTTTCCAAAGCGTCTCTCGATCTGCCTGTCCCACTGACAGATCGAGAGACGGAGGTTCTATGCCTGCTGGCAGAGCGGCTTTCGAACAAGGAGATTGCCCACCGGCTGGTCGTCTCGACCCACACTGTGCGCAACCACACCGCGAACATCTTCGGTAAGCTGCAAGTGGAGAACCGCGTGCAAGCCGTTGTAGCCGGGCGCAAACTGGGCCTCATTCCCTCAGAGCGTGAGCGCGCGGCGTCTCTGTTAAGGGTGCGGGTCTAGGGCTTCGCTACGCGGGTCAAGCAGCCTGCTCCGAATGCCCAGGTGATAGTCCCTCCTCGGCCAACGCCTCCTGGATCTTCTCCAACACAAATTCCATGTGCGTCTCCCCACTGGGCAGCGTCGTCTCGTTGTCGAAGTAGTTGCCCTTGCCGTTGTGCGTGAAGGGCCCGAGCGGGATGAGGACGATCTTGCCCGCGGCCAGGGCGCGATTCCACGCGGACGTCGGGAAGATCTTCCAGCGTCCGGCATACAACTTTTCCCCCAGGGGGGCGAGCGGGTCTTTTTCCCCCCACAGATGCCACAGGCGCTCGACGCGCTTGAGGCCGATATCATCAGACATGACTCCGCCCAGAGACAGAACATATACAGGGCCGCCGATTAGTCCCGGCAAATACCAGGCGGCGCCTAATGCGATCTGCCCGCCGCCGCTCCAGCCTAGAAGCGTTACGGGCGTGCCGTTGTTGGGCGGGTAGCCGTGGCGCACGAGGCTGTTGCGTATTTCCTGTGCCACGCCAAGATTGTAGATGGGCCCATACCGGCTGTCGGCGGATGTGGCCACCTGAAACACGTTGCGCAGGTTGATGAGGAAGGCGGCGACGGCCATGGGGTTCTTGAGCCGCAATTGTTCGATCCAGCGCCAGACCCGCGCCGTGACGCGCTGGCCCGTCAGGCCCAAGTTCGTGACCGAATAGGGAAAGACATCGGTGATCACAAGGGAGCCGGGCAGCTTTTGCTGAAGCCCCGCGATGAAGGGGAGTTCCTCACTGGGGATGGAGTTTGGCGCGATGGCGCCGATGCCGGACAGGTAGACCAGGTAATGGCTGGCAGGCGATATCTCGCCAGCCGGGTCAGGAGTGGGAAGCTCTTGCGGCTCTTCCTCCTCTTTCTCGCCGAACCAGCCCGCATACCACCCCAGCGATTCTAGGGGGGCGACGGCCGCTGACACGAAAAGAAGCGCAAGCGTTCCGGCGAAGAAGAGCCCGATGATGCTCATGGCTTGTCTCCTTTGTGCTCGGACGATGATGTCTTGTCCGCGGCGAATTGTCGCAGAATCTCCTGCGCCGAGAGATCCATGGATGTGCCGGTAAGCCGGCGCCAGATCAGGTTGCGCAGGGTAACAACCGGTCGACCCACCGTGGAGGTCAATGCCATCATCATCAGCCAGCCTATGCCGACGCACGCTAATGCCGGCCAGAACCCGACATGATAGGCCATGGCGACCGCCTTCAGGGCGATGAGGAAGCTCCATGTGTGCAGCACGCGCTGGACGAACGGACCAAGATACGGCATGAGAATGAGAAAGCCAAAGACCAGGGGCGCATAGCTTAGGCCGATCAGCCTGAGAACCAGCACAAAGCGAGGCGACTCGTCGAATAGGTACTCTCCGGTGATCCAGACCGCCGCGGACCACATGAACCAGCCCATAGCCAACAACAGACCATTGATGAGCAGGCTGAGGGCGAAACGACCAGGGCGCACCTGGTTGGCGAACAAGATCACACTCTGCCCAATGAGGAGAGAAATGCCCGCGACGATGACTACGCCTAGGACGACGCCCCCGGCCTTTGGGTGCGTATCGGCGATCTGCACCACGCCGGGATCGAGGCGAAGTCCCAGTTGGATGGCACGCCACACAGACCAAAGATATTCGAGCATGATTACCCACCTTTACGTCACGAGTGACGAGTCAGGAGTCATTGACTGATGACGGATGATGCTCCTCCCTCTCCTAGAAGGTCCAGGCTGGGATGGGTTCGATGTCGGGGTTATGCCCGCCGACCTGATAGGTGCAAAGCGTCCAAAGCGACGCGCCGTGCTCCAAGAAGACTTGGGCGTATGTGTCGCTGGTCTTGCGCGGGAGCACCGTACGCCAGGTGCCAAGCCCGCGCAACAGGTTGTGCAGAGAGCTTTCGGCGATGCCCAGATTCTCTGCACCGTATCGCCAGTCCGCCCGGCGCGCATTGCCGCCTACCAGTTTGCGACGGAGCTCCTGGCCGCCGGTCTGCAAGCGCTGCAACCGGGCGGCCTGCTCCGGATTCGCCGCGCGCCATGCCGCCAGGTCGCGTGATGTTTCGAGCAGTTCGCCGACCTCCACGATGGCGGCGAAGAAGGCTTGGCTCGAGTCCTGTGCGCAGTTGTTGGCCGCGGCGACGTAGGTTGCGCCCCGGCCATCGCCGATTCGGTAGCGGGCCGCCATCTGTTCGAGGTTCGCGCGAATGGCGTCCATGACGGTGTATGGCCGACCCTCAACCAAGTATATGTCGTTGAGCTCATCGAGCTTAATGAGGATGTCGCAAACGGGGCGCAGGCCGCTCCAGCCGAATTGGCGGTCGCCCATGTAGCGCGACCAGTCGAGCGCGCCGGCAACCAGACCGTCGCCGTTGTGGGTGTAGATTTGGTAGTAGGTGATGGCGAAGCGCAATTCACCGGCCAGCGGTTCGTGGATGACCTCGGCAATGCCGAAGGAGAAATGACCGAAGTAGAGCCTGGCGCGTGCGGCCGGTTCGCGCTGGCGGCCTCCGATCCCTGAGTAGAGATGGAGGACTAGGGCGCGGTCGCCCTCTTTCCATGTGGCGGATGCGGTCTCTGCATCGGCTCCGGGGACGTAGAGCACAGAGGTGGCTGTGCCCTTGCGTGCCGCGGTGTCCGCCCATGTCTCGTGGCGGATGTAGCGCCAGGCGTCCTCGCGGTTGGCGATGATGCGTTGGGGCTGCAGCCGCATGAGGCTTCGTGGCATCCATGCCTGCACGACGAAGACGCCCTCACTGTCGAGCGCACCGTAGATGTACCAGCCGTCCGCGTTGAGGGGTGAGGCGTTTATTTGCGCGCTGGTGGAAGGAAGCGTGCCATTCTCATTTGCGCTGGGAGGCGGTACGGCTACCACCTCGTCCGGCCCGGTGAAGGCAGAGGTCGCCGGGTCATAATGGCGTACACGCCAGCGGTCGCCCGCCGGAGTGGCGGCTTCGACAAAGGTGACCAGTCCCACGAAGAGCCCGGTGATCTGGACCGGCTCCTGGTCTATGATCAGGATGGGCGGTTCTCCGGGTGGTTCGTGCAGTGTTACCGGGCCGGCTAGACGCACCGTCAACTCGTCCTTGGGACGGCTTCCGGCGAGGGATTCTAGAGGGGCGACTCGACGCCAGCGGTTGACGCGCTCGGCTAGGATCATCCCGTCCGCCACGGTTTTCTGTGCGCTCTCGTTGAAGATCACGTTGCGTGTCACCGCCAGGGCGCGGGCCTGGACCTCGCGCTCGCCGTTGAAGCGAAGACGGACTTTCTTTGCCACGAGGCTGGAGTGGGCTGCAGGCGCGTGATAAACTTCGAACAGAACCCCGCCTTCCGGATCGCGTTCCAGCAGTTCAGGTAAGATCAGCCGACCCATCCAATCGGCCACGGGCCGGCAGCGCTCGCGGGCGGGCGCCAATCCAAGTGGATACGCCTGCGGGTGTACCCAGGGCACGCGCTGATACAGATGGTAGTTGCGTTCCTTAATCGGCTGGTTCATGGTTCTTTCTGTTGTGAATTCGTCCAAAGTTCTTGAACCGTGACGAATGTGTAACCCGCATCGATCAGGCGAGGAAGCACGGAAGCGGCCAGGTCTAGCACGGCCGGGCCAGGCAGCGTTTCGTGCAGGACCAAGATCGAGCCATTGGCGACCCCGTTCAATACCTGGCGGACTGTCGTTTCAGCCGGTTGCAGCCAGTGAAAGGGTACTAGGGTCCACATGGTCGGCAAGTAGCCGGCGGCTAGCAGCGCGTTGAGGATCGACGGCGTGAAGTGTCCGAAGGGCGGACGCACGGCGCTGAAGGAGGCAGGTTCTCGTCCCGTCGCCTGCGCTAGAACGTCTTGGGCGCGCGCCAACTCCTCCAATAGCATCTCTTCTCGCTTGAGCAGAAACGACTGGTGCTCATACCCGTGGAGGCCGATCTGGTGGCCGGCGTCAGCGACTTGGCGGGCCAACGCAGGCTCGGCGGCTGCACGCACCCCCACGTGGAAGAAGGATGCCCTCACGCCTAGGCTGTCCAACAACGCCAGGAGTGCGGGCGTATCACGCGTGTGGGGCCCGTCGTCGAAGGTCAGGGCGATTTCCCGGCGCTCGGGATCACCCTGCCAAAATGCATTGGGAAAACGATGGCGAAGCTGGCTATGGAGTGACAGTGAAGCCATTATTATCCTCGTGGCGTCGGACAGTCGCTAAGGGCAGCCACTCCGAGATGGGCGACAGCCTGTCATACCCAATGCCCGGAGTGGTGGACTAGGCAACAGTGTACCACTGCCTTGCGGAGCGGCGCACCTAGGCCTGCGGCGCCGCCTGGGCATTGCGGTACAGCATGAACGCATATCCTAGCAGTGCGATGCCTGCGACAATGCCGACGATGGCCAAGGATTGGAGCACGAGCGGGCCCAGCGCCAGGCGGCTGGCCAACATAAGCAGACCAAATAGGGCTGAGACCACCGGAAACACGAGCGCGCCCAGGCCCAATCCCAGTTCGGCGCGGGCGGACACCCATTCCCAGATTCCGATCGCGCCAATCAGCAACCAGCCTAGGCTGAGGATGACGAGGGGCGCAGGCGGGTTTATGAAGGGAACCAGGGCGTCGACCACGATGATGAGACCGACCGTCACGCCGATCCCTGCGCGCAGCATGCGTTCCGCAAGGATGGCGGCGGGAATCCGCGAGCGGAAACCGATGATGGCGCGCTCGACGTGGACAACGAGCAGGTAGAGAGCGAGGAGAAGCACGATAGAGTTGCCTGCGTTGGGAGCCATCAGGACGTAGATGCCGATCCCCAAGGCAATCAGCCCTTCAAGCAGTATGACCCACCACGGCATGCCTGCGCGCCAGGGTCTGACCTGCCGCAGCGCGGATTTTGCCATTTCGGTTGTATGGTCAGTCATGAAATACATCTCCTGTTGGTTGTATCGTCGCAGCGGGCAGCGGAAGCGCGCTACCCTATGAATCCGGTCAGGCCCTTCCAAGTGAAGAAGGCGCCGAACACTACTGATACCACAATGAGGAGCGCACGTTCGTTCCTTTCAAGCCACCCGGAGACCTTGCCCAGCAAGGCGGCTGACTTCTGGGGTGCGAACGCTGCAATTAGGATCAGGATGAGCAAGATGATGACGGCGCCGACCGTAAAGAGAAGGTAGGCAAGAGCGCCCATAGCGGGTCCCAGGGCGGCATCTTGCACAAGGCTGATGGCCGACAGGGTGAAGACCCACATCTTCGGGGCGACAGCTACAAGGAGCGCACCCACTCCGAATGCCCGCAGCGGGCTCATGCCGCCGATGGATGACATCCATTTAGGCGGCGGCCCGTCGGGATCGTCTTCTTTGCGCCATTTCTTGATGGCTGTGATCCACATTAGGATGCCAATCAGGAGGAGGAGCAGCGACGAAATTCTGCCGTCTCCCTCTCCGGACGAGCCAAGAACGTAGCCGAAAAGTACTCCCTGGACCAGACGCATCAGGGTCACTCCGCCCACGAACGCGGCTGCCACGGATACTCCGTTGTCGCTGCGCAGCATGAGCAGCACGATCATGATCCAGACTGGAACTGCTGCTGCACCAATGATAAGCGGAACCAGATCAGTTAGGACGTTTCCCATAGAGTCTCCTTCTCATCATGCCCCAACGTATGCCGTCAAGCCGCTTCGGCGCCGCCGCCGGCACATAACCGGTCACGGCATCATCTTGGCCGGCGGACAGCCCCCAGCGGTTCGGATATCTCGCCGATCTAGCGGCAGTTTCGTTTCGTATAGGCGACCCAGCCCGTGACCTCGTCGAGCCGGGGTAGCGTCTCCACGTGATGGCGGCGTGCTGCCTCCATGATGCGCGCATACAGATTCTCCGGCACACAGCGCCGCAACTCCCTGGGCGTATCCACACCGGCTGCTTCTAGGAGGTGCACGTCTGACGCTGTGATTCCGGGCAGGTCAAGCAGAGTGGCACAGTTGACGGTGACCTCTTGGTCGCAGTCTAGCGACTGGGAGCAGACGTCCGATACACTTCGTTCCACGGGGCTGCACACTATCTGCCCCGACCGACCACTGCCACGCGTGGACGACTTTGGCTGATGGCGCTGATGGCGGTGATGATGAAGAACACCGAGAGGGCCAGTAACCCGCCGAGTAGCTCGGAAGGCAATGTGTTGGGAGCGATGCGTTCGCCAAAGACGAGCGCCAGGCCATAGACAATCTGGAAGGCCCCCGCTGCGCCGGTGGCGAGAGCGATGATGAGGCTGCCCAGGCGAGGCCCAAAGTAGCCGCTCACACCTGCGCCAGCCACAAGGAGGGTCCCGTTGAGCGCGGGGTTCTTGGTTCCTAGCAAGGCGACTATGAGGAACGCCAACACGAGGCCAAGCACTCCGCCGGCGATGTAAACTCCGACGCGGGCCAACATATAGAGGACGACGGCTGCAATGCCGCCAACGCCAATGCTGATCAGGATGCGGATCATGTCAGGTTGGCTGGCGGTAAACCACCAACTCAGGATTGCGCCTGCGCCGAAGCCAAGCGCGGCCAGGGCGAACCGGAATAGAACTGTGCCGAAGGAGGCGACAAAGATGCCGCTGGCTATCAGGATGATTCCGTAGAAGATGTACATGGGTCAGACCTCCCTATCGAGACCTTGAGAGACTGAAAGAATGAACTGCTGCCTCCACAGTCCTTGCCGTCGCAGGGTGCGCAGTTGCGAAGGCTGTGGAGGCACACGAGGCAGCGCGGCCTAGCGATTTGCCGGAGCCGGCGCTGTAGCGCCTACCCAGCGCTGCAAGTTGACGAACTGCCAGCCCATGCCGACTGCGCCCAGGACGATATAGACGACGATCGGCAGG
>CAYXRG010000004.1:46034-127371 GCA_964467575.1 uncultured Caldilineaceae bacterium | reverse complement strand
GAACTGCCAGCCCATGCCGACTGCGCCCAGGACGATATAGACGACGATCGGCAGGAATCGCCCAAGGGGTGCTGCCCCACTTCGATCCAAGAGGAAGGCAAGGAAGGGCAAGATGAGCAGGGCGCCATCCATGACGAGGGCCGCGCCAGAGAAGGACGAACCCACGATGATCATTGGGTCAAAGTATAGCGGCACAAGTATGGCGAAGATCACTGCTCCAATGCCGCCGAAGAGTGCAGTTAGGAAGACGCCCCCGCCAAAGAGGGCGGCCAGCGCCGCACCCAGCGAAAAGCCCATAAGCAAGCCGATGATCATGCGGCGATACGGCTCGAACTTATAAGACAGGCCGGCGAAGAGGGCTGCGCCGGCGATGGCAAGCGTCCAGGCTAGCACATTGCCGACCCAGCCGGCGGCGCCGCCGGTAATCAGCGAACCAATATAGAAACCTGCCAATGCGCCGAACATGCCGTACCACAAAGGCAGCAGCGCATAGAACACCCACAGCCCGAACGCCATTAGGCCCAAGCCCCAGACCAACAGCAAGATACCAATCAGAATGTTCATCATTCCCTCCGTTTGGATAGTGATAGTACCGGCCCGTCACATACGCAACCACAACGCCTCAGAGCATTGACGACAGCCACAAAGCCGCCGGTCAGAGCGCAGGCGTAGTTCTAAGCTACGCCAGGTTTGGATCATCCTCGTTACGGCGGGCGCGCCGAGAGGGCTCCCGCGCCAACAGCGAGCGGCGGAGGCCCAGACCAATCACGGTCGCAGACGCCAGCGCAAAGGCTACCATCACCCAAAGGACCTGGGCGTAGGCCGCGGCAAAGGCGGTGCGATAGCTGGCGACGAGGTCAAAGTGCAGGAACTCAGTGGAGACGGCAATGTCGACCGGGTCCAACGTCGCGAGCGCTTGAAAGCCTCTCAGCGCCTCGATCGCCTCTACGACATTGACGCCGGCTTGTGTAAGCTGCCGGCCGTAGATCTCCAGCCCCAGCATAGCTAGGAGGTTGCCCGTCACAACTGAGCCGATGGCGCCGCCGATGGCGCCGGTGGCGCTGCTGATGCCGGCGTTGACGCCATGATGCCGCGCCACGGCGGTACGAAGGAATGCGCTGGTCCAGATGACGTTAGCGATGAGGAAGCCGGCGCCGAAAACGGCAAGCGGCAGCGAGAAAAGTAGATAGCCGGCTGTATAGGGCATGAGTGCAGCGCCGGCAAGCGCCGCAGCCATGAGCCCCAGCCCACCGGCGATGACGGCGCGTGCCATGAGGTTGTCCATAGTCTTGAGGAACACGAAGGTAGCGGCGGACAGTCCAAATAGCATGGGGGCCAGCGCAATGGCAGCGACGATGGCCGGCATTTCGCGCACCACTTGGAACATGCTGAGTGTGCGCTGGCTGAAGCCGATTAAGAGAAATTGGAGAATGGCGCCGGTGATGACCAGCACGGTCAGGTCGCGAGTGCGGACGGTGCGATGGAGCAGCAGGTCCCCTGGGGCGCGAATGTCCCACCACATCACCATTACGATGCCCACGACGCCGGCCAAGACAGCAGCGCCTAACACAATCCGCCATAAATCAGAGGCCACGGGAACCACAGTCAGCCCAAAGACCGTGGCGAGCACCACGAGCGTCCAGCCGCTGTAGACGTACGTTTCGAAGCGCCGCTGGCCCCCGGAGCGCGTTTCGGGCACAACGCGGTACACCCAGACGGCCGAGGCGATGGCCGCCAAGATCGGGAGGACGTAGGCTGCACGCCAACCGAATCGCGCTGATAGGAACTGGCCTTGGAGCCAGGCAAGCTGCAGGGCGATGGCGTTGACGCTGACGAAGATGGCAAAGGCCAGCGTCCGGCTGCGGTCTGGGAAGGTAAGGTTGAGAGTAGCCAGAATGAGAGGCGCAAACAACGAACCGAAGGCAAGCGCGCAAAACTGAAGAACGATGCGCCACGCCAGCCCAGGAAACGCCATGATGAGCAGATTGCAGACAATGAACCCGACTAGCCCTATCATCCATATGCGACGGCGTCCATACAGGTCCCCTAGTAGGCCGCCGACGAGCAAGAAGACGATCAGCAGCACGCCGCTCAGGCTGGTAACGAGCCGGAAGTTGTTCCAGGCGGCATCGAACGGCTCCACCCCCGGCGGGTTGAAGACCCAGAGCGGCGGTTCGAGCAAACGGGCGCTGCTGGAGAGCGAGGATGCAGCTAGGATCGTCCAACTCATTCGCTTAATATCCGTCAAGAATTCGGCATCCGCCGTTTCCAATCCAGGGGCAGCCATTAGTCAATTCCTTGCCGGCAGGCGGTTGCGGCTGGTCCGGAAACGACGACAGTCAAGTTCAATCCCGGTAGTTGCGTAGCTGGAACGCTGCGACGACCAGAGCAACGCCTCCTGCGATAGCCAGTATGGCCGTCACCCGCGCGAGCACCAGCACGGACAGCAAGGGAGAAGACATAAGCACAACGCCGAGGAGGATCGCCAGGATGCCACCGGCAATCGCCCAGCCTTCGCCTCGAATTTCCTTGCGAGCGCGGATGGCCCAGACGATGCTCAGGAGGCCGCCGATGATCGCCTGCACTGCCAGCATGTAGACCAGGAAAACTTGGGTGATGAGCGTGCTCATCAGCGGCGCCCCGAAGACGATGATGCCGGCGAAGATGCCCAGCAGCCCGGACAGGAGCATGATCCACCAACTGCGCTCTTGGCTCTGCCCCGAGAAGGCCGCTATTACCTTGAAGAGGCCGTCGACGAGCCAGTAGGCGCCCAGAAACGTAGTAAGGACGATCAGCGTAATGGCCGGCTGCAGGAACAGCGCGGCGCCAAAGCCTATTGCTGCAAGCCCCTCCAACAGAGGCGCCCACCAGAAACTAAAGACTGATTTGTTCGCTGTTGTCGCAGTTGTCGCCATGTTTGGTCCCTTTGACTGGTTGAGTCCGAACTAGTTGCGAGCATGAATTCTTATCGCGGGCGGCGGCGAGGAGCCCCACAGGGTGCGCCGCCGGGTTGCTGCGCTGGACAGACCGGCATCACGGTCATATTGCCCGGTAGAGAGTCGTCCGCTTGGCTATGTATGATGCGTCAATGCGTCGACGCCGTCTCAAGCTCAACCGACAGGAGGGTCAACCCCATGTTGTGCAGGCGGTTGAGCAGGCCCAGCATTTCCGCCTGATCGGCCAGGCGGAGAGTGAGAATTGTGCGGGGCGGGCCTGAGTAATGACGATGGGTGGCGATGGGGTAGACGTAGAGCGCGCGCACCCAGCCCTCGTCTAAGACACTTTGCACGCAAACACAATACACCTCACCCGGCGCGTCTGTAGGTTGGTTCATGGCACAGGTCCTGTTGACGGCAACTGCATAGGCGCGACTCGCTGCGATCGACTTCTGCTTGAGCCACTGAGCGTAGAATTCTGCCCGCCTATGGCGGCGAGAACAGTACAGGGCAGAAGGAGGGCGAATGCATGCGTCGCTGCTGTGAAAGAGAATATCCGGCCATCACGACTCACGCCAGGTACATGATGTACTAGCTCTGTACTAGGCTGAGCCGGGGAGCGCAGGCGGGGAAGTGGTATTGCGCTGGAGACAAGAATGCGCACGCCCCAAGTCCGCGGTTCCAGTCCTTGTCAGGAGGCATTCGCTCTCTGACAGGGAGGAGCACCGCGGCTTGGGGCGTACGCGTAACCGCGTCGCGGACGGAGGCGGTATTCCCGGGCTAACTGCCCTTGCTCAACGCCTCGCGGAGGGCGCGCTCTCGTTCGGGCGCCAGAGTCGTCTTGACCAGAGTGGCCTTGTGGGGCTTTAGTTCGGCCAAAATTTTCTCTTCGTCGGCGGCGGAAGTCATCAGGACGAGGGCGGAATGGCCGGGCTGAAGACCTTCGCTCATCTCGCGGATGAAACCGTCGTCAACTCCCTTATCTTGAAGTGCGCCGGTGATGGCCCCGATGGTGGCGCCGGCCACCAGCCCGCCGATCGGACCGCCGAGCAGCAGGCCGGCGAGCAGGCCGATGCCGCCGCCGCCCAGGGTGAATTTGCCAGTCTTCTTCTGCGTCTGTTTGATCTCTACCTGTGCCCCTTCCGTTGCGCTTGTGATGATGCGGGGCTGCTCTGTGGTGGCGGAAGCTGCCGCCAGCGGGGGTGTCGTCGAACCGGTCCCGCGGGTCACAACGACGGCATCCTCTACTGTGATCCACCCGTTATCCTGCCAGGTGTTGACGTTCTCCAGCATGGCTTCAGCGCCGTATAGGGTGTCAAACATCACTACATGGACATTGGCTGTCATGATCTACTCTCCTTTGTACGTGGCGCCATTATCGTCCAACGCGCCGAACACTATGTGCGGTCCTTCAGGACGCGGCGCAGGTTTTCTTCAGCTTGGGTGGACATGGAGGTGTGGAATAGCGTGCCCTTGAACGGCCTGAGCGCGGCAATCGCGGCATCGGCGTCGGCATCTCGCACGATCAGGAAGATGGCCGAAGTGCCCGGATGCATGGCGTCTTGTACGTCCTTCACGAACTTCTGATCCACGCCGAGATCTACCATGCTCCCCACCAGCGCGCCGCCCAGCGCTCCAAGAAGGAGGCCGCCGAGAGGGAAGAAGATCGACCCGAGGAGGACGCCGACAATGCCGCCGCCGATTGCGCCGACTTTGACGCCGCGATCCATCTCGTTGTCAACCGTGACTTTGCCTTCGGCGTCCTTGACCACGACGGCCGAATCATCCAGCTTCAGGAGGCTCTGGTTCTGCAGTTTCCGCACGGCTTCTCGTACTTTACCTGCCTCTTCCTCATTTTCGAATGTGATGACAACTAGATTTGACATAGTATTCCTCCTCTTCGTAATTTCCTGTCACGCTTGATGCGACCCGCGGCGCCTCGCTTAGGTAAATCAGGTAGGGCCGGCGATGAGTCTGGCGCACTATGCTGTCAAAGCTCATTAGCCTGCCAGTATTTTGGCCTTGAGATCGGCAAATTCCTGCTCGCTCACTATGCCCATCTGCTGTAATTCGGCCAGCTTCTTCAATTGCTCGATCTGGTCAAGGGCGCCGCCGGGAGGATTCGCCGCCTCCTGGTGAGCTTGCATGGCCGTCACCTGCTGCGCTGCCGCTTGCTGCGCAGCGGCCTTCTGCTGGGCCGAGCCGGCGACTGCGCCGGATACGGCGGTCGCAGTGCCGACGACCACCGCTGTGCGCGCTGCGGTTCCGATTAGGCTTGGACGCCCCGTTCTTACTCGTCTCATATGGTCTCTCCCTGTGTACTTGAAAATGCCTGCATTGCGCAGGCCGCCGCCATCCGCCTTGGCTTGACCCGGCCCAGGGCATGCCTTCTGCCATAACGAAGCGATACACCCGCCTGGGCCACTGCGATGCTTCGGGGATTACGCGCCGAAGTCTTCCTTCAGTTGCGCTTCCTGCTCTGCGCTCAAGTTTGAGTGCAGCAGTTCTACGGAAACGCCCTTGAAGGCCTCGGCGATGCGGTCTTGTACCGCACCGCTGGTGAGCAGGAAGAGCGCCGACGTACCCTCGGTCACCTCTGTGCGCACTTCCTTAATGAAGTTGTCGTTGATGCCGTAGTCGGCGAACTTGCCCGACAGCGCGCCCATGGCCGCGCCGATCGCCATGCCGAAGAAAGGCACGAAGAAGATCATGCCGAACAGCATCCCCCAGAACGCGCCGGACAGCGCACCGGCCCCGGTCAGGCTGCCATGATTGGACGTGTTGGGCTTCTTCTTGCCCGCCGGCCATGAAACGACCGCAGCGTCCTGTACCTGGATCAGTTGTTGCTTGGACAGATCGACGAGCTTGTTCAGCGCGCCTTGTGCGCCCTCAGCGGTGTCGAACTTCCATACGGTAAGCGTTGCCATCTGTGCGAATCCCTTTCTTGAATCCAGTAGTAGTTCTATATGAACGCAGGAATCGCCTGCGCTCATCACAAAATGAGGCCGTCCGCCCGCCGATCGTTCAGCGGGCGGCTGCATGGTTTACCTACGCAGCGCCCGCGAGCAGCGCTTCACGCACTTCCTCCACCACGTCGTGGGGGATGCGCGTGTTGAGGAGCACCTCTCCGCCTGCGTTGCGCACTGCCTGAGCGAAGCGGGCCGCCCAGATGTTCTCGAACAACATCGCTGCGGCGGTGGTGTTGGGTTCCAACTCAGCGGCAACCATGAGGAGGTCGTCTTCGGCAAGCATCCCGGACAGCTCGCATTCCAGGTTCTCGAGCGGGACGGCGACGTCGGGCGCAAGCTCGCTGCTTTCGAAGATGGTGATGTCGCCGTTGCGATCCTTGCTGAGCACAGCCAGGTCAATCACGCGGATCAACCCGCTGCCGACCAACTCGTTCAGGGCAGGGACAATCTCGCCTCTGAACTGGTTGCCCTCGAAGTAGACAACTAGGTATTCCACTGGGCCAAGTGGTTGGGACATGGGCGCTTCTCCTTTCGGTCTCTCTCCAGGGCTCGATGAAGTTAGCGCGGCCAGTCCAGCCCCTGCAGGAGCCAGTCCGGAAGCTGCTCTTCGAGTTGGGTGATGAGCTGGGCGTCACCGCCGGCTGCGGACATGGTCCAGATGCCCCAGGCCCCGTCGCGGTTGCTCATGAATGCGATCTGCTGGCCGTTGGGACTCCACACGGGCAGGCCGTCAAGTGCTTGGTTCTCGGTCAGCCGCCTGACCGCGCCGTCGGTGACAGACAAGGAGTACAACTCCCACGCGCCGTCGCGTGAGTCGCTCATGAAGACAATCGACGTGCCATCGGGCGACCAGCGTGGCAGTGAGTCGTTGAAGCCGTCGGTCAACCGGCTGCGGTTGGAGCCGTCGGCGTTGATAGTCCATAGGCCGCAGTTCTGCCCGCTATCGTCGCAGCCCTTGAAGACGATTACGTCCGAACTGGGATGCCAGTCTGCGTCTTTGCCGAAGCCGAGGTCTATGACCTCAGGGAAGCCGCTGCGGTCATCGCTTGGACGTGGATCCTGGATGTAGACATGCCAGCGGCGGTCGCCGGTGCGGTTGCTGGAGAAGAGAAGTCGGTCGCCGGTCGGGTTCCAGCGCGGGGTGCTGTCTTCCAGGGAGTTGGAATAGCGGACGCGGCCATCGGCGCCGAAGTCATAGGCGCTCAGGCCGAACTGGTCGGGCTGCGTGCTGCGGAAGGCGAGGATGTTGCCGCCGTGCTGGAGTGAGGGCTGCATGGCGTTGGGGATGATCAACTGCGCGCTAGAGCCGGGCTGCGGTGATACGGCGTAGATGTCTTCGAGTTCGTAGGCTCGATTGCCTTCGAGCAGACGGCGCGAGGCTGAGAACAGGATCACACTGTCTGCCGGAAGCTCATCCGGCGTTTCGACGATAGCAGCAGAGGGCATATCGGCCGGGACAGGAGCAGCGGCAGGAGTAGCCGGCACAGGGGGCGCTGGGATCACGGACACATCGTCCGCACCAGATGCTTCGACATAGGCGGAAGCTATCCAGCCTTGCCCATCAGGGGCGAAGGGCACATTGGCTACCCACCACTGGCCGTCTTCGCTCTTGCCTACGATCTCGCCTTCAGCGCCCTCGCGGGCGACGCCGACGATGGGGTAACTGGCGCCGGGGCCGCTGCGGATATTGACGCCGGCTGGGGCGATGACGCGGCCGGATGGCCCCTGCGTTGCGGCTACGGCCAGTTCTATGGGCATAGAAAAGAGGAGCGGATCGACGGGGTCTGGTTCGGTTTCGGCTGCAACCGGTTCCTCGGCCGGGACCGAGGTCGGCTCCACAGCGGGTTCCTCTGACGGGGGTGCGGTTGGTTCGGCCGCGGGCTGTTCGGCAGGAGGTGCAGCCGGCTCGGGCGCGGCTTCCTCAGTAGATGGAACGGTAGGCTCAGCGACAGGCGCTTCGGCTGCGGGCGCTTCTGCGGCCGGAGCTTGTGCGGCAGGCTCTTCTTGGCCGCCCGATCCGCAGGCTGCGACGAGCAGCGCGGCGCCCAGCAGCGCAGCGACGATCATAAGCAGCCGCCAATGACGACTGGTGTAACTCGAGTTGTCTCTCATCGTGTGGTTCTCCTTAGCGATGACTTAACGCACCTATATTCATCAGCCCAACCGGGGCGACGCACCGAGGAGAAACGATCCTTCTTGGTGCATATCGCCAGGCTAGGGCTACGGATTCATGCTAGCGACGTTGTAGGATCGTAGTGATCCGGCCGCCGCTGTTCTGCAGCTCGAGCGTGTTGCCGTCGAGGCGGAAGGTTGCCGCGGACTGCAGGGCGGCCAAGAAGTTAGCCTCCTGCGCCATCTGGCCTTCCGGCTCAGCGCAGAAAATCATGCCGGAGGAAGGAACTCCGATGTTGATGGAACTGCCGTTGACCGAGTAGGGGGCATTGAACGTATTGCAGCCGGCGTTACCGTTAGCCTGGCCATTGCCGCCGAACTCGACGGTGGCAGTGGTATCCAAAATCAGCGTGGAGAGGCCGGAGCCGTCGTTGATGTTCACCGCCTCCCAACGCGTTCCCGCCAGTGGATTGGCCGGTGCAGGGACGGGGGTCGGGGTGGGCGCGGCGTTGACGTTGACGGTGACCGTGCGGAATACGGTCGACCCATCGCGCTGCAAGACGCGCATCTCGTATGTGGTCGTGTTGGACGGGCAGACGCGCTCACTGTCCTGGCCGACACGCGGAAAGCGATCATAGCGCTCGCCCTGGGGGTAGACCCACACTCCCTGCACGTTCTGTACGTCCCAGTGCAGACGGGTGCAATCTCCCTGGTTGACGGTGGTGCGGTCCGCCCAGAAGGAGATCTGCGGCTGGGCAGTCGCCGTGACGTTGATGGTGACCTCGCGCAGCTCGATGCCGCCATCACGGCGCTGGACGCGCATTTCATAGGTCGTGGTGACAGGCGGGCAGACTACCTCATTGCCCTGGCCGGCGCGCGGGAACTGCTCGAAGTTCTGGCCGCGCGGGTAGACCCAGATGGCCCGGACATTTTGGACGTTCCACTGCAGAGTGACGCACTCACCCTGGTTAATGGCGGTGCGGTCCGCGCTGAAGGAGATCTGCGCGGAGGGGGTGGCAGTGGCCGCGGGCACAGGCGTAGGCGTAGCCGGCGGCGGCGCGGCGGGCGGGACGACCGGCGGGGGCGCTGCCTCGATCACAGGTACATTCGCTGTGTTCGTCGCCGCCACGAGGTCTGCCGAAACCCAGCCGATACCCTCCGGCAGCGAGGGGATAGCGGCGGCCCACCACCGGCTGGCGGCATCGCGCCCGATAATCTCGCCTTCATCTCCATCGCGGGCGGCGGCGATCACAGGGAAGTTGACGCCGGGGCCGGAGCGGATGTTGACGCCGGCGGGCGCTACGACGCGGCCCCATGCAACCTCAGGCGCGGGTTCAGGCTGAGGCAGGTCCACGAGCAGTTTGCGCTTCATGACCACGGCCATCTGGTCGCCGGCCGTGCGCGATTCGAGGATGTCGCCGCGGATGCTGAAGGTGGCGGAGCTCGTAAGGGCGGCCAGGAACTCGGCCTCCTGCTCCATCACGCCGGCCGGGGCGTCGCACAAGCGGAAGGTTGTGCCGGGTTGGCTGATGGTGACGGCGTTGCCGTCAAGGGTGTAGGTCGCGAAGTAGTCATTACAGCCGGCGTTGCCGTTCACCGTGCCGTCGGCGAGGAAGTTGGCGGAGATCTCTGTGCCGAGGAGCAGGCCGACCACCGCGTCACGCCCATTGTTGTAGGAGGTCACGTCCCAGCTTGTGTCCACGGTGGTCTGTGCGACGGCGACGAAGGTGGCGAGAATCTGGTTGCCGTCCATGAGAATGAGCTGACGCTTGGTGGCTGTAAACGTGTTCGTCTGCGCCAGGACATCTATGAATGCTGCGCCCTGATTCATGATCGCAGCAGAGCAGGCCATCATGGTCATGGCCGCAGGTTGGGCGACGGTCAGGTCGTAACCATCCTGGACAAAACTCGTGTTGAAGTTGTTGCAGCCATCGGAGCCGGATACGGTTCCATCGCCGCCAAATTCCAAGGTGACGCTAGAGCCGGGCACAGGAAGATCGCCGTCGAGCGCGCTTAGCGTCCAGAACGTGCCGGCTAGACCAAAGGCCTCGACCGGTGCGGCGGTCTCCGCCTCAGGCTCGGTAGACACGGCAGCCGGGCCGCATCCTGCCATACTCAGCGCTGCGATGATGAGCAATGCCATCCAAACATAAGACTTCATTCGAAAGTGCTCCTTTCCAAACTTCAACTGAACTCACATTGTCTGACTAGAAACCGTAGTGCCCCTGGGATGTTGGTTCGCTGAACTCTTATCGTTCTGGTTTGTCCGCTATCGTGATTCATCCGGAAGAACCGGTCGCGTCTGCCAGTTGTAACGTATGCTCAGCATGCGTATGGCGAAGAACAGGCTGATGACGCTCCATGCCGAAAGATCCTTGCCGACGCCTAGACCACGAACCAGCACGAGGAAAAGCACACACACGACCAGTAGAGGGCTTAACGCAAACTGCCCGGGTTTCAGGAGTGACGGCGTGTCCCCGACGATGAGGTCGCGCAGTAGACCGCCGCCAAAGCCGTTCACCACACCGACTAAGATCACGCCCGGCAGGGGAATGCCGGCGCGTAGCGAGAGCTGCATGCCCACCACGGCAAAGGCCGGAACGCCCACGGCGTCGATTGTGCTGATCAGGTTGTCCACCAGCGGCATCTGACCGATCTGGTCGCGATAGAGGACTACCAGGATGGCGGCTGCCAGAATCAGCGGAATGTACCACCCGTCCTGAAGTACAGGCGGTCGGCGCTGCAGGAAGATGCCGTCGCGTATCAAGCCGCCGCCGGTTGACGCCAGAACGGCGATCACTAGCATGCCAGCGAAGTCATAGCGTTTGTGCATGCCCACGATGGCGCCGCTCACCGCCCATAAGAAGGTGGCGACATAGTCGACGGCAATCGGCAGCTGGAACTCGGGTGGCGTCATTATCTGTAGGTTCGCCTTGTGGGCCGTCAATTCAGTGCGAGTGTAGACAGCGCATAGATCGACAGCCCGCCCATGTATAGGATGCCGGCGAAACTCGGCTCGCCGTCGCGATTGGCTTCGGGGATCATGCTTTGCGTGACGGTTGTGATGAGAAAGCCCGACGCCAACGCGATTACCACCATCTTTGGCCCGAGCGGCTGGTCCCGCAGCAGGAGAAAGCCTAGCGCGGCGCCGCTGATCATGCAGGCGATGAACAGATACGAGAGCTGCTTGCGACGTTCCGGCGGCATGCCCTGGCGCTTGGCGGTCGAGATGGTGACGAAGGCGAGGGGCAGCGTGCCGACCGCCAGGCCAAGGGCCAGGAGCAGGCCCGTCCCCAGCGTCAGACTGGAGCCAATGCCGATCACTGCGCCGTCGATCACCAGGTCTACCAGGATGCCGATATAGAGGCCCAGAGAGCCGGAGCCGCCCGTTGCTGCAGGGCTGGCAGCGGCTGTGAGGGCGGAGTGGTATTCGAGCGTGACGAAGAGCGCGCCGCCGAGGAAGAAGCCGAGCACCACGCCTATGGCTGGGCCGTCGCGCACCGCGGGCGGCATAAGGCTGAACGCGACCAGCGCCGTAATCAGGCCTGCAGCGAACTGCAGGGCGGCGCTGACCACGCGCTGCGGCGCGTCGAACCTTTCGGCGAGGGGCGCTCCCAGATAAGTGAGCAGCGCCGCCACGCTCGCCACAACTAGAACCAGCAAGAATTCGCTCATTCGTCCTGCACCTGATGCAAGCTGGACACTATGCCCCCACCGGATAGCCAGGCCCGAGCGGAATTCCGAGTACGAACCAAAGGATGAAGAGCAGGATCCAGACGGCTGCGATGATTAGCGTGTAGGGCAGCATGAGGGACACGACGGTGCCGATGCCTGCGTCCTTCTGGTAGCGCTGCGCCACTGTGACGACGAAGGCCAGATACACCATCAGCGGCGTGAGCACGTTGAAGGGCGAGTCGCCGATGCGGTACGCTGCCAGCACGGTCTGCGGCGCCACGCCCAGCCGGTCAAAGATGGGGATGAACACGGGCGCGAAGATGGCCCATTTCGGCACGACCCCTGGGATGATCAGGTTGAGCAGGAAGATCACGATGATCAACCCGACCAACAGCGGTAGCGCGCCAACGCTGGCCTGTTCTAGCGCCTGGGCCATGTTTACGGCCAGCACGCGCGGGATATTGGTGTAGTTGAAGTAGGCGATGAACTGGGCAATCATCAAAAACATGAAGATCAGGCCGCCCAGCCCCGATAAGGTCTTCGTGATGGCGCTGATGACGTCGGCGCTGCCATTGATGGTCTTGGCGCCGAGGCCGTAACCAATTCCTGAGATGAGGAACATCAGCGAGATCAAGAAGATCAGGCTGCTCATGAACGGCGTATTGCCGATGATCTTCCCGGTCGTCCCGTCGCGCAGGGGGGCGCCGGGCGGCAGCGTGATGAGCAGGATGAAGGCCAGGATGCCGAGGAAGTAATAGCCGGCAAATTTCAGGCCTCGGGCCTCTGCCTTCTTTTCCTTGGCGGTCAATTCCTCATGCCGCGCCGTGCCGGCTTCCGGGACGTATTGGCCCAGTCGCGGCTCGACGATGCGCGTGGTGATGAACGTGGCGACGATCGCCAGGACGATTGAGGAGACGATGGAGAAGTAGAAGTTGGCCGTGACGGTGATTGGTTCGCCGCCTGTCAGCCCGATTGCCTCGTTTGTGATCTCGGTGATCATGCTGTCGATCGGCGTAATGAGGACGTTGACGGAGAAGATGGCCGAGACGCCGGCAAAGGCTGCTGCGATGCCGGCGAGCGGGTGTCGTCCAAGCGTTAGGAAGGCGGTTGCGGCGAGTGGGATGAGGATTAGGTACCCGGCGTCTGAGGCGATGCTCATCAACACGCCGACGAAGATGATGAAGAAGGCTATCAACTGGCGGGGCGCAACCTCAACCAGCTTGCGGATGAGGGCGCCCATCATGCCGGAGGCTTCGGCCACGCCTACGCCGGCCATGGCCACGATGGTGACGGCAATTACGCTGAAAGCGGCGAAGTTGTTGACGAACGACGAGAAGAAGAATCGAAGCCCTGGTATCGTCAGCAGGCTTTGGATCGCGATTGTCTGCGTCTGGATGATGTACTCGGGCAGCTGCACTTGCTGCTGGGTATAGACATCATATGGCACGATGGAACCGCCCAGCGCGCCGCTGAGGTCCTGCAGCATCTGCTTGGGGACAGGCACGGCTATGTCTTCGGTCACGCTGACGCCCATCCAGTGTAGGATGTGGGACAGCACGGCGATGAAGATGATGAGATACAGAAACATGAGCACCGGATGCGGGACCTTGTTGCCGACCTTTTCGATGACATCAAGCATCCCGCCCTTTTTCTGGCTTGACGCTGCAGCTTTTGCGGCCATTCTTCAGTCTCCTGATTGAAACGACGAAATCTCACTTATACTCCGGCTCTGAAGCGCCGGGGGAGTGTCCGGGCGGGTGCGGACGTTACAACTGCGCCAGCTCGTCGAGGTACACGATCGCGGTTTCTATGCCGCGCTGGAACATTTCTAGGCTGTAGTGCTCGTTGGCGGCGTGAAGGCCGTCGCTGTCGAGGCCATAGCCCATCATGACAACCGGGATGTGCATCAGCTTGACGAAGTCGGCCACAATGGGAATGCTGCCGCCGCCGCGCGTGAAGACGGGCTTGGCGCCCCACGCTTTCTCGTAGGCGCGGGCCGCAGCCTGCATTTCGGGCAGGTCGAAGGGAATGAGCGCAGGCTCGCCCGTGGTCAGCAGGCGGACGTCGACAGAAACGGTGGGCGGCGCGATCGACTCGATGTACTGCTTCAACTGCTCAAAGACCTTGTGCGGGTCCTGGTTGGCGACTAGGCGGGAGCTGATCTTGGCGCCGGCTTTGGATGGGATGATGGTCTTGGGACCTGGACCGCTCCACCCGCTCCACATGCCGTTGATGTCCAGGGTGGGACGGGCGGAGACGCGCTCGCGGATGGTGAAGTTGGCATCGCCCCAAACAGCGGGAACGCCGGTCGCTTCTTTCAGTTGGTCGTCGTTCAGAGCGGTCTTGGCGATCATCGCGCGCTCTTCGGGCGTCAGCGCTACCACATCGTCATAGAAGCCGGGCACGGCGATGGTGTTGTCGGTGTTGTAGAGCTTGCCCAGGATTTCGACCAGCGCGAGAGCGGGGTTGTGCACCGCGCCGCCGAAGAAGCCGCTGTGCAGGTCGTCCGATGGACCATGCACCTCCATCTCGACGTAGGTCATGCCGCGCAGGCTGTGGGTGATGGCCGGCTCTTCGATGGCCCGCATCGACGAGTCGCTGATGACGCACACGTTCGAGCGCAGCAGGTCTAGGTGCGCCTCGATGAAGGGGCGCAGGTTGGGCGAGGAGACCTCTTCCTCGCCTTCGAGCAGGAACTTGACGTTAACCGGGGCGGCGCCGGTTTGGAGATAGGATTCGAGCGCCTTGACGTGGATAAAGAGCTGGCCTTTGTCGTCGGTGGCGCCGCGGGCGTAGACCTTGCCGTCTTTGACAGCGGGCTCGAAGGGCGGCGTGTTCCACCCGTCTTCGAGGGAGGCGGGGACTACATCGTAGTGGCCGTAGACGAGCACGGTCGGCTTATCCGGCCCTGCTCCGAGCCACTCGCCATAGACGACGGGATGGCCGGCGGTGGGCATCACCGCGACTTTGTCCAGGCCGAGGGCTTGCATGTGGGCAGCGAGCCATTCGGCCATGCGGCGGACATCTGCTGCGTGGGCGGGGTCGCCGCTCAGGCTGGGGATGCGGAGCATCTCGAACAATTCTTGGTGGAATCTCTCGGCGTTGGCACGTGAGAACTGGCGGGCCGTTTCGGTGGAATGCGTCATTTGTGCTTATCTCCTTTACCCAGTCTAGGACCACACTCCTAGTGTCACCCGGTTGGGTTTTGCCTCAAGCTTCCTGACCTGCAGTAATCCAGAGGCGCTAGTTCTCCGCGCCCCAAAGCTCGCATAGCTTGATGCACATCTCTGTGGCGCGGGCCATGTCCTGCACGCTGATGTATTCCAGCGGGCCATGGATGTGCTGCATGCCGGTGAAGAGGTTAGGCGTGGGCACACCTTTCTCGGTGAGCCGGGAACCGTCGGTGCCGCCGCGGGTGGGTGTGGAGAAGTGGTCAATGCCCACTTGACGGCAGGCTTCGCGCGCCAGCTCGACGGGCCGCATGTCGTTCTCCAGCCAATAGCGCATGTTGCGGTATTGATTGGCGATGGTGCAGGTGATGTGGGCGCGGGGTTCACTTGCCTGTACCGCGGCGCACACCTTCTGCAATAGGCCGGTTTGGGCTTGCAGGCCCTCCATCTCGAAGTCGCGCAGGATGAATTCGAGGGTGGCCTCGGCGGCCGTGCCGCTGATGTGATAGATGTGAATGAAGCCCTGGCGGCCATCGGTGGTCTCCGGCGTCAAGGCGGCGTGAGGCAGGGTGCTGATGATCTTGGCGGCGAGATGAAGCGCGTTGACCAGCTTGTCTTTGGCCTGCCCCGGGTGGATGGACACGCCCTTGACGGTCACCGTGGCCTTATCTGCGGAGAAGGTCTCGTAGACGATATCGCCCAGGTCGGCGCCGTCGAGCGTGTATGCTATGGGCGCTTTCAGATCATCTGGCAAGTCGGCATGCACACCGCGTCCGATCTCCTCGTCCGGCGTGAAGCAGATGCGGATGGGGCCGTGGGGAATGGACGGGTTGTCCAGCAAGTGCCGCGCTACCGCCATGATGATGGCGATTCCAGCCTTGTCGTCGGCGCCGAGGAGCGTGGTCCCGCTGGCTGTGATGATGTCGTCTCCCACTTTGCCTGCCAGATAGGGAGACTCCTGTGGGGACAGGACCAACTCCGAGTCGTCCGGGAAGCGGATTACGCCGCCGTCGTAGCCGCGATGGATGATGGGCTTGACGCCCGTCGCATTGAAGCCTGGAGCCGTATCGACGTGGGCGAGGAAGGCGATGGCGGGCGCATTGTGTGATACCGTCGCGGGGACCGTGGCGAGGAGCGCGCCATACGCAGTGAGCGTGATGTCCTGAGCCCCTATCTTCTGCAGCTCAGCTTCGAGCAGATGGAGCAGGTCGTATTGCTTCACCGTGCTGGGGGAAGTAGGGGAAGACTCGTCGGCCTGCGTGTCGATGCGGGCATAGCGTACAAGGCGGTCTTCCAGCTCTTGGTCAAATTGGGAACGCATGGGTCTTTCTCCCGGATGTAAAGTCATTGTCTGTACGAACTATCAGGAGCGTCTGCTGCCCACGGCGGAGAGGCTCTCACAGGCAAGGTTGCTATGGTCACGCTGGTTGTTTCCTGCCGGGTTTGGGTCTGCCCTCCCTGGGGCTGGTTGCGACATCGCCTGGGTTGTAGTTGGGCAACCCCGCAGATGGGAAGATGGCTAGCGCCGCAATGGAGGCGAGAATCAAGAAGGAAAGCTTGAGCGCACGCAGCCTGCCTTGCGTATTGATGCGCACCGCTTCTTCCACCTGTTCAGACGTTGCATCGGTTGCGCTCATGGTCTCCAAGAGCTGGTCGTTGCTGACGAAGTTCACGTTGTCGAGGTTGACCTGTCTGGACAATGACGCAGGAATTGCGGGGCTATTGGCCACGGCCGTGTTGATGAAGAAGCTGAGCAGGGCCACTGACATCACGCCGGCGACGGCTGTGCCCACAGCGGTGGACAGGTTGTTGGCCGTACCGCGCAGAGCGCCGACGTCGCCCGCCAGTTCCTTAGGCGATGCCGATACCAGGACGTTGAAGAGAAGCGTGAGCAGCGCGCCTTCGCCGAGACCGAGAATAACCAGACCCAGGATCACCATCGGCGTGCCCCAGTCATTGCCGATGGTGAAGGCCAACACTGCCAGCCCCGCCGAAACGACCACAAAGCCGATAGACCCTATCATCCGCGGCGTCAACAGGCGATAGAGGCGCACGATCGAGACCGCAGCAACGAAGATCGCCACTGTGTAGGGCACTGTCGCCACCGCAGTCTGCAGGCTGGTGCGGCCCTGGACGATCTGGATGTAGAGGGGGATGAGGAAGTTGATGGCGGGGCCGAGCGCGCCGATGATCAGCATCGTGTAAATGGCTGCCCGCTCGTGCGGTGAATCCAACACCGCCAACGAAAGCAGGGGGGCTTTCTGCGCCGTCTGGCGATAGTGCGACCAATTGAAAAAGGCCTGGCCCACGATGATGCCGAGGATAATCATGAGGGGGGCCGGCGAAAGTCCCAGCAGGGTGATGGGCGCGCCAGGGCCAGCGATGACAATGCCCCAGGAGTTCAGGTTGTTGAAGCCAAGGCTGATTAAGATGATGGCAATCGCAGCAAGCACCGCGCCGGCCGCATCGATCTTGACCCCGCGTTGCCGCGGGATCGGCTTGAGACGGAAGCTGAGCACGAGCACGGCCAGCGAGACGGCAAATAGCAGGCCGAACGAGTAACGCCAGCTCAACACGGTGCCCAGGAAGCCGGCGATGACGAAGGCCAGCACGCCGGATACAGCCGGCGCTCCTGCGAGCAGGCCGAGGGCCTGTTCCTGTTGGGAGCCCCGGTAGTTGGCGGCGACGAGCACGACGAGCGTCGGAACCAGCGCTGCGGCCGCCAGGCCGGCGATGGCCTGGGCCGTGTTCATCATGCCGGCGTCGCGACTCAGCGCCATGATTGCCATGGCGACGCCGTGAAGGACGGCCGTCACCTGGAAGACAAGGCGCTCACCGAAGACCTTGCCGAGCTTGGCGCCTAACATCACGAAAGCGGCCACGAAGAGCGAGTAGATGACGAGGGCCGTGCCCACGTCCGTGGCCGCGGCGTCAAGTTCCTCGACAATAGGGCCTATTGATACGGGCAGCGCGTTGACGTTGAAGCCCATCTGGATCTGCGCCAGGAGGATGATGCCCATCGGCAACCAGGAGGCGCGTGTTACCGCTGCCGTTGCGGTTGAATCGGTGCTCTTCGTCATAAGGCGTCTTCCCTGGTTGGCAGATGGTTTGATCGAACCCAATTGCGACCGGATGATTGACGGGCGACTTTCTCACACTGCCGGGCGCCAAATGCCGGGCGCCAATAGACACGGACAAGCCGTCACGTCGTCCTTCTGTTTGTCCAGAGGGCTCGTCAGGACACCCCATGAAGGTCTGCACCTGCTTGGGCTACAGCCGCTTTCCAATCGCGTGACGATCAGTCCGCGCCGGTCTCTGCCTGCCATCACCGGCAGGCGACGGTCTGGACACCAGGGTACTGCCCGGCGCGGCGCGCTGCCAGGTACGGTTTGTACTATTGATGTACTAGGTTGTGCTCGTACAAGCCTAGGCGCGCGGAGCGGTGGCGGGGACCCTAGAACAAGGCGCGGTAGGCTGATGGCTTGGGCGGAACGCGCCAAGAAACACGTCGCCGCCCTCCCGGTATCTCAGGGAAAGCGGCGACGCGATTGGTCTAGAGGCGGTCTAGAATTCTTGATCCAAGGCAGAGCCGCGCCGGCCAGAAGCCGACATGAAAGGTGTGAACGACGGCGCGCAGGGCGATGAGGAAGCCCCATGTGTGTAGAAGTGCTGGATAAAGGGGTCGAGATAGGGCATGAGGATAGGGAACTACCGCGTTTGCGACCGGCGGGATGCAGAGCCGTCCATGATGCTGAGTATTGGACTAGACATGACCTGGCAAATGGCTACAGGCATTGCGTGCGCCTCTCCGGCGTCGCCCGTGCCTCGATCTGGTCGGGTTATCTGAATTGAAGCAGTTCATGCCAATTGGGGCAATATATCTCGGTAAGCGCCGCGACCTTTCCCGCTGGCGCCCGTAGTCATTACTAGCAGCGCAGACAAACACGCCAACGCTCGCTGATTACGGGGAGGCAGTCAAACTAGTATAGCGTATATGCTGTATCCCGAACCAATCGGCGAATCAAACGGAGGGCAAGAATGCAACGCAAGAATGCGATCTTTATTTGGATAGGGCTGGCTATTGGCGCGATTTTCGGCATGATGGTCGGCGCTGCAGAGGAGAACCTCATTTGGGGGCTTGCGCTCGGTGCGCTTGCCGGTACGTTTGTCGGCTGGTTTATCGCCATTGCACTGGAGCAGAAGAGTAAGTCTGAGAAGCCCGGCGCCCAGTAGCTTTTATCTGTTAGTGCAATGAGGCCGAGGGCAAAAATACCGCTCTCGGCCTCTGTTGTGGTTGTGGTCTCGGATTATCTGTAGTACTGAAATGGCGCTAGCGCAATTTCACCGCTTTGGACAACACTTCGTGACCGTTCTCGGTGACCAGCACGACATCCTCGATGCGGATGCCGCCCCAGCCGGGGATGTAGATGCCCGGCTCGATGGTGGTGACCATGCCCGCTTGGAGAGGTTGGCTTGTGACGCCTGGTTGCACCCAGCGAATAGACGGCCCCTCGTGGATGTCGAGGCCGACGCCGTGGCCTAGCCCATGCCCGAAGCAATCGCCGTAGCCGGCGGCGGCGATATGGTCGCGGGCGAGCGCGTCCACCTCGTGCGCAAGGATGCCCGGGCGAATGCCGGCGATCGCTTTCTTTTCAGCTTCCAGCACAATGTCATAGATCTCCCAGAAGCGGCTGTCCGGCTCGCCCAAGACAATGGTGCGGGTAAGGTCGGCGTGGTAGCCGTCGACTAGAGCGCCCATGTCGATCACGATTGTGCGGCCTTCTCCCAGGGTTTCGTCACCAGGGTGATGGTGGGGATGCGCTGCATTGAGGCCGGCGCCTACGATGATGGAAAAGGAAGCGCTGCCGGCGCCTCGCTCGCGCATCTCCTTCTCGATCATCCACGCGGCCTCAGACTCGGTGTGATCGGGGCGAAGTCGAGGCGCGACGGCCTCGAACACTTCGTCGGTAATGGCTATCGCCCGGCGCAGGGTTGCGACTTCGGCGGCGTCCTTGAGCGCGCGCAATCCTTCGATCAGGCCCTCTGTGGGGACTAGCTCGACAGCGTCGCCAAGGGCGGCTGCCACGCGGCCGTGCTCTGCCACAGACATGTGCGACGCCTCAAAGCCGAGGCGGTCGATGCCCAACTCGCCGCAGATTTCCTTGACCAGATCGGGCATCGCTCTGCCGGGATTGACGATCTCGCACAGGTTGAAGTCCGGAGATTCATTGGCCGACTGCAGGCGGTAACGGCTGTCGGTCAGGATGAAGGATGCTGAACTCGTGACGACGAGCCAACCGTAGCTTCCGCTAAAGCCGCTTAGGTAGCGCCGGTTAGAAGGCGCCCCCACCAGCAAGGCGGGCAAGCCAAGTTCGGCGAGCGCAGCGCGCAGACGATCTACTCGTTGTTGCATGACGTTCTCCTGCTAGGCGGCTAGCGCCGCAAATGATGAAACCGAAAATCCGATTTGGGGATCGCCCGCCAATCAGGTCAGCGAAATGCCTGGCCCCCAAACTGACCAGGCAATGAGGGTTTGGCTGACGAAAAAAACGAGCGCAACCAGAACGGCTGCCCCGCGGATAGGCTTACGCGCTCGGTCGACGAGCAGGAGCGTGCCGGCGACGCCCATAAGCAGCGCGCCCGCTAGGCCTGTGCTCGACCAGACTTGGCCGTTGTGCACTTGCATCTCCAACGCCTGCCAGCCCATCAGCCCAGCTAGTGTGATCAGCCCGATCAGCGCGTAGCGTTCCTCGTGCAGATGAGCGCGGACAACCCAGTAAAGGCCCGCTGCCCAAACAATGACGAGTAGAATCAACGGAGTGGGCAGGCTGAGCCGGTGCGTGGAGGCGAATGCAACGGCGTAAAGCGGAACGGTAATACATAAGAAGGCAAGTGATGCATATAGGGGCATGCCCGGCAGGCGGCGAAACAGCACGGCAAGGGTTGACGCCAGAAGGCCAAGCAGGATGGCTGCCTTATAAAACATACTAACCGGCTGTGGCGCCAGCATGGCGACTAGCAGCAGACAGAGCGGGACGAGCGGAGCCAGTTGTTCGGGCTGGCTTAGCCTGCTGCGCAGGGCGGGGACGTAGGGTGCAACGGCGAGCACAGCAGCGACAATCGACAGGGCAATCGCGAAATAGACCTGCATAGCGCATCCTTATTACGGAATTCTGGCGAGTTGTCTGCGGGCGGCTGCCGGAGCATCAATATGAGGCATGAGTCGTTAGGGGGCGGTGGGCGCAAAAGGCCACGCTTGCGCTGCCAGCAGGCCGGCCAACACGAGCGAAAGCAGGAGCGTTACGGCGAGCTTGCCGGCGTCGAGGCGCCGCAACCGTCTGCGATCTGGTCCGCCGGGCATTTTAGGGCATCCTGCCGCCGGCATTGGCCTGCTGTGCGGCCAGGTCTTGCGCTGCACGAATCCATCCGTCGAAGTCGAGTTTCTGCCAGGCAGCCGGCCGGATGGCCGCATGCAACTCGTCGATAGACATGGCGGCGAGTTGGGCAAAGGTGTAGATGCCGGCATCGAAGAGTAACTGCTCATAGACTGGACCGATGCCGTCGATCTTGGCAAGCGGGTCGCGCTGAGGCGACGAACCGCCGGTTGCGCCTGGTTGGGCGCCTTGTGCGGCGGCGAGTTGCTCTTTCAAGCGTGCGGTCTCACGCAATGCGGTCTCAAGGCTGCGGCGGGCGCCGCTCTCTGTGCGCGTCAGGGTCTCGAGGCGGCTGCGCAGATCGTCTAGCTGTGCGGCGTAGGCGGCGGCGACGTCTAGGGCGGCTGCTCTTTCCGTCTCGGATTTTTCGAGGGCGTCGCGCAACCCGGCTTCTGCGGCATACAGGCCGTCAAGGCCGCGTCGCCAATACTGCCAGTCGATCAGCCATTCGATCAACCAGCCTATGATAATGCCGCCTATGAGTGCAGTCCAGACTTCCATACTCGGCTCCTTAGTGCGCCGGATGCCGGCTTGGGCTATGACAGCGAGGATGGCCGCGCAAGCGTCTACGGGGTTCGGGCCTGACGACAGAGCCTTGACAATCCATCGTAAGTGTAGCCAATTTCCGCAGTTTCGTCTAGCTGTGTCTGAATAGGTTCCGGGGTCCCTACACGCCCGGGGCGCCGGTTGTTGTGGGACGGAGCGAAACATCGCCTCGTGTGGGGTATAGACTCTACACTGCGTTCACGGTGATTCATCGTTCCTGATTTATGAGTCCCGTATAGGCAATTTCCCCGGCGCTTTGATGGGCGCTTTGATGATGCTATGATACTGGGGCCGGTCTGATGCAAGCCGTGCGACTTCGGATAGTGGGTACGCCATCGACGAGGAATTGTCTTTATAGGGCTTTTTCACAATCGCTCAACACAACTCGTTACCCTGTTTCGCGAGTCCGGTTGTTGGGTTTTGAGGGCGAAACGAAGATGTACCATATTTCTTTGCGCACGAAATTACATCGCCCGGCACTCGGCCTGTCAGTCATTCCGCGCCCGCACCTAATCGAGCGTCTCAACGACGGGATCGACGGCAAGATCACTCTTGTCTCAGCGCCTGCCGGATACGGCAAGAGCACCCTCGTCAGTCAGTGGCTCGATGGGTTGGCAGAGTCTCCCCTAGAAGCAACGTCTGAGGACCCCTGCATGGTAAGCTGGCTGAGCCTCGAAGAAGAGGACAACAGCCTTCCGCGCTTCCTGTCCAGCGTAGTGGACGCTGTAGAGGCGAATTGCCCCGAGACATGCGAGACGGTCAGGTCGATTCTGCGCAATCAATCTCAGCCCTCAGTAGAAGTGCTGACCGATGCACTGATCGAGAGTCTGGCTGCGCTGCCGGGTTCGCTTGTGCTTGTGCTGGACGATCTGCACTTTGTCGACGATGCGGCGATATTCTTCTTTATAACGCGGCTAGTCCAGTATGGCCCGTCGACCTTTCATCTCGTGTTGATCACGAGGGTCGATCCGCCGCTCCCGTTAAATCGCTGGCGTGCGATGGGTCAATTGCTTGAGATTCGCCTTCACGATTTGAGTTTTTCGATTGGCGAGACGAATGCGTTCTTCAAGAGACAGCTAGTCACCTTGCCCGATGAGGCGCTGGTTAGTATGCTCCACCAGCGCCTCGAGGGTTGGCCTGTAGGCATCCGGCTGGCTGCTCTTGCCCTGCGCGGCCAAACGAATTATGGCGAGTTTGCCTCTCACTTTGAGAGCGCCGGCAATCGCTACATCGGCGATTATCTTGTGGACGAGGTGCTGGACCTACAACCGGCGGCTATCCAGCATTTTCTAATCGTCACGGCGATCCTGGATCGCTTCTGCGCAGGACTATGCGCCGTGGTGGCGGAGATAGACGAGGCGAGCGCCCAGCATCACATTGACTTTCTGGCGCGGGCCAATCTGTTCGTCATTGAACTGAGTTCGCCTGCATTCTGGTACCGTTATCATCACCAGTTCCAGAGCATGTTGTTGAGCCGGCTGCATGAGCGAACTGACGAAGAGTCGATTGCGGCTCTGAATTATCTTGCGGCTGACTGGCTGGCAGGTCACGGACACGTCGATGACGCCCTTCGTCATCTGATCGCCATTCCTGACTACGAGGCAGCTGCAGACCTGATCGAGGCCCAGCGCGTTGCGGCTTTGAACGAGCAGCGGTTTCAGGAGTTGGAGTCATGGTTTGACCGGATACCGGCCAACGTATTGAACCGGCGTCCTTTTCTGTTGGTCTGCTTGGGTTGGCTACGCCATTACCGGCACGAAAATGCGGCGTGCCTTGCCGCGGCCCGGCACGCGTCTGATCACTTGGACGCTCTGGGCGACACGTTTTCCCCAAAGAGCCGGAAGTTGCTAGACGCCGAAATCCTCGCGTTGCGCATGAGTCTTTCTCCCAACTCATATGCGCCTGAGGCGCTTGCCAAAATCCGCCAGGCGTGGATAGACATTCGCCCTCAACTGGCTGATACTCACTGTATGGTCACCGTCTGGTTATCCGCGCTGGCACAGCGACTGGGAGACATCGATCTGGCTTCGGAGATCGCGCTCACGACGTTTGGGGAAGCGACTGGCTGGCCGGAGATCGCGCGAGGTCGTTTGCTGTATTCTTACGGCTTGAACCACTACTACGAGTGCAACCTTGGTGAAGCGGAGAAAATGCATATCAAAGGTCTGCGCTTCGCACACGAGTACGATTTGCCCCTGATAGTCACCCTAACGTCCTTTGGTCTTGCCAGCATTGCACGGCATCGCAGCCAGGTTGATCTGGCCGAGCGCTACTATCTGGAGGTCGTGAAGAATCCATTCCATCACAATGGCCGGCTCGCCGGGCCAAGCGTCTTTTTTCTTTTGCGGATTTACGACATCGAGGGGCGACCGGAGCAGGGGCGCGGCCTAGTCGAGCAGTACAAGGCGCATGCGCTTTTGGTTGGTCGCTCCTATGTATTGGACCAGGCCGCCGCGCTGGAGGCGTATGTGGCCCTTACCTGCGGAGACATGGCTACGGCTGTGCGTTGGGAGATGGGCGGGCCGCGCGGCGATCTTTATAGCTCGTCAGACCTTATTCCCATGGTGCGGGCGCTCGTCCTTATGGCCGAGGGATCGGAAAACGCTCTCCATAGGGCGAGTAATAGTCTGGACAAAGTGATCGACCTTGCCGTACATGAGCGACGCTGGACTCTTTGGGTAGACGCGCATGTCCTTCAGGCCGTAGTCTGGCATCGACTGGGCGAAACGGCGCTCATGCGGACGGTGCTGGGTCGCGCAGTACAGAAAGCCGTCCCCAATGGACTGGTGGGGGCCTTCATTGAGCAGGGCAGAGAAATGCAAGGCATGCTGCGCGAGTTGGGGAAGCAGCCCGAATATGCCCAACTTGTGCGGATATTGCTCAGCGCGTATCCGGCGGATACTACGACTCATTCGGCAATCGGTTCACAGGAGGCTCTGCCTGTGCCGTTGACATCTCGAGAATCGGAGATACTGCACTTGTTAGCCGACCGGCTGTCAAACAAGGAGATCGCGCAACGGCTGGTTGTTTCGACGCACACGGTTCGCAATCATACCTCGAACATCTTCGGCAAGTTGCAAGTGGAGAACCGCCTACAGGCCGTCGCGGCCGGCCGCGAGCTTGGCCTGATCCCCGCCGAGCGTTAGCGCATCGGGTGCGCAGTGCGCCGGGTGTTCTCCCGTATGAGGGCGGTCGCAGTGATCGCCTGCGCCCCGCCTAGAAAGTCCAGGCGGGGATAGGTTCAATGTCGGGGTTGTGCCCGCCCACCTGGTAGGCGCACAGAGTCCACAGCGACGCGCCGTGGTCCAGAAAGACCTGGGCAAATGTGTCGCTGGTCTTGCGCGGGAGGACGGTACGCCACGTTGCCAGCCCGCGCAGGAAATTGCGCAGCGGGTTCTCGGTGATTCCCAGGTTTTGGGCGCCGTAATGCCAGTCGGCGCGGCGGGCATTGCCGCCTACGAGCTTGCGCCGCAACTCCTGGCCAAGCGATTGCAGCTTGCGCAATCGCGCGGCCTGCTCAGGATTCTGTGCAGTCCAGGCAGCCAGGTTCGTGGTGGTTTCGAGCAGTTCGCGGATTTCGACGATGGCGGAATACATCGCCTGGCTGGAATCCTGGGCGCAATTGTTGGCTGCCGCGACATAGGTTGCGCCGCGACCATCTCCGATTCGGTAGCGAGCGGCCATCTGTTCGAGGTTGTCGCGGATGGCGTCCAGCACAGAGTAGAGCCTGCCGTCTACCGGATAGAGGTCGTTTAGGCCCTCGAACTTGATGAGGATATCGCAGACCGGACGAAGCCCAGCCCAGCCGAATTGGCGATCACCCATGTAGCGAGACCAGTCCATTGCGCCTGCCACGAGGCCGTCGGCATTGTGGGTGTAGATCTGATAGTAGGTGATGTCAAAACGCAACTCATCCGCCAGCGGTTCGCGGACGACCTCAGCGATTCCGAAGGCGAAATGGCCGAAATAGAGACGGGCTCGCGCCGCGGGTTCTCTTTGCTTTCCTCCGATCCCCGCGTAGACATGGAGCAACAGAGCGCGATCGCCTTGCCGCCATGTTGAGGCGGCTGATTCGGCGTTCGCAACGCCTGGGACATAAAGGACCGATGATACAGTTCCCTTTTTTGTCTTCAGATCAGACCAGGCATCGTGGCGGATGTGTTGCCACGCTTCTTCGCGGGCGGCGAGCACACGTTGGGGCTTGAGGCGCATCAGCGCACGCGGCATCCACGCCTGCACGACAAAGACGCCTTGGGCATCCGGCGCGCCGTAGACGTACCATCCATCAGGGTTGAGGGGTGAGGATTCGATCTGCGCGGCGGTGGAGGGGGCGGTCCCGTTTTCATTGGCAGACACCGGCGGGATGGCGATGACTTCTTCTTGTCCGTCGAATGCGTGCGTGGACGGGTTGAAGTGGCGGACGCGCCAGCGGTCGTCGCCATCGTACGCGGGTGCGATAAAGGTGACGAGCCCGACAAAGCGACCTGTGATCTGGACAGGCTCATGCATGATGCGCAGGCTGGGGCGGGCGCTGTCCGGCTCTTCCACGGTGACGGGGTCGGGAAGGCGGACGATCACGTCGTCGACGGGGCGACTGCCGGCAAGCGATTCCAGCGGGGTGACGAGCCGCCAGCGATTGACGCGCTCGGCGAGGATCAACCCGCTAGACGACAATTTCTGCGCATCTCGATTGAAGATGACGTTGCGCGTGGCAGCCCAAGTGCGCGCCTGGATCATGCGCTTGTTTTCGAAGCGCAGCCAGAGAATGCGTCCGGCGAAGTGGGCAAAGGCCGAGGGGGCGTGGTGAACTTCAAACAAACAGCCGCCGTCGACATCGCGCTCGGACTGCTCAGGCAGGATCAGACGTCCAGTCCACTGAGCGACCGGCCGGTAGCGGGCAGGGTCGGGAGTGCGCTCAAGCGGGTAGGCGGACGGGCGTATCCAATGGGAGCGCTGATAGAGATGGTAGTTTCGTTCCATTGTGGGCTGATTCATTGGTCCTGTTGTCTATTCGACCACAGTTCGTTCACGGTGACAAAATCATAGCCGCCGGCTATCAGATGGGGCAGGGCGGCTGCCGCCAAGTCGAGGACTGCCGGGCCGGGAAGGGTTCGTGCAGGATTAGGATCGCGCCGTTTGTCGTACCGGTCAAGACTTGGCGAATCGTGGCGCCGGCGGGCTGCAGCCAGTGAAAGGGCGCTAGGGTCCACATGGTCGGAAGATACCCTACAGTGTTCAACGCGGCGAGAATGGCCGGCGTGAAATGGCCGAAAGGCGGGCGCACGGCGTTGAAGGCGGAAGGATCGCGCCTGCTTGCCTCGGTCATGATGTCTTGGACCTGCGATAACTCCTGCAGCAGCGTCCGTTCTCGCTTTAGCAAGAACGACTGGTGTTCGTAGCCGTGGATGCCGATCTGGTGACCGGCATCCACGACCCGACGGACCAGAGCAGGCTCGGCGGCGGCGCGCGTCCCGACGAAGAAGAAGGCGGCCTTTACGCCTAGATCGTCGAGAAGACCTAGAAGCGCCGGGCCGTTCTGCGGATCAGGGCCGTCGTCGAAAGTCAGAGCAATCTCGCGGCGCTCGGGGTTGCCCTGCCAGTATGCGTTGGGAAACCTCCGGCGAAGTTGGTTATGCAAAGACGGTGCAGCCATTGTCCTCCTCGTGTGGTCAAGCAGCCGTGCGTAGTGGCTCCTCTAGGCTTGCGGCCCGGCCGCAGGCGCCTTTGCCTTACGGTAGAGAAGGAGAGCATAACCCAAGAGCAGCACGCCTGCAATGAGCGCAACGATCCCGATGCCCTGAAGCACGAAGCCGCTCAGCGTGAGACGGCTGCCGAGCATAAACAAGCCGAAGATGGTAAAGACCACGGGCGGGATGAGCGCGCCCAGGCTCGACCCCATTCATGTTCGCGAAGGCACACACTCCCCAATGACGAGGGTTTGGGCGGGATTGTGTCCGGAATCGCCGAAGAAGCCGCCGCTGTATTGATCGTCGAAACAGCATTTGCACCTTGGAAAGCGGCGGTCAATGAGGAAGAGTGATGAGGAACACGGTGAGGATGCAGGTTGCGTGGAGGGCTAAATGAGGCCTCCAGACGAGGGTATCGCCGAAACTCTCAATCTGCTGCGAGCGCTAGGCGGCGGCTGTGCGTTTCTTTCGCCGGATGCGGTCTAGGCGGTGTTCAAGTTCGGAGATGGTGCGCGCCCATGCCAGCCGGGCATCCTGCTGCTTCAAGTTGAATAGCGCCCAGGCGGCCCACATTTCGGCCTGGTCGTAGTCGTTGAGCTGCCATTCGCAGTACTTCGCCAACTCGATGAACGGGGTGGGATCGACCCCAGGCGTGGAACTAAGCCAAGCCTGCCAGGCGTCCGCCGCTTCTTGCCAGCGGCCTTGCCGCTTCAGCAGGCGAGCCAGGCGGGCGAATAGCTCGGCGCGGTCGTGCGGGTCGGCGGTGAACTCGAGGGCGCGGCGATAGGCGGATTCGGCAAGGTCGTTGCGCCCTTGGTTGTCATAGGAGATGCCTAGCGCGATCCAGTCAGCGGGGGGCAGTTCGACCTTTTGGACGGCGCCAGTTTGGCTGCCGAAAGCGCGCGTCAGATGATCTGCCAAGGCGACCATCGAGACGATATCCTCACGGTTGTGGTAGAAGACGCGCTGCAAGGGGCGGGCATCGCCGGAGCGCAGGTAGTCAATGTACATCTGTGGTATCAAGCGCCCCGGCACATCGTCCTCGGTGCGCACGAATTGGAGAACCTGTTGTTCGAGGTTGGCAAGGCGACAGCTTTGCAGGCGGCGTTTCCACAGCCGGCGCGCGGGCATGAGCAGGTCGAGGTGAGGCGCTCTTTCGTGCAGAAGAGGCACGCCCCGTGCAAAGTCGGGGAGGAAGCGCAGGTTGTAGCGAATGCGGTTGCGCAGGAGCGGTAGGTCGAACGAGCGGCCGTTGAAGGTTACGGCGACATCACGGCTGTCGAGTTGCCGGGCGAGCGCGGTGAGCAGCGCGTGCTCCTCGGCAGGGCTGCGCATGAAGTATTGGCGCACGACGAAGTGCGTTGGCGCGTCATGTTCCACGGAAGCATGTTCCGCCGTGGCGACTGCGCCAGCGAGGGGGAGAGGGCCGCGATCGAGCGGCGCGTCGAGCGTCTCGAATGTGCCGACGCCGACCATGAAGCAATAGACGCCGGCTCCACCGCCAAGCCCTGTGGTTTCCGTGTCGATAAAGGCGGCGTTGGAGAACGCTTCGATGCCGTCTAGCCCGAAGTTGGGGTGGAAGGGGGCGAGCGTATTCGGCTGTAGATCGAGGAGCGCGCCGAGCGGGCCGGAACCGCGCTGCAAGGCGAGCGGGTAGGCGTAGGCGGTGACATAGCAGGCCCCGGCCGCGTTAGCTATCTCCTCGCCCGGCAAGGTTTGCTCAACGGGGTGTCGATTACGGCTGCGCGCTGAGGCAGGCGCAGCCGGGCGTTCTGCAGGGGATTCGTCTTGGTCCCGGGGGTGCGCTTCCCGCAAGCTCTGGAGTCGGCGGAGACGGTCTAGCATGGATGACATTGGCCCTACATTACCACACGCGGCCCGCCGATCCAAGCGGCGCGCGGGGATGGTTTTGCCCGCGCCAGACGCGCCATCTATAATCGATGGTACGCCTGCAGCCGGCTGCGCGCTGTAGGTTGGGGCGCTGCTCCCCCTGGGCAGCCGCAGACTGCGCGACGGAAACGAGACGTCATATGACAGCGCCGAGAAGAAACTGGATAGTTCGCGAGGGGGCTCCGCAGTCCTTTCTCGCCGGCGCGCCAGAGCATCCGTTGTTGATGCAAGTATTATATAACCGTGGCCTGCGCAGCGCTGAAGAGGTTACTGCCTTTTTGCGAGGCGAGGATGCGGTGCAGGAGAACCCGTACCGGCTGCCGGATATGGCGCGTGCGGTGACGCGCCTGCTTCGCGCCATCGCAGAAGAAGAGACGATCTGCGTGTACGGCGATTTCGACGCGGACGGCGTTTCCGCGACTGCGCTGATGACGACGGCTCTCCAGGCTGCGGGCGCGAAGGCGGGCGCCTACATCCCCGACCGCGTAGACGAGGGGTATGGGCTGAATCGGGAGGCGATCGCGCACATCGCCGAAAAGGCGCAGGTGATGGTGACCGTGGACTGCGGCATGCGCAGCGTGGACGAGGTCGCATATGCCCAGTCGCTTGGCATGGACGTGATTGTGACTGACCACCACTCGATTGGGCCGGTGTTGCCGCCCGCCATCGCGGTGATCAACCCGAGGCGGCGCGACGGTCCGTCCACTTTTGATCAGTTGGCGGGCGCGGGCGTGGCCTATCGTCTGGCGCAGGCCGTGCTGCGCGCCGCAGCCCAACATGACCGGTATCGCGTCGCCCCTGCCGACGTGGAAGCAATCGAACAATCGCTGCTCGACTACGTTGCCATTGGCACAGTAGCGGACATGATGCCGCTGTTGGGCGAGAACCGTTCGCTTGTGCGGCGGGGCCTGCAGCAACTGAACCGCACAGAGCGGCCTGGGCTTCTGGCGCTAATGCACCAGGCGGACCTGCGCCCCGGCACGGTGAATGCCACAGCCATCGCCTTCCGGCTTGGGCCGCGCATCAACGCAGCGGGACGGTTGGCGCATGCCAACTTGGCCTACCGTCTGTTGCGCACCGACGATCCTTCCGAGGCCTACACGCTCACGGTGGAACTGGAGGCGCTCAACCAGCAACGGCGATCGCTGACCGAGGATGCCGAGGACCTGGCGGCCGAGCAGGTGGAGCCGCAGTTGGCGCAAAGTGCGCCGCTGTTGCTGGTGCGCAGCCCTGAGATCGTCTCCGGCGTCGTCGGGCTGGTGGCGGGCAGGCTCGTCGAACGGTATTACCGCCCGGCCGTGGTGGTGGAGGAGGGCGACGAGGAGTGCCGCGGCAGCGCGCGTAGCGTCGAGGAGTTCGACATCAGCCGGGCGCTGGATGAGCTTTCTCATCTGCTTGTGCGGCATGGCGGACATAGCCGCGCCGCGGGCTTTACGGTGGAGACGGCCAATCTGTCGACGTTTGAGAGGGAACTGCGCGCCATAGCCGAGCGAGAATTGAGCGATCTAGGCGAACTGCGGCCTACGCTATACGTGGATGCGGCGGTTTCTCTGGACGAGATCAACTGGGGGGTGCTTGAGCAGTTCGCCCGCCTGGAGCCGACGGGCCACGACAACCCGGCGCCGCTGTTGCTATCGCGCGGGGTGCGCGTGCGCGAGGCGCGGGCGGTTGGCGGCGGCAAGCACCTCAAGCTGATCGTGGACAACGGGCCGTCGAGTCCTGTGCTGGATGCCATCGCCTTTCGCGAGGGAGAATGGGCGCGGATGCTGGCGGAGGGGAGCTTGATCGATATTGTGTACGAGCTACAGGCGAACGAGTGGCAGGGACGCCAGCGGCTGCAACTTAACGTAACCGATATTCGGATTGCCGCGTGACGGGCGCGCGTGATTGCGCGTGTACACAGCAGGGAGGCTTGGAACGATGAAGCGCTTGCCATTGGCTCTACAGATCGGGATTGGCTTCGGGATCGCGGGGCTGCTGCTCACGTTGGTCGGGATCGTGCGCGGCAATGTGCCGCCACATCCGGCGAATATAGCCGTGGCGCTTTTGATAGGCGGCGGCGTCTGGTTTTTGGTCAGTTGGGCGGTGGCGACGGCGGCTTTCGACGTAGAGAGCGATCTGGCGGAAGGCCGAGAAGGCGACGGATCGGACGGGATAGAGAGCGCCTGATCCGCCTGCGGTTCGGTGCGCGGGGAACAGTGCGGGCCGGACCTTCGTTCTGCCGGTGACGGGCGATTAACGGCCCGTCTTTGCGCAGGAACTAGACGGGAGGTCTGTGATGCCGAGCAAGACATTCTTACGGGCGTTTGTGGCGACGCTGTTTGCCGGTCTGATCTGGATCTATGCCGGGATGGGCTCTGCATGGGCCGCGCCCGTGGAGGAAGCGGATGTGAGCGCAACCCACTCCGGCATCGAGTGCGTCGCCGGCGTCTGTACGCTAGAGGTGAACCTAGGCGATAGGACGGCGGGGTGGCTGCCTTCCGGCGAGTTCCGGATCAACGTCAGGCAGGCAAATTTGAAAGCCTTGCCGGACGCCGCGGGGTTCGAGGTGCGTAATGACCTCGTCTTTGAGACGCCTGCCGGCGAGATCCGCCTAGCCGACGCGAAGATGCGCCTTGAACTGGACGAGCGCAACCGGGTCGATACGTTCGCGGGCACGGCAGAGGTTCCGTTGTCGTCGCTGCCGTTTTTTGGCAGAGCAGCCGCGCAGACGGCGGCGGAAGCGCGCGTTGGCTTCGAGCACGGGGAAGCGCTGTCATTAGCAGGCGCGCCGCTGGATCCGTCCCGCAAGTATCTGTATTTCGACCTTGCCTCCGGTGCAGCGCTGACCGCATCGGCGGGGGAAGGCCAGTCAGGCGAACTGAGTTTAACGATCCCAGAAGGCCAGCGCGCATTGGTCGTCCTCGACCCGCTGGAGCGCTTCGCCTATATCGATGGACATGTGACGCTGCGGTATAACGGTGAAATGGTTTTTCTGGCGCAACTCCTTGACCCGACGGAGACGGTCGACCTGTTTGCGGGCGAGTTGCCCTTGCGCCACCGCGCCACGGTGCATGTGTCGGGCATGACAGGCGCAGCGCTGGACGATATGCGTTTCGAGTTGGCGGGCCGCTATGCGGTGGATGCCGGACGTATGGGCGAATGGCTGAAGCTCGACGGGGAACCGTTGGCGCTGGAAGGCAGCGTAATCGTATCCGGTGATGGGCTGCTGGCGACGGGCGTTGCGCGTTCGTCGTTGGCGCCGGAGAGAGTGCTGGACAGCGCAGTGCAAGCGCAGGTGTTTATACCCTTTTCGGTCGACTATCGCGACGCGTATGTGGAACTGCGCAGCCGATTTGATTCGCCGGCAGCCGGCCTGCACGCCGACGGCGTGGCGCGTCTGGACGGCGCGCTCGATGCCGTGGCGGACGTGAACGTTCAACTGCCCTGGCAGGGGCGTGACGATGCGGCTCTCGTCCAGGAGGCGGGCGGTATGAGGACGCTGTGGGCGCGAACCGCGGGCTTGGCACGCGATTTGGCGCAGACAGGCTTTACGCGGGCGACGGGTCTGGCACAGGACGGCTATGCGGCGGCCGCGACTGGGTTGGAATGGTCGGCTGATCTGGCGACGCGGCAATGGTGCGGGATCACCGGGCGCTGTCAGGGCGGGGTGGGCGAGGAGCCTGTGGAAACGGCGATGCGCTGAGTAGTATTTCTCTGTCACGCTTCCGGAGCAGTCCCCAATCCGCGCCCTGTGCTATAATCTTGGACGGTATTTAGCGACGACTACGGCAACGGAGAGATTCATGGCGGTTTCATCGAAGGAATTGGTAACGCTGCGCAAGGTGCGCGCGGTGCTGTTGGACATGGACGGCGTGTTGTATGTGGGCGACCAGGCGCTGCCGGGTGTTCAGGAACTCCTACGGTATTTGGACGCGACGGGGCGGAAGTGGCTGTGCGTGACGAACAATTCGAGCCGTACGTCGCAGACGTTTAGCGAGAAGCTGGCGGCGATGGGCATTGCAGTGGACCCAGGGCACATTCTTGGCAGCGCCGAAGCGACGGCCAACTGGCTGGCCCAGCAATCGCCCAACGGGGCTAAGGTTATCATGATGGGCGAGGCGTCGTTGCGCGGGGCGCTCCAAGCGAAGGGATTTGAGTTGGTAGATGACCCCTTCGAGGCCGAGATCGCCGTGGCAAGCATCTATTACGCGCTGAACTACGACGTGCTAACGCGCATGACGCTGGCGATCCGCAACGGCGCGCGCTTTGTGGCGACGAATCCCGACGCTACGTTGCCAACTGAGCGGGGACAGGTTCCAGGTACGGGAAGCCTCGTGGCGCTGTTGACGGTAAGCAGCGGGCGTGCGCCGGAATATGTCGGCAAACCGTATCCGGGCATGTACGAACAGGCGATCCGGCGCGTGGACGGTGCGGCAGAGACTACGCTGATGGTAGGCGACCGTTACGAGACGGATATCGAAGGAGCGGCGCGGCTGGGCATGCCCACGGCCGGGGTGCTGACTGGCGTAACGACGCACGCGGAGTATCTGGCGGCGAATCCGCCGCCGGATATTGTGGCGGCAGGGCTGCCGGAACTGCTGTCATTATTTGAGCAGGCGGACGGGAACAGAGCGTGACGGCGCAAAGAGATCGGGACAGGCCGGCAGGCGGCGCCGGGCGCGTATCGCTGCTGGAGTTTTCGCAAGAAGAATTAACCGAATATTTGGAGCAGCTCGGCGAACCGGGTTATCGAGCTCGCCAGGTTTGGGAGTGGATCTACCAGCGCTACGCCGCCGATTTTGCGTCGATGACCAACTTGCCGCGTAGGTTGCGCGAGCGGCTGGAAGCGAGCGCGATCATTGCGCCGTTGGAGCGGGTGACCGAACTGCTCTCTGCCTCCGGGGATACGCTTAAGCGACTGTACCGGTTGCCGGATGGACAGACCATCGAGTCGGTGTTGATGCTCTATGACCGGCGCAGGACGCTTTGCATCAGCAGCCAGGCAGGCTGCGCTATGGGCTGCACCTTCTGTGCAACGGCCTTGGGAGGGCTGGCGCGCAACCTCACCGCCGGCGAGATTGTGGCGCAGGTGCTAGACTTCGCCCGTTTCTTGGCTACACCGGAGGCGGAACCGCAAGCGGACATTGAACGGCCGGCCACGGTTACGAATATCGTGCTGATGGGCATGGGCGAGCCAATGCACAATTATGATAATGTATGGGCCGCGCTGCGCCGCCTCGCCGCGGCGGACGGCTTTGGGCTTGGCGCGCGTGCCATCACGCTAAGCACGGTCGGCCTTGTACCTATGATCGACCGGATGGCGGATGAGGGACTGCAGATCGGGCTGGCGGTGAGCCTGCACGCGCCGAACGACGAACTGCGCAGCCGGTTGGTCCCGATCAACCGGCGATATCCGGTGGAGATGCTGCTGGAGGCTGTGCAGCGCTACATCGAGAAGACGCACCGGCGGGTAACGTTCGAATACGCGCTGATGCAAGGGATCAACGACAGCCCAGAACTGGCGCACGAACTTGGCGAGAAGCTGGCCGGACTGCTTTGCCATGTAAACCTAATCCCGCTCAATCCCGTGCCGGATAGTCCCTACCAACCGACGAGCGCGGCGGAGACCGAGGCTTTTGCCGAGGTTCTGCGGCAGAAGGGCGTATCGACGACCGTGCGGCTGCGTCGCGGCATTGAGATCAACGCGGGGTGCGGCCAACTGCGCCGTGCGCTGGCGGCTTGACCGGTTGCATAGAGAGCGGGCAAAACAAACGCGCCATCTCCTGATGGAAATGGCGCACGGCATTCACATTGCTATGGCAATGCCCTGTAACGTCGCGGCAGAGCCTTGCGCGATTAGGCTTTTTCCAGGGTGCGAATGCAGGAGGTGCAAAGACGCATGGAGACGGGTTTGCCGTCCTGCATGATCTTCACCTTCTGAACGTTAATATTCCACGTTCGCCGGGTCGCCTTTTTGGACCACGGGCGATTGTTCCCAAACATGGGGCCGCGACCGCAGCGTTGACACTTTGCCATTGGAGCATCCTCCCGGTATCCGTAAATGTTGGCAGACGCCGGCGGCGTCTACACACATTTTAGTCGAGTCACAACTAAGACAGTATACCACGACAGGTTTAGCAGCGCAAAAATCAGCGTTGGGCAAGAACGACAAAACATTATGCGGCGCTGCGGCACGCGGGATGATTGTTAGGCCGCGCCTGAAAATCTCCGGAGAAATTTGGCTGAATGACGACGCGACAGGTATCCTGAAACGTGATAGTCGCGAGCAAAGCACCATAGACTGGTCGGGAAACTGATGAGTAAAGTACGCATCGTCACGGACAGCAACGCTTATCTGCCCCCTGATGTTCTTGAGAAGTACCAGATCGAGACGATTGCGCATCGCATCAAGATCGGCTCGTCGTTATTCGAGGAAGATCCCAGCTTTACGGCCGAAGATCTCTTCGCGGCGCAACAAAGCGCAGCGGCGAGCGGATCTACACGCTTGCCCGAAGTGGATGCGGCGGATGTCAACACAATTCTGGAATGCTATCGCCGGCTGGGTCGCGAATCTGAACAGATCGTGTCGATCCACATGAGCAGCGAACTCAGCCCGATGTGGAGCCAGGCCCGCCGCGCGGCCGAGATGCTGAAGGGGCGCTACTCGATCCGCGTGATCGACAGCCTATCGACCTCCTATGGTCTTGGGCTGCTCGTCGAGCAGGCTGCGGTTGCGGCAGAGGCCGGAGCGAACGTCAACGAGATCGCTCGCTTGACCAATAGCTCGGTGCCGCATCTATATCTGGCGGTGTTTTCGGAAAGTCTCAACTACCTTGAGCGCAGCGCGGGCCTGGGGCCGTCGCAGAGCCTGCTGGGGGCTATGCTCGGCATCAAAGCGATGTTGATGATGGAAGACGGCCGGCTTTCGCCCTTGGAAAAGGTGCAGACGCGCGAAGAAGCGGTGGAGAAGCTGGTCGAGTTTGTGGCCGAGTTCGCCCAGGTGGAGCGAGTTGGGGTGATGCAGCACGCCTATCAGCAGCAGCAGGGCGAACTGATCGAGCGCCTCGCCGAGATCGCGCCGGAGGTGCAGGTCCGCACCTTGACCTATCCGCCCAGCCTGGCGGCTTATTGCGGACCGAACATGATCGGCGTGATTGTGTACGAAGGAAGCTATTAACCCGTGACCACTACGGCATTGCAGCGCTTACGACGCGTATTGGAGCTGGAAGAGAAGCAGGGTTGGCGTAACCGCGCCGTGTTCGGCGGGTTGCAGGCTATGGCCGAACGCTGGCAAGCCGACGCCGCGAGTGAGGCAAGCGCGCCTGACCTGATCGACTGGGCGGTGCGGCTGATGGCGGCATATGATGCGGCCGACCAGGATTCGCGTCCGGAGATCGCGGCTGCTATCCTGCGTTGTCTGGAAGGGGACGCTGGCCCAGCGCAGATGATCTTGGATGAGACTGAATCTGAGCGCATGCCGGCTGATGAGGAGGAGTCCGCGGGTGAGCCTATACTCACCCCGGCAATCGCCGAGATCGACGTGCCGCCGCCGGAACCCACTTTTGTGGCTGAGGAGCGCGCGCTCCGTCGACATGCTCGCGCCTCAGCCAACGCGGACAGTTTACGAGCGTCTCCGGAGATCCTGCCGGGCGTGGGGAAGGCGACGGCGGAGCAGCTTGCCCGCCTGGGCATTGCGTGCGTCGAGGATCTGCTATGGCATTTGCCCACCCGATATGAGGATTTCAGCACGCTGCGCACCATCGCCCAACTGGCGCCCGGTGAACAGGCGACGGTCATCGCCAATCTATGGGAGATCCGTGAGCGTAAGGTGAGCATGAAACGAACGATGGTGCAGGGCATTTTGGGAGACAGCACCGGTACGCTGCGCGCTACGTGGTGGAATAAGTATGTGCAGAGCCGGTTGAGGGTGGGCGAAACGATGCGTTTCAGCGGCAAAGTTGGCCTGTTCATGGGACACAAGACTCTCGAAAGCCCGGAGTTCGAGGACTTGGACGAGGAGATGGTCGCTACGGGACGCATCGCGCCGGTCTATCGATTGACCGAGGGACTTACAAACAAGCGGCTGCGGGGGTTGACGCGGTTGGCGCTGGACGCCTATGCATCGCTGCTGACGGACCCGTTGCCGGAGGAGATTCGAGCCGGCTACCAACTGCCCGATCTGGCAGAGGCGCTGCACCAGGCGCATTTCCCGGAGAGCCAGGAGACGCTGGCGAGCGCGTTGCGCCGGCTGGCTTTCGAGGAGTTCTTTTACGTGCAGTTGGGCGTGATGCAGCGTCGCCGCGACCTGCACGAAGCGGCGGCTATGGCCATCGAGAGCGATGCGGCGCTGACGGATCGGTTTACGCGCGCACTGCCGTTCGCGTTGACCGGGGCGCAGGAGCGAGTGCTGGGCGAAGTGCTGGGTGATATGCGGCGCACCGTTCCGATGACCCGGCTCGTTCAGGGCGACGTCGGCAGCGGCAAGACGGCGGTTGCAGCGGCAGCCATGTATGTCGCGGCGGCGAACGGTGCGCAATCGGCCTTGCTGGCGCCGACGCAAATCCTGGCAGAGCAGCACTTCCGCAGCATCGGCAGGCTATTGGGGGAGCCGGCTAAACCGGACGGTTCCGCTATTGTCGTAGAATTGTTGACCGGTCGCGTGACAGGCCGCGAACGAGAGGCCATCATGGAGGGGTTGCGCAGCGGCGCGATCGACGTGGTTGTGGGGACGACCGCGCTGATCCAGGAGACGGTAGATTTTGCGAACCTGGGTTTTGTCGTGGTGGACGAGCAGCATCGCTTCGGCGTGGAGCAGCGGGGCGCGCTGCGCAGCAAGGGCGGGCAGCCACACCTGCTCGTCATGAGCGCGACGCCTATCCCGCGCAGCCTTGCGCTGACTGTCTACGGTGAACTGGATGTCAGTGTGATCGATGAGATGCCGCCTGGCCGCCAACCGGTGCGGACGAAGCGGTTCCGCCCTGCGGAGCGTGAGCGGTTGCACAGCTTCATGCGGCGGCAGGCGGCGGAGGGCCGGCAAGGATATATCGTCTATCCCCTGGTGGAGGAGAGCGAGAAGCTGGACGCAGGCGCGGCTGTGGCGGAGTTCGAGCGCTTACAGGCGGAGATCTATCCTGACTTGCGGCTAGGACTGCTGCACGGCCGGATGAGCGGGCAGGATAAGGACGAGGTGATGTCACGCTTCGCCGCAGGCGAGTTCGACATTCTTGTGAGCACGACGGTGATCGAGGTGGGGATCGACGTGCCCAACGCGACTGTGATGATTGTGGAGGATGCCGAACGCTTTGGCTTGGCGCAACTGCACCAGTTGCGCGGCCGCGTAGGCCGGGGCGAGCACGACAGTTATTGCGCTTTGATTAGCGGTGCAGAGGGGGGCGACGCCGAGGCGCGACTGCGTGTGTTGGAAGAGACGAATAACGGCTTTGTGCTGGCGGAGAAGGACCTTGAGTTGCGCGGCCCCGGCGATTTCCTCGGCACGCGGCAGAGCGGCTTGCCCGATTTTCGCGTGGCGCACTTGGGCGATGTGCAGACGCTGGTTGTGGCGCGCGAGGCGGCGCAGTCGCTCTTCGCACAGGACCCGGAGCTAGCCGGGCATCCTGAATTGATGAGCCAGGTGCAGCGCTTCTGGCGCGGGCATGGCGATGTCAGTTGAGATGTAGCTAGAAAGAAGAGGCGGCGTCCGCCCAGTTCCCCGCAGACGCCGCCGACATTTTACCGCAGCGCCCCTACCGCAGATCGAGCGGAACATAATCCCGTTCGGCGGAGCCGAGATAGATCTGGCGCGGGCGGGCGATGCGCTGTTCCGGGTCCATAATTAGCTCGCGCCATTGCGCCAGCCAGCCGGGCGCACGTCCTAGGGCAAAGAGGACCGTGAACATATCGACCGGGAAACCCATCGCTTGGTAGATGATGCCGCTGTAGAAGTCCACGTTCGGATAGAGCTTGCGCTCGACGAAATATTCGTCTTTTAGGGCGACTTCTTCTAGCGCCAGCGCGATGTCGAGCAGCGGGTTCGATCCGGTAATCTCGAATACGTCGTCTGCGATCTTTTTGATGATGCGCGCCCGCGGGTCATAGTTCTTGTATACGCGGTGGCCGAAACCCATTAGCCGGAATTCGCCCTTCTTCACGCGCTCGACATACGAAGGCACGTTCTTGACGTCGCCGATTTCCTTGAGCATGTTGAGCACGGCTTCGTTGGCGCCGCCGTGCAGCGGCCCAAAGAGCGCGGCAGCCGCGCCGGACATGGCGCTGTACGGGTCTGCGAGCGAAGAGCCGATGTTGCGCATAACCGCAGTAGAGCAGTTCTGCTCGTGGTCGGCGTGCAAAATGAATAGGACATCCAGCGCCTTTGCCAGGACGGGATTGACCTCATAGTCCGACTGGTGCATGTAGTCCAGCATGTAGAGCAAGTTTGCGGCGTAGCTCAGGGTGCTGTTGGGGTAGTTGTAGGGACGGCCGATGCGGTGGCGATAGGCGAAGGCCGCAACCGTAGGCAACTTGCCCAAGATGCGCAGAATCTGCTTGTTTTGGACCTTCGGGTTCTTTAGGTCTTTGAGTTCGGCATAGAAGGTTGACATAATTGATAGGGCGCCGATGAGCATGCTCATTGGGTGGGCGTTGTAGCGAAACGCTTCGAGCATGCGCGCCAGGTTTTCGTGAATGAACGTGTGGTGGAGTACATCGTACTCCCATTTGGCGCCCACTTCCTTGGAGGGCAGTTCGCCGTAGATCAACAGGTAGGCCACTTCGAGGAAATTGCTCTGTTCGGCGAGCTGTTCGATTGGATAGCCGCGATAGAGCAGGATGCCCTTGTCTCCATCGATATAGGTGATGGAGCTTTTGCACGACGCCGTGTTCGTATAGCCCGGATCGTAGGTCATGAGGCCGAAGTCATCGGGGTTCACTCTGATCTGGCGCAATGCGATGGCCGGGATGGTGTCATGTTCGATCGGGATCTCATAGCTTTTGCCGGTGCGATTGTCGACGATGGTCAGCGTATTGGTGCTCATGTGACATGCTCCTGGGGTTGTGCGTCTCGATTACCGGTTGTGCAGCGTCCGTCCGCATCCACGGGCCTGTTTCTCCGATAGTGGGAACAAGGGGAAGCGCGCCCCGCGATGTGCCGCTCGTCTTTTAGAGTGCGTAGCATTATGCAACGCATCACAGAGAAAGCAAAACGCGATGCGCGACTTAGGCCCCTTCGGGCGGATCGTCTGCCGGCGCAGATGTTTCGTGACCGGCCGCAACCCAATAATAGTCGGCGTAGCGCCCGGCTAGCTGTAAGGGCAGGCGCGCGTGCAGATGGACGCCCTGGGCGAGGTGATCTTCGCTTTCGACGAAGCCGTGTGTATGGGCGAGAGCGACCAGGTCGCCGCGTTCATAGGGGATGAGCACGTCGACCGGCGCCATCTGGCGGTAGAGTACGGCGTCGATGCGCTGGAGGAGTTGGTCGAGGCCGGCGCCGTTTCTGGCGCTGATGGCGACGGCATTGGGATAGTCGCGCAAGCCGGCGAGAAGGCGCGCTTCGACGGTAGGATCGGCTCGGTCGAGACGGTCGATTTTATTCAGTGCAGTGATGACGGGCTTGTCGCCAGCGTCCAGTTCTTCGAGCACTTCTTCGACGGCGGCTACCTGTTCATCTACATTGGGGTGCGACGCGTCGACGACATGAAGCAACAGGTCGGCTTGGGTGACCTCTTCGAGCGTGGCGCGGAAGGCGGCGACCAACTCGGTGGGCAGTTTTTGGATGAAGCCTACCGTGTCGGTAAGAAGGACGGCGTGTCCGCTCGGCAATTCGGTGCGGCGCGTGGTTGGGTCGAGCGTGGCGAAAAGTCGGTCCTCGGCGCGGACGCCTGCGTTAGTCAGTCTATTGAGAAGCGTGCTTTTGCCGGCGTTGGTATAGCCGACCAGGGCGAGGACGGGGATGGCGGATTCGCGACGTTGGCGACGGTGCTGGCTGCGCTGCTTCTGGATGTCGGCAAGCTGGCGCTTGAGGAGAGCGATACGCCGGCCGATCTCGCGGCGGTCGACTTCGAGTTGCGTTTCGCCGGGGCCGCGCACACCCACGCCGCCGCCCGCGCCGCCGGCGCGCCCACCTGCTTGGCGCGCCAGGTGGGTCCAAGCGCGGGTCAGGCGCGGCAGGCGATATTCATACTGCGCCAACTCGACCTGCACCGCGCCTTCGCGCGTGCGGGCGTGGCGAGCAAAGATGTCTAGGATCAGCGCGGTGCGATCTAGCACCTTGATCTCCTCGCCAAGAGCCTTTTCCAACTCGCGCTGCTGGCGCGGGGAAAGCTCCTCGTCGAAGATGACAAGGTTGGCGCCAAGCTCCAGCACGAGCATGTGCAGTTCTTCGAGCTTACCGCTGCCGATGAAGGTGGCGGAATTGGGCGTTTCGACGCGCTGCGTCACGCTGCCGAGAACGCTGACGCCTGCGGTCTTGGCGAGCATGGCAAGCTCGGCAAGCGAGTCTTCGAGCGAGAGCAGACCGGGATGGGCGAGCCACTCTACACCCACGAGGACGGCTCTTTCGACAGGCTGGCCGGTTGAAAGCAGGCCGCTATTGTCGCGCGCGAGCGAAGCGGCGTCCCGCGAATCCGGATGCGAAGATGCGCCGCGGGAAGTCTCTGGTTCATACGAAGCGGGTTTAGTCATTCTCACCTTGTGATTGTGTCGGAAATAGACGATTCAGCCAAACCAGCCCGGCTTTCATTCGATGGCGCTTTGCAGGTTGGCGGACGCCACCCAGCCAGGCATCGGGCGAACGATGTGACGCCATTGCCCGTCAACGGTAACGGCGATAGCTGTAACGCCGGCGCCTGCCTCTAGCGTTCCCGCCACTGCGCCCGCTGCGTCCGGCATGTCCAGGACCGGGGTCTGCGCGAGGACGGCGGTCATCGCCTCGGCACTGATGCGCACCGGCGCCGGAACTCCGCCCGGCGGCAGGAAGTTCAGATAGAGATTGCTGACCCAACCCTCGGCAGGTTGCGAAATCTGTGACCACTGCGCATCGCGCGAATAAGCCGTAACCGTCACGACAGCGCCGGCTTCGAGCATCGCCGACGAGTCATCCGCAGTAGAAGGTCCGCTGCGCACGAAGAGGGGGCCGGCACTGACCCAGGCAGTGCGCGGCAGCGCATAGACGCCTTGCACATGGTCGGCAGGATCGCTGCGCACCGCCATGAACCACCGCTGCGGGCCTGCCAACAAACGGGCTGGACGGGCCAATGAGCCGGCGCCATCTATGACGATCCAGAACACGAGCGCAACCAACACCGCGCCGGCAATCCATAGATAGGGCTGCACCGCAGGTTCGGCGCGGCGATTCTGCCTTGTCCGCGCGCCGCTGCGCGATGCCGGAGCTTCCGCTGCAACAGGTTGCGTAGAGGCCGGCGCTTCTTCCGTCCCAGATTCTACACCATATCGGGCTGATTGTCGCCCTGCCGAACGGCGAACGAGCCTGGAGTGAACGCCGCCAGGCGAGCCGGTCAGGTTGAGGGCGTCGGCCCATGATTCCACGGCCCAGTCGGATGCGTCTTCGGCCAACGCCAGTTTGTCTTGCAGCCGGCGGGAGAGACGTTCCCAGACTGCGCTACGCGGCATCCATGTCGGGGCGGCGAGAAGCTCGGCGGGCACGTTCTCGCGCTGGGCGTTGATGAGCACAAAGATTTCGCGCCGGTATTGGCCACACAGATCGTTGAGCAGAGCTTCGGTGCGTCGCGGATCCGTGGCGAGTTCGGCGCCATACCGTTCGATCAGTTCTTTGAGGACGCGCCGGGGCTGGTTCTTCATTATGCGCTGCGCACGGCACGGATCAAATGCGCACTTCTCCTTCGCCTGCGCCGAACTGAATGCGGACGCCGGCGGCCAAGGTTATGCTGCGGTCCGGCTCGACTGTGCGAATCTCGCCCGCGGGGGCGATGGCGGTCCATGCGTCCGATCCCAGGTTCTTCAGCCCCCAAATGCGCGGATCGCTTGGGTGACGACTCACCTCTGCGATGGGCCGGCTGAAGTCGTAGGCGCGATTATGGTCGACGTGATGGGGAAAGAGTTGCGTGTCGTGGTTGAGCATGACGACCGCGGGCGGGAGGTTGGTCGCGGTCGCGTAGGCGATGCGCATACGCAACGGCGGCTGCAGCGATGACCGGCAGGACCAGCACGGCTGGCCGCGCAAGCTCCCGTCCGGCCCGGCGTGCAGCGCGGCCGTGTCGTAGAAGCATTCAGCGCCGCAGTGGGGGCAGTAGAAAATGGCATCGCGCAGGCGGATCATGGCGGCGCGCCATTCGCTCTCGCGCACGCGACCTTGCTGGCTGTCGCGAATGCCGACTGTGAAAGCGCGAATGAACAGATCGCGCAGGAATTGGGGGTATATGGGCCAGAATGCCAGCGCGTTGTCGTGAAAGCCGGGCTGCGGGCGGTTGGAGTCGTCGAGGGGGTCAAAGATGAAGACCGGGTCGCTGCCGTAGAGCTTAGTCATGGCCGGCAGGTCGAAGCAGCGGATAGCGGTTTCGCGTTCACCTTCCAGCGGGTGATGGTTCAGCAACAGGTAGAAGAGCAATACGGCAAGCGAAAAGAGATCGGTCTGTGTGCTAGGCGCGGCCAGGCCGGTGACCAATTCAGGAGCCATGAAACGGGCGGTGCCGCCGATCGTGCCGGGCTGGCCGTCAATGTCGACGTTGTCGTTGTCGCAGATGCGCACCTCGCCGGAGGCCGGATCGAAGAAGACGTTGCCGAAGGAGATGTCGCGATAGCAGAAGCCGCGCGCATGAAGCTGTAGGTAGGCATGAGCTAGCTCGAATGCCGCAGTGACGAGCGCACGGAAGGATGGCTCGACGCGGCGTGTTACGAGGTCGACCATGCCCTTGAAGCGCTCTTCGCGCAGGTCCATGATGTAGCCAAAGCCGGGGGTGGCGGGCGTGGCGGCGAGTTCGCGGGGCCAGAGGAAACGGTCGCTGGGTGCGCCTGTTCGCACGGCGCGTTCGAGGCGTTCACGCAGGCGAGCGTCCTGCTTGAGGTAGTGGGGAAAGAACCATTTGACCGCGACCTGCCGGTCGTTCACAGAGGCGCGGTAGACCTCGCCCTGGCCGCCGCCGCCGAGAAAGCCGTCGATGCGTGTGATCAGGCCCGATGTTTCGCCGTTGACTTGTTGGCCAAGCTTGAGCAGTTGGTTCATGTCTGTCTCCGATTGGGGGACATTATAGCATGGGTTCGCAGGGGGAGATAAGCGATTTGATCTGGCGAACGGCTGATGCGCCAGCGAGCGGACGGCCCGATGCGTCTGATGGGGTGAACGACGCCGGCAGGGGTGAGCACAGGTTGGAGACGCTCGATGGTCACCCTAAGCGCAGAGAAGGGCTTGCCTGACTATGGGACATTGAGTTGCGCTCAAGATGACGGCTTGATTCGAACGTGGCGCAAACCCCGCGGCCAGGGCCAGATCGATGGGCGGCGTCACCTGTGCTAAAATGCTGGCGAGTAGGAATGTACGCGTCTGAGTGTGGGGCTGAACGGTATATAGTGCGGATGAGGCGATGATATCAAACGAGCGATTTGAGGAACTCGTCGACGAGGCCTTGGCTTCGATCCCCGACGATTTTTGGCAGGTAGTCGAGAATTTGGCGGTAACAGTGGCGGAGTGGCCGAGCCGGGCGCAGCTTTTGAGCACGAATACGCGCGCCGGGCATACGTTACTGGGCTTGTATGAGGGGATCCCGCTTACGGAACGAAGCCAGCATTATGGTTTGGTCCCGCCGGACAAGATCACGATCTTCCGCGGCCCGATCCTGCGCATGTGCGCGCCGGACGACGAAGCCGCCGTGCGGGAGCAGGTGCGGCGGACTGTCCTGCACGAGGTTGCCCACCATTTCGGGATCTCCGATGAGCGACTGCGAGAGATAGGCGCGTATTAGCGCGCGGAGAAAGGATGGGTGGCGGATATGAAGGGCGTCCGCATTGCTGCGATGTTGTTGATGGCGGTTGTTCTGTTGGCCGGCTGCAGTGTACCGGTTCCGCTGCCTGGAAGAGATGCCGGAAATGGGGGAGGGGGCGGTTTACGGCTGCCGGCTGATCTGAGCGATCTGACGAGCATGTGGAACGACTTGGGACTGCCGGACTTGAGCGGGCTTGCCAATCTGCCGGGCGTCGATTCGCTGCCGCTCGTCGAGTCCCTGCCGGGCGGCATCGTCCTGCGCGGTCCGGTCGAGCGTAGGGTGATGGCGGGCAACTACGTGCCGGGGACTAACCTGTACCTGGCGCGCACTGGCCCCAACGGCGCCGAGTTTGAGATTCTGGGCATGCACAGCGTGCGTACGGTGGGCGACTCGCTCGACTTCGACGGCGGGTGGCCCGGCATGCAGAACGTAGAATACAACGCTCGTCTGCGCATCTATCATGTGGGAGAAGCCCAGGTGCGAGCGGCCGGGGTTCACCAACTCAAGATCTCCGGCATTGCGCCGCAGAAGACCGACCTAGCATTGGTTGGGCAGGGAGTGAAGTTTCCCTTTACCGCGCGGGTTGCTGTGGGAGAGACGATCCCCGGTACTACGCTCAGCTATGCAGGAGAGAAAGAACTGGGTGCAGAGTTGTCGGGTCTGCAGGCGAACGAATACCCATACTTCAAGGCGGGGGATAGCGTGCGCTGGCGGGGCAATCTGCGACCGGATATGGCGGCTGAGTTCAACCTGCGCATTCTGATGTACGATAGCCAGCATGCTCAGGTCGGCGGTGTTGTGACCGTAGCGGCGCCGGCGGGCGGGGGAGAGTGAAAATGCGCGGTCTTGCGGGCGATTCGCCCCGTGGCGACTTGTCCGGGTCGCTTCCGGAAGGTTCGCAGGCAATACCCGCGCGCTACTTCAACATCACGGATGCCAACGCATGGCCCGTAGCCGGGCTGCTGGTGTTTATGGACAGCCAGGGGCAGCCGGTGCGGGCGGAACTGCACCTCTATGACGAGCTGCCGAGCCATATACACGAAGGGGCGGTGAAGCAATGTCGAGCGGTTTTGCAGGAGAGCTTTGCTAGCCCGGAGCCGCTCCCGCTGCGCATTATGCAGATTAGCCAGATGCGGGACGCAATGGATGTGCGTCTGCCCGCCGAGCGCATCCGGCCGATGAAGCAGTCGCGGCGGCCGCGAATTTCCTTGACTATGGGATTGGGCGTGATCGCGGTGGCGCTGGCGCTGAGCGTGGCCGTGTGGTCGATGAATGGGAACCGTGATGCTGAACCGGCTGAACAGCCGACCGCAGGTGCGATTGTGCCGACCGTCGCGCTACAGATGGCGATTGGCTTGACGCAGCCAGCGCCGGAAACCGGCGCACCGTCCGACGCGGATCTGCCGCCCAGCCGCAACGCCAATCCGCAGATCGGCGTGGGCATGCGCGTGGCGATCGTGCCCGGCCTGCGTTTGACGCTACGCAGCGAACCGGGCGCAGACGCCGGCAACCCGATCGGCTATATGATGGACGGCGATGAAGCCATCGTCATCGGCGGACCGGCGTTGACGAGGGGCACCTCAGATACAATCGTGTGGTGGCTGGTGCAACTTGTCGATGGGACCGAGGCGTGGGCGGCGGCCAATACGAGCAACGAGACGTTGTTGATGCCCGCGCCGTGATTTGCCCGTCTAGAGGGATGTTTCGCCATCCGGCGCAGTCTCATCCGCCAGCACGGTGATGAGGTCCGGGTAGAGCGTCAGGCGCAAGGGTTCGCCCGTCGCCGGCAACTCTACCGGATGCAGCGCGCCCGGATCGCCTGATGACTGGTAGGCGGGCAGATCGAACGTCAGGATTACGTCTGCCTGCGGCGCGGGAACACGTATGGCTATGCGGTAATCGCTGCCTCGAAACGAACACCCTGCTACAAAACCCGTCAGGCTCAAACAGGGGTGATCCGCCGCGCGATAGTCGCGGAGGTAGGGATGGCGCGCGTCCGGCGGACGGGAGGCGTCAAGGCGTGCGCTCTCCGGCCGGATGAGGAGGAGCAGCCGGTCGAGGGACTCTGCGCCGGCGATCTGCTCGTGCGAGATGTCGCCTATTGCGGTGTGCAATTGGCCGGGTTGATGTGGATGATGGCTGGCGGGCAGGATGTTGGAGAAGCCGAGGAAGCGGGCGATGTTGCGATTGGCCGGCTGGCGATAGACGGCTTGGGGCGCGCCGATTTGGACAATTTCGCCGGCCAGCATGATGGCGATGCGATCGCCGATCGCGTATGCTTCCTCCTGGTCATGGGTGACGTAGAGCGCGGTGACGCCGACGCGTTTGAGGATGGCGCGCAGTTCCATCATCAACTCCTCGCGCAGGGTGCGGTCTAGGCTGCCGAGCGGTTCGTCCAGCATGAGGAGTTGCGGAGCAGGTGCGAGGCTGCGCGCCAGGGCGACGCGCTGGCGTTCGCCGCCACTGAGTTCGAAGACGGAGCGCTGTGCATAGGCGTGCAGGCCGACTAGACGCAGCATCTCCGCGACACGCGTCTTGATCTGGGCGGCGGGCAGGTTCTCCATGCGCAGGCCAAAGGCGACGTTCTCGGCTACGGACTTGTGCGGGAAGAGGGCGAAGTCCTGAAACATGAAGCCGAAATGGCGCAGATGCACAGGCACGGCGGAAAGGTTCTTCTGGTCGAACCAAACCGAGCCGTGGTCGGGCGCCTCCAGGCCGGCGACGACGCGTAGGAGCGTCGTTTTGCCGCAACCGCTAGGGCCGAGTAGGCAGACAATTTCGCCCTGCGCCACATCTAGGTCGACGCCGGCAAGGGCCAGCGTGTTGGGCGAGTAGCGCTTGCTGATGCCGGCAATCCGGAGTATAGGGGGACGGTTCATGGCGGCTGGCTCCGTTGTCTTGGGCGCTTGACGTTCGTACATGCCGGTTTCTAGAACTCCCCAATGTCTTGGAAGCGGAAGCGTTCGATTGCGATCAGGCCGAACGCAGATACAACCATGAGGATTGTACTCATGGCGAGAGCCTGGCCGTAGTTGAGCAGGCCGGGCTGCCCCAACGCCCGAAAGATGACGACCGGCATGGTGGGCAGGTCCGGCCGGCTGACAAGCAGGGTGGCGCCGAATTCGCCCAGGCTGATGGTGAAGGCGAAGGCTGCGCCGACGGCAAGCGTGCGCGCCAAGATAGGGACGTCGACCTCTCGCCATGTGCGGTGCGGGGAGGCGCCCATAACCATGGCGGATTCACGCAGGCGCGGATCTATGCCGCGCAGCGCCGGCAAGACGGTGCGCACGACAAAGGGCATGGCGATGAGTGTATGCGCGACGGGCACGAGCCAGATGGATGTGCGCAGGGTCCCCATCGAGATGATGTAGCCATAGCCGAGGGTGACGGCGGACGCGCCAAGCGGCAGCAAGAAGACAGGGTCAAGGGCGGCGCTGAGACGGCTGCGCGGGCGGGCGAGGAGATAGGCGCTGATGGCGCCTAGCGCCAGGCTCAACAAGACGGTGATCAGGGCGAAATAGAGAGAGTTGCGCACGGCCGTAAGCGGGCTTACGTAGAAGGCGCTTTGGCGGCGGTTGAGCGTCAACTCCCGGTAGTAGTCAAAGGTGATGCCCTGGCCGCCCAGCGTGACGCTCTGCCATACCAGCGCGATGAGAGGCGCCAGCAGAACGAAGAGCATAAAGCTTGCGCTGACCAGCACGATGGCGCGGTCGGCGCCCGTCACCGGACGGCGAGCTGTGACACTGCGCGGTCGCATGTCCAGCGGGATGCTGGTGCGGGCTTGGAGGCGCGTGTAGATGGCCATCACGGTGAAGGTGATCGCCATCTGAACGAGGCTGAGGAAGGCGGCAGCGCGTAGGTTGAAGAGACTGACGGCCTGCCGGTATATCTCGACTTCGATGGTGGCGAAGCGCAGCCCGCCCAAGATGAGGACGACGCCGAAGCTGGTGAAACAGAAGAGGAACACCAACAGACTCGCCGCGGCGATGCTAGGCATGAGCAGCGGCAGGGTGACGGCGTAGAAGAGGCGCAGCCCGGAAGCGCCTAAGACCGTCGCCGCCTCGGTGATGGCCGGGTTGAGGTTGGCCCAGAAACCTCCGACGGTGCGCACAATGACGCTGACGTTGTAGAAGGCGTGGGCGAGCAAGATGATCCAGATGGTCTGTTCCAGGCTGAGCGGCGGCTTGTCCAGGTTCAGCAGGGTCTGGAGCCACTGGTTGAGCAGGCCGGTTCGGCCGAGAAGCGACGAAAAGGCGACGGCGACAACGACAGTCGGCATGACGAAGGGGATGGTGGTCAGAGCGCGCAGTACGGTCTTGCCGGCGAAGTCGTAGTGTGCGAAGACGTAGGCCAAAGGCAGGCCGATGGACAGGGTGAGCAAGGTCGAGGCTGCGGCCTGCCAGGTTGTAAACCAGAGAATGCGCCAGAAGAAGGGGCGCTGTACGATCTCGGCGATGCCGCCGTCTTGCACGCCTACCTCGCCGGTGAAGCTGACGCGCAGGATGTTGGTGAGCGGATAGAAGAAGAAAAAGGCCAGGAAGAGCGCGGGTATGACGCCCAGGACATAGATTGGTTGGATGCGTTTGGGCATGGTGCGCCTTTTTCGCCCGGATCGAACCTAATGAGACACTAGGAGGCGGGGGCGCATCGGGCCGCCCCCGCCATGACGGCAGTCTGCCGCGGTCAACGAAGCATCAGGTCTGTCCATGCGTTGATCCAGCGGTCGCGGTTGGCCTCTATGTCGTCGGGCGGTACGACTGCCGATGTCGCAGGCGTTTGGCCGAACTGAACGAACAACTCCGGAAGCGTCGCGTTGACGTTTGCCGGATAGACGAACATCTGAAGCGGAATGTCCTCTTGGAAGGCCGTATCCAGCATAAAGTCGACGAAGGCTTGGGCCAGTTCTTGGCGAGGGCTGTGCTTCAGGATGCCGACGAACTCGATTTGGCGGAAGGTTTCGCCAGGGGGTGAGATGTTGACGCTGGCGGGTTCGGTGCGGCCGTCGGCGGCGTAGAGCACGTCGGCGGGCGGGCTGGTGCTGTAGCTTACGACCAATGGCCGGTCGCCCGTGCCGCCTGAACCGACCGTAAAGTGATCGAAGTAGGCTTCGCTCCAGCCGCCGGTGATGAGCACGTCGTTGTCGCGCAGCGCCTGCCAGTACTCGAGATAACCGTCTTCGCCGAAGCGGGCGATGGTAGCGAGTAGGAAGGCGAGGCCGGGCGAGGAGGTAGCCGGGTTAGGCGCGACGAGCAAGCCGGCGTATTCCGGATTGATCAGGTCTTGCAGCGTTGCGGGCAGCGGGATGCCGGCGGTCTCGAACCACGCTTTGTCGGCGTTGAGGTTGACGAAGCCGTAGTCCACAGGCAGGAGCCGATAGCTCTCGTCAAGTTCCAGATCGTCCGGGACATGGCTCAGGAGGGGCGACGCATAGGGCGCAAAGACGTCGGCATCGAGTGCGCGGCTAAGGAAGGTGTTGTCGACGCCGAAGAAGAGGTCTGCGAGTGGTGCGTCGGCACTGAGGATGATCTTGTTTAGCGCTTCGCCAGCATCGCCCAGCGTAAGAAACTGGAGTTTGACGCCGTGTTGCGCCTCGAAAGCGGCGACGACTTCCTCGCTTACGTTAAACGAGTCGTGGCTGGCTAGGGTCAGAATTGCGGGTTCTGGCGTGGCGGGCGTCACCGGCTGGCACCCGGCGTTTAGCAGCGCAGCCAAGATGAGTGAGATTAGGATGGTCCTGTACAGCATGTGTCCTCCAATTGAAAAACCTTACCCGGTCAGGTAAGGTCCAGTTAGCGGCGGAGAATATCTGCCTACGCTGGCATTACCCAGATCAGGTCAATGGGTCGGCGGCAGTGACTCCGCCCTCTCAGCCTGGCCTATCCAAGCTCCCCTTTGGTATGTAGGGAGATTATATCATGGGGACGGGCAGATGGAAAACGCGTGAATGGGAACGGGGCATAGACTGCAAAGCTGCGAAGGGCGCTGAGCGCGCAGATAGGAAACCGCGCCGTTCGATACGCGTGGCACTTTGCGGGCGGCTATGCGTCTGCCGCGGCGGATTCTTGGGCGCAACGCGGACAATGGCGCGGGTCGTCCAGTTCGAGGATGTGCTCGGTACAGACAGCGAGGGTCACCTCGACTCGATCGCGGAGAAGTTTGCGTTTGACCTCGGCTTCCAAGGCGAGGCTGCGGCAATCGGTTTCGCGCAACAGAGCCGGTACAGGACAGGAATCACACAGTTTGCGCCGCCAGGGTCTGCGGTTGTGGGGGTTGGCGTCGATTAGGCGGCACTCTTCGCGGTTCTTGCCGCGAAAGTAGTCGCCGTAGAAATAGCGACAGTCAACAGGCGGTGGCATAGTAATTCCGGACTATGACTAAAAAACGACCGCCGGACGCACTCCGACGGTCGCGATTGTAGACGAGGCGCAACGAACGGTCAATTCTCCCAGAAGGGCGGGTCTTCGGATGCCGGGTCGTCCGGCGCATCCCAACCCATGTCGAGAAGGGTGTCGGGGTCGATGAATAGGCGTTGGGCCAACTCATGTTTACGCTTGAGTTGTTCGGGCAACAGACGGCCAAATTCCTGCTCCAGTTGGACCAGCATCTCTAGTTCAGCTTCGAGCAGGTGAAAATCCTCGTGTTCGAGCGGTTCGGCATATGGGCGAGACACGTAGAATTCTGCCAGGTACTGCTCGTAGGCCGGGCAGACGCCGTCATCATCGTCCAAGTCGCTCTCGTAATCGAGCATAGGTTCACCGGATTCGATCTCTTCGTACGGGGTGAGTCCTTGTCCAGGGTCGCGGAATTGCCAATCGGCAAAGGCATTCGACAGCGGCGCTTGCGCTGAAGCACTGCCGAAACGGCGGGTCATGTCCCGAACTGCGGTTCCGGCATCCAGTTGATAGCCAAGGCCGTCCGTCAGGCGGAGCATGCTGTATTCGTGCAACACATAATGCAGGTCATCCGGCGCAATAGGATCCGCGAAAAAGCCGCGCCCGATCAGACGGGCGACAAGTTCCCAAGTCGGCATCGCCGTGCGGGTGCGGCGGTCTTCGGCGACCAGTTCTTCGGCCAACAAGGCCATTTGGATGTTGCGCTGCTCGATGGCCCGCTCGTCGCGGATCTCGCGGAGTTTCAACCGCAGTTCGTAGCAGCCGCGTAACGCGTCTTTGACTAGGATGAGTATGTCATCGCGGTTCTGACCGCCGAGTTCATCGATCCAGTCGACGAACTCCTGGCCCAGGCGCAGAGACCATGTCTTGTGTTCGATGGCGGCCTCGGCGTGGATGGTTGGGCCGCCGAACAATTCGATGGTCAGTACGCGGTCGTCCGGCCGGTAGTGTTGGAAGAACTGGGGAAAGAATACGGTGTGCTCCAGTTCGTCTAGGAGCAGATAGCCGCGCCGGGTTTCTTCACTTGTCAACGGATGGCGAAAGGCGGCGCCAGAGAGAAGGTGAGACAGCCAACCATAACGCCCAGGGGAAACGGGGACAGCTTGGAACAGCTTCTGGATCGCGCGATAAACGGCGCTGCGCGCGCCTTTACCGAGCGGTCTATTGTTGGCTACCTCGGCCAGCAGAGCGTCGACGGAGAGCGGTTGCCGGGAACCGCTCAGCGCTTTCGCAATACAGGCGGCGTAGCTCGGGTAGCGTTCCATGTCAGTCATTATCCAATCCTCGTCACTGCCGATTTGTTGCGTCGAGCCAATTATCGCGTAGGCAATGAGAAATGTCCATTATTACACGTGCGGCTGTGGGCGGCTGACTGGACGTTCGCGAAATATGTTGGCCGCTCACTTGAACCGGAATAGGCGCCGCCGGAATTCGGGTCTGTCGCAACCGCACCCTCACAGGCTAGTTTCGTATTTCCGCCTAGCGGTGCGCGCGGTATCCGGCTGGCTGTAGCAGTGATCGTACAATGCCAACTCCTCGCTTGCGCGCACTATCGGGGGATATGTCATCTGCACAGATGTGCATTCTCCCTGAAAAGTGTACACTACGCAGCCCAATCCGTTTATGTTGTTTTGCTGTCAATTTGTGTAAAATGGTTAACGTTTGCGCTATGCCACCCCTACAATATAACCGGGGCTAACTCTCCATGTCGGAATTCATGCTAGGTCTACGCTGTCTGCGTTGCGGCAAGGAGTACGATGCACGCAGCGATCGCTATGTATGTGACTGCCGGCCCAACTTGGGCAGTGATATGGGATCGCTGGACGTTATCTATGACTACGCTCGTATGCGTTCGACCGTGTCGCCGCCGAGCCTGAGCGCAGATGACGATCGCTCGATGGGGCGTTACTGGCCGTTCCTGCCGATCGACGGTCCTGGAGACCTGCCGCCGCTGCTGGTAGGAGGGACGCCTTTCTTGGCAGCGCCGCGCCTGGGCGATCAGAGCGGCGTACACGCTCTATATATTAAAGACGAGGGCAGGAACCCAACCGGTTCGCTCAAAGATCGCGCGTCGGCGATTGCGACGGCACGCGCCCGGTTGAGTGGGGCGGCGGCGGCTGCGACGGCCAGCACAGGCAATGCCGCGGCGGCGCTTGCCGGGCTATGCGCATCTGCGGGCCAACCGAACGTGATCTTTGTGCCGGAGTCCGCACCGAAGGCTAAACTGGCGCAACTGCTGGTCTATGGCAGCAGGGTCTTGGCTGTGCGCGGCTCGTATGATGAGGCATTCGACCTGTGTACGCTAGCCTGCCGAGAGTTTGGGTGGTACAACCGCAACACGGGATACAATCCGTATATGACGGAGGGCAAAAAAACCGTGGCCTATGAGATCGCCGCGCAATTGGCTGCGCGGCGAGGCGACGGCCGCGCGTTCATCGCGCCGGATGCGGTTTTTGTATCGGCGGGCGACGGATGCATCATCGGCGGCGTGCACAAGGGGTTCTTTGACTTGATGCAATTGGGATGGATCGAACGCATGCCGCGTTTATTTGGCGTACAATCGACCCAAAGCGCAGCGTTGGCCCAGGCCTGGCGCGAGGGTGCGGTTGTGCCGCGTCCGGTGGCGGCGTCAACCCGCGCCGACAGCATCAGCGTCAACGCGCCGCGTGACGCGCTCAAGGCCTTGCGAGCGGTACGCGAGTCTGGCGGAGCATTCGTGACCGTGAGCGATGAGGCTATCCTGGCTGCTATCCCTCCGTTGGCGCGGCTTGGCGCGGTCTTTGCCGAGCCCGCGGGCGCGGCGGCGTATGCCGGGCTAGTGCAGGCCGCGGCCGAGGGGCTGATCGATGGGGACGCGGTGACAGTGGTGATCAACACGGGCAACGGGCTGAAGGACATCGGCGCTGCGATCGAAGCGACGGAGGGAGCGCGCGTCATCGAACCGACCCTGGACGCAGTGCGGCGGGCAGTTGAGGAGCAACGCCTCCCGATAAAAAAGACTCAAGGATAGGATAAGGAAATCAACATGGCGATGAATGTCGTCCCAGGACCTACGTATGCCGAGATGCGGGACCCGCTTCTGTTGCCGCAGGAGTTGCGCATTGCGGCCCAGGCTGCGCTCGGCGACGAGTTGAACCCGCTCAACTTGTTCAATATCAACTGGAAGAACACGGACGCGTCGGCAGAGAAGATCGTTCTGCCGCGAGCGTTGACCGGCGTTGACGCCAATATTGTGGTGTTGAGCGGGCGGAACTATCCGAGCGGAAGCATGAAGGTCGGCCCAGCTTACGTGACGCTGGCCGAAGCCGAGGCGTTGCACGGTTTGCGTCCGGGCGACAAGACCGTTATCGGACCCAGCACCGGCAACTTCGGGATCGGAACGGCCTATATCAGCCGATTGAAGGGCTACCGCGCCATCGTGGTGATGCCCGACAACATGAGCGATGAACGCTATGAGCGCATCCGCCAGTATGGCGGCGACTTGGACTTGACGCCAGGCACAGAGTCGGACGTGATTTTGACACTGGAGCGCACACACCAGGAATACGTGAGCCGGCCTGACGACTTCATTGTGCTTGCCCAGTTTGAACTGCTGCCCAACTATCGCTTCCATCGTTATGTAACCGGCGACGCGGCGGCGCAGGCGGTGCGCGGGATCGGCAACGGGCGCGTGGCCGCGTTCGTATGCGCGCCGGGCAGCGCAGGGACGCTTGCCGCCGGAGATTACCTGAAGACGCTCTGGCCGGATACCTGCATTGTGGCGCTGGAGCCGCGGCAGTGCAGTACGCTGTTCGACGGCGGACAGGGGCAGCACCGCATTGAAGGCATCGGGGACAAAATGGTGACGCTGATCCATAACGTCTTCAATACGGATCTGCTTATGCTGATTCACGATGAGGACACGGTGCGGGGGATGGAGGCGGTGCAGGCGGGAACGGATGTGCTGGTGAAGCGACTCGGCCTGAGTGAAGACGAAGCGATGGGTCTACGCGACAAGCTTGGGCCAAGCTGCATCTGTAACATCGTAGGGGCGATCAAGACGGCCAAGTACCTGGGGCTGGGGCGAGATGATAATGTGGTCACGATCGCTACGGATTCGTATGACCGTTACCCGTCGGTCAGCCGCGCGCTTTATGAACGGATCGGCGGTAGACCGAACGAGGATCAGCTAGAGATGTGGGCCAAGAGCGTCTTTCTGGGGGCGAGCTTGGGCGAGATCATCGATCTGAACCGGGGAGGCCATCACCGACGCTTGCAGGAGATGAAGGAGGAGTTGTGGACCCGCTTCGGCTATGCGCCCGATGCGATCCGCAAGATGGCAAGTCAGGAGTATTGGGATAGCGAATACGAAAAGATCTGGGAAGCCGATCCGCTCATTGAGGAGGTGCGAGGCAAACTGTCGGCGGTTTAGGGGAAGGCGAAGCCGTCAACTGCCTGAACCGATCCGTTCCGGCATATGATACAATATGGATAGGATGCCTCTGCGTGGATGCGCCAGGCAATAGCCGGCGAGATTGCGCTGGGCGCCCGGATGTTGAATCCAAGAACCCTGTTGTGAAGCGCGAAAGGAGTGGCCCATGTATCAGAGAATATTGGTGCCATTGGACGGTTCTAAGCGTGCGGAGACGATTCTGCCGTACGTTGAAGACATGGCCTTGGTGCGCAACTCTGCGATCATTTTGCTGCAAGTGATCGAGCCAGGCGCCACAATGGTTACTCCCTACGACATGGTGCCCTATTATGATGCGGACCTAGCCCAGCAATGGGTGGAGGAAGCCAAGCAATATCTTGGTTCCGTAAGCAACGCATTCAAAGAGAAGGGCCTGAATGTCGAGGCTCTCGTTGAGCAGGGTCCGGTAGTGCGGACTATCCTCGACGTTGCCGAACGCGAAGATGTGGACCTTATCGCGATGGCGAGTCACGGGCGATCTGGCCTGGCGCGCGTCTTCTACGGGAGCGTAGCCGCGGGCATCTTGCACCAGGCGGACCGGCCATTGTTGCTGGTGCGGGCGTGCAATAAGGAGAAGTAGGTAGCCGGTCGTTGCCAGACGACTGGACAGGGATAGCGGGTTACGTGCAGAGGCGCAAGCGCCTCTGCACGTTGCGTTTAGTGCACATAAGGAGGCTGGGCAGGTGAGCTAGGGGAACGGCTCGTCGCGGGTGAAACTTTGCCCGCAGTCTGGCGTAGTGATCTCCAGGGATAGAATCGTAGTGGAAATGGAGAAAATGACCGTGGATTCTAGCGTATCGTGCTTGACCGCTCCATTTGTGGCGTTGTGGCGACTGATTGCGTGGATCATCAACATGGCGGGCCGCCTGCTAGCGGCCATCATCGGCCTGGTCTTGGTGATCGTCGGGATCGTGTTGAGCCTGACGGTCGTCGGCGCGATTGTCGGCATTCCGTTGATCATCTTTGGGCTGCTGCTCATGGTGCGCAGCATATATTGACCGTCGAACAGCCGCGCGATGGAACGGCTGGGCCAGTTGAGGAGGGACAGTCTTGCAAGAATTCGTATTGGTATGGATCGTAACGACGGTGAGCCTGTACATTCTGTCCAAATTACCGACGGGTATCGAGGTCGCCGGCCTTGGAGCGGCTGCAGGCTGGGGTTTGGTTTTGGGGATCCTCAACGCGTTCCTCAAGCCGGTATTGAACTTTTTTACTTGGCCGATCACTTTTTTGACGTTGGGCCTCTTCTCAATCGTGATCAACGGGCTAGTCTTTGCTCTGGCGGCATCGGTCGTACGCGATGTGCGGCTGCGTCACGGCTGCCTGACTGCGATTGTCGGGTCGATTCTATTAGGTTTACTAAACGGGTTGATTCTCACAATCGTGCGCTAGCCCGACCCGGAACCTCTATCTGATCATTTCAGGGCCAGTGGAGATGGTTGGCGGTGAATCCGCCATTCATCTCTCTTTCTCATTATCAGCAGGCGCGCACAACCGGCCTATCGGGTAGAAGATTGATGGAACCCTAACGCGGGTTTCGGACGTATACAATATAGGGTCCTGATCAGCGCCCGGATCGCTGTTTCGCGCGTTGCTTCTACATTTGCGAGATCAGTCCGGCAGGGCTACTATGGGAGGTGACCATCGCCTCCCCCATACCAAATTCGCCGGGGCGTTTCCTGCGTCTGGCGTACCATTGTTCCAGATTATCTGAGACTTCGCGAGGGAAATCATCTATGGATTGCCGAAGAAGTAGACGGACTGATCACCCTGCAACGAGGGGGGCGTCTACACTGAGCCTGTTACTCGTTCTATTAGCCTCTTCGATACTTCTGTCGGGTTGTGTATTGCAGCCGATAGAGGCGCAGGAACCGATCGATCTGACGGGGGAGACTGTGCCGACTCTGGCGATCGCGCCGATCTCTGGGCCGCCCGGGACGACCATCTTTACCTCCGGCGCCGGCTGGGAGCCGTCCGAAACCGTCTACCTGAACCTGGAGACGACGCCGGACGAGGAAGCGATCCAGGCGACGGTAGCGATTGCGACGACGGACGATGATGGTCGCTTCAATGCCAGTTTCATCTATCCGCTGGATCCTGCCTGGGCTGAGCCGGGCGAAGTGACGGTGGCCGCCCGATCAGTTGGGACGGGCAAGGAGGCGACGGCCATCTTCGTCCTAGAGGAGCCGGTCGCTACGCCGACCCCATCGCCGACAGCTACGCCGGCGGGTGCGGCTACAGCTACGGCGACGCCTACCTGGACCGCAACCGCGACCGTGCTCAGCAACGCTCTGAATGTGCGCAGGGGGCCGTCGACAGCGTTCGCCGTGATCGTCGCGGTGAAGCGGGGTACGGTCTTCACCGTACTGGGCCAGAACACCAGCGGCGCATGGCTTTTGGTGCGAACCGACGGCGGCGTCGAGGGGTGGGTTGCGCGGGCGTATACCGACTTCACGGGGAAAGCGCCGATCGTGCCGGCGCCGCGTCCGCCGGTAGTGACAGCCACGCCGACGCCGCGCATCTTCACCGGCTGGCGCGGCGAGTATTACGCCAACGCAACGCTCAGCGGGCAGCCGGTATTGGTGCGTGATGATGCAGCCATCAATTTTGATTGGGGGCTTGGGTCGCCTGCACCGGGCATTCCGGCAGACAACTTCTCGGCGCGGTGGATGCGCACGGTATCGTTGACCGGCGGCACCTATCGCTTCTTTGCCCGCGCCGATGACGGCGTGCGGGTGTGGGTCGACGGCGCGCTGATTATCGACCAATGGCGGCCCTCCAGCGGCCAAACGCATTCGACGGCGATTGGCCTGAGCAGCGGCGCGCACCAGATACGCGTCGAGTATTACGAGGCCAGCCAGTATGCGAGCATCGCGGTCTGGTGGGAAATGAGCGGCGGGTATCCGGATTGGCGCGGTGAGTACTACACCAATCCGAACCTAACCGGTCTGCCGGCAATGGTGCGCAACGATACGGCCATCGACTTTGATTGGGGGCGAGGTTCGCCCGCGCCGGGCATCCCTGTTGATCTGTTCTCGGTGCGTTGGATGCGCCAGCAGCACTTCGATTCCGGCACGTACCGCTTCCACGCAGTCATGGATGACGGCATGCGCGTCTTTGTCGACGATCAGTTGATCATCGACGAGTGGCGCGACGGCAGCGCTCGCGAAGTCACGCGCGACGTATACCTTGGGCATGGAACGCGCACCCTGCGGGTCGAGTATTATGAGCGCACCGATTATGCGGTCGCCAAGTTCTGGTGGGAGCGAGTCAGTACGCCGGAGCCGGACCACTTCCCGGACTGGAAGGGCGAGTATTGGTCGAACCGCCATCTGGAAGGCAGTCCGACTGTGGTGCGCAACGATCGCCACATCGACTTCAATTGGGGTTCGGGGTCTCCGGACTGGCGGATTCCCAATGACGATTTTTCGGCGCGGTGGACGCGACGATACGACTTCTCGCGCGGCATGTATCGCTTCTATGCGCGCGCCGATGACGGGGTGCGCGTCTATGTGAATGACAACCGCATCATCAACGAATGGCACGACAGCCGGGGCGACGTCACGTACACGGCAGATATCTGGCTGGATGGGCGAGAGAGACTCAAGGTCGAGTACTATGAGCGCAGCGGCGGCGCGCGCATCCAGGTGTGGTGGGAGAAGATCGACCATACGCCGACGCCGACTGTGACGGCCACGGCTACGTCGACGCCAACGCCGACGAGAACGCCGGTTGCACCGCCGAACCCCTATGCAGATGTCGTGCCGTCTTCCGGTGCGGCGGGCACGCAGGCGACGGTGAGCGGCGGCGGCTTCCCGGCCAACACGCGCGTGAACCTCTATCTCGGCGGGCTGGCGCGCGCCGCATCGGCAGAAGCGGACGCAGCCCATGTGTACGCGACGACGGTGACGGACCGCACAGGCGGTTATTCCATGACCTTCACCGTGCCGGAGCGCTGGCCGGACGGGAGCCCATTGGAACCGGGGCGGTTGGTTCTCTTGGTGGCGACGTCTTCCTTCGACGTGGAGGCGAGCGCTGTCTTTGAGTACCGGGCGCCAACTCCGACGCAGGTTCCGGATCCATACACGCAGGTCGTGCCGTCTTCGGGCGGCTCGGGCACGCAGGTGACGGTGAGCGGCGGCGGCTTCCCGGCGAACCGCAATGTCTTTGTCCATCTGGCGGGCTTGGTGAGTGCCAGCGCGTTCGACGCCTCTGCGCCGCATGTCTATGCATCGGGCCGGACGGACGGCAACGGCAATTACAGCATGGCGTTTAGCATGCCTGAGACGTGGCCGGACGGACGCAAGATCGAGACGGGCAAGTTGATGGTCGTCGTGGCTACCGGAGACATGGGCAGCCAGGCCAGCGCGACATTCGATTACTTCGTGGAAGCGTACACGCCTTCAATCGATATCCGCCCCGGCCAGGCAGAGCCCGGCACGAATATGACGGTGAGCGGCGGCGGCTTCCCGGCGATGACGACGGTTAACCTGTACCTGGGCGCGCTCGACCGCCAGATCGGCGGTGAGGGCGAATATGTCTATGCCACGACGGTGACCGACCGCAACGGCAACTACAGCATGGCCTTCAGGGCGCCCATGACCTGGCCCGACGGCTCGCCGGTCACAGATGACCGTCTGGTGGCGCTGGCGGCGACCCGCGACTTCAGCGTGCAGATCAGCGCAACGTTCCGCTATACACCGGCGCCGGCGCCGACCGGTACGCTGCCGCCAACGGCTACGCCAACGACGCCCGCCCAAAGCCCCTCCGCCGCGGTCAATCCGAGTTCGGGCGCAGAGGGGACGAGGGTGCGCGTGTCCGGCGGCGGGTTCCCTGCCAACCGGACGGTGACGGTGTACCTGGCGTCGTTCGATGACGGCGGCAGCCCTGCGGACGGGGCCGAGCGGTATGCTACGACGACCACGGATGACCAGGGCGAATATAGCGTAAGATTCAACATGCCTGGTGCTTGGCCCAACAGGAAAGCGATAGCTCAAGGGCCGATGCTGGTGATCGTGGCGACCGATGACTTCGGCGTGCAGGCAAGCGCGATCTTCCAACACGCGGGCGGCGGCGCGGCGAGTGCGGACGAGCCGAGTTCCGGCGCCGACCTGGTCGAGACGCCGACCGTTGAACCAACGGCGCTCCCGACCGACACGCCTGAGCCGACGGCGACAGAGGTCCCGACGGAAGAGCCGACCAGTACGCCTACGGTGACTGAAGAGGTCGAATCGCCGACGGATACGCCTGAGCCGCCGACGGACACGCCAGTTCCGCCAACGGATACGCCCGTGCCACCAACAGACACGCCTGAGCCGCCGACGGACACGCCTATACCGCCGACGGATACGCCCGTCCCGCCGACGGACACGCCTATGCCGCCGACGGATACGCCTGAGCCGCCGACGGACACGCCTATACCGCCGACGGACACGCCTATACCGCCGACGGATACGCCCGTCCCGCCGACGAATACGCCAGAGCCGCCGGCAGCGACGGCTACGCCGACAATGACCTTGACGCCTCTCCCGCTGGAGGAAGTCGGCGGTGAGGAATTTGGCGGTGAAGAAGCCGGCGGCACGGGCGGAGAGCCGACCGAATAAGGCCCCGGCTGGAACCGGCGCGGCGCGCAAAACTGACATCTGCTTTGGGGCTGGCGGCAAGGGAAAATGTCGCCAGCCCTTCGTTTTTTGGCCGGCGCCGCAGGCTATTGACGGCTTCTTTCTCGCTTGGGTAGAACAGAGGTGTAAGTACTGGTCAACTGACCAGGAAGAAAACTCCCCCCCTGACTAGTCATGATTCTCGCCCATAGCCGGGCGCGTCACTTTGTGATATGTTCTATAGTGTTTCTGACCGCGTCCGCCGTTGTGCGCGGAAACTTTCGATGGCTCGTGGTGGAGAGGAGGAGTCAGGTATGTTTGTACGCAACCGGATGACCGCACCTGCCATTACAGTCACCCCTGAGACGCCCTTTCAAGAAGCGCTGAAGCTCATGCAGGAGCGTCACTTTCGCCGGCTGCCGATTGTAGATCGGACAGGCAAGCTGTTGGGCATGGTATCCGAACGAGATCTATTGCATGCCGCGCCATCTCCTGCGACGTCGCTCAGCGTCTGGGAGATGAACTATTTGCTGTCGAAGTTGACGGTTGAGCAGTTGATGACCAAGAAGGTTGTGACAGTGTCGCCGGATGAGCCGGTGGAAGAGGCGGCGAGGCTAATGGTCGAGCACACGATCGGCGGTATGCCGGTGATCGATCAGGATCGCCGCGTTGTGGGCGTGATCACTGAGACGGATATTTTCAAGGCATTTGTGGAGATGCTGGGCAGCGGCCAGCCAGGGGTGCGGGTAATGTTGTCGGTGCCGGCCGGCAAGGGGACGCTGGCGCGGCTGGCAACGGCAATTGCCAACCTGGACGGAAACATATTGAGCGTGGGCACCTTTGCTACAGACGATACGGGTCACGCCAGGCTGTTGATCAAGGTGGCTGGGGTGAGAATGCAGCAGTTAGTGGACACGTTGGAGGGACTGGGCGACCATGTCCTCGACGTGCGTGAAGTGTAACTCGACCTAAGGGATGCCTGCATCATAACGACAGGCAAACTCAGGAGTTCATTCGCAACGTTAGGAGAAAGAGACAATGGTTCGTGAGAAGGTAACGATAGAAGGCAACGAAGCGGCTGCCTACTCGGCCTACAAAACGAGTGAGGTCGTAGCCATCTATCCGATTACGCCGTCGTCGGGTATGGGCGAGCTGGCGGATTACTGGAGCGCCCACGGCGAAAAGAACCTCTGGGGCACAGTGCCGCAGGTGGTAGAGATGCAGTCTGAAGGCGGGGCCGCGGGTGCGGTGCACGGCGCGTTACAGGCCGGCGCCATGACCACGACCTTCACCGCCAGCCAGGGCCTGTTGTTGATGATCCCGAATCTGTTCAAGATTGCGGGTGAACTGACTAGCACCGTGTTCCACATTGCGGCGCGGTCGATTGCCGCGCAAGCGTTGTCGATCTTCGGCGATCATAGTGATGTGATGGCTGCACGCGGGACCGGTTGGGCTATTCTGTTCTCCGGTTCGGTGCAAGAGGTGATGGACATGGCGCTGATCGCCCAGGCGAGCACGCTGAAGGCGCGCGTGCCCTTCTTGCACGCGTTTGACGGCTTCCGTACGTCGAGCGAGGTGAGCAAGGTCGAGCGGTTGGCCGATGAGGATTTCCGCGCCATGATTGACGACGATCTGGTGCGCGCTCACCGGGCCAGAGGGCTGACGCCCGATAGCCCTGTGATCCGCGGTACAGCGCAGAACCCGGACGTCTACTTCCAGGGGCGCGAGACGGTGAACCCGTACTACGACGCTGTGCCGGCCATCGTCCAGGGGATGATGGACAGGTTCGCAGGCATCGTAGGGCGGCAGTATCACCTGTTCGACTACGTCGGCGCGCCGGATGCGGAGCGCGTGATTGTGCTGATGGGTTCCGGCGGCGAGACGGTGCATGAGACGGTCGATTATCTGGCGGCAAAGGGCGAAAAGGTCGGCGTGGTCAAGGTTCGCCTCTATCGTCCATTCTCTCGCGAGCATCTTTTGCAAGCGCTTCCGGCGACTGCCAAGAAGATCGCTGTGCTGGATCGCACCAAGGAACCGGGCAGCGCAGGCGAGCCGCTGTATGTGGACGTTGTGACCGCGCTGTCCGAAGCAATGGCGACGGGCGAGTCCAAGTTTGCGGCCTTCCCGCGGGTGATCGGCGGTCGTTATGGGCTGTCGTCCAAGGAGTTTACGCCGGCGATGGTGAAGGGGATCTTCGATGAGCTGGCGAAGAACGACCCGAAGAATCACTTCACGATCGGCATTATCGACGACGTAAGCCACACGAGCCTCGATTACGATCCTGAGTTTGATATTGAGCCGAATGACGTGGTGCGCGCCGTGTTCTGGGGCCTTGGTTCCGACGGTACGGTCGGTGCGAACAAAAACTCGATCAAGATCATCGGCGAGGAGACGGACAACTACGCCCAGGGTTACTTCGTGTACGACTCGAAGAAGTCCGGCGCCCGCACGATCTCGCATCTGCGCTTTGGTCCGCGACCGATCAAGAGCACGTACCTGATCCGGCGGGCCAATTTCGTGGCGGTGCACCAGTTCGGCTTCTTCCAGGCTTACGATGTGCTTGAGCCGGCGGCCGAAGGCGCCACCTTGCTGATCAACGCGCCGTATCCTGCGGAAGAAGTGTGGGATCATCTGCCGCGGCCGGTGCAAGAGGAGATCATCCGCAAGAAGCTCAATGTCTATACGATCGACGCGTATAGCGTGGCCGGCGATCTGGGGCTGGGCATTCGCATCAACACGATCATGCAGACGTGTTTCTTCGCCATCAGCGGCGTGTTGCCGCAGGATGAGGCGATCGCCGAGATCAAGAAGGCAATCGAGAAGACCTACGGCAAGCGCGGCGAGATTGTGGTTCGCCAAAACTTCGCCGCAGTCGATGCGGCGGTGGCGCACATGCACAAGCTGACGGTTCCCGCGCAGGCGACAGGCAAGATCGAGATGCCGGCTGTAGTGCCGGACGAAGCGCCTGAGTTCGTCAAGAACGTAACGGCTATGATCATGGCCGGTGACGGCGATCTGCTGCCGGTCAGCGCTATGCCGGCGGACGGGACCTTCCCAAGTGCGACTACGCAGTGGGAAAAGCGCAACGTTGCCCTCGAAGTGCCGATTTGGGAGCCGGATATCTGTATCCAGTGCGGTAAGTGCGTCCTCGTCTGCCCGCACGCTGTGATTCGCAGCAAGGTTGTGTCGGATGCCGAGCTTGCAGGCGCGCCGGAAGGCTTTAAGACGGCTGATGCGCGCTGGCGCGAATATCCGGACAAGAAGTATACGCTCCAGGTGTCGATGGAAGACTGCACCGGCTGCACGCTTTGCGTCGAGGTCTGCCCGGCGAAGGATAAGACTGCGGTAGGCCGCAAGGCAATCAATATGCACCCCATCCACCCAGTTCTGGAGGAGGGACGCAAACACTGGGTCTTCTTCGACAAGCTGCCGGAACAGCCGCATGCGGATACGGTGAAGTACAACAACGTGAAGAACATTCAGTTGCTGGAGCCGTTGTTTGAGTTCTCCGGCGCGTGTGCAGGCTGCGGTGAAACGCCGTATCTGAAGCTGATGAGTCAGTTGTTCGGGGACCGGGCGTTGATCGCAAATGCCACGGGCTGTTCGAGCATCTACGGCGGCAACCTGCCGACGACGCCGTGGTCGAAGAACGCCGAGGGGCGCGGACCTGCGTGGAGCAATTCGCTGTTCGAAGATAACGCCGAGTTTGGCATGGGCATGCGTTTGACGCTCGACAAGCAGGGCGAATATGTGCGCGAATTGGTGGTGCGCCTGCGCGACGTGATTGGCCATAAGCTGGCGGACGATCTGCTGGCGACGGACCAATCCGAGCCTGAAGGCATCGAGACGCAGCGTGCGCTCGTTGCTCAACTGAAGCGAACCATTGAGGGTGACGATACGCCGGAGGTGCGCGATCTGTACAGCCTAGCCGACAAGTTGGTTACGAAGTCGGTCTGGATCGTCGGCGGCGACGGCTGGGCGTATGACATCGGCTTCGGCGGTTTGGATCATGTGCTGGCATCTGGGCGCAACGTGAATGTGCTGGTGCTGGACACGGAGGTCTATTCCAATACGGGCGGGCAGTCCTCCAAGGCGACGCCGCTAGGCGCCGTAGCAAAGTTTGCGGCGGGCGGCAAGCCAACGGGCAAGAAGGACTTGGCCATGATGGCGATGTCCTACGGCAACGTGTACGTGGCCCAGATCGCGATGGGCGCCAGCGACCGGCAGACGGTGCAGGCCTTCCTTGAGGCGGAATCGTATGACGGGCCGTCGCTCATCATCGCCTACAGCCATTGCATCGCCCACGGCATCAACATGGCGAAGGGCATGGATCAGCAACGTCTTGCCACCGAAACCGGATACTGGCCGCTGTTCCGTTATGACCCGCGGCTGAAGGAGCAGGGTAAGAACCCGTTCCAATTGGACTCGAAGGCGCCGAAGGGTGCGTTCCGCGATTATGCGTACAACGAGACGCGGTACCGCATGTTGGCGCAGTCCAATCCGGAACAAGCGGAGATACTGCTCAAGGAAGCACAGGAAGCGGTCTACGAACGCTGGCAGCGCTATGAGGACATGGCAAAGCAGCGCACGGCAGAACCGGCATAAGCGCGAGAGCCGTGCTGGCGCCGTATGGACGCGACGGTTTGCATTCATACGGCGCCGAGGCCTCCCGCACGACAGCGGATCGACCTAGCAGAATAGACCACGGAGACTGACTGATGGACCTGACGACAACTTATATGGGCCTGACGCTGAAACACCCGATTGTGCCGTCTGCATCGCCCATTTCGGAGAACCTTGACAAGATTCGACGGCTGGAGGATGCGGGGGCATCGGCCATCGTGATGTACTCGCTGTTCGAGGAACAGATCGCCAGCGAAAGTCTGATGCTCGACCACTATCTGACCTACGGCACCGAGAGCTACGCCGAGGCGCTCAGTTATTTTCCGCACATGGAGTCGTACAATGTGGGACCGCATGAGTATCTGGACCTGGTGCGCAGCGCTAAGGAAGCGGTAGACATCCCGGTGATCGGCAGCCTGAATGGCGTCTCGACGGGCGGATGGATTGAATATGCGCGGCACATCGAGGATGCCGGGGCCGACGGTTTGGAGCTCAACATCTACTACATCCCGACCGATCCCTATATGGACAGCGCCGAGATCGAGCAGATGTATCTGGACGTGGTGCACGATGTGAAGAAGTCGGTGACCATTCCTCTCGCGGTCAAGGTTGGTCCGTACTTCAGCTCTTTCGCGAACATGGCGATGCGCCTGAAACAGGCCGGGGCTGACGCGCTGGTGATCTTTAACCGCTTCTATCAGCCGGATATAGACCTGGACGAATTGGCTGTTACACCGAACCTGATGTTGAGCAACTCGCACGAGTTGCGCCTGCCCTTGTTGTGGACGGCAGTGCTCTACGGCCGGGTGCCGGTGGATGTGGCGATTACGAGCGGCGTGCATACGCATGCGGACGTGCTCAAGGGGATGATGGCGGGCGCCAACGTCACGATGATGGCTTCTGCACTGCTGCGCAATGGCCCGAACCAGATCGGCGCGATCCTGGAGGACCTGAAGCGGTGGATGGAAGAACACGAGTATGAGTCGATACAGCAGATGCGCGGCAGCATGAGCCAACGCAATGTGGCGGAGCCGGCAGCTTTTGAGCGGGCCAACTACATGAAGGTGCTTGGCTCTTGGCGCCAAGACCCGACTGGCGCCGACCTCAGGTAAGCTTGTTGTCGTATCTGTCGCGCTGATGAGAGCGGGGCGGCGTCCAACCCCGGATGGCCGCCCCTGGCCGGCGCAGCGGCCGACGCCCAGTGAGCGGGCGCATGCAACGATGCAGGCTGCGCAGGAGTGAACGGAGAGAGGATGCGGCGACATGACCAGGCGCAAAGTGCTCATTCCGTTAGACGGCTCGACCTTAAGCCGTCAGATCGTCCAAGTAGTCCGCACGTTTTTTGACCCCGACGACGTAGATATTGTGCTTTTCCGGGCGGCATACCCGCCTAGCATCGCGCCCGACGTGAGGCCGCAGGATGTGTTCGTAGGCGCCATGCCGCTGTCCTTCTCGTACGACGCATATAGCGAGACTGTGGACTCGGAGTATTCTTCGGCAACACGGGAACGCGAGGCGTATCGTACGGAGCTATTGGCGGAATTGCAGCAGGATGTGGAGCGGTTGCAGCAGGCCGGCTATACAGCCTCGGCAGAGGTGCAGTTCGGTGAGCCGGCGCAACGTATCATCGACTATGTTGCCGCACAAGATATCGAGTTGGTGGCGATGACAACGCACGGGCGCGCCGGATTGGGGCGGCTTGTGTTGGGCAGCGTGGCGGAACGCGTGGTGCGCAGCGTGTCGGCGCCGGTGCTCCTCATGCGCAGTGTGCAAGAACCGTATGTGAGTGCGCCGGGTGAGGCGCTTTCGCGTGCGCTCGGGGCCGGCCAGCAGTTGCGCATGGCAGCGGCGACCGACGGATCCGCCCTAGCGCAGGAGGCGATCTGCAAGGCCGGCAATTTGGCGCAGCTTCTTGGCGCCCAACTTACCGTCTATGTGGTGGCGAGCGGCCGGAACGATGCGAGCCAGAGCCGGCGTATCATGGAGGATGCTTGCCAGCAGATCGCACAACTGGATCCGCGACCGCAAGTTGTGCCGTTGGTCGGTTATGCAGACGAGGTGTTGCTAGAACAGATTGGGCGGAGCCCGGTCGATTTGTTCTGCATCGGCGGCTTTCAGGACCGCGGGGCAGGGGCGTCGAATGCGATCGGCCCGACGGCGCAGCGCTTGGTGCAGCATTCCCCGTCAAGCGTGCTGATGTACAAGGGCCGCCGCGCCAAGTTTCGGCGCATTTTGGCGTGCGTCGCGGTGGACGATTCGCTGGATTCGATGGTGGTGAATGCGGCGGCGCAGTTTGCCCGCGCCATGGACGCAGAACTTCGATTGTTGCATGTTGTGCCGCCGTCGGCTGCGTCGTACCTGTCTCCGGCGCGCGACGATGCCGACGGGTCCGGCGCTATGCCGCTGGAGCAAGTGCTGGCCCAGGGAACGCGTCTGTCGGAATTGGTGAAGGCATGGATAGCGCAGCTGGAAGGGTACGGCATCGGGCGAGACGTGATGCTGGTGCAGCGCGGCAGCGTGCCGGAGGCGATTCTCAAGATTGCGCATGATGGCCTGTATGACCTGGTGGTGGTGGGCAGCCGTTCGAGTCCGGCGCATTTCTTAGGCAGCGTGGCGAACGGGGTAGTGCGCTATGCAGAGCAGTCTGTTCTGGTGTTGCGTTTGCAGGATGCCGGAGCATAGCAGGCGGCCCGGCAGAGGGGCAGGCGACAATGAAGCGACATCTTACTCAAGTCAACGACTGGATGACACAGAACCCGATCACGATCACGTCGAATGCATCGTTGGCGCAAGCGTATGACCTGATGCAGGAGCAGGGCGTGAGGCGGCTGATCGTGGCGGATCGCGAGTTTTTGGGCATCGTAACGTTGAGCGACATCTTGCGCGCCATGCCGCTGCGCGAGGAAACCAGCGACCGCGAGACGCGGCTGTTGATGACCACGCGCAAGGTGCGCGATGTCATGACATATGACCCGGTAACCATCGACCCAGAAGACACGATTCAGGAAGCAGCCGAACGCATGCTGGAGTACGAGGTGAGCGGGCTGCCGGTGTTGGACGGTGAGCGCGTGGTCGGCATTATCACCGAGTCGGACATCTTCCGGCTGGTGGTCGAGTCTTGGGCGGAAGAATCAGTTCCGGACTGAGACAGACGCCAGCCGGAGTGGAAGGTGCGGAGCGAGCAGACGGCGCGCGGCCGCGAATCACTCGCGTGTTGCATTCTCCTGGGTTGCCTCCTCAATCAGGCGTTGCTTCAAATTCCACAGCTCTGGTGTGAGCGAGACGTGGTAGATATGGGGGTTGACCAAGCGCCGGATGCCTGGGTCAAGCCGTTCCATGTCGGTCTCGCGGCGCGCCCGCAACGTGTCGAGCGAGGGGAACTCCACGGCGAGCTTGCCCTGTATGAGGACATCCGTGAGAAGCGGCTCCATATGTGAGATGTCGTGCCGGCGAATGGTGCGATACTTTGTGTGATCCATCGGGTGACGCAAATGAAGCGCCGGCTGGCTGGCTAGGTCTTCGTGTTCGAGGCAGAGAAGGTCGGCTGTCGCCTTGTCACGCTGATCATAGATGCGCCAGATCTGCTTGATGCCGGGATTCGGAGTCTTGGCAGGCGTGTCTGATACCTTGATGGCGGAGTTCCAGTGTCCGTTCTGCTGGACGGCGACGAGCTTGTAGACGCCGCCCAGAGCCGGTTCGCCCCAAGAGGTGATGAGGCGCGTGCCGATGCCGTAGATCAGCCGGTTGAGCAGATGGTCTGCGTCGACGCCGTAGCGGGGGGCTTCGGCGCTGATCTGCGTGATGATCTGCCACATGACAAGTTCGTCCAGATCGCCGGAGATGACGATGCTCGTGTCGGCGAAGCCTGCGTCATCCATCATTCTGGCGGCGCGAATGCTGAGGTAGGCAAGGTCGCCGGAGTCGAGACGGATGCCGACCGGACGGTGGCCTTTGCGGCGCAGTTCCTCGAATACAGTGATGGCGTTGGGCACGCCGCTTTCCAGTGTGTCCACCGTATCGACGAGCAACAGGCAGTCATCCGGATAGACGTCTGCATAGGCGCGGAATGCGCCGAGTTCGCCCATGCCCAGGGTCATGAAGAGTTGGACCATGCTGTGGGCGTGTGTGCCTTTGGGCGGGACGCCCAGCAGGCTGGATACCGCGACATTCGAAGTGAAGCCGGCCCCGCCGATGAGCGCGGCGCGTGCGCCAGCGTTGCCGCCTTTCTCTTGGGCGCGACGCAGGCCGAATTCGAGCACGGGGCGATTGCGGCCTGTATCGGCCATGCGTGCGGCTTTTGTGGCGATCAGCGTCTGGTAGTTCAGGTGGTTGAGCAGAGAGGTTTCCAGGATTTGGGCCATCACCAGCGGCCCTTGCACGACGGTGAGCGGCGCGTTGGGGTGGACGACGCGGCCTTCTGGGATGGCGCGCAGGGTGAGCGAATCAAAGCGCCCGTTCGCTTTGAGCCAAGCGAGGAAGTCGTCGGCGAAGATGCGCCGGCCTGCGCTGTCGCGTTGGCTGCGCAGATAGTCGAGGTCTTGCTCGCGGAAATGGGCATTCTGCATCCAGTCGACCAACCACTCCATGCCGGCGTTGATGCAGTAACCGGCTTGGTGGCTGCCATAATCGGGGTAGCGCCGGAAGAAATGGTCGAACTGGACGGTGGATTCGTGCAGGCCCATGCGATAGTATAAATGGGCCATCGTAAGTTGATATTGGTCTGTAAGGAGGATGCCCTCTAGGGTCTCACGGTGCGAGAAACTCATGGTCGCGTGTCCTTTGGACTTGGAGCGTGCAGACGGGGCTGCTGCGGGCGCAGGCTGCTTTGATCCCGATTGTACCACAGCGCCGCGCGGCAGGATGCGAAGCGGCGGCGGTTCTCCTGACTTTACGATCCTGCGTTGTAGAGGCGCTACGGTATAATAAAACCGTCCTCAGGCGAACGTATAGAGCGGCTACAGGGCCGCCACAAGCGGAGTGAAACGCAGATGTCATGGCGAATATGAAGCCTCGGAATGAGGGGACGGGTAGCGATAGGACGGTGCGCGTCGTGTTTCAGCCGAACGGCAGGCAAGGCGATGTGCCGGTTGAAACCAATTTGCTGGAGGCCGCGCGACAATTCGGCGTCGAGATCGAGTCGATCTGCGGCGGACACCAGACTTGCGGTAAGTGCATGGTGCTGGTGGAGGAAGGCGAGTTCCCCAAATTCGGCTTGACCAGCAGCGGGAATCACCTGTCGCCGCCGGGGGAGCGAGAGCGAGCGTTTGCGGAGCGGCGGAAGTTGCCGCCCGGCGCACGCCTGAGTTGCGCGTGCAGCGTTACCGGCGACCTGGTGGTGCGCGTGCCGGAAGAAAGTCAGACGCGCAAACAGGTGGTGCGCAAGGGGGCGGGCATCGCGCGGCGCATGACGGTGGATGCGGCCATGCGGCTGTATTACGTGGAATTGCCGCCGGCGCATCTGAAGGACCATCGCGGGGACTGGGAGCGGCTAGCGGCTGCACTGGCCGAGACGCACGGTCTGGAAGACTTGCGCATCGATCTTTCTGCGCTGCGTGAACTTCAGCCTGCGCTGGATCGGGGCGGGCGCTGTGTGACGATGACGGTCTTGAACCGGCAGGAGGTTGTGCGCGTCCAGCCCGGTTTTCACGATGAGATATACGGCGCGTCGCTTGATTTGGGGACGACGACGATGGCCGCGCATCTGTGCAACCTGCGCACCGGCGATCTGTTAGGCGCCTCCAGCCGGATGAACCCGCAGGTTCCTTTCGGCGAAGACCTAATGAGCCGCGTGAGCTATGCCATGCTGAACGCAGACGGCGTCGAGCGTATGCAGGGGGCCGTGATCGACGCTATAAACGGCATGATCGTAGAGTTGGCGGACGCAGCCGGCATCCAGCCGCAGGACGTGGTTGAACTGGTTGCGGTGGGCAACACGACCATGCACCACCTGTTGCTCGGCATCAACCCGCGTGAGTTAGGCGGCACGCCGTTTAGCTTGGCTACGCATGGCGCGCTGAACGTGAAAGCGCGAGACTTGGGCATCGCCGTTGCGCCGGGGGGCAACGTATTCATTCCGCCATGCGAGGCGGGCCATGTGGGCGCGGACAATGTTGCCGTGCTTGTGGCCGAGGCGCCCTATGCACAAGACGAGATGATGCTGGTCATCGACGTGGGGACCAACGGCGAGATCCTGCTGGGCAATCGGCGGGGCGTCTACAGCGCCAGCAGCCCGACCGGTCCCGCCTTCGAGGGTGCGCAGATCGTACACGGCATGCGCGCGGCAGAAGGAGCGATCGAGCGCGTACGCATCGACCCTGCGACGCTGGAAGTGCGCTATAAGGTCATCGGCCGCGACGATTGGGTGACTAGCGTAACGGATGGCTCCGATCAGCCGGACGGGGATAGCGTTGCCGCGAAGGAGGGGCCGCGGGAACGGCGACAGCGATTGCGCAGCGAGGCGCTTACACCTGCGGTGCGTGCGTCTGGCATCTGCGGATCCGGCATCATCGAGGCGGTTGCGGAATTGTTCTGGGCCGGGCTGGTGGCTCCGAACGGGCGTTTTGTGCAGACGGCTCACCCACGGCTGCGGACCGCGCAGGGCAACGGCGCAGGCAAGGCCGAATTCGTACTGGCTTGGGGACATGAGACCAGCACCGGCCGTGAGATCGTGATCCATGCCGACGATGTGCGCGCGATTCAGCTTGCTAAGGCCGCGTTGTACGCCGGCACGAAACTGCTCATGCAGCGGTTGGGGTTGGAGCGTGTGGACCGCATCGTGTTGGCCGGGGGCTTCGGCAGCTACATCGACCCGCGCCATGCTATGGCGTTGGGTATGATCCCGGACTGCGAACTGGCGCGGGTGAAGGCGGTCGGCAATGCCGCCGGCGACGGCGCACGGATGTTGCTGCTGGACCGCAACAAGCGCGCTGAGGCCGAATGGGCCGCCCGCTGGGTGGAGTATGTGGAGACGGCAAGCGAACTAAGCTTCCAGGAGGAGTTCGTTAGCGCGATCAACATCCCGCACGCCCTTGACCCGTTTCCGCGTGCTGAGGCGATAGCGGTCAAAGCAAGCCAGCTTTGGACAGATGAACGCAGGCAGGCATGGCTGCGCTATGCAGGCGGCGGTTTCGAGCGTATCAGGTCGATAGGACGCTGCGACGGAATACCGAACAAGCTGGATACAACTTCAGAGACGGACGATACACGCTCACAAGAGAAAGGCTAGACTATGCCTACAGTGGCGCCTTATGGCGAATGGCGTTCGCCGATTAGCGCAGCTATGGCAGCCGAAAGCGCCGTGCGCTTTCAGGAAGTGCAGGTTTCGGGCGACGTCATATATTGGGTGGAGATGCGCCCGGCGGAGCGCGGACGCTATGTGCTGATGCGCCGCGAGGCGAACGGGCGCATGGTCGAGGCGACGCCGCCGGAAATGAACGTGCGCACGCTTGTGCACGAGTATGGCGGCGGCGCGTTTGCCGCAGGCGACGATTTCGTAGTCTATTCCAATTACGCAGACCAACGGCTGTATGTGCAGCGTGGCGGCGGTCCGCCGCGCGCGATCACGCAGGCGGGCTATCGCTATGCCGACGGCGTGGCGGATACGCGCCGCAACCGGCTGATATGCGTGCGCGAGGACCACACGGTCGAGGGCAGCCAGGCGATCAACAGCATTGTGGCTGTAGACCTCGATGGGGCGGCCCCGGACGTGACGCTTGCATCGGGCTACGACTTCTACTCGAACCCGCGGCTGAACGCGGACGGCTCTCAGCTTGCGTGGATTGCGTGGAATCATCCGCAGATGCCGTGGACTAAGACGGACCTGTGGCTAGCCGACGTCCGCCCGGACGGCGCCGAAGCGAACGCGCGTTGCCTGGTACGCGGCGATGAGTCGGTCAACCAGCCGATGTGGGGGCCGGACGGTTCGCTGCTGTTCTTGAGCGATCGGTCTGGTTGGTGGAACCTCTATCGGTGGACAGAGGAAGGGCCGCAGCCATTGCTGGAGCGAGAGGCCGAATTCAGCCGGCCACAGTGGGTCTTCGATGAGCCGACCTACGGCGTTCGCCCCAACAACAAGGCCGTCTGTAGTTATACCGCGAAAGGGCGCTGGCGGTTAGGTGAGTTGGATCTCGACACGGGCTATTGGAGCGAGATCGACACGCCCTATACGTCGATCAGCGGTGTGCATGTCAGCGGCAAACAAGCGGTATTCATCGGCGGCTCACCTACGCGGGCCAACGCGGTGGTGTGGCTTGACCTGGAGACCGGCGCCTGTGAAACATTGCGAAGCTCGAGCGATCTGCAGATCGACACTGGCTATGTGTCGGTTCCGCAGCCGGTGGAGTTTCCTACCGAAGGCGGGTTGACGGCGCACGGCTTTTTCTATGCACCGCGCAACGCCGATTTTGTGGGACCGGATGATGAACGGCCGCCATTGATGGTGATCAGCCACGGTGGGCCTACTAGTGCTACGACGGACGTGCTCAGCCTGTCGATCCAGTACTGGACGAGCCGCGGCATCGCAGTGCTGGATGTCAACTACGGGGGCAGCACAGGCTACGGCCGGGCGTATCGTCAGCGGCTAGATGGCATGTGGGGTGTCGTCGACGTGGATGACTGCGTGAATGGCGCACGCTGGCTGGCCGAGCAGGGGCTAGTTGACGGCGGGCGGATGGTCATCCGCGGCGGCAGCGCCGGCGGATTCACGACGTTGGCCGCGCTGACGTTTTGCGATGCGTTCCGCGCAGGCGCGAGTTACTATGGCGTAAGCGACCTGGAGGCGCTGGTCCTTGAGACCCATAAGTTCGAGTCGCGCTATCTGGACGGGTTGATCGGGCCGTACCCGGAGCGCATTGATCTGTACAAGAAGCGATCGCCGATCTATCATGTCGATCAGTTGGCGCGACCGATCATCTTCTTCCAGGGGTTGGAGGACAAGGTGGTGCCGCCCAATCAGGCCGAATGGATGGTCGATGCGCTGCGCGCTAAGGGCGTTCCGGTCGCGTACGTGGCCTTTGAGGGTGAACAGCATGGCTTTCGGCAGGCGGCCAATATCGTGCGCGCCCTGACAGGCGAGTTATACTTCTACTCGCGGATGCTCGGCTTTACGGTGAGCGAGGCCGTCGAACCGGTCGAGATCGAGAACTGGCGTGAGCCGAATGAGGCGGGCCATGCGGCAATGACAGGAGAAAGAGATGCCGAGTGACAGACTGGCGGCGAAACTGGCGACGCAGCGCTTTATGCTGGGGGACGGCGCGATGGGCACGACGTTGCATACAGCGGGACTGGCCGCGGGAACGGCGCCGGAGTTGTGGAATGTGTCGCAGCCAGATACGATCCGTGGGATCATGCGGGCATATGCCGATGCAGGGGCGGAGGCGATTACGACCAATACCTTCGGCGGGAACGCGGCCCGGCTAGGGCATACAGGGCTGGCGGAGCAGGCGTTCGAGCTGAATCGGGCTGCGGCAGAGCTGGGCCGGCAGGCTGCGGACGGCCGCGATTGTCTGGTAGCAGGATCAGTGGGGCCGACTGGCGAGTTGATCGAGCCGTATGGTCTGCTGACGTTCGACGACGCAATGTCCATGTTCGAGACGCAGGTGCGCGGACTGGTAGCAGGGGGCGTCGACTTTATCCTGCTCGAAACTATGAGCCAGCTTGCCGAGGTCGAGGCGGCGATCAAGGCCACGCGCCGGGTATCGGAAGACTTGTCCATCGCTGCGAGCATGAGTTTCGACGCCAACGGCCACACGATGATGGGCGTCAGCCCGCACCAAGCGCTGGAGACGATCCGCGGGTGGGGCGTGAGCGTGATCGGCGCGAATTGCGGGAATGGGCCCGCCGAGATCGAGACGGTGATGGCGCAGATGGTTGAGCGCCGGCCCGGTGGGGTCTATTTGTTGGCGCAGAGTAACGCCGGTCTACCGCATGAGGAGAACGGGGAGACAGTATTCGACGGTACGCCTGAGGTGATGGCCGCGTACGCGGTCAAGATGCTGAGGTTAGGCGTGAACTACATCGGCGCGTGCTGCGGCAGTACGCCGGCCCATATTGCAGCTATGCGCGTTGCGCTGGATGCAGAAGCGGCGAATATGGACGAGGCCGACCGTTGAGACGCGTTCTGTTCCTGTTTCTCGATGGGGTAGGGCTAGGGGCTGCCGACCCGGCGGTGAACCCGCTGGCGGCAGGTCGCTATCCGACCCTTGACAAACTGCTGGATGGATATCCGCTCTTGGCGGCGACAGGGCGCGTGTCGACTGAACGCGCCGACCTGGCGCCGTTGGACGCGTGCTTGGGCGTGGACGGCAGGCCGCAGAGCGCAACGGGACAGGCCGCGCTGTTGACAGGCCGCAATGCGCCGGCTGAGCTTGGCGAACACTATGGCCCGCGTCCGGATGAACGCGTCCGCCGCATTCTGGATGAAGGGACGTTGTTTTCCGAACTGCGCGAGCGCGGCACGGCGGCTCACTTCTGTAATGCGTACCCTGCCGGTTATTTCGCAGCGGTCGAGCGTGGCAAACGCTTGCTGAGCGCCATTCCCTATGCGGCGCAGACTGCGGGATTGCGACTCCAAGCCTACGAAGACTTGGTCGATGCCAGAGCGCTCAGCGCTGATTACACCAACCGCGGCTGGCGCGAGCAATTGGGGTATGCGCAAGCGCCGGTGTATGAAGCGCGTGAGGCGGGCGCCACTCTGTGGCGGCTGGCGCAACCCTACCAATTCGTGCTGCACGAGCATTGGTTGACGGACCTGCTGGGGCATGGGCGGAAGCTAGGCGAGGCAGTCGCTGACCTGATGCTATTTGACGATTTCCTCGGCGGGCTGCTCGAGGCGGCCGACATGGAGCGCACGTTGATTGTCATCGCCAGCGACCACGGCAATGTGGAGGATTGCAGCCACGGCCGGCATACGATGAACCCGGCGCTCGGGTTGCTAGTCGGGGCGCGTGATGGGATCGATGTGCCGGCAATCGTTCGGCTGACGGACTTGGCGCCGGCAATCCTCGGTTTCCTGTCTGGTTGAGGATGTGGGGCGCGAAGCGGTCGCGAGGTGAGGCGCTAGACCACAGAACTCAGGGGATGAAATCGTTCACCGGCCAGGACGCTTACGGCTTCCTGCCGGCTGTTTTTGCGCGTGGTGAAGACGGAATGCGATGTCGCCCGCTACGACTCCGGCTCGCGGACGAAAAGCAGCAGCAATGCCAAGCCCGCCGCCGCAGCGACCGCGGATGTGAATGCGACCACGGCGATGCCGTAGCCGGCGTAGAGCGCGGGCGCGATGAAGTTAGCGAGCGTCACCGCGCCGAGTGAAATGGCGGAGGACAGGGTCATGACCTTGGCGCGCTGCGTGGGGACCTGTTCGCTGAGTAGGGGGATGCAGCTGACGATGGAGAACTCGAAGAGGCCGCGCGTGACGGCTACGCCGAGAATGGCGATTGTTGCGCCGGTGTTGAGCCAAGGCAGTAGCAGGTAGCCCGCCAGCGCGCCGACAGAGCCGATGAACACGCTGCGCCGTTTGCCGATGCGGTCGGAGAAGAGGCTGACCGAGACGCTGGCGATCAGGTCGAAGACGCCGAAGATGAGGGCGACAGTCCCCAACTGCGTTGCGGTAAGGCCGTATTCTGCGCTGAACCAAGCCCCATACACGATCATCAACTGAACGGCGGCAAAGTGAGTGAACGACGAGACGCCGATGGCTGCATAGGCTGACAGGGCGTTGTCGCCAAGCCGAAGAAAGTTCAGGGCGCGGGCGCTAAGGCTGACTGAGGATGCGGCTGCACGATCTGTGTGTGGGCGCGAACCAGGGTCGCGTGCTGCAGGCAGTGCGCCGAAGACTACTGCCATGATCAACAGTCCCGCGCTGAGGACGAAGAACGGGGCGCGCCAGCCCGCTGCGCTGATCAACTGACCCATGAGGTAGAGGCCGAAGATGCCGGTGAGCGCCCAAGAATACTCTAGCATGCCGAGGCCGCGCCCGCGCCGCGAATAGGGCAGGCGGGCGCTAAGGTAGGCGTGGAGAGTGGGCACAAAGGCCGCCATGCCAAGCCCGGCGACGACCATACCGATGGCAGCGGGCCATATCGAGGCGCTGACGCCGACGGCAAGCATGCCGGCTGCCGATAGCAGCAGGCCGATGCGTAATACGATGCGGTAGCCGTAGCGGTCAGCTGCCGCGCCAAACACCGGTGAGAACAAGCCCATGGCGCTGCGCAAGCTGACGAGACGCCCCATAACCACCACGCTCGTTCCAAGCCCGGCGGCTATGAGCGGCAGGAACGGGTTAAAGAGTTGGACGCCGGTGTCGACGATGATGCGTGCGGTGATCGAGGTGCTGATCAGGCGAGCGAAGGAGAGTTCTCGCTCAGAGACGGGTGCGCTTTGGGCCACAAGGCGATTCCTGTTTGTCTATTTCTATAAATGTCAATACAAGAATAGAGAGGCGACGATCAGTCGCCCGGCTCGACGCGTTGCACGAGCGCGCCCGGCGGCGGGACGAATACGAAGACGAGCGGATCGACGGCTGTGTTGAAGACGATCGAGCGGAAGCGGAGCTCGCGGCCGTCGCCGTCGCGCAAGGCGAGCGGGTAGGCGTATTCAGCGTCTAGCCAGACGTGCAGCGGGCCGGCGGGGAAGGATGCATCGCCGGCGGGCACGCTAATCTCCCAGTGGTCCGTCCGGCGCCCCGCTATGACGTCGCTCTCGACCTTGTGCAACGGGTAACGCGCTTCGACAGCGCGGCGGATGTCGCCCGGCAGCCGTTCAAGCGATGACCCTGCACCGGCTTCGCCCGCGAGGTCGGGCGTGTAGTCAGTGCGATCCACTACGGTGGCCATGTTCAGTGCAGGCGAGTAGACCCAGCCCTCGCTGTCGTTGAGCGCGACGATTACGCCCAGGAAAGCGCCCGGCCCGGACTCAGTTTCGGTGCGCAGGTACGAAGGGCGCTGTAGCCAGAATTTCTGATTGAGCGTCACCGGACCCTGGGAGATGTCCAGGCGGCCTTGAACAGTCTCGACGCGGGCAAGCCTGGCATCCATCTGTCGTAAGAGGGACGAGTGCTGGTCTTTTGCGCCGCTGCAGCCGCTAACCGTCAGGAGGGTTAGGAGGACGAGCAGGACAAACGCCGCTCCGTGCAAGTGATGGAGCGGGTGAGAGAAGGTTCCTGAAGTCGGGAGGGATGCGAGCCGGCGCATCCCCGCTACATCCACACGCGCGGCGTGTCATGATCGTCACGTCCGCCGATGATGTGAGGGGGGCGTTCGTCGGAAGCGCCGGGTTGCGGTCGTTTGAGCACCTGGCGACCCTGATTGCCGCCCAGGTCGGGGCCGAGGATGCCGGCCTCTTCGAGCTGCTCGACGAGACGGCTGGAGCGGCTGTAGCCAATGCGCAGCTTGCGCTGGAGCAAGCTGACCGAGCCGCGGCCTGATTCTTGGACGATGCGCACGGCGTCGTCGAAAAGCTCATCACGCGCCTGCACAGCCTTCATGCGGTCGATCTCATCGAACAACTGCGCTTGAGCGGTCACCGCTTCTGTTGCTGCGGGATCAAGCACCGCAGGGGCGCCGGCTTTGTCGGATGGCGGCGGGGCGGCAGGCGGCAGGGCTGTGTCAATAGGTTCGTCGTGCTCTGCTTCCAGGCTGCGCCCGCCCTTCCAGTAGCGCACGATGCGCGAAATCTCGTCATCACTTAGCCAGGCGCCCTGGATGCGTTCGAGCTTGCTCGCGTCCGCAGCCATGAAGAGCATGTCGCCGCGACCGAGGAGTCGTTCGGCGCCGGGCACATCGAGGATCACGCGGCTGTCTACCTGGCTGCTGACGGCGAAGGCGATGCGCGCCGGGAAGTTGGCCTTGATCAGACCTGTAATCACGTCCACAGATGGTCGTTGTGTGGCCACGATCAAATGGATGCCGACGGCGCGGGCCATTTGCGCGATGCGACAGATGTGCTTTTCGACCTCCTCCGGTGAGGCCATCATCAGGTCGGCCATTTCGTCGACGACGATGACGATATAGGGCAAGGGCTTCTCGTTGCGTTTAAGCAGGTAGGCGTTGTAGCGTTCAATGTCGCGTGCGTTAGCCGCACTGCACAGTTGGTAGCGCCGCTCCATTTCTTTGACCGCCCAGAAGAGCACCCCCGACGCCCGGTCGATCTCGGTGACGACGGGGCTGAGGAGGTGGGGGATGCCGTTGTACATGCTCAGTTCGACCATTTTGGGGTCGATCATGAGCAGGCGCAGCGAATCGGGCGTGTGAGAGAGCAGGAGGCAGGCGATGATGGAGTTGATGCAGACCGATTTACCGGAGCCGGTTGCGCCCGCGATGAGCAGATGGGGCATGCGCGCCAGATCGGCGACAATGGGCTGACCCTTGACGTCTTCCCCCAAGGCAAAGCCAAGCTTGCCCTTTAGGTTCTGGAAGGCTTCGCTTTCCATCAGTTCCTTGAGGCCGACGACGTTGCTTTCGTGGTTGGGAACTTCGACGCCGACGTAGTTTGTGCCGGGCACCGGGGCTTCGATGCGGACGCTCGACGCGGCGAGCGCCAAAGCCAGGTCGTTGGCGAGGCCGGCGATTTTGGAGACTTTGACCTTGACACGCTGGGTTTCCCCGCGCACTGTCCGCTCGACATAACCCGGCTTGATTAGATACTGGGTGACGGATGGGCCTTTGTACGCACCTTCAAAGTCGGCGGGCACGCCAAAGAGAGCCAGGGTTTCCTGGATTAGCCGGCCCTGGCGGCGGATCAGATCGTCGCTGTCGACTTGACGCGCCCAATCGTTGAGCATATCGTGCATGTTGGGCAGACGCCATTCGTGCGCACCGCCCACAATATGCGGAGTTAGTACGTCAGGTCGAGACGGAGGCGGGGCCGGTGCAGACGCAATGGCCGCAGGCGCAGGCCCCGACGGCGCGCTTCGCTCGGGCGCAGGC